>NZ_CAIJDS010000001.1:0-571420 GCF_903819475.1 Rhodococcus sp. UFZ-B548
AACGACAAATCGTCCACCGCTTTCGTCGGTCCGTAAACCTTGGTCAATCCCCTCAACTCGATCATGAGGACCAGTCAACCATGAAAACCGAACTGTCGGAACTTTCGGACGCCAACAGAGAAAGCCGTTGCGTGCGTTCACTGTCGGCGCTAGTATCGAATGCATGTTCGACACTACCGGGGGGTAAAAGTGACGACGAAAGTATCTGAACAGGCGATTTCCAAACAGACGATATCCGAAGAGACGATCGGACAATTCCGAGCGTCACTCGTCAGCATGGATCGTTCCATCGACAACGCAGCTCGCGTGGATCTACTACGCGCACTGGAAGAGCTGAAGGCCAGTTGCGCTGGGGCCCAGGCATTGCTGGCTGCCGATCTCGACACGGTAACCCGCAAGGACCGCGGCGAACGGGGAGTTCCGCGCTCGTACCAGGGCCGTGGAATCAACGCGCAGATTGCCCTCGCACGGCGAGAGTCGGCATGGTTCGGAACTCAGCATCTCAACCTGGCCCGCGCACTGAACGACGAGATGCCACACACACTTCGACTACTCGTCCGTGGCTCCATCAGTGAGCATCAAGCGACAATTCTCATGCGTGAAACTGCGTGTCTCACAGTCCAGGATCGCGCTGCATTGGATCGCGAGTTCTGCTGCGACGCTGCGATCTTGGACGGATGTGGCACCCACCAACTGACAGAAAGAATCCGCGCACGCACTGCCGAAATAGACGCCGACAGTGTTGCGAGACGAGCACGCAAAGCCGTACGAGACAGACGTGTGACGTCTCGGCCTGCGCCCGACACGATGTGCTGGCTCAATGTCCTACTTCCCGCTGCCGCGGGTACCGTCGTATATGCCACGCTCGGCCGCGATGCAGATTCCGTACTTGCCGGCGGGGACGAGCGCACGCGAGCTCAGATCATGGCTGATCTCCTGGTGGAGCGGGTCACCGGAATCGGCCGCGCCACACCGACACCCGTCACGGTGAATCTGATTGTCTCCGACCAGTCGCTACTCGGCGACGGTTCCGACCCTGCCCACGTCCACGGGTACGGACCTGTTCCAGCAGCCATCGCACGTGAATGGATCACCTTGTCCGGCGAGGACTCCGAAACCATGACAACGGTTCGAAAGCTCTACGCACGCCCCGATACGGGCGCACTGACCGCAATGGAATCCACCGCGAGAACCTTCCCGAAGGGGTTGGCACGATTGATCGAACTCCGGGATCGAAGCTGCCGCACTCCGTGGTGCGACGCGCCGGTTCGCCACCGCGACCACATTCGCGATCACTCGAGGGGTGGCCTCACCAGCGCAGCCAACGGTGCCGGGTTGTGCGCGGCATGCAACTACGCGAAACAGGGCTCGGACTGGTCTGCCGAACCTGTACCAGGTACCCGGCACACCTTCACCACGACGACACCTACCGGGCACCGATATTCGTCTGAGGCTCCGCCACTTCCGACGCCCTGGGCCGGTCCCGACGCGGCCTGAGGTCCTCGGCGTGGCTCACGATCCTCGGTGAGCCAGTGCGTTCACAAACACCTCGGAAATCTCCGAGGGGTCTCGAGCGATGTACGTCGAACCGCCCGTCACGCGGGAGATATCGGCGAGTGCCGCCGCATCGGCGTCATCGGTGATGCCGATGGTGACGATGATGACCGGACGCGCCGGATCCTGCTCGCGTGCAAGAACATCGAGCAGCTGTTCACGGCTGATGCTGTCGGGATCTTCGTTGGCACCGTCGGTCAAGATGATGACGCTGTTGACCGCTCGCGGATCGTACGATTCCTGCACCTTACGGAAGGCGGCCAGAGTCGTGTCATACAAACCGGTGGCGCCACGCTTGAGTTCGGTGAGACGGTTCGCCTGATCAGCCATCAACTTTCGCTGAGTCATGCCGTCGACGATGGTGTCGTAGCGCCTGATCGGCACTAATTCCTGAAAGTCCTGGGTTCCGTTCATACCTTGGGAGAACGCCCAGAGACCGGCAGCGACACTGTCCGGGAAGACCTGATTGCCGGCGAGAGCGGCAGCAGTGGTCAACTGCATGCGCGTCTTGCCGCCTGCTGCCGGGTAGTCCATCGACGCAGACACGTCGATCGCAACGAGTGTCCGGATCGGCTTGGCCATCAGAGCCCAAGCGCCCAGCGTTTGATCGGCCACCGACTGTTCGGAGACCGTCAAGGCCGTCACGTCACCAACTCCACCTTCGACAGCTCCACCGCCGGAAGTACGGAAACCGCTGCGTGTCAGCACTTCCTGAGCAGATTCACTGTGCAACAGCTCAGCGATGGCGTCACTCTTCTTCGCTGCCGCGTAGTGCCGATCCGGCGCCGAGGCACTGACCACCAGGGGGTAATCCATGATCATGGTTCCAGTCGCCGGTACTGTCGCGGAAATCTTCGACTCGGCTTTCGTGAACTCGACTACCTGCTGCTCGGTCGAAACACCGACCTTCCCGGAGCTGACCAATTCGGTGAGCATCTTCTGCCCTACCGGCTGATCTTCGGTACGAACGCTCTCTGCTTGGGCATGGGGTACCAGGGCCGCTCGAACCGATTCGGAGGTGGCCCCGGTCTCCGCGAGGGCTCCGAGAATGGGCGCCGACGCAACCCCGGTGAACAACGGATTGCCCAGCGCGAGATCGGGAACCTGAAGCGCCGTGAGCCAACTGGCAAACTGCTCGCCACCGCCGGAGGCGAGGACGACAGGCGAGGTGGCGATCGAACCACCGGCGGCAGCGACCGGTCCCTTGGCCGTCAGTGCAGCTTTGCCGACCCACGCTGTCGAATCCGGTATCCACATGTCCGGTGCGTCCACGCCCTTGCCCAAGGTTCCCGCTACGTCGCCTGGCAACGCAGAGGTGACCGTGATCCGTGAACAGCCTGTCTGCTCCGGCGACGATTCTGCGAGGATCTCCGTGACTGCAGGCGCGATCGCAGGATCTGCTGCCAGCGAGTACTCGTCGACGCTCTCGCAGGAATCGGACTGTGTTGCCTTGAAGACCACCACCCCGGTAGCGACTACCGCGACGGCAACCAACCCACCCACTGCGTAGAACCCGATCGATCGCCCGCTGTCAGGACTCGAATGCCGTCCGCCCGCCATGAAATCTGCCCTTCCGAGGCCACTCGCACTAGGACATACCGACGGCATGCGTGCGACTGGAGCTATCCCTACCGGGCGGTAGTGTAGCCAAGAACACAGAAATTCCAACTAGCGCTGAATCGTCGGAGAACCGACGAGCCCATATTCCGGGACAGTCCGACCGAAGTCACGAACCTTCAAGCGTCACAGCGACTTTTCAGCAAACCGCTCTGCTCAGAAGAGCTCGCGCTTCTGGACCTTGCCCATCGCGTTACGCGGCAGAGTCTCGGCGAAGCGAACCTCACGGGGACGCTTGTGCGCCGACAACTCAGCCCCGACCAACTCGACCAATTCAGCTTCGGTGACCTCGGGGCTCCCGGGCTTACGGACTACGACGGCGATGATCCGCTGACCCAGATCGGCGTCGGGGACACCGATCACCGCAACTTCGGACACCGAAGGGTGCCCGAGGATGGCGGTCTCGATCTCGCCGGCGCCGACTCTGAATCCACCGGTTTTGATCAAGTCGATGGATTCGCGGCCGACGATTCGGTGGAACCCACCCTCGTCGATGACGGCGACATCACCGGTCTTGAAGTAGCCGTCCTCCGTCCAGGACTCGGCGGTTGCGTCTGGACGGTTCAAGTAGCCGTCGAAAAGCATCGGCCCACGTACCTGTAGACCGCCGATACTCTCGCCGTCGTGTGGCACGTCGTTGCCCTTCTCGTCACGAAGACGAGTCTCGACTCCGCGCAGCGGCACGCCGACCCACCCTGGGCGTCGCTCGCCGTCGAAACGTGTGCTCAAAGTCAGCATCGTCTCACTCATGCCGTAACGCTCGATGGGCGTCAATCCTGTTCGGTCCCGTAGCTTTTCGAAGACAGGCACAGGAAGCGGCGCACTACCGGAAACCAGAAGTCGGGCACCGGACAACGCGCGCGCAGCTTCTTCGTTTTCGGCGATACGCGACCAGACGGTGGGAACACCGAAGTAGAGGGAGCCTTTCGCCCGGGCGTAGTTTTCCGGCGTCGGCTTGACGGTGTGGATCACCCGGCTGCCGATCCGGAGGGGGCCGAGGATTCCGAGGATCAGTCCGTGCACGTGGAAGAGCGGAAGCCCGTGCACGAGCGTGTCTCGCCACGTCCAGTCCCAGGCCTCGGCGAGCGCGTCGATCCCGGCTGCGATGGCCGAGCGACTGAGCAGAACGCCCTTCGGTGGGCCAGTGGTTCCGGACGTGTACAGGACGAATGCTGTGGACTGCGGTGCCGGTTCGGGATAGCTGTGCCACGAGCGAGCGTGCAACCGGACGGGAACTACCGGCAGAGTGTCGCAGTGGTCGTCCGTTTCACCGAGCCACGCCTGGGCCCCGGAGTCACGCAGAATGTGCTCCCGCTCAGCCTTCCCCGAGTCCGGCGGTACCGGCACAACGGTGACACCGGCAATCAAGGCCCCGACGACGGCGAGGATCGTTTTTGCTGTGGGAGTTGCCAATACGGCAACCCGATCGGCCTGCGCCACTCGTTCCGCGACCGAGGTCGCGGCACCGAGAATGGCACTCCGCGAGAGAACCGTGTCACCGATCGTCATGGCGTCGTCGAGGTCGTCACCGCGGGCGACAGCAAGGGGGTTCAGTGATCTCAGCAGCACCACGACAGCATCTCACAGGGCCGATGGTCGCAAACTTTCTCCCGCCCGACGCGCGTCTATCGAGTGCGGAGGGAACAGCGTCACCAGCGCCGCCCCCAAAAGCGCCCCGGAAAGAACGGCGAATCCGTGCGCATCGTCAACCGTCACCAGGGTTGCGCCGCCGACGACAATCACGGCCGTCAGAACAATCTCAGGCATTCGCGGGCGCACCAGAACACCGATCCCCGCGGCCGCCGCTGCCAGAGCAAGTGTGGCACCGGAGTTACCTGCGCCGGTCGACGGAAAGACTGCGGTGGTGAGCAAACCGAACAACAGTTGACCGAACAGGAACAGAGCCCACCCACGTGCGGCGCCCCAGAGCCGAAACGCAGGCGGTGCAACCACGGCCAGCGTCACGAGATTGGTGACGGCTCCTGCGACCCCTCCGTCCTGGACGAGCACGGAGGTCAGAATGCGCCACCATTGACCGTCGCGAATCAATGCGGGATCACGACGAAACATCTCGAGTAGTCCTGGTATCAGCGCCTGCAGGATGGACGGCACTGCAACCATCAGCCAGAGGAGAGCTGCCGAGAGTGGGAATTCTCCGAAAACTCGACGACTTTTCAACCACACGAGCATCAGTGCAACCGAGGCGACAACGACAGCAAAAATCAGTACCGCGTCCAAGCCGCCGGTCCCTGAGGTGGTCACAGCGCGACCTTACATCGGACCGATACCGACATCAGGGAACCTGACACCCGGGAAAGCACACGGTTCAGGCGGAGAGGCGCTTTGCTGCCGCGGAGATTCGTTCGTCTGTTGCAGTGAGCGCGATCCGCACATGCTTGCCCCCGCTCGGACCGTAGAACTCACCGGGGGCAACGAGGATCCCACGATCGGCGAACCAACTGACCGTCGCTCGACATTCCTCGCCGCGCGTCGCCCAGAGGTACAGACCCGCCTCGGAATTGTCGACGGTGAATCCGGCGCCTCGAACAGCTTCGATCAACACGCTGCGACGCTCGCGGTACCGCTCGCGCTGGATGTTCTCGTGTTGGTCGTCGCCCAAAGCTGCGGTCATCGCCGCCTGGATCGGCAGCGGCAGGATCATGCCCGCGTGCTTACGCACCTCGAGCAGTTCCGACACCAAAGCCGGATCACCGGTGACGAACCCCGCGCGATAGCTCGCGAGATTGGACGTCTTCGAAAGCGAGTGGACCGCAAGCAAACCGGTCAGATCGCCGTCGTTGACACGGGGATCGAGAATGGAGAGTGCATCCGCTTCCCACGTCAATCCGAGGTAGCACTCGTCGGAGACGACGATCGCGCCGCGCTCGCGCGCCCAGGCCACCACCTTCTGCAAGTGCTCGAGGCCGAGCACTTTGCCGGTGGGGTTCGACGGCGAGTTCACGAAGATCATCGCCGCCGACTCGGGACCGAGCTTGTTCAAGCCGTCGGCGCGCAGGACGCGAGCGCCTGCCAGCTTCGCCGCAACCTCGTACGTCGGGTATGCCAACTCCGGAATGACCACCAGATCGTCGGCTCCGAGACCGAGCAATGTCGGCAGCCACGCGATCATTTCCTTGGTACCGATGGCCGGCAGGACCGCTGCCGGATCGACGTCGGGAATGTTGTAACGGCGATCGAGTGACTCCGCTACGGCCTCGCGAAGTGCGAGCGTGCCGTGCGTCGTCGGATATCCGGGTATCTCGGCAACAGAAGACAAAGCCTCCTGGATCACCGGATCAACGGGATCAACCGGCGTTCCCACGGACAGGTTCACGATGCCGTCGGGATGAGAGTGCGCCTTCGCCGTGACGTCGGCGAGCGAATCCCACGGAAAATCAGGAAGCCCAGCGGCCACCGGAGTACGAGACAAGATCTCTATTCCTCACCCATGGGAGGCAGCGCCTTGATGAACGGCGTGTCGTAGTCGACCTTGCCGAGCTTGGCCGCTCCACCCGGCGAACCGAGATCGTCGAAGAAATCGACGTTGGTGCTGATGTACGCGTTCCACTGGTCCGGGACGTCGTCTTCGTAGAAGATGGCTTCGACGGGACAGACAGGCTCACACGCGCCGCAGTCGACACACTCGTCGGGGTGGATGTAAAGCATGCGTCCACCCTCGTAGATGCAGTCGACAGGGCATTCTTCGATGCACGCCTTGTCCATCACATCTACACACGGTTCAGCAATCGTGTAGGTCACTGCCGATCTCCCTGCCTTCCTGTCGTGCATCGCCGCCGCAACACGCAGTTGCAAGGGGCCGAAAATCCGATACGACTCTCACGTACCGCGGGAACAGCCTATTATCCCCCTGCCAACCGACTCTGAGCAGGCGGGGGTAACACATTTCAGCCTACTGCGGTGATGTTCCTCGACCGAATCGCGATCCACTTCTCCCCCGCGGCAGCCGCGCGGACCAAAGCGCCGCGCTCACCGAGATAATCCGCCACGACGCCGACCACCGGAATCTTGCCGAAAATCTCGTACGGTTTTGTCCGCGACGGCCGCTTGTGCAGCTCGTCCGTGATGGCACGAAAAGTCTTGGACGTGCGCCACAAGGTGCCGATGAGCGCGAACGGGCGCCAGGTCTCGTCGGCACCGCTGACCGACTTTTCGGCGAAATCCTCACCGGCGAGCAGATCTCGGGACTTGGTCTCACGCCGGCACAGCACCGACGCCAGGAGGTCCACCTGCTGATCCCGCTCCGTCACTCCGTGTTCACGGGCAACCGCAACGAGCACAACGGCCTGATTCGCGAATGCCAAGAGGTCCTGGATCGGCAGCCGATTGAGGAGGACGCCGAAGATGCCGGGGAACGCGACGGCGACGGTGTTGAGTGCACCCAACCGGGTCGTCCACCACTTCGAGCGCTGCTCGTCGGTCATCACCGACCACGCCGCCGTCCCGGGGAACTTGACGACGTCGAGGACCCAGGCCGCCGCGTCCAACACCATCGCTGCGGCATTTCGCTCGGGATCGGTCGGCTCGAAGGTCCGACGCTTGATACCGAGCGGATCGCTGTAGGCGAGATCGAGAACCGGGTTGATCCCCCACACCGCTCGATCGAGAACCTCGACGACCTTGCGGTCCCCCAGAACATCGGCCATCAGGCAATCGCTCCTTCGCGTCGTGCATGTGTGGTGGTTCGTTCGCGCGCCGGGCGTCCGATTCCCTCGGCGATGGCGCGCAGTTCTGCGACGGTCTTCTCGGAGCCGTGTTCGGAGCCTGCCATCCGCGAGATCGTCTCCTCCATCAGCGTTCCGCCGAGGTCGTTGGCTCCGCCGTTGAGCATCATCTGCGTTCCGGTGATCCCGAGCTTGACCCAGCTGGTCTGGATGTTGGGGATACGACCGTGCAGCATGATGCGTGCCAGTGCATGCGCAGCGCGGTTGTCCCGGTTGGTCGGCCCTGGCCGTGAAGCGCCCGCCAGGTACAGCGGCGCGCTCTGGTGAACGAACGGCAGCAGCACGAACTCCGTGAATCCTCCTGTACGGTCCTGGATTCCGCGAAGAACGTTCAGGTGCCCGACCCAGTGGTGCGGCTGATCGACATGCCCGTACATCATCGTCGAACTCGACCGCAGTCCCACCTCGTGGGCCGTGGTGACCACTTCGATCCACTCCGCCGTCGGTAGTTTGCCCTTGGTGAGGATCCAGCGCACCTCGTCGTCGAGGATCTCCGCTGCCGTACCGGGAATGGTGTCCAGGCCCGCCTCACGCAGAGCGGTCAGCCAATCCCTGATGCTTTCACCGCTGCGCGATGCACCGTTGACGATCTCCATCGGCGAGAACGCGTGGACGTGCATCGACGGCACGCGCTTCTTGACGGCCCGGACCAGGTCGGCGTAACCGGTGACGGGAAGTTCCGGATCGATACCGCCCTGCATGCACACCTCGGTCGCGCCGGCGACGTGCGCTTCCCACGCACGGTCGGCGACCTGCTCTGCCGACAGCGTGAACGCGTCGGCGTCGCCCTTGCGCTGCGCGAATGCACAGAACCGGCAGCCCGTGTAGCAAATGTTGGTGAAGTTGATGTTTCGGTTCACCACGTAGGTGACGTCCTCGCCGACGGCATCCTTGCGTAGCGCATCCGCCAGTGCCACAACAGCTTCCAGGCCCGGCCCCTCCGCCGTGGCAAGGGCCAGGTACTCGTCGTCGGAGCATCCGGCCGGGTCGCGTTCGGCACTGCGCAGCGCAGCCAGCAGATCGGTGTCGACGCGAATCGGAGCACTCAGCTCGAGGACCTGTTCGCGCACGGTCTCCCAGTCGCCGAATGCACTGCCCAGGTCACTGCGGGTCTCGGTGTTGCGCCCGTCCGTGTCGATCTCGGTATTGAGATCGACGCGTCCGCTCGATTCCCACGACTCGTCCGGTTCCTGCCACGGTCGACCCACAGGCTTGGTGTCGGGCCGGGCGAGGCCGGTTTTGGGGTCCGCCAGTGCCTGCACGTGGCCCGCAATGCGCGGATCGATCCACGGAGCCCCGGCCAGGACATATGCCGGCTGAGCCGCAGTCCGTTCGGTCAGGGTGAAGCCGCCTTCGGTGCTGATCTCCGCCAAGGTCTCGAGATTCGGCCACGGACGCTCCGGGTTGACGTGATCGGGGGTCAACGGTGATACCCCGCCCCAGTCGTCCACACCGGCGCCGAGCAGCGCGAGGCACTCGCTGTTCGAGACGAGATTCGGCGGACTCTGAATCCGCATCGTCGGCCCGAGCAGCAGGCGTGCGACGGCGATGGCCGCGAGAAACTCGTCGAGTCCTGCATCAGGGGTATCGCGCATCGCGGTATCAGGTTTGGCCAGGAAGTTCTGGATGATCACTTCCTGGATGTGCCCGAACGCCTTCTGCGACTTGCGTATCGCCATGATCGATTCGGCACGCTCGAGGAAGTTCTCCCCGATGCCCACAAGAATTCCCGTGGTGAACGGGATGTTCAGTCGGCCTGCGTCGGTCAGGGTGCGTAGCCGAACCGCCGGGTCCTTGTCCGGGCTGCCGTAGTGGCATTCGCCCTTGTCGGTGAACAGGCGGGTTGCGGTCGTCTCGAGCATCATGCCCATCGACGGAGCAACGGGCTTGAGCCGCGAGAGTTCCTGCCAGCTCATCACACCGGGATTGAGGTGCGGGAGCAGTCCGGTCTCCTCGAGTACCCGGATCGACATCGCCCGCACGTAGTCGAGGGTGGAGTCGTAGCCGCGTTCGTCCAGCCACTGCTTTGCTTCCGGCCAGCGAGCCTCGGGGCGATCACCCAGCGTGAACAACGCTTCCTTGCAGCCCAATTCGGCGCCTGCCCGAGCGATGTCCAAAACCTCGTCCGGCTCCAGGAACATGCCGTGCCCAGCGGCACGCAGTTTCCCGGGCACCGTGACGAACGTGCAGTAGTGGCACTTGTCCTGGCACAGACGGGTCAGCGGAATGAAAACCTTCCGCGAATACGTCACGGTGTTCGGCCGACCCGCTGCCAGCAGACCCGCATCGCGAACCTTGGCTGCCGAGGAACACAGATCGGTCAGATCGGTTCCCCGCGCCTGCAGCAGCGTTGCCGCCTCGTCGACGTTTAAGGTCGCTCCATCGCGTGCGCGACGGAGAACTCGCCGCATCGCCGACGCTGACGGGCCGGGCGACGGACTGGACGAGGCGGACGCGGAAATACCTGGCATCGGAAGCATGGTGGGTTTGCCGGAGTCATCACCAGTTCGGTTCACCTAGCGATCATGCGCCATGTGGGACGACTAGTGCCACCCGGTGCCAGAAGTAGGAGGCCTTACCGCCCCGACACGGCCTCGATCACGACGGCCGGTAGTCGTCGTCGACCGCGACCTCGACTCGTTGATCCACCACGTCAGCCACTGGCGCGTCGAGTGGAATGTCGGTCAGATCGGGTTCTTCGGGGGCGTTCGGATCTACGGGTGTCGATTGTTCGAGCGCATCTGATTCCGGAGCCTCCGGGTCGAATGTCGCATCTTGTTCGGTCATCACGTGCTCCCTTCGCAGTCGCCACACTCCACGATAGGGCCGATGTCGACAGATCGCCCCTCACTCGACCAAAGTAGTGCCCATGACTGCCCCGCAACCGCTGACCATGGCCGACCCGTTATGGCGACCCAGCGCCAAAGCCCCGAGGCTGTGGGCAATCACTGCCTCGCTGTTCTGGGTACCCGTCATCGTCGCCGAAATCGTCTGTGCCGTCTTGATACCCGGAATCCCGTCCTGGGTGGTGGGCCTGGTCTTCGCAGTCACCGTCCTGTTCGCGGCCACCTACATTCTGATGGTTCCGGCGTGGCGGTATCGCGTACACAGATGGGAAATCAGTGACACTGCGGTGTACACACGCACGGGGTGGTTCACCCAGGAACGACGGATCGCACCGATATCGCGCGTGCAGACCGTGGACACCGAACGCGGACCGATCGACCGCATGTTGGGTCTGGCAACCGTGACCGTCACTACGGCGTCGTCGGCCGGGGCTGTGAAGATCTCCGCGCTCGACCAGGAAATCGCCGACCGCACAGTGGCCCAACTGACGGAGATCGCGGGCACCAACGTGGGAGACGCAACGTGAACGAGAAGCAGTTGGGCGACCCGACCGCGATCGAAATCCCGGTCGAGGCGGAAACGGCAGCTGCCGAGGCAGCCGAGGAGGAACAGCCATGGCTCCGCCTCGACCGCCGCATGCTTCTGGTCCACCCCGTCAACGAAGTCGTCAAACTGCTCCCGGTCCTGCTCGTCTCCGTAGTTCTCGGCAGCCAATCCGGAAACCACTGGTGGGGACTCGGCGTCGTCACTCTGCTCGTCGTCTTCGGTCTGTTGCGGTACTTCACCACCACGTACCGAATCGGGCCCGTTCACGTACAACTGCGCACCGGGGTATTCCAGAAAAAGCTGCTCTCCGTCCCGCGTAGCCGCATCCGATCCGTCGACGTCGAGGCCGGGGTCATGCACCGACTGCTCGGGCTGTCGATCGTGCGCATCGGGACCGGCCAGCGCGCCGGGATCGGCCACGATTCGAACAAGTTCGAACTCAATGCCCTCTCGACTGCCCTGGTTCCGGACCTACGTGCCGCACTGTTGGCCGGCGCGCAACAGGCACGGCGACTGGAAACCCCGGGCACACCGGTCGAGAACAGCGCCGAACCGGTCGACACCGAGATCGGTCACTGGGAGCCCAGTTGGGTTCGCTACGCTCCCTTTTCGTTCACCGGAATCGCCATCATCGCAGCGATCATCGGCATCTCGTTCCAATACGGCATCGGCACTGCCGTCGCGAAATCGTCGGCAGTAAGCGACAGCTTCGACTCACTCGAGAGCCTCGGCATCGCGCTGATGGTCGTCATCGCACTCGTCGTGCTGCTGGTGCTGTCGAGTGCACTCGCCTGCGTCCAGTACCTGATCGCGTTCGGCAACATGAAACTCACCGACAACGGCCGCATCCTGCATGTCAGTCACGGCCTGTTGAAAACTCGGCAAACCACACTCGACCGCGCCCGCCTCCGCGGCACGACGCTCAAGGAACCGCTTCTACTGCGATTGGCCCGCGGCGCGCGGCTCGACGCCATCATGACCGGGGTCAGCGCCGAGAAGAAGGAATCTTCGCTGCTGCTCCCGCAGGGACCACGCAGAGAAGCCGAGCGAGTGATGGCTACCGTGATCGGTGATTCACGCCAGGCGTCCGCCCCGCTGATCCCGCACGGGCCAGCCGCGCGGCGTCGCCGGTACACCAGGGCACTGTTTCTCGCGACTGTGGCGTTTCTGGTCTGCGTGGCGTGCACGGCTTCTGGTCTGGATGTACCGATCTACGCGTGGTTCGGGGTCGCCGTACTCGCCATCGCTGGCGCTGCCCTCGCCTACGACCGATACAACGGCCTCGGCCACGCAGTCCTGCCGGGATGGTTGATCACCCGAAGCGGCTCGCTCGATCGCCAGCGTCACAGCCTCGAATCCGAAGGTGTCATCGGATGGACAGTGCGCGAGACGTTCTTCCAGCGACGCGCAGGCGTGGCAACCGTCATCGCCGCGACGCCCGCAGGCACCGGAAGCTACGAGGTGATCGATCTCCCCGCCGAGAACGCGTGGGCATTGATCGAAGCCGTCACTCCGGGCGGTGGCGACGTTTGGGCAGGTCGTCGATGATGAGCCTCGCCAGCGAACCGAGACGCGATCGCTCCGGCTGGATGGTCGGAACACCGAGGAGTTCCAGCGGGGCGGCCGTCACCGGTCCGACGCAGTAGGTCGGTACCGGTCCGCGCATAGCTGCGACGAACCGCTCCAGCTCGCCCATCTCTTTTGCCGTGCTGAGCATCGAGGACACCGCGGGGGCACTGGTGAAGGTCAGCGCGTCGATTGCACCGGAACGAACTGCAGCGACCAACGCGCGGACTGGCGACTGATCCGGCGGCCGGATCCACCGATAGACCGACACCGGGGTGACAACCGCGCCGATGTCGGCGAGGGAGGCGCTCAGGTCCGTCAACGGCTCCCATTCGGTGATGGTGCCGTGCAACTGGACCGCGACGCGTAAGCCTGCCACTCCCTCGCTTCCGAGGTGCGCCAGAACTTCCTCGGACGACTCACCCGAAGGCGACCATTCCTCGCGCAGTCCGGCGCCCCGGATGGCGCCCGTCGCCTTGGGGCCGCGGGCGATGATGCGCGTGCGGGCCAGAGCTCCGAGGAACTCGTCGGTCAAACCCCACGACGCGACGGCGTCGAGCCAACCCCGAAAGCCGATTCCGGTGCTGATCACGACCAATTCCGGTGGATCGGAAATCAACGCGGACGTCTGAGTGCGCAGGTCTCGATCGTCCACCAACGGCAGCACATGGATCACCGGTGTCCGCACGATCTCCGCCCCTCGACGTTCGAGGAGCGTCGCAAATTCTTCGACACGCCGTTCTGCGGTCAAGGCGATAGTCGCGCCCGCCAGATCATCTTCAGCCACAGGCTGAGTGTCCCTTATGGATGGGTCACTTTCCTACGCGCGCGCCGAGAACTATTGCGAACTGAGGGCGGCAAGCCTGTTGATCGCTACTTTGAAGAGGAAAACCGCGGCCGGAGCGATTGCGCCGACCAGCAGTAAGAACGTCAGAGGGGACGAGAGCACCAGCACGTCGCCGCCCGGACCGCCGACCATGCACACCAAGAACCCGACGATCCAACCGGCGAGCGGCAATGCGGCCATACCCGGCGTCGTAACCGTGCGGGCGGCGATCACCAATACGAGGTTCGCGGTCGCTGCCACGAGAATGCTGATCGGAAATGCGGTCGTACCGAGATGAGTCGGCAAGAACAGGACGGACAACACCGCGCATAAGAACCCGTCGAAAATCAGGACACCGAGGATGATGGGGTCGAGCCACGACAGCGACGTTTCTGTCGAAGCGTCTGTGTTGTTCTCGGCCGTGATCATGGTTTTGATAGTGGTCTATCGACGGCCAACGCGCGAGCGCGGGGTCCCTCCCGACAAGCACCCCGGCTCGCGCCCGAAAAGCACGAAGTCGATCAGGGAACCGGCGGGAACCCGAGCAGCGTCAGCAGATGACTTTGCTGATCTGCAAATGCGTAGAGCGATCCGTAATACATGTCGTGGTAGTAACCGGCCATCGGACGCAACGAATCGACGAAGGCGACGATCTGGTTCTGCAGGTCCCAGTTGTACATTTCTTCAGCCCCCAGGCTTTGCTGTTACCGAAAGGACCACCCATCCGGTGACACGCATCACACACCACTACGGCGTCGATCGCAATGCCTGTGAGCCGACGCCCAGGTCAGCTGTGCAGCCCGCCGAACAGATCGCGCTCGCGACCGTCCTCACCCACCGGACCGAGCGTGCCGGCGGCCAATACGAAATGCTCGACCGTCAGGATCGGTTGGACCACGTTGTTCGACAACGCGAACTCGGCTCCACTCGGGGCTACCGTCACCTGAGTGGCGTGGGCGCTCAATGCCCTCGCCTTCGCATCGATGACGCCTCGAACATCGATTGCCGTCGTCACGTCTGCGTCCTCGACGCTCGGCAGTTCACCGGGCTCGGGCAGACGCCAGTTCTCCGGGAACTCGGAAATCGCAGCGATGCCGCGTTCGAGTCCGCTGCGCTCGGTCACGGTCCAGTAGAACTTCGGAGTCGACCACGGCTCGCCGGCCCCGGGATATGCGGTCGTTGCTGCAGCTTCCACGGCCGCTGTCGTGATCGCGTGTGCCTGGATGTGATCCGGGTGCCCGTAGCCTCCGTTGGGGTCGTACGTGATCACGACGTGCGGCCGAATCTCACGAATGACGGCGACCACCGCGCCGACTGCCTCGTCGGGTCGAGCATTGACAAAGGCACGGGGATTGGAGGCCGAAGGTGTGCCGATCATTCCGGAATCGCGATACCGACCGGCACCGGCGAGGAAGCGAGGAGCGGCACTGCCCAAAGCCGACAAAGCAGCGCTCAATTCGGCGATCCGGTAACCCCCGAGTTGATCGGCCTCGGCAGCCACGAGCCCTGCCCACGCGTCACCGATCACTTCGCCTTCCTCCCCCAAGGTGCAGGTGAGGACCGTGACGTCGGCGCCTTCGGACGCGTAACGCGCGATGGTGCCACCGGTGGTGATCGTTTCGTCGTCCGGATGTGCGTGCACCAACAGAAGTCGCTTTGCCGACGCGGTCACTTTGCCACCCTCACCCAGTCCGTAGCGTTTCCGAATATCCCCACCTGCACCGGCCCGTCGAGGACCACGCCCTCGACTCCGGTCCCGACTGCAACCAGCGCTCGGCTCTGCACGATCGGCAAAACCGCCGCCAGATCCCACAGCTTGGGTTCCGCATCGGCGATCAACGACCCGAGATCCCCGATGCCACTGAGCGCTTCGTCGATCCGACCTTGCAACGCCGGATCACACAGCCCGGACAGGTTGCTCGGAGCCTCGACGCTTGTCGTTCGAACAGGCTCCGGAGACTGCGACGGCGTGGGTGTGGGCACCGCCGAACCTGTCGCAGGAGCGGAAGGCGCTGTAGGGCAACTGAACCGGGAGGCCAGTGAAGTTGCGGTGTCAGCGCCTGCTCGGCTCCAACCGACGATCATGTCGACGCGTCCTGTGGTCAGATCCTCGCCGTAGAGCTCCTCCGGCGGCACCGATTCGACGGTCGCCAGGATCCCCACGTCACGCAATTCGTCGGCAGCGGTGTTTGCCACGGCGATCGCGATGTCGTCGTTTTCGGGAGCGCCGATCAGCAGCGTCAACTGAGCGCCGTCCCGGACGATCGATCCGACCGTTCCAGTGCCAGTGACGATTCCGGTTGGCGGTGCTGTCAAGTAGCCGGCTGCGGTCAGCTCGCCCAGCGCCTGATCTCTGGTCGGTTTCGGCGGCGCGGTTGGCGCATATCCCGGATCCGACGGAGCGAGGATCTGAGCTTTCACCGGGGCCGACGCCGATTCACTCCCGGCCGCCACTACGGCGAGCAGGTCCGGATCGAGCAGTCCCAGAACACCTTTACGCACCCGAACGTCCGCGAAGTTCTTACTGCGCCCATTGACGTTGATGTCGAGAGTGCGCGGAACGTAGGAGAATGCCGTACTGACACCCGGGATTGCAGAAAGCTGAATATCCGTGGCACTACCCGAATGAACTTGCGCCACTTGAGCGTCGTCGGTACGCAGTGCATCCGCCAACTGCGAAGCCGTTCCTCCGCGTCGCAGAACTATCTGATCCGGATCTGAGGGCTTGCCCCAGAATCGGTCGTTGCGTTCCAGCACGATTTCGTCTCGACCACGGTCGACCGAGCGCACGTGAAAGTGGGCTCCAGACACCGGAATCCCCTCACTCAAACCGGTGCTGAAACCGCCGGGAGTGTCCTTGATCAGGTGGGACGGAAGAATATCGGTGAACAACTCTCGCCACGCCGGATACGGCGCACGCATCACGACGTTGACCGTCTTGCCACCGCCGGACGAGTTCACGTCGTCGATCATCTGATAGCCCGCGGGGTTGACCACACCGGGAACCGAGATCATCTGCTGCCAGAGGTAGCGAAAGTCCTCTGCCGCAATGGGAGCGCCGTCCGACCATTGAGCTTCGTTGCGCAGTTGGTAGCGAATAGTGAACGGAGACTCTGACGTCACTTCAGCCGAAACGAGAAAAGAATCGTCGATCGCCCACTCCGTCGCACCAGGCTGCGTCGGCGAATTGATCGGGCGAAACGCACTGGGCAACACGAGGTTGCCGACTGCGGAGTTGACCGGCGACTGATCCGCGAGCAGGTGCGGGTTGAATCCGCCTCCTACCTCGTCGATCGCCACAGTGACCTGCTTCATCGCCGGAACGACCGGAGTCGGTGTGGGCTTGACGGTTTCGGTGCTCTCGACCGGAGGCGGCGGATCGGCCGTACACGCAGTCAGCGACAACGCCGTCACTGCCACTGCCAACGCCAGGTAGCGACGTCCTGAGGCCACAGACAATTCCTTCCGTACGGGGCCGCGTCGCCCCTTCGCACTCGATTTCCGGGCAGAACTTTCGCCCGGAAACCATGAAGGCGAATGTACCTTTCCGCCGAAAACTCGGCTGAAAGGCACATCCGCCTGTCAGGTGGTAACCGACGAAAGACTACAGAGCAGCCTTGTCGCGAGACTTGCTACGCGAACGCTCGCGAGCGCGCTCGGTTGCATTGAGATGCACCTTGCGGACGCGGACGTCCTCGGGGGTGACCTCGACGCACTCGTCGCCGGAGCAGAATTCCATGGCCGCTTCGAGCTCGAGCTTGATGGGCTTCGCGAGGGTCTCCATCACGTCTGCGGACGACTGACGCATGTTGGTCAGCTTCTTCTCGCGGGTGACGTTGATGTCGAGGTCTTCCTGACGGGGGTTGATACCGACGACGTGACCCTCGTAGGTGTCTGCGCCGGGCTCGACGAAGAAGGTTCCGCGGTCAGCCAGCTGGATCATGGCGAACGGCGTCACTGTGCCGGAACGGTCCGACACGAGAGAACCGGTGTGGCGTGCACGAATCTCGCCGGCCCAGGGGCCGTACCCGTCGAAGACGGCGTTGGCGATGCCGGTTCCGCGGGTATCCGTGAGGAATTCCGTACGGAAGCCGATAAGACCACGCGAAGGAACGATGAACTCCATACGAACCCAGCCCTGACCGTGGTTCGACATCTGAACCATCTTGCCCTTGCGGTTGGCCAGAAGCTGAGTGATGGCACCGAGGTACTCCTCGGGGCTGTCGATGGTCAGCTCTTCGAAAGGCTCGTGGATCTTACCGTCGACAGTCTGAGTGACCACCTGCGGCTTTCCGACGGTCAGTTCGAAGCCTTCGCGACGCATCTGCTCGACGAGGATGGCGAGCGCGAGCTCTCCACGACCCTGGACCTCCCAGGCATCGGGACGTCCGATGTCGAGGACCTTGAGCGAGACGTTACCGACCAGCTCCTGGTCCAGGCGAGCCTTGACCATGCGCGAGGTGAGCTTGTGACCCTTGACGCGGCCGACCAGCGGTGAGGTGTTGGTACCGATCGTGACCGAGATAGCCGGCTGATCGACAGTGATGCGAGGCAGCGCAACCGGGTTGTCGAGGTCGGCGAGCGTGTCGCCGATCATGATGTCCGGGAAACCCGCAACAGCGCAGATATCGCCGGCAAGCGCAACCTCGGCGGGAACACGCTCGACACCGATGGTGGTGAGCAGTTCGGTGATCTTGGTCTTGGTGATGACGGGCTCGCCGTCGACCTCGCGGCACCAGGACACGGTCTGGCCCTTGCGCAGCTCGCCGTTGTGGATGCGAACCAGCGCGAGGCGACCGAGGAATGCCGACGCGTCGAGGTTGGTGACGTGAGCCTGAAGCGGCGCGTCGACCGTGCCCTTGGGGGCCGGGACGTACTCCATCAGAACCTGGAACAGAGCGGTGAGGTCCTCGGCGTCGGGAGCCTGACCGTTCTCGGGCTGCACCGTCGAAGCCTTGCCCTCGCGGCCGGAGGCGTAGAGAACTGGCAGCCCGAGCGCAAGCTCGGCAGCTTCGGCGGCCTCGTCGGAGAGATCGGACGCGAGGTCCAGGAGCAAGTCCTGAGCCTCGGAGACAACCTCTTCGATGCGAGCATCGGGACGATCGGTCTTGTTGACAACCAAGATGACAGGCAGTGAGGCAGCAAGTGCCTTACGCAGCACGAAACGCGTCTGCGGAAGCGGGCCCTCGGACGCATCGACGAGCAGGACGACGCCGTCGACCATGGACAGACCGCGCTCGACCTCGCCACCGAAATCGGCGTGGCCCGGGGTGTCGATGACGTTGATGACGGTGACCGAACCATCCTCGTTGCGCTTGTGCACCGAGGTGTTCTTCGCGAGGATCGTGATGCCCTTCTCGCGTTCTAGGTCGCCGGAGTCCATGACGCGATCGACCAGCTCGGCGCGCTCCTCGAACGCGCCGGACTGACGAAGCATGGCGTCGACGAGGGTGGTCTTGCCGTGGTCGACGTGTGCGACGATGGCAACGTTACGGAAGCTGGTGGTGGTCACGCGATGGCTCTCCTGGCTGAGTTGATTCGGCCACGCGAAAGTCAAGTCGCACGGCTCTTCTGGTGGCCGCTGCACGAGTGTGTGATCCGAATCAGGGCACGAATCGCCTGAATAGGCACCGCGGCCTAGTAAATACTACTCGCTCCGAGCGGATACTCCTGCATTGTGCGGCCTCTATCACCGCCCCCACCAGCCAATAGTGATCTGCACCACGCTGAAGCGAGTAGGATTACGACCTGGAGAAACAGGGTATTTAAGGGTACGCTAACCTCGTTCCAAGAGCGGGCTCTCCGCCGTAGTGAAACAGGAAAGCCGCAGCGTCACATGGGAAAAATCAAGGCAAGCAAGGTCTCGAAGCTCAAGCCGAAAAAGAAGTGCTGCCGGAAGAAGACACGGTGCATCAAGTGCCCCGTCGTCATCATGCGGATGAAGAAGCTCGAGAACGAGGGCGCATCCAAGAAGGAACTGAAAGCCGGTCTCAAGAAGGCCCGCGCGGCGTAAGCGCCCTCAACTCCTCGAGCAATTCGGGGATCCAGGCTCGATCGTTGTCGACCAGATCCATCGACAAGAGTTCTTCGGCATCGACCCATGCCAACTGAGCGTGGTCGAGCGCGACCGGTTCGCCGGACACCAACTCCGCCCGGTACGCCCGCAGGACCAACCCGGCCGACAGTTGCACGTCGACGCCGATTCTTGTTCCGCATCGAACCTCTACCGCAAGCTCCTCGCGCAACTCGCGGGCCAACGCAGCCTGCGGCGTTTCGAACTCCTCGACCTTCCCGCCCGGCAGTTCCCAGCGACCGGCCAACGCCGGCGGACTCGTCCGCTGCGCGAGGAGCAGCCTTCCCCCACGGAAGATCGCACCGGCGACAACTTCGCGATCCCTTGCAGGCACATCACTCATCGCACCATGATGGAGTATGGCCACTTTGTTGTCCGACTCCGCGATCCAAAGCGCTCTCGACGAACTGCCGGCCTGGCAGCTGTCGCCGGGCTCGATCACTCGTACCGTCGATTCCGCGACTTTCCCGGATGCGATCGCGCTTCTTCAACGCATCGCGGCTGTCGCCGAGGCCGCAGATCATCATCCTGACATCGACGTTCGCTGGCGAAAGGTCACGTACACGCTTTCGACACACTCGGCGGGCGGTCTCACGGAACTGGACTTCGACCTTGCCCGTCGAATTGACGTACTCGTCGACGATTCGGTCCGTTTCGACTGATCTCCGAGTAAACAAACCTCGCAATCTGACGTAACAGTTGCATCAACTTTCACATAGATCACTTCAGTCACAGGTATGGTCGCCGTAAATCACGATCGAGGCCGGTCATGCCATAGACTCCCCCCGGTGCGTAGCTGCTCAGCAACTGAACAGCTGTACAACCCGGGGGCTCTGTACATAGAGTGACCCCTCGAGCCGTCAAACGCGGAGCTCGCCTAGGCGCCCGCGCGGTATGACTAAGGATGGGGAAACAGTGCTTCGAACCCGAGGTATGCGAAAGGCGTTCACCGCCGTCGCTATTGCCGCAGTAGCAGGACTGGCATTGCCGGCACAGGCAATGGCCGATCCGGCAGCACCGCCCGCACCCGAAAGTGTGCCGATCGAGTTCCTCGCATCGTTTGCGCCCGCCATCATCGGCGCCGCTGCAGGTCCGGCTGACGTCGCCGGCGGCCCGCAGCAAGCGTTGCTCGACCAAGCTCGCGCGATCCTGAACTCTCCCGGCATTCCGCCCGAGATCAAAGCCACCCTCGAGAAGGTCATCACCTTCCTCGACGGCAGCGGCGGCGGCGGACCGGAAATCCCGAACGAGAACGCCCCCGTCATCGCGCAGTTCCTCTACCCGACGCTTGGCAAGGGCTGCATCTCGGCCACCGCCGATTCGGTCGGAACCGCGCTTGCTGTTCCGGGCCCGGCTCACCTGCCCCCTCCCGGCCCCGCTGCCGGTCAGGCCGGGTTCGTCTTCACCGCTCTCGGTACGGCTCCCGCCGTCGACGACCAGCCGGTGCCGATGACCGTGACGTGGGTCAACATCGACAACCAGCGCAGCGCCACCCAGAACCTGACCAACGCGTCGCGCATCAACCCGGATGGTCCCGCCACCTTGTCGGCTATTGCCGATACGGGTCCGGGACGCGTCCTCTCGGTGATCAGCGGTTCGCTGACCACCCAGCCGGAAGGCGCAGATCGCATCACCTGCAGCTTCCTCCCGACCGTGGGTATGTTCGCGGTCGCTTGATCGAAGTCTTATGAAAGGGACCCGCCGAATTCCGGCGGGTCCCTTTTGCATCTCCGATCACCCTGATAGACCCGATAGATGGGACATCTACGAGTGGATATCACGCATGGCCGTCCAGACAAGGCATCGAGCCCAGACGACCAGTCGATACGGTCTCACAAGTCGAGTCGATCGATACTGTCCATCCGATCCGAGGGGTCCATTCTCTCGATCGGATCGGCGTACTCGATTCTCTCGATCGGTAGCGTCGGCTCTTTCCTTTCGATCGGGAGCATCGGGTCTACGGCATCGGTGCTGAGTTCGGGCTCGTTCGCCAGCCTCGGGTCGGCACTGTCCGGTCTCTCACGCTGGTCACTGCTTTCCTGGCGGGGAAATCACACCGCCCCCGAGGAACATCCGAAACTTGTTGTCATTGCGCCGGAATCGGATTCGAGCGATCCGGACCGATCACTGCGGTCCGTCTCGCACTCTCAGACCTGATTCGGTCGCGGCCATTCGCGGCCTTCCAAGGACTCGACCGAGGTATTGAATTGCCGCAGTAGGTCACCGAGCGCGAAGCGCTGCTCCGGCGTCCACTCACGCAGCGCCTTTGCGACTCCTGCTGTCGAATGTGCGCGGTCTGCACGGAGTTTCGCCAGACCCTGCGCCGTCGGCCGAACTTTTCGAGCCAGCCCACCGTCCGGATCCTCCACCCGCTCCACCAGACCCTGCCGCCTCAGAGCGCCGATCTGCCGGTTGATGGTCGAAATGTCGAGCGAGAAAGCACAAGAGAGTTCCTTGAGGCTCATGGGCTGCTGCAATTCCAGTCGTCCGAGCAACAGATACGCGGACCGGTCCAGAAGAAGTTCGGCTCTTTGAGCCAGCGCGTGGTAACGCGAGAGCAGGGTCAACTCGTACTCGATGTTCACCAGTTCGGGTTCTCGATCCATACTCATATTGTGCAGAATACACACGATGTGTAGCGTGCACATTGGGGCGAACGCACCAAATCAGAACAATCCATGGCGGGAGCCGCATGTCCGTGCACGCAGATTCGTCGAACGTCGACGAGAAATCCCCGGACAAGAAAACCACGGTCACGAACTACGCACCTTCGGGTCCCGTGCTCACAGTCCTCGGGCTGTGCGGAATCGTCGTCGCGCTGATGCAGACACTGGTAGTCCCGATCATCCCGCAGTTGCCTCACCTACTGAATTCCACCCCCACCGACACCTCGTGGGCGGTCACCGCCACACTCCTCGCTGCCGCGGTGATCACGCCGATCAGCGGGCGGCTCGGCGACATGTTCGGCAAGAAGCGAATGCTGCTCGTCAGCCTCGGATTGGTCGTTCTGGGCTCGGCCATCTGCGCGATCGCACCTTCACTCGTGGTGCTCATTATCGGACGTGCACTTCAAGGAGCATCTATCGGGGCGATTCCATTGGGCATAGCCATCATTCGCGATGTACTGCCGCCGAAAAAGGTAGCCGGGGCAATGGCGGTCATGAGCGCCACCCTCGGCGTCGGTGGTGCGATCGGATTGCCCATCGCCGCGGTGATCGCTCAGCATGCCAACTGGCACTTCCTCTTCGTCACTGCGGCGGCACTCGGATTGATCTGCGTCGCACTTGTTGCGTTCGTCATTCCCGAATCAACGGTACGACGCCCGGGCCGTTTCGACTTCGTCGGAGCCCTCGGCCTCACAGTCGGCCTGATCACTCTGCTGCTGCCCATCACCAAAGGCGGGACTTGGGGATGGGGCGACGCAAAAACGCTCGGGCTCTTGGGCGTATCCGCCCTCAGCTTCCTGGTTTGGGGATGGTGGGAGCTTCGACGCAACGCACCTCTAGTGGACCTCCGAGTATCGGCCCGGCCGCAGGTTCTCTTCACCAACTTCGCGTCGATCGCCGTCGGATTTGCCATGTACGGCCACTCTTTGACGCTCCCCCAACTCCTCATGGCACCGACATCCACCGGCTACGGACTCGGATTGTCCATGGTCGCAGCAGGACTCGCGCTGGCTCCCGGTGGACTCGTCATGATGGCACTCTCACCTGTGTCCGCTCGAATTTCGGCGTGGCAAGGCCCGCGAATCACGCTGATGCTTGGCGCGCTGATAATCGGATTGGGTTACACCTTTGCGTATTTCACGGTTTCGAGCGTGTGGCAGGTCTCCGCTGCCGGAATGATCATCGGCGCAGGCGTCGGACTGGCGTACTCGGCGATGCCCGCCCTCATCATGGGCGCTGTGCCCATCACGGAATCTGCGGCCGCAAATGGACTGAACTCCTTGATGCGATCGATCGGCACATCGACGTCTGCCGCGATCGTGAGCGTCGTTCTGGCCGGAATGACCATCACCGTCGGCACCGCAGTGATCCCCTCGTTCGAGGCGTTTCGTGCCACGTTCCTGATTTCCATCGCAGCCGCCGTTGTGACGATGGTGTTCGCCGGATTGATTCCCAAACAGAAAGTCACGTAAGGGAATCAACCCGGCAGCGGACTCACTTCTCCGAAGAGCCTTCGATGCTGCCAGTCTGCAACTTCGACAAAAGTGTGTAGATGAAACTGATGATGGTATCCACGCGTTGCCCTCTCACATATTGGGTCCCCGACCCGTCAACGACGGTACCGCAGAACTCGTCTGCATCGAATCGCCGACAATCAATTCTGCAACGTGTTCTAATTTGAGGCGACCACTACCCGAGGAGCCTTTCATGACCTGGACGCGTACCGAACTCGAAGACGCCTTCGCGGGGTACCAGAACACCGTTGTCGAGTGCACTCGTTCCGGCGATTGGAACGCCTTCGCGGACATGTTCACCGAGGACGTCGTCTACGTGGAACACGCTTTCGGCACCCTCAATGGCCGAGAGGCTGTACGCAAGTGGGTCACTCGCACGATGACAGAGTTCCCGGGGCACCGCATGACCGAATTCCCGGCCAACTGGTTCGTCGTCGACGAGCAGCGCGGATGGATCGTGTGCGAGATCGATAACCCGATGGAGGATCCGGGCGACGGATCCAAGCACGGAGCCGCCAACATCACGATCCTGCATTACGCCGGCAACGGATTGTGGTCTCGCGAAGAAGACGCCTACAACCCGATGAACTTCCTGTCGATGGCAAAAGCATGGTGCCTCGCCGCCGAAGCGGCGGGCACCCTCCCCGATGACGCCAAGGCCTGGCTCGCCAAATTCGGCGCTATGGTGCGATAGATCCTGTCGGCAACGAGGATCCGACGGGCTGGACCGGACCGACCGCACCGGCCAACGACCACTGGCCGTAGTCGCGAGTGAGGATCGAGTTCAGATCCACGCCCACGCCGTCGACCTTGCGCTTGTCGATCTCGAACTGGTGCAGGTTTGCCCTCGGGTGCACATATCCTGCGGGCGACCCCCAGTTGTGCTGCCAGAACCAGGTTCCGACGCCGGCGCTGATCATTGCGTCGATCACGCGAGTATTTCCGTAGATACCGAGTGCTCCGTTGCCGACGACCGAGGCCCACCCCTCGAGGTACGGCGCGATCAGGGTGGTGATTTCGGTACTGGTCGGGTTGTCGTCGATCGACGCGTAAATCGGCCGACCGGACGGCCCACCGGCCGCAGCGTGTAGTTCGAGGCCACGGGAAGCATGACGCTTGCCTGCCTCGCGAGCCCCGCGCCAGTCCGCCGTTCCGCCCTTGCCGAATTGATAGCAGGAAACGACTTGGAGTCCGGCCGCCGTCAACGCGTCGGTTTCCCGCGCCAGTACGGGCTTGCCGACCATCCAATCGGCTCCCGGGCGCCTGTCCGAGACATATCGAATGGCGCCTGCATACCCGGCGGCCTTGATTGCCTGAGCCGACGGCACACCGGCGGCGTAATCGAGCAGGGTCCCTAGTGAACCGGCATTGGCCACCGACGTCGTACCGCTCAATGCAGCGAGTCCGGCAGCTGCCGATCCAGCAGCTGCGTACTTGAAGAGGTTTCTTCGCGAGACGTGCACAAAGCTCCGATCATCGGCGTGTCCCGCTGGAAGTGGCGGGCAGGCAAGCTATCTTCTTTCGCTCGCATTCCACCACAGTCACATCATCCCCGCCATGCACTTGGCCAACATGAGCCACATTTGCGACAAATGGGCTCAGCGCCCGCTCCACCACACAGCTCGACGAAACAGAGAAGTGCCCCCGAGCCACAGGCTCGGGGGCACTTCTTGCTCTGCGGGACTTACTCTGCCGACAGGCCTTCAACGCTTCCGGAGATGAAGTCGAGGAATCCGAAGAGGTCAGCGAAAGCGCCGAGGAAGTCTGAGATGTCGCCGAAACCGATAGTAGGCATTGATGTTGCTCCTGTCAGTGATGAACTGTCCGTGATGGCGGGCCACTGGCTGGCTGCCGGGGCTAACACTAGAGCCCTTCCGTTACTTTTACGACACCAAATGTGTCCGGGACGTTACATTTCACGCCCGCTCAACTGACCTCATATCCACAGGTAACAACCAGTCAGGGTGAACAATTTGTCGACATATGGCGCATTCCTGACAAGATTCGAACATGGTTCCCGAGAACAGTTATCGCGCAGCATCACAGCTGTACCGTGGTTGCAAGTTCGGAACGCTCGACTTCCCCGCCCTGAGAGATTCGCCCTCAACGTCTCTTACTTGCAAATCGGTGCCGAATCTCCCCCTCTCGGACACATTGCATCCCGAGGATGTGCGCAAATTTTCAGCCCAAACTTCAGTTAGCGAGATCTTTACGCTGAAAACGACCGCCCCGACGGGGCGCGGGACCGTACCTATCGGTCATCATGGTGACGCTATTCACACTGATATGAGGAACTCGGGGCACCGATAACAACCAGATCTCGACACCGATTGGACGTTCGAGGGCACAGTGGAGTTCATGAACCTCACAAAAAAGAAATCCTGGAGTGAGCTGTCACCCGCGCAGCGCCGCGTCGTCTCCCTGCTCGCAACGATTCAGTCCCTGTTGGCGATCGCAGCGTGGACCGACCTGGCGCGACGCCCTGCCAATACGGTCAACGGCAGTAAGAAGAAGTGGGCGGCGATCATCTTCGTCAACTTCTTCGGACCGCTCAACTACTTCCGCCGAGGCCGGATTCAGTCGAAGTAGTCCCAGAACTGCAGCCACTTCACGGAGGCGAAGAGCGTCAGAGTCACGACGTACACCGCAATTACCGCTGCGACACCGCGCCAGTTGGTGCGGGGAACGGCGCCGTCGACCGGGTCGAGCCAGTGGCGGAACCACCTGGTGACCGTCGGCATCAGGAACCACGTCATGGCGCCGACGCTGACTATCTGGCTCAACCACATCGACAGCCACGGCGGCGCTCCGATTCCGTCGAGCAGCGGACCGAGAAATCGTGACAGCGTCATCACTGTCGGATAGAGAACGAGCAGGATGATCATCGCCGTTTTCCAATTCGGCGTCGCACGGGTCTGCCCGTTCTCCGTGCGCAGAATCGTGCCGAACGGTGTCGACCGCGTGGTCTCGGTGAAGTCCTCGGCCAACTCGGCTCGCAGTTTCGGCAGTGCCGCGGCCCTTTCGGGCGACGCCATCCACTCCGCCAATTGCTGCTCGGTCCGGAACCGAAGGACGGACTTCCACTGGGTGGAGTCGGTGACCGACCGCAACAACATCACCGACTCGTAGCCGGAGAATCGCGAACTGAGATCGATGAGGTGGCGTTGCGTTCGCAGAAACTCGTTCTCCTTGCCCACGACGACGACGTGGTCGTACACGCCGATACCGGGCGGCGGCAGAACTCCGTCGACGAGGACCAGATCACTCGTCTGTGCCAGAATTCCCGTTGCCGCAGCAGCTCTTTCGAGATCGCGGCGATCACTCGACTCCAGCCAACGGTGAAGATCGTCGGCACTGTCGAATGTGACAGACATGCCGTGCGACACCGGTTCCGGTTGATCACTGATGCCACAGCTCAGGTAGCCGTCGAATCGACCGGCGGTCTCGGCCGCACGCTCGACCCACGCCCGGAATCCCGAACTCGTTCGGTGATACCCGGTGATGGCGGTTGCGGACACGTCAGCCCGACACCCGGCGCCCTTGCACGTATACGTGCGCAATCGCGGGCTCGCGCATCGCCATCAGGAGGCCGAAGAGCGTCTGGTCGCGGGCGAGTATCGGATCATCCGAACGCGTTCCGTGGTTGACGAGCCCGGCGAGCGGCGGCCACCCGGAGGGATCGATCACCAGGAAGTCGGCCTCTTTGCCCTCGTCGAAGTTACCGATCCGGTTCTCCATGTCCAGCGCGCGAGCACCGGCGAGTGTTCCGGTGAACAGCAGTTCGGCGGGGTGCATCGACACTCCGTCGTCGCCGGCTTCGGAGATATGAACCTTGAAGGCGTCGCCGAGGACTCGGGTGAGCAGGCACTCGTCGCCGCCGCCGAAGTCCGATCCGATCGCGATGTTGACCCCTGACGCAACGGTTCGCTTCCACGGCATGGTGCCTGAGCCGAGAAACTGCTGGGACGTCGGGCAATGTGCGATCGAGGTTCCGGTCTCGGCCATTCGTGCGAGTTCGGAGTCCTGGCAGTGCACCGAGTGCGCGAGTATCGCGCGCGGACCCAGAAAGCTCTTTCCGCCGACCTGTGAGCCGGGGAGGAACTTGCCGTCGTACGTGTCGAGATAGGTCTCGACCTCGTACTCGGCAAGTGTGGTTGCGACCTCGCCGGTTCCGGGCCGATTGTTCTCATTGAGGTGACTGTGGAAGTAGACGCCCCTGTCACGGACGGAGTCGTACAGCTCCCCCAAGTCTTTCAGCGTCCGTGTTGTCACCGCGAGGGAGAAGCGGGGAACCACTGCAACGTGAATGAGTGCGGTGTTCACGTCGCCGGTGTCAGCCGCGTGCCACTTGTCGATCTCCTCGCGGGTGAGTCTGATCGCGTCCTCTTCCGAGGTGATCAGCGCGGCAGCGGAGGCCGGGCCGGTGGTCTGAATCCCGCGGCCGCTGGCCACTCGAAGGCCGCGTTTCAGAGTTTCCGAGAACAACGCGTCCTGTGCATGCGGGAAGGCCGATCCGAACACCATCGCGGCCGTGGTTCCCGTGGCGATTCGGCGAGCGCAGAAGGCCTCGGCAGCGTGCTGGGCGAACTCCGGATCAGCGAATCTCGATTCGGAGGGAAAGACGCACAGGTCGAGCCACTCGAGGAGTTGGCCGCCGCCGTACGCATCGCCGGCGTAGGTCTGAGGGAAATGAATGTGGGCATCTACGAATCCGGGCAGCAGGAAACCCGGTCGATGATCGTGAATTTCGCCGCCCGCGAGGTCTCCGGGGAGCAATTCGAATTCTCCGCAGTAGACGATCGTTCCGGCATCGTCGATCGCCAAGACGCCGTCGGGGATCGAGACGAGCGACTGCGCCGCATCCTCAACCGTCGGACGACCGGAAATGTGGAAGACATGGCCTCGATGAAGGTGCGTCACTTACTGAGCAAAGCACAAAACTACCCGGCGCCGCGCGGCGAATGCTGTCCTTTTTGTCAGATATTGGGATCAAGCAAGAGTTGCATGCCAAACAAGAGCCGCAGCCAGTGCACCTGCACCATTCAACGACCAATGCAGAGCAATCGGCGCAATCAGGCTGCCGCTGCGATGACGAAGCCAGGTGAATACGAGACCGGCCGCAGCGGTGGCGAGAACAGCTCCGAGGATGCCGGCGACCTGGCCGACGACTCCGGTACCGAGAAAGCCGGACAGCCCTTCGTTACCACTGGTCAAACCCATCGACGACGCGATATGCCACAGTCCGAACATCAGAGAACCGGCAGCGGCGACGCCGCGGAATCCACTGACCCGGTTCAACGTGCCGTGCAGGACGCCACGGAAAGCCAACTCTTCGGGAATGACGGTCTGCAGCGGGATCACGATCATCGACGCGATGATCGCGCCGGAAATAGTGGCGTAGCGATCCGCCATGAAGAAAGGACGTGTGAGCGGAAGCAGAGCGCCGACGGCGACAACGGTCAGGACCAGGCCGACGGCAGCAAGCGCGTACTTCGAACCTCGCCGCAGGTCACGAGGGGACAGCCCCAATTCCGCCCAACCCATTCCCCGGCGCTTGGTGAGCGCCAACAGGACGAGAGCAGAGATGGGTACCGTCGCGATGCTTGCCCAGGCGGTGGTGAAATGCGCGATCAGATTGGTTCCCACCAGCACCACGATCACAACAGCGATATCCACGTATGCATGCATCCGCGGAAAACGAGGAGCGGTCGCTTCGATCTCCACTGGAGCGATCTCCACTGGGCCGCCGCTCGTTAGCTGAAAGTTCACTTTTTCCAGTGTACTGACGCACGAGAACTGCCCGCCACTGTTTGCGAACACGCTCACAGTGACGGGCAGGTCCCGAAACACCTCTGATCAGGCGCCGAGCGTGCTCGCAAACTTCGGAACGGCGTTGTCGATTGCGTAGGTCAACCCCGGTACCGAGCCACTCGAGAACGCATTGACGAGTGCCGGGTCATCGAGGATCAACAGATGTCCCTCCTGGGCCGACGGGATTGCGCGCAGCAGCGGATCGTTCGCAAACGCACTGCTGTCGAGGAAGATCGGAAACAGAACCGTGAGATCCGCGTCGAACAAGTTCAGGTTCTCGTTGGCGACCGGGATGTAGAAGTTTCCGGTGGCTTTTTCGGTGATCGCCGTCGGGATCGTGAAGCCGAGGCGCGTCATGAAGTCTGCGCGTGCGTCGCCGGGTACGTACGCGCCGTAACCATCGGAACTGTAGGCGCCGACGGCCGCTGTCTTACCCGCAAAACTCGGATTGGCGGCAATTGCAGCGTCGAACTTGGCGTCGAGGCCGGACAGTAGCGCCTTTCCTTCTGCTCCCTTGCCGAGAGCCTTCGCGACGAGTTCGGTCTGCTGCTCGACCGTCGTCCCGTACGCAGTGGCCAGACCCGGGGGCGGCCCGACCGTCGGCGCGATGGCGCTGAGCTTGTCGTAGGTGGCCTGCGTGTTGTCGCTTCTCGTCCACAAAATCAGGTCCGGGTCGAGAGCAATGACGTCCTCGATGCTCAGGTCCATGGTTCCGAGGATCTTCGGGTCCGTGGTGAACTCGTCCGCAATCCAGGGTCCGACACCCTTGCCACCGAACGCCATCCAGTCCGCGACACCGACCGGCTGTGTTCCGAGGGCAAGTGCCGTCTCGGCGTCCGACCAACCGAGCGCGACGACGCGCTGCGGGTTGGCCGGGACCTCGACGTCGCCGAACATGGTCGAGACGGTTGCTCCCGCCTCCGCGGGTGCGTCAGCGCTGTCGCTGCTGCAGCCGGCAAGCCCGGCGACGGCGAGCGAGGCCGCCAAGGCGGTGACTGCAATCTTCATTCGAGAGACTTTGATTCGCATGGTTACCAGCACTCCTCCAACGCTCCAGCGAGAATTAGGGAAGGCTAGCATCAGCTAACGAAGGCTGTCGCCCATCGGCCAGAACGTGTTCAGGACGCGTCTGCGGCCCGTTCGAGCTCCGCGATGTCGATCTTCTTCATCTTCATCATCGCGTCCGTGGCGCGTTGTGCCTTGGCCCGATCCGGATCCTTCATCAGTTCGAGAAGACGATTCGGGACTACCTGCCAGGACAATCCGAACTTGTCCTTGGCCCATCCGCACGGGCCCTCTTCCCCACCTTCGGTCAGCCTGGACCAGTAGTGATCGACCTCAGCCTGATCGACGCACGGAATCTCGAACGACACTGCTTCCGAGAACGTGAACATCGGTCCGCCGTTCAATCCGGTGAATCGCTGACCGCCGAGCTCGAAGCTGACGGTCATCACCGATCCCGCCGGCATTCCGGAAGGCGATCCCTCGACGTATCTTTCGATTCCCAGGATCTGCCCGGAACCGAACACCGAGATGTAGAAGTTCGCTGCTTCTTCTGCTTGGTTGTCGAACCACAAACAGGGAGTGATGGAAGGCATGTTCTGTCCTTGTCGATGAGGTTACGAATCAGGTGTACAGGGTTATAGACCCGGCCCGAAGCGGAAACTCATCGCAAGGAATTACTCAAGCCGACAACGCAGAGTCGAGCATCGGCCAGGAGCGAACGAGTTCGTCGCGCCAGTACGGCCAACCGTGCGTCCCCACCGGTTGAGCGCTGCGGGTGACATCGACTCCGCGATCGCGCAACACCTGCGTGATCTGGTCGGTGCACAGGTTCGATCCCAGTTCCATGACCCCGCCAACGACCAGTACCCGGCCCAGGGCAGGAGTATCGAGAGTTTCGTGCGGGCCTGGTAGTCCCGATCCCGAGGCGAGATACACCTTGGTGCCGCGCAGCTTGTCGGCATTGGCGAAAATGTCGTGCTCTTGCCAAGCCTCACTGCCGGCCGGACCCCACATCTGCTCCGAACGGGCATTTCCGTTGATGACCACAAGATCGGTCAACGCCTTGCCGAATCCTCCGACGGTTGTGTAGCAGCCGCTGTAGCCCGCGACCGCGTCGTACAACCCGGCCGAGCGTTGGGCCAGGATCAGCGCGGCCTCTGCACCCATCGAGATCCCGCCGATTGCGTTGTGCCCGTTGGTTGCGAACCTCGTGTCGATCAGTGAGGGAAGTTCTTTCGTCAGGAACGTCTCCCATTTCAGACGACCGAATTTCGGGTGGTCTTCCTGCCAATCGGTGTACATGGTGCCGGTTCCACCGATGGGGAGTACGACGTTCACGTTCTTGTCGGCAAAGAACGGGACGATATCGCCGTTAGCCGGAGCCAGCCAGTTGTTCTCTTCGATCTGCCCGGAATTGCCGTCCAGGAGATACAGCGTCCCGCGCGGTTCCGAGCGGTCGGCAGGAAGCAGTACTTTCACCTGCATGGTGCGCCCCATGGCGGGACTCGCGACGTCGAGAAGAACCAAGCGCGAAGACAGTTCGGTGACACTCGTTATCTTCGGGGTCTCGTCGGCGAGCGCAGTCGAGGGCAACGCAAGTAGTGAAATCAAGGCGAGCGCGCCGACGAGAACGACGCTTCGAAGGCTTGCTCGATGGGGCCTCACACGCCGAGCGACGCGGCGATCATCGGCCACGAGTCGTGTAAGTCGTCTTCCCAGTATCCCCATGAATGCGTTCCTGCCGGCTTGAAGTTGTAGCGAATGTTGTTCATACCCAATGCGTTCGTCCTGTCCGCAAGCTGGGTGGTGCAGTAGTGAGTTGCCGCCTCGATTCCGCCACCGAGTACAAGCTGCAACGCCAAATCTGTGACGTCGTTGTCGATCCGTGGATCGGCAAGCGTGTCGTACGGACCCGGAATCCCGGTTGCGGTAGTGATGTACATCGGGATTCGAGGTAGCTTGTCCGCGCTGACAACCGGATCGTGAGCCGGCCAACCCGGGCCATCGTACGGACCCCACATGTTCTCCGCGTTGCCACCACCCACTGCGACCACGAGTTTCACGAAGTCCTGACCGATGCCTGGACTCGTCATCGCACACCCGCTGAAGGACCCGACACTGTTGTACAGCGCGGGCGCCGCCATAGCCAGATCCAGTACCGACGTGCCTGCCATCGACAAGCCGGCAAGTGCGTTCTCGCCGGTCGTTCCGAACGTCGAATCAATGACTGGCGGTAGTTCTTCCGTCAGGAACGTGGTCCACATGTTGACCCCGTTGTTGTTGCCGGATTTCGCGAGGCCGGGGTCCGGCCGCTCCCAATCGGTGTAGTAGCTGAATGCTCCACCGAGAGGGGTGACCACGTTGACGTGCTTGTCCGCGAAGAACTTCGGTGCATCGGTCCGCACCGACCACGTCGCGTCGTCTTTTCCTCCGTCCACTCCATTGAGTAGGTAGAGCGTCGGAGCGGGCGTCGAGGTATCAGCCGGCCGCAAGACCTGCAACGGAATGTCGCGCCCCATCGACGGTGAGTACACCGAGATGTCGACCAGCCTGCTGTCCACCGACTGAGCGTGACCCGGTGCCGTGAGGAGCTGGAGCCCACATACTGCCGTGGCCAACGCCACGAAGACGCGGAAAACCGTTCGCAAAGCACGAGTCTCGATCATCCGGGTCACTCTCTTCGGCAGCGGAACCTTTCGAACGGTACCGGCTGAAAGAGGCAAACCCGACGTGATCGGGAAAATTAGACCTGACCGACGCGGAAAGGCTCACACACCGAGTGCGTGAGCCTTTCGGAACTAGAGTCCTCCGATCAGGCCGGAGGGGTTCCTCCGCTGAGCGAAGTCAACAGGTTGACGATCTCGGTGCCAATCGCACTCGAACCCGTGGTCAGAATCTTGATGATGTCGAGCGAACCCATGTGAACTCCTATGTTGGTGGGCGCTTTGCACGCCAAGCTGAAGCAGATGAACGCAGACCCCTAAGAGGCCAGACTTTTAGCCGCCGAAGCTACCGAGGTTGGTCTCAACCGAACCCATGAACGTTTCGAGAAGACCATCAGCAGCAAACAACGAGCCCAAGCCACCGAGGGCAGCGGCGAGAATCGATTCCATCGAACCCATGTGAATCTCCTTGAGAGGTCAGAGGTCAGCTGCCGAAAGCACCCGACAGTGCTGTGACAGCTGCGTCACATCTGTAATGTATCCGTGACGTGGGTAACAGTAATCATACGTACGACCAGTTGGCAAAGGATTCTGACAATGGGGTCATTATTTCGACTAATAAGGTCTGCTACTGAAAAAATTCCGGCCAATCGGTCGAATTCGACCAATCCTGTCGCCGTATGGATCAAGCACCCCAAATCCTTTGGTTACCCACCAGTAAACTGAAATCATGTCTAGCGCAACCTCCCTCACGCAGGTAGCTAATTTCCGGTGGCACCGCCATCAACTCGACCGAACGACTGCCGGTGACGCCACTGAGCTCGCTCTTGCCTGGACGTTGCGCGGCGCTCCCCACTATTACCGTCGGGGCGACCTGCCTGCCATCGCCGTCGCCACGTCGCCGTTCAGCGAGGCTGATGCAGCCAAGCGCATTTACGACGCGAATCGGCCCCTGAAGGCCGCCGGCATCCCGACGCTGAGTGCCCTGCAAACAGTTGCTACTGCGATGCGGGACATCGTCTCGAAACCAACCGTCAAGGGCGAGATGTCCGCGCAATTGACCACGCGGGTCACCGAGCCCTTTCTGAGATTCTGCCGCCCGTGCAACGCCACTCATCTGTACGAGATGCCGTTCCGGCTCGCGGCACTTCAGGCAGGCCTCGAGCTACAGCCGAGCACATCTCCCCCAGTGCTCGAACGCATTCCGGGTTGGCGCCGACGCCCGTACACATCCTCAGGTTCGGACGCCGATCCCCGCTTCGACGTGATCCGCGGGTATCTGCGCTTCTACGGCCCCGCCACTCCTGCTCACGTCGCGTCGTTTCTCGATGCTCCGGTCAAGGACGTCAAAGCCCACTGGCCCGTCGATGCCGAGGAGATCGAGGTGAACGGCGAGAAGCGGTGGATTCTCGAACAAGACCGCGAAGACTTGCTCGGCTCCCCCTCCGATTCGAGTACGCGCTTGCTCGGGCCTTTCGATCCGTATGTACAGCTCAAGGATCGGGAGACCCTGGTGCCCGATCCGGCCGCACAGAAGACGGTGTGGCCGACCCTCGGGCGACCGGGCACGGTGGTGGTCGGCGGCACGATCACCGGACTGTGGCGACCGCGGGCGTCCGGAAAGAAGCTGAAGGTCGCGATCACCCCGTGGGGAACGTGGTCACGATCGGCCCGTGCAGCAGTGGCCGAGCAGGCCGAAATACTTGCCGAATTTCGCGGCGTCGAGCTCTCCGAACTGGTCGAAGTATCTTGATCGAGCCAGTGGCATCCGGATAATTCCAGCTCACACCCGCCCCGATTCGGAGAAGGAAACCCCCAACGATAACCTGAATGCGACCTTCGCACGCACCCTTGTTCAGGAGAGATGATGGCCGACTTCCTCTATGAGGACCTGTTGCCGATCGGTGATGACACCACCGAGTACCGATTGCTCACCACCGAAGGGGTGTCGACAGTCGAGGGACCGGACGGTCGCACCTTCCTGCAGGTCGAGCCGGAAGCGATGCGCTTGCTGACCGAAACGGCGCTGCACGACATCTCTCATTACCTGCGCACGGATCACCTGACGCAGCTCGCGAGCATCCTCGACGATCCCGAAGCGTCGAACAACGACAAGTTCGTCGCGCTCGATCTGCTCAAGAACGCCAATATCGCCGCTGCCGGCGTTCTGCCGATGTGCCAGGACACCGGAACCGCCATCGTCATGGGCAAGCGTGGACAGCACGTACTCACCCCCGGCGACGACGAGAAGTCCATTGCCCGCGGTGTCTACGACGCCTACACGCGTCTGAACCTGCGCTACTCGCAGAACGCCCCCATCACGATGTGGGACGAGAAGAACACTGGCAACAACTTGCCCGCGCAGATCGAGCTGTACGCCGATACTGCTGCCGGACATGAGAACTCGTACAAGTTCCTCTTCATGGCCAAGGGCGGCGGCAGCGCCAACAAGTCCTACCTGTACCAGGAAACCAAAGCGATCCTGAACCCCGACTCGATGATGCAGTTCCTCGAGGCGAAGATCCGCTCACTCGGCACCGCTGCCTGCCCGCCGTACCACCTTGCAATCGTCGTCGGCGGCACGTCGGCCGAGTTCGCGATGAAGACGGCGAAGTACGCGTCGGCACACTACCTCGACGAGCTCCCCACCGAAGGCGCCATCACGGGCCGCGGCTTCCGCGATCACGAACTCGAGAAGAAGGTCTTCGAGCTCACGCAGAAGATCGGCATCGGCGCACAGTTCGGCGGTAAGTACTTCTGCCACGACGTCCGCGTCGTTCGACTCCCCCGCCACGGCGCTTCATTGCCCGTCGCCATTGCGGTGTCGTGCTCGGCCGATCGACAGGCGAAGGCCAAAATCACGCCGGAGGGCGTGTTCCTGGAACAGCTCGAATTCAACCCGGGCCGTCTCCTGCCCGAGGTCACGGACGCTCAGCTCGACGAAGAGACCGATGGCATTTCGGGTACCGGCAAGGGTGCTGCGGTCAAGATCGACCTCACCAAGCCGATGGCCGAGATCCTCGCCGAGCTTTCCAAGCACCCGGTGAAGACTCGTCTGTCGCTCACCGGTCCGCTCGTCGTGGCACGCGACATCGCGCACGCCAAGATCAAAGAGCGTCTCGACGCAGGTGAAGAGATGCCGCAGTACCTCAAGGATCACCCGGTGTACTACGCCGGCCCAGCCAAGACGCCCGACGGTATGGCGTCCGGTTCGTTCGGCCCGACCACGGCCGGCCGTATGGACTCGTACGTCGAGCAGTTCCAGGCCGCCGGTGGCTCGATGATCATGCTGGCCAAGGGAAACCGTTCCAAGCAGGTTACCGACGCCTGCAACACCCACGGAGGTTTCTACCTCGGATCGATCGGTGGACCGGCGGCTCGTCTGGCACTCGACTGCATCAAGAAGGTCGACATCCTCGAGTACGCCGAACTGGGTATGGAAGCCGTCTGGAAGATCGACGTCGAGGACTTCCCCGCGTTCATCGTCGTCGACGACAAGGGCAACGACTTCTTCGCCCATACCGGTGAAGTGACCCTGACGATCGGTAAGCGTCCGGGCCTGTAGACGCGTCAACAGCAAAGAGCCCCGGCGAGTTTCGATCGCCGGGGCTCGTTTGTGTCTTTGTCAGGTCCAGAGCGCGGCCACGAATACGGTCACGATCGACAACCCGCCGACGACGTGCACCAGATTCGGATTGGGTTGCCCCTTCTTCTGCTTCGCCCGGGTGATCTCGGCCAGCGCCACGATCACCAGCGAAAGCACCAGCTTCACAGCGATTTTCGCGTGAATGTAGTTCTTGTCCAGCGCACCTTCGCCCAAGCCGACGATGATCAGGCCGGACACGAACTGCATCCTGGCACCCCACACCATGACCTCGGTGATCGAAGGAGCCTTGAGGACGGTGAAGTAGCTACCGACCAGGGCAGCCATACCGAGTAGGTGAATCACTACAAAGACGTTGTAAAGAACAGACATACGACTACTCTATCCCGTACTTCGTTCCAGGCGAACGGAACTGAGAGTTCCTGTCAGAATATCCCGGCTTCGGCTGCAGCAGAACGGTATTTGGCGGCCAACGTATCCACCGTCTCGTGTGCGTTCAGCCCACTGGGATTGGGCACGATCCACAGAGCAGCATCTTCGAAAGGCTGATCCTGCCGCCCCGCTTTGGCTCGTTTGTCAGCGAAAGCAGTGCGATAGGCGGTGATTCCGGCGAAGGCAACCACTTTCGGTTTTGTCGCACGCACGACCGCCCGCACCCGCACTCCCCCGGCGGCAAGTTCCTCCGCCGTCAACTCGTCGGCTCTGGCCGTCGCGCGAACGGCGAGATTGGTGATACCGACGCCGCGATCGATCAGGTGCTGCGTATCGGCGTCCGACATACCCGCGGAAGGATCGATCGGACGCTCGATGATGCCTGCCCGCAGCAGTGCCGGGTAGAACCGATTACCCGGCCTGGCGAAATGCGCGCCGGTCGCCGCCGTCCACAGTCCCGGATTGATACCGACGAACAACAGACGACAATTCGGCCCGATCAGATCGTCGATCTCGGCGTCTCGGAACGATTCCAGTTCGGCGCGCGTGAATCCCATGCTGCCAGTACATCAGGCCGTCACGACAGTGCTTCGCGTACCTCGTCGATCGCGTCGTGCATCATCTGCTCGTACACGTCGATGCCCGCGATCGAGGCCGGACTGCTGGTGATGCTGATCGTCACCGTGTCCCCGATCCCGTGTACGCCGTGGGTCAACGACATGACCGGTGACAAACTCGGGAAGCCCGCTGTGAACCGAACGACGCCGCCTCCGAGCACCAGATCCGCGTCACCGCGCGCGACACTCGACACCACGGTGTTGCCGGTGACCTCGTCGGGCACTGCCGTGAAATCGTATTGCTGCACGCCCCAACGGACCAGCGGGCCGGGAACCGCGTTCAGCGCGAGATCCGAAGCTGCGCTGGACGGATGGGATGCCCGTGCGCGACGCTCGTCCATCGACTCCTTTATCCGTTGGGCTCGCTCACGAAGATCATCGACGTCCGGGAACAGTCCGACACCTGCATTGCGGAAGTGGTTGCGCGCCGTGGGTGTACCCGCCTTGGCGATGGTCACCTCAGCTCCCAGTTCCGGCGGTACCGAGCCGTCTCGCTCGGTGAGGTAATTCGCCATCGCTACCGAGATGGCTGTCATCGCTCCGACTGTGACGGATACGTCGTCGCCACGGAAATCTGCGCTGTCCCGCACGACCATGCGCACCAGTCGGTGAGGTCCAGGCGGGATGTTGGAGCGCACCTTGGGACGGCTCGCCGCCTGCGGCGCAACAACTCCCGATTCGGTGTCCGCCTGCAGCTGTAACTGCGCTCGGTGCCCAGCCCGTCCGTCGCGGAACAGCGAAACGAGCTGACCCGGCAGGCGCAAGGCGGCGCGGCCCAGAATCTCGGCTGATCCGCTGGGCCGCACGTCCGTCTTCTGCTTTGCGGGCGGTTGCGGCGAGAACAGCTGGCGAGCAATCGCCGACGCCCGCTTGCCGTCCGCCAGAGAATGAGCGACCTGCAGAACTGCGATCAGAGCCGGGCCGCTACAACGCGGCGCGCCGGTGACGCCGTGGAACAGGTGAAGCGTCCACGGGGACTCACGCGGGTCGACGTGGTTTTCGAGAAGCTTTTCGATTCCGTGAATACACGATGGCCACGAGTCATCTGGCAGCTCATGCACTCTCACCAACGAGGCATCGACCGGCATGGGATCCCAGAGCGGATAGTCGAGATGCCACGGTGATTCACGAATCCGAACATTGAGATCCGGAATGAGCGACGCTCGTTCCACCACCGAGCGTCGTAGCTCGTCGATCGACTGGCTCTGCCCGTCGAAACAGTAGAGCAGTAGTTGATCGTTGGGGATCTTCTCCGAAATCCAGAAGGTTTGGGCATCGGTGGGCGTCATCCGTAACACCGGGAGACGGTACCACCGGCTCGTCAGCCCTTTTCGGCAGCAGCTTTCAGCTGGGACAGGCCCTTCTCGAAATCCTTTCCGACGAGCTTGTCCATGCTGAAGATGAAACCGAAGATCTTGAAGAACAGATTCTTCTTTCCAGTCATCTTCCACGTCACCTGAACTTCACCGGCATTGGGAGAGGCACCGGCAGTCGGAGAGATGAGAAAGGTGGTGACGTTCTGTGCCTTGAACGGCTTGAGGAAGGCCAGGTCCAAAACTACGCGTTCGTCTGGGACGGATTCGGTGATCACCATCGAACCGGAACCTGCCTTCTTGTTGCCGGCCCAGGCGTACGAAGCCCCGACGCCCGCGTCAGGACCCGCGTATGTGCGCTGCATTGCCGGGTCGAGACCTTCCCAGGGCGACCACTGCGTCCACTGGTGGAAATCGTTGATCAACGCGAAGACGACCGATGCTTCTGCCTTGACGATCGTCGTACGTTCTACCAGGAATTCGTCGGAATTCTGCGAAGCCATCGTCGATCTCCAATTCTCGGGCGTGACAAGTGTTCGGAATTATCCACGGTCGACGAGATCGGGGCGAGTCGACACTCAGTCGCGCAGACACAGGCAGAAGTGGTGACCGACCGGGTCGCGGTAGACGCGGAAAGTCTGATGCTCCGGGATGCCGGTCACCCGCTGCGCACCCAGGCTGATCACCCAAGCCTCCACGGGGTCGAGAGAATCGACGAGCAGATCCAGATGGATTCCGACGCCGGATGTCGGCCAGTCGACCGGAACAAAATCCGGAGCAAGCTGAAACGCGAGCCGCTCGCCGGCGGGTCCTTCGATCACGTGCCAATCATCTTCGTCCCGAACGCTTTTCCAGTCGAGGACCTGGACGTAGAAGTTGGCCAATGCAGCCGGATCCGGGCAGTCCAGGACTGCGTAGTCCATACCGATGTTCGGACGCGTCACTGAGCCTTCTTCTCCTGAACTTTCTTACGCACGAACAACAACGGAAGCACCAGCGTCGCAAGTGCTGTTACCAGCCACACGACGACTGTTCCCAGAATCCACGTCGAGACACCGGAGATCGACAGATTGGAGAAAAGCGACGCCACCAACAGAGCGACAAACGTCGACACCAATCCGATTCCGCCGAGAAATGCTGGTGCGTGGCGCTTTGCCACTGTCGCGATGAACGGCGCCAGGACCGACTGCGCTATCGCAAAGATCACGACCGCAACGATGAATCCGGATGTGGGCGCCGAGAAGCCCGAAAGAATCAACGACGCAACAAGAAGCCCGACAGCGGCAGAACCCAGGAAGATCGCGGCGCGAATCAGGAAGCTGATCATTTGTTGATCCTATATGTCGGATATCGAGCAGAACAGATATTCACAATCCCAGAGATTCCTGCACCTCTCGCAATGTACGGGCAGAAGATCGGAGCCCCGAAGCCTCTTTTTCTGAAAGCGGTACCTCGAGGACTCGACCGGCACCCGCGCGACCAACCATCGTGGGAAGGGACAGGCAAACGAGATCGAGTCCGTGGACACCGGTCTGCAAGGTCGATACCGGAAGAACCCGTTGTTCGTCCCGCAACACGACTTCCGCGATGAATGCGCTCGACAATCCGATGGCGAGGTTGGTCGCACCCTTTCCTTCGATGATCTCGTAGGCACTCTCGACCACAGACTTCGCGACATTCGCGCGTAAGTCGGGGCCGAGGACTCCGCCCGACGGTCCCACGAACGAGGTGGCCGGCACTCCGCCGATGGTTGCGCTCGACCAGAGCGGAATCTCGAGTCCCCGTGCTCGCCGACGATGAAGGCATGGACGTTCTCGACCGCGACTCCGAGTTCGGTGGCCAGCAGGAATCGCAATCGGGCCGTGTCGAGCACCGTCCCCGATCCGAAAATTCGGCTGCGGTACGACGGTCCCGCAGCCTGGATCGCTGCGTAGGTCGCCACGTCGACCGGGTTGGTGACGAAGAGTAGAACCGCGTCCGGTGACACCGCCAACAGTTGTTCGGTCAGAGTCTGTGCAATCTTGACGTTCACCGCGGCAAGTTCGAGCCGCGACTGGCCGGGATGCTGTTTTGCGCCCGCGGTGACGACGACCAAGTCGGATCCCGCGGTGACCGAGATGTCATCACCTCCCTCGACGGTGCACGGCGGTGTGAACTGGGTGCCGTGGTTGAGATCGAGAACTTCGGCGCGGACCTTTGCACTGTTGGTGTCGTAGAGGGCGAGCGCGTCGGCTGATCCGCGTATCAAGCACGCGTACGCAATCGCAGTGCCGACGCTTCCCGCACCGACAACGGACACTTTTCGCCTGGATGAACGATTCGGCGTCGTCATGGGTAAATGGTGCTCGCTCGATAACGATTTCGCAGCACAACGGATTGCCAGCCTCTTCTCAGGGTTTGGATGCCGGCCTCTCAGAATTGACGTGGATCATCGCTGGCATGGCTGAGGTAACCGTTCTTGCAGTTGGCGGCACCGGCGAATCCCACGTCGGCGACCACGGCACCCGTGTGCGCGGACTCCTCAGTGCCGTCACCGACGAACTCGACAGTCGATTCGATTCTCGCTGGGTCGCCTATCCCGCGTCGTACGGCCCGGTCGCCGACGGCGGCCTGAGCTTTCGGCACAGCACCGCGATGGGTGTGAAGGCCCTCTCGACCGCAATCGCAGAGACAGACGGCCCAGTCATGCTGATCGGATACTCACAGGGATGCACCGTGATCCGCGCGGCTCTTCCGACTTTGACTTCTCCGACGCTGAACGGCGCCAACATCATCGGAGTCGGACTGATCTCCGATCCACAACAACCGACCGGCGTCATCGAAGGTTGCGAGGGACACGGAGTTGCCGGCGACGGACCCGAAGTCCAGCCGTGGATTCCGGTCAAGTGGATCGGGCACCCACAGGACATGATCTGTAATGCCAGCGACGACAGCTACATTCGCGACATCGCAGACTTGACGCGATGGATGTCCTTCTCCCAGGCACGCGTGTGGGCACAAAAAGTTTGGGAACTACTTCGTAGCAATGCTTTCCAGAATGCGCAGAAGACTCGTTTCAGTCCGAAACAGTGGCGCACCGATCTACGACGCATTCGCACCGCGTTCCTCGAAGTCCTCGGCTATCTGCCGACGCGGTTGAACCTGAACCGCTTTCAGCTGGAGAACCCTCGCGGCGGTAGACACATCAGCTACGCGATCGAACCTCTCGACGAGAGCGGACTGACCGGGTGCGAGCTTCTGGCGTCGTGGATGAAGGTCCAGGCAAACGGCGTCGAGCAGCGCGTTCACGCAGCCTGACCTTTACCGTTAGTTTACCTAACGAACCCCGGCGAGCCATTCGACGCCCTTACGTTCCTTTCATGCAACTGAGCAGAATATTGTCGTGTGCCGCCGTGACCGTCGCACTCCCCCTCACCGCCCTGGCGACCCCGGCCGGCGCATCGCCAACCGGCAGTCTCGACTGGTCCGGTTCGTTCGGTAGTTCAGCACCCCAGCCGGTTTCGACGTTCGACGTCCAAGCCCACCGCGGCGGGCTCGGCCTGTACACGGAGAGCAGCCTGGCCGCGTTCTCCAATGCTCTCGAAATGGGCGTCAGCACACTGGAACTCGATACCCAGATCACCGAAGACGGGATCGCTGTCGTCACGCACGATCGTAAGATCTCGAACAAGAAATGCCTCGACACCGAGCCCGCCACTACCGGCGACCCGGAGTTCCCGTACGTCGGCAAATTCGTCAACACGCTGAGCCTGCAACAGATCAAGACCATGGACTGTGGCACGCTCCCCCTTGCCGGATACCCTGAGCAGCAAAATGTTCCGGGAGCGAATATGCAGACACTCGAAGAAGTGCTCGCTCTGGTGAAGTCGTACAACGCACCCGGAATCAAGCTCAACATCGAGACCAAGGTGGAAGCGGGAGCGCCCCACGAGACCGCCCCGCGTGAGCAGTTCGTCTCTGTAGTCCTCGATACGATCCGGGCAGCCGGATTGTTGGACAGCGTCACCATTCAGAGCTTCGACTGGGGCTCGCTCATGCTCACCCGTCAACTCGCGCCGAGTGTGCCCGTGGTCGCGCTCACCAACGGTGACTTTCTCCAGGTAGGCAAGGACGGAGCGTCACCGTGGCTCGGCGGTCTGGACATCGATGATTTCGGTGGCGACGGCATCGCGGCGGTGGCAACCTTCGGCGCCTCCGCCTACTCCCCTGTCCAAGGAACTCCCCAGGGTGGAAAGGTCGGCGACCCCGGCTTCGCCTTGTACCCGACAGCCGACATGATCGCGAGCGCACATGCGCGTGGCATGAAGGTCATCCCGTGGACCGTCGATGATCCCGCCACCATGCACGCCCTCATAGACCTGGGTGTCGACGGAATCATCACCGATTTCCCCGACCGTCTCCGCGCCGTCCTGTCCGAGCGCGGTATGCCGCTACCAGCGCCTGCGGTCAAGAAGTAACCTCCACCGCGCACCGAAGCAGGTACCTGAACAGGTACTTCGGCCGATGTCCGCGGGGTGTCGCCGGACGCATCCTGGACAGGTACTTGCTCGGGTGATCGGAGGTGAATTCTGATGATGTCTTTGAAGGATCAGTTGGACAACTGCGAATACCTACTTGCCGACGCGGAAATGGCGGGTGACTGGAATGCTGTTCGGCGATTCAGGGAATACCGGCTGAGGCTCGTTCGACAACTGTGCAGGCAAAGGGCTGCCGGTCTCTGCGCCTAGAGTCCTCACGTCAGCCGTATCTGAACTGAGTCCCTCTGGGCGGTTACGATCCGCCGTCGCCCGAGTCACAGTCGGGTGCTCTCACCAATTGAGCTACAGAAGGTATGGACCGCAGTGCTTTTCGACCGCGATCGTGTGTGTCGAAACCATACGGAGCCTTCCGGGGTCCGCGCTACTGATTTTCCGACTCGACGATCTCTGGTGATCACCGCTCCGAGTTGGTCCCCACGTCCCCGCGGGGACGTCTCCGGCAAGGCCGCACCGAATCACCGCTGACCAGCAGTCGATGGGATGATTACCTGTGTGTCCATGTCCCCACCGCTGCCCGTCAAGAACGGGGTTGGCCCGACGCGCCTACGCATCCCGCTCTCTGGGCCGTGGACGACGATCGCCGAGTACGTCGTAGCCAAGTTCGACCATCTGGACGCCGAAAACCTGTATCGGCGGTTCGACGACGGCGAGTTCGTGGGTATCGACGGCCAGTCGATCTGCCGGAGCACAGAACTCAGCGCGCACCGGTTCGTCTGGTACTACCGTGAGTTGCCGGCGGAGGACCCCGTGCCGTTCCACGAGGAGATCCTGCACATCGACGACGATCTCGTCGTCATCGACAAGCCACATTTTCTCCCGACCACCCCCAGCGGGCGCTACCTCCGCGAGTCGGCGCTCGTCCGACTGCGGGTTCGTCTCGACAACCCAGATCTGACCCCGATCCACAGACTCGACCGCGGCACCGCAGGGGTGGTGATGTTCTCGGCCCGCCCCGCGACGCGCGGCGCGTACCAGTCACTGTTCGAGAAGCGGCAGGTCACGAAGGTCTACGAGGCGGTGTCCGCGCGACCGTCCCGGTGGGGCCAGGATGCGCCAGCGCTCGACGTCCCTCTCGTTTACCGCAACCACATCGAAGCTCGACGCGGCGAGTTGCGGGCCGTCGTCGACGACAGCCGTGAACCCAACTCCGAGACCACGATCGAGGCGCGAGGGATGGGCGTGAGCGCCTCCGGACGTGGTGTGCTGCACACGGTTCTACGTCCGCAGTCCGGACGAATGCACCAGTTACGGGTGCATCTGGCAGCTCTCGGCGCTGGGATCCTGGGCGACCGGCGATACCCCGACCTGCTTCCCGACGCCCCGGACGATCATTCCCTCCCACTCCAATTGCTCGCGAGGGAACTCGAATTCACCGACCCGTTGACGGGGAGAGCGCGGCGGTTTGTCACGCGTCGGACGCTCAGTGAGATGCCCGCGTCTGACTGCTAAGCCCCGCGGGTTGACCGTGCTCTCAGGCACCTGAGGACCGTTGCTGGCCTGGCAGCCCGGCGAAGTCATGATGGAGGGTGGACGGCGACCGGACTGCTCCAGACACTCGCGGAGCGTGTTCGGCAGTTCATCGACGCTGTCGATCAAACGGCGTGATCTTTCCCTGTATGAGCGTGCACTGCAGCCCCTCCCGACGCAGACGGCAGACCCACAGATGAGTTGTTCCGGACGCTGCGGATTCTGCTGCGGACGGACGATGAATAGGCCGCTGACCAGGGTCCACAAATATTGAATCGGAATTCCACCACGTCGCCACGGTTAGGAACGTCACGGCCGGAGCACGGAACGCTAGCCGCGACGCCGCGCCGCCGCCCTGATCGCGACCAGGAACGGGCCGTCCTCCCTGCGTGTCTCAGTGTCGAGCTCGTCGAACGGGCGGATCGACTCGTGGGCGGGGTCGACGCGGAGCATCCAGGCCGACCACGCGTCGTGGACGTCCCTCGCTTGCGTATCAACTCCCTTCGCACGCATGAGCACCGCGTACATCAGGAAGAGGTCGTCGGAGTCCTCCGGCGCGTCGGCTCCTGCAGGGAGGCACTGCTTGATCAGCTTCGCGTCTCGTCCCAAGTAGCTCGTCATGACATCAGCCTGCCGATGAGCAGCACGATGTACAACAGGCCGAAGACGATGGGCACGAGACGCTCGACGCCTCCGAGCTGCTTGAGGCCAGCCTTCACCTTCGCCGTCCTGCCTGCGGGTGAGGCATTCCCGCCGAGCTCCGTCCATTCATCCTTGAACACCTTGACGGGCAGGTGCTCGTCCTCGATCCGATTGATGATGACGAACTTCGCCTCGTTGAGCCTCCGGTAGTTCTGCAGGAGAAACCACCAGCAGGCAGCTACGACGACCCCCGCACTACAGACGGCTATCGACAGCAGCACAGAGCGCTCCGTGGAGGCGTGGAGCCCCACGACGGCCACCAGCGTCGTGTTTACGGTCAGGAAGAACGCGTTGGCGACGGCGCGACGCGCCGACATCCTGTCCGCCATCTCGACCGCGAGCTTGTACGCCTCCATCACGCGGGGGTCAGGAATCAGCTCAGACGTCACCGTGCACCGCCCACGAGCGCCTTGAGATTGGGCCAGGTCCACTCGTAGAGCTTGTCGCTCGACTTGGCTGTCGTCGGCCTCGTCGAGCCCTGGGTGTAGCCGGCGAGCAGGAAGTAGGGAACGCCCTCCTCCTGGGCGATGGTCACCTCGATTGCCACGCCCGTCGCGGTCCCCATGTTCTTGCCGCACAGCACGATGACGAGGCCGCTTGCCCTGATCTGCCGGCGCGCCCTGGCCTTCCAATCGCTGGATGGCTCCTTGAGCGACCAGTCGTGGATCGTGAAGGGCGAGTCGGGATTCTTCGACTGCCCGATCAGCAGGTCTTTCAACCTAGCGTCGTTGTCATAGTCGAAGCTGATGAATGCGCGCTGCGCCATGGGATCTCCCGGTCTTGCGGTCTGGCCGGGCGTTCCCGGTTCGAGGACATGATGCCAACAGCCACCGACAGACCGAGCTCGAAGGGCTTCAGACGCCGCCCTACCGGCACGCGCCGGCGCGAGGCAGTTCAGTGCTCGATGGCCTGCAGGCGCTCCAGTCGCTGCTCGGCCAGGGCGAGGGCGATGTCGGCCTGCTGCAGCTCCCACTCGCCGTTGCGGATGCGCTCGTGGAGGGCGATGACGGGCTCCGCGTCGGCCTCCTGAAGGGCGAGCTCCCCGAGGTCCTCCAACTCGGCGCGGGCACCGCGGTGCTGATCCTCGAGGTGCGTGGCGCGGATCGCCAGGCGCTCGACCTGATCCTGCGTCCAACGGATCCGCGACTCGCGGTCCAGAGCGGTCCGGCCCTCCAGCCAGGCCCGCAGCTCGGGCAGCTCGACGTCGGCGGGCACGCCGGCGGCCAGCGGGCAGCCGTCGCCCGGGTGGGCGACCGGGACGTGCGACAGGAGCACGGCGGGCGTGGTGTCGAGGGCGACGGCGAGAGCGACGAGGTCATTCGACGGTGATGATGCTCGCGCCCTGCTCGATCGCGCGGAGGTCGTCGACGTCGAGCTCGTGACCGAGGTCGGAGAGCACGTAGGACAGCTCATCGCGCGTGAGCTGGCGCAGCTCGCGGTGGTGGACGATGGCACTGGCGACGACGCGGGACGGGTGGGAGAGCGGGATCAGCGGTGGCATGACTCCGGCGTAGGTCGGACCACGGACATGGTTCGGCTGGAATACGAGGACGTCGGAGCCGGAGGCGACGGACGCTGGGCAGCTCGCTGCGCTCGTGCCAGGCCAAGTCTCCCGGGGTCCGGCGCTCCGCGCCGGGGAGGTCGTGCGGGGAAAACGGGCGAGTGAGGCAGCGCCGAGGTGTTTTGGCGCTGCCTTCGCACAGAACCCCGACCGCTGGTGCGGCCGGGGTTCTGTGCTGTCTCGGACAACGAGTTCGAACCTTCCCGGCGAATCGTGTATGACAGTGTTACGCTTGCGTAATACATCACTACGAAAGGTGGGAGCCATGGCGGTTCTGAACATCCGCGTCGACGATCGAGTCCGTGACCAGCTCAAGGAGATGGCAGATACAGAGGGGGTGACTCTCAGCGAGTTCGTTCGGGACCTCCTGATGGAGGCGGTCGTCCCCGTCTTCGAGAGGGAGGTCGAGCCCGGCGACGAACCCGCCCCAGCGACGATGCAGATCGTCGACCGGCAGGTCCTCTCGCTCCTGCATCGGATCCTCGGTCGGGTGCTGCCAGAGGACGCCAACGATGTCGACGGCGACCTCGACTATCAGCTGATGCGGGCGAAGATCCTCGAGGAGGGTTACACCGGCGAGTACTGGTACGAGACCGCTGGATTCCACACCGAGCTATCGAAGCGTGACTGTGGACGGGTCGCGGATCTCCTCGACATGTTCCGGATCATCACCTACAGCATCGCCCGCCTCGAGAAGGACGGGACGCCCGTCGATGAGCGGCTCGTCCGCGAGCTCGAGTTCCGAGGCTTCGATCACAACGACGCCCTCGAGGGCCACATGGCGAGCTACGTCGAGTTCCTGATGCGCGACGGCGAACGGTGGACCGAGCTGAAGCCGCAGCTGGAGCGCAACGACGACGGGAACTCGCATCAGCGCGTCCTCGACTTATACCTGCGGATGCTGGCCGAACACCGTCGCATCATGGACGGCCGGGAGCGCGGATTCAGCCATACGGACTATTTGCTGTCCCAGGACGAGCTGCAGCAGGTCGCCGACGCGCGAGTCCATCCCGCAAACCGCCGGCCGTACCGCTCGGTCAGCCGTTACGCCGGCGACGCTGCTCTGATCAAGCTGCCAGCGGAGAACGTCGTCGCCAGCCGCAAGTACGAGATCCGCGATGTCGACGGCGAGACGGTGCTCGCCGCAGGCGTGACCGGCCAGGAGATCCTGGACGCCCGCAGGGCTCAGCTCAAGACCTACCTCGCGGAGGATCCAAAGCGCACCAACATCTCGATGGTCGATGTCGCCGAGCTCATCGAGCGCCATCGGGTGTAGACACGGGCTGCCTACCGAGAACCAGCAGACCCTGGTCGCCTATGCGGCCGGGGTCTGCTGCGTGTTCGGGCCACACCGTTGGTCAGGTCGCTGCCGCCTGCTCAGCTCGCGCCCGTGCGACCAGCGCGTACATCCGCGCGCGGCTCATGCCGACCGCGCCGGCGATCTCCTGTCTGGCCATGCCGCCGTTGTCGAGCATGTGCATCGCGCGCTTGACCTGCTCGGGAGTGTGCGTCGGCTTGCGACCACCGACCCGCTCTCCTCAGCGGCGCTGGAGCTCCGCGCGGATCGACGTGGCGATCCTCGTTGCCTCATTCAGGGTCTGCGCCCGGGCACCGTGAGCGACCTCGCCCTTGTCGTTGACGTGGAGCCCGACGAATGCCAAGCGCTCGTTGAGGCGGTCCTGGCGCAGCGTGAAGAGCTCGGGCCGGTCTCTGTAACGGACCGGCTCCATCGCGCGCACGATGAAAGTCACGATGCGTTTCGCACTTCCGTCCGTGTTCTGGCGGGCGACGAACGCCTCGGTGAGGCGATCGCGCTTGGTGACACCGGGCATAGGGTCCTCCATCCGCAGACGTGCGAGCAGATCGCCGATCTCCGAACCGGTGAGGCCATCGGCAGTGTCAGCGAGGACGGCAGCGATCTCCTTGAGGGTCGCGTACGACCAGGCGGGCGGTGGCGCAGTCATCTACTCATCGGATTCGTCTGTAGACGGCGCAGGGAGGATGACCTCGATCCGTCGGTCAAGCAACGCGTCGCGAAGTGCTGCCCTCGCCAGTCGCGCACTGTCGAGCTCGGCCGCCGTCGTGGTGATCTGCTGATCCATCGCATCCATCGCGTCGGAGATCTCCGCCTGCTTGGCTCGCGGCGGAACCGGGACGACCAACCGCGCGAGGTTGTCGCGCGACACGCGCACGACCTTGGTGTCCGAGTACACGCGCTCCACCTGCTCTCGGAACGCCGGTGATACGAACAGGTGCGCGGCGAACCGCGGCTCGAGCGAGTGGTCGAAGATGTAGGCGTCGTCGTGGACGGCGACCGAATCGTCCCCGAGCCAGGCCACGGCCTTGAGCACACCCTCGACGTTCTCGCTCGTCCCAGCGATGACGAGGTTCCCCGGCGCGGCGAATCGTAGCTTGGAACGCATCTCCTCCGGGAGACGGGTCCTGACCTCGGCGGTGTGCGCGCCGAAATCGGTGTGGATCTGGGAGTAATGGATGCAGCCGATGCCCTCGGGTACGTAGTCCGACTTCACGAAGCGCTTGCCTCGGATGATCGTTCCGAGGTCACCTACGGGGCGCTCTTCCCATGTCTCGTCCCGACGCCGGAGCAGCTCGCCGAGGAGGGCGACGCGCACGGCGGCAGCAGCGTCGATCTCGGCCTCCAGCGCCTTGATGACCGCGTCAATCACCGTGACGACCTCGACGATGCCGGCCTGCACTGCCAGCGGCGGCACGGGGGCAGGCAGCGTTAGGAAGTCGGGCTCCTTCAGGCGGTTGCGGCTGACCGCGGCTGCGCCCGTCGACAGGTTGAGCGCTTTCTCCGCGAAGCTCGGCGATGAGCAGTAGAGCGCGAGGAACTCGGGGGTCGCCTGCGACGGGTCCACGTCGAACTGAGGGAACTCGTTCGACACGACGACGCCCTCGAACTCGTCTCCAACGACGGCGAACGATTGCTTCCAGGCGAACAACCGGTTGTAGATCAGCGTGCCCGGCTTCAGCGCGTAGATCTTCCCCTTGATCGCCGCCCCTCGCCGCTCCTCGCGGACGAAGAGGCCATCGCCGTACCAACGGACGCCGGCGAACTGCACGATGTCGTCAGGTGCCGGGGCTACCGCGCTGGGAACGTGCTGGGTCAACAGCGACGAGAGGGGCGTGGTGGGCCACTCAGGCATCGAAGCCGCCGATACCAGCCGCTGTCAGAACGGCGTCCATCGTCGCCTGCGCCTCCTCGCGCGCTGCTCGCGCCTCCTGCCAGTCCGCGATCGGCCGACTCCAGGTCGTGCGACTCCGTGAGCGGCCAGGGGTTGTGGCGGACACCGCGGGCGACAAGTGTGCCGGTCGCTGTGAAGATCGGCGTGCGCCACGAACGGGCGTGCTGGTCCTCGAGATTGTCGCGGATCGCACGTTGGACGTTCCGGCTGATGGTCGGCCAGCTGCCCGTATCGCGCCGGCCCTGACCGAGCATCACCTTGTGTCCGTCGTCGGCCATGTCGACAGCGGTGACCAGAGCCTCGCGATCGTGGCCGTTGCTGGTCTTGGTGAAGCCGAAGACCGAGGTCTTCACGCCACGCCCCTGCTCGAAGAACAGCTGCTGGGGCATATCGATCATGAAGTCCAGGCGAGCCTTCCCGAGGATCGCCAGAGCAGCCTTCTCGTTCATCGACTTCGAGAGCGTGTTGTTCGGCATGATGATGACCAGCCGACCGCCCTCCTCGAGGTACTCGATCGCCGACATCGTGAAGTTGACTGGATTGTCGTTCTCGTAAGGCGGGTTGATCACGCACTTGGTCGGCTTCAGACCCTTGACGTATTTGCGGAACCGCTGGTCACCGCCGGCCTTCACCGTGAAGGTCTTATCGCGAGTCACGAGCGAATCGCGGAAGATCAGGTTCGAGCGGCCGTCGCCGTGCAGGAACATGTTCGAACAGGCCAGCGCAAAGAGGATCGGGTCGAGCTCCATGCCGATCAGCTGGTTGTCGTGGATGTGCTCGATCATCTGCTCGTCACCACGAGCCTTGTCGACGAGCTGTTCCATCGCGTCCATGAGGAAGCCGCCGGAGCCCATGCAGGTGTCGACGACGGTGTCGTCCTTGCCCAGCTGCGCGAGGTCAACCATGAAGGTCTTGATGTGATCCGGCGTCAGGTTGATGTTCTTGTTGTCCATCTTCCCAGCACGGGAGAGGAAGATCTTGTACGCACGTCCGAGGATGTCGCGCTTCGTCGTCTGCTTCGAGGGCTGGTGGACCCGCTCGTCGATGTCGCTGATGATCGATTTGTACTCGGTCAGCGGGATGTCGACGTTTTTGATGAAGGCGAAACGGTCCTCCCAGTCGATCTGCTTCGATTCGGAGTTGACCTTCTTCGCCAGCTGCCGCTTCACCGCGTCCACGACGGCGTCACTGAGGTAGCGTGCCTCGACGACGCGCTGGTCCTCCGGCTTCGAGAGCGACTGGTACATGCTCCGAAACGGCTGGTCATCGAGCGCGATCATCAGCGCCGAGAAGAACAGCGAGCGCTCGGTGTCGCGCACGCGCGAGTCCTTGTGGAAGCGCTCGTTCAGCCGCACGAGGAACCGACGAAGCTCGACATCGGAGAGCGGGTCGCCATGGGCAGCCGCCACGTAGTGCTTCGTCAGCGTGTCGAGGCTGACCAAGGACCTGGGGTCATCGAGCTCCTCGACCTCGTCAGAGCCGCCCTTGCGGAGGAAGTGGGTGACCTGGAGCGACTCCTGCGTCTGTCCAGAGACGGCGATGCCGACGATGTCGACGTGGGGCACGGCGTTGGTTTCCATGTACGTCCGGACATCGGCGACGGCGGCGGCATGGCTGGTCTTCGGCCCTGGGTCACCCGATTTGGCTTCAACGACAATGAGCCACTCACCCATGTCCTTGAAGAAGTCGGGGTAGCCGTCGACGACGGACCCTGCGCGCTTGGACTGGAAGCCGAACTTCTTCGGGATGTCACGCTTCTCGACGAACGTCGAGGCCCCGTAGAACTCGCGAAGTAGGTTCTCAGTCGTGCTCTCTGCCATCGTTTTCCACCCTCGTCGGCTCTGACTAGTTCGTCCTACTCTCAGACGCGACGTTCCTACACGTTGAAGCGGAACTCCACCACATCGCCGTCGGCCATGACGTATTCCTTGCCCTCCATGCGGACCTTGCCTGCAGCCTTGGCTGCGGCCATGGAACCGGCCTCGACGAGGTCGTCGAAGGACACGATTTCAGCCTTGATGAAGCCACGCTCGAAGTCGGTGTGAATGACGCCGGCAGCCTGGGGCGCGGTGTCACCCTTATGGATCGTCCAGGCGCGAGCTTCCTTCGGACCAGCCGTCAGGTAGGTCTGCAGTCCGAGGGTGTGGAAGCCGGTGCGCGCGAGAGCGTGCAGGCCCGGCTCGGTCTGACCGATCGAGTCGAGCATTTCCTGGCGGTCCTCCTCGTCGAGCTCGAGGAGTTCCTGCTCGACCTTCGCGTCGAGGAACACAGCGTCGGCCGGTGCGACGGATGCGCGCAATTCCGCAACCTTCGCTGCGTCGGTGAGCACAGACTCGTCGGCGTTGAAGACGTACAGGAAGGGCTTGGTGGTGAGCAGGCTCAGTTCACGCAGCAGCGAGAAGTCGAGCTTGTCCTTGACACTGAAGAGCGTCGTCCCCTCGTTGAGGAAAGCCTGAGCCTTCAGTGCCTCGTCGTGGGCTGGCTTGAGCTCCTTGTTCTTGCGAGCTTCCTTGTCCAGACGCGGGAGCGCCTTCTCCAAGGTCTGCATGTCGGCGATCACGAGCTCGGTCTCGATGACTTCGATATCGGAGGCCGGGTCGACCTTGCCGTCGACGTGGATGACGTCGTCGTCGGCGAAGACGCGAACTACCTGGCAGATGGCGTCGGCTTCACGGATGTTGGCCAGGAACTTGTTACCAAGGCCTGCGCCCTCGGACGCGCCCTTCACGATTCCCGCGATGTCGACGAACGACACGGTCGCGGGGAGGATGCGCTCGGAGCCGAAGATCTCGGCGAGCTTCTGCAGCCGCGGATCGGGCAGCTCGACCAGGCCGACGTTGGGTTCGATGGTCGCGAACGGGTAGTTCGCTGCCAACACGTCGTTATTGGTCAGTGCATTGAAAAGGGTGGACTTGCCGACGTTGGGCAGTCCGACGATTCCGAGGGTAAGGCTCACGGTCTGTGGATTCTACGGCCTCGCAGCGACGTGACGGGTACTCGCCCCACCGTCACGTCGCGGCAGGTGATCAGTTGTAGGTATACGAATCGACGGACGACACGATCGCAACCAGGAAGATGACGTAGAACGCGATGAACAGCACCCAGCAGATGACGGCTATGAGGAGCGAGATCTGCCCGAGCTTCTTCACGCGCTCGGACGCGTACTGTGCGCCCTGGTGATCGCCCATCGCCCACTTCGGGTAGATGTCGTGGAGATGGTTGAACGCGGCGAACGCGATAGGCCAGAAGAACAGGATCGACGCGACGGCCCATCCCGCGTTGGACTTCGGCGGACCGTACTGGGGCGCCGCGTACGTGGGTGCGGCGCTGTACTGCTGGGTCGCGCTGTACTGCTGACCGGTCGGATACTGCTGTCCGGCTGAGTACTGCGGGTCGGTCGGGTACTGCTGGCCCGTCGGATACTCCTGGCCTGCTGAATATTGCTGACCGGCTGAATACTGCTGGCCCGCCGGATACTGCTGCTCCTTCGGATCCTGCGGGTCGGTCGGATATTGCGGTTCGGTCATCATTCCCCCAAAGAGTCGGATTCGGTTCTCTATCGCAGAACCTAGTGGAGACTTACCGCTGCCGTGTCACAGTGGGCGCCTACGCTCTCGAGGTGACTCGGATGCTGATCGTGCTCTTTATATGGATAGTGGGTCTCGGCACCGCCGCGCTCGCAATTGTCGCCTCGCCCGGATGGTGGGTGATCGCTGTCGTCACTCTCGCGCTGGCGGCGATGGGCACCTATGACCTCACTCAGAAGTCCCACAGCATCCTCCGTAACTATCCGGTCCTGGGGCACGCGCGATTCCTCCTCGAGAAGATTCGACCGGAGATCCAGCAGTACTTCGTCGAATCATCCACCGATGGAATGCCATTCGATCGCGAAACGCGAGATCTGGTTTACGAGCGGGCAAAGGGAACACTGGCGGAAGAGCCCTTCGGGACCGAGCGCGACGTCAATGCGATCGGCTACGAGTTCATGACGCATTCGATTCGCGCACGGACCGCCCCCGACACCGTTCCGCGAGTTCGCCTCGGCGGACGCGATTGCACGAAGCCGTACGACATCGCTCTATTGAACGTCTCCGCGATGAGCTTCGGGTCGTTGTCCGCCAACGCAATCGAGGCCCTCAACGCCGGCGCCGCCAAAGGCGGCTTCGCCCACGACACCGGCGAAGGCGCGATCAGTCCGTATCACCGCAAACACGGCGGCGATCTGATCTGGGAAATCGCCTCGGGATACTTCGGATGCCGAACCGAGGACGGCCGATTCGATCCTGACCGTTTTGCCGAGCGTGCCGGACTCGATCATGTGAAGGCCATTTCGATCAAGCTCTCGCAAGGTGCGAAACCCGGGTTGGGTGGCGTGCTTCCCGGAGTCAAGGTCTCCCCCGAAATCGCTGAAACCCGCGGGGTACCCGTCGGCCAGACCGTGATTTCGCCACCCGCGCACACCGCGTTCAGCACTCCGGTCGAACTGGTCGATTTCATCGCGACCCTGCGAAAACTGTCGGGAGGCAAGCCAGTCGGGATGAAACTGTGCGTCGGCTCGCGTCGCGAATTCCTCGGAATCTGCAAGGCGATGATCGAACGCGGCATCACGCCGGACTTCATCATCGTCGACGGTTCCGAAGGCGGCACCGGCGCTGGTCCGGTGGAATTCGAGGACCACATGGGCATGCCGTTGACCGAAGGCCTGATGCTCGTGCACAACGCCTTGGTGGGAACCGGTCTACGCGCTCTCGTGAAAGTCGGCGCTTCCGGAAAGGTGGCGAGCGGTTCCGACATCGTCAAACGCATCATCCAAGGCGCAGACTTCACGATGGCTGCCCGCGCAATGATGTTCGCAGTGGGCTGCATTCAGGCCCAGATGTGCCACACAAACCGCTGCCCGGTCGGCGTTGCCACTCAGGATCCGGCACGCACCCGCGCACTCGACATCCCCGACAAGAGCGAGCGCGTCTACCGCTTCCAGAAAGCAACAGTCGCCAGCGCACAACAGATGATTGCGTCGATGGGCATCGATTCGTTCGACCAACTGCAACCGGGAATGCTCAACCGCCGCGTCGACGGTCTCACCACGCGTACCTATGCCGACCTGTTCGACTGGCTGATGCCGGGCGAACTGCTCGACTCCCCGCCGCAGAGCTGGCTCACCGATTGGATCGACGCCGACGCTCACCGATTCTGACGCCGGTCGACTCCCGCGCCACAGATCGCGCGGATTCACCCGTCTGGTCCTACAGTGACAGATGGCCCGCTGTGACGGCGGCCACACTGCACTAGTGGACGGAGTTCGACGATGAGCTTGACGACTGCGCCGGAACCAAATGTCGAGTACCTGAAAACCGATCCTGACCTGCCACCTGTCGGCGTCATCGACAAAACACCCATTTCCACCACTGCGCGCGTCGTCTTCCTCGTTCTCGGACTGGTCGGCGCGGGCTCCTGGTACATGATTGCGATCGTCCGCGGTGAACACATCAGCGCCGTGTGGTTCGTGTTGGCCGCAATCTGTACCTATCTGATCGCCTACCGCTTCTATGCGCGGTTGATCGAACGCAAGATCGTCAAGCCTCGCGACGACGTCGCAACTCCCGCCGAGATCATGGAGAACGGCGCCGACTACATGCCGACCGACCGTCGGGTGCTGTTCGGTCACCACTTCGCGGCAATCGCCGGTGCCGGTCCCCTGGTCGGACCCGTCCTGGCCGCGCAGATGGGATACCTACCGGGAACGATCTGGATCATCGTCGGCGTGGTGTTCGCCGGGGCGGTGCAGGACTTCATGGTCCTGTGGATCTCGTCGAAGCGCCGCGGGCGCAGCCTCGGTCAGATGGCCCGCGAAGAACTCGGCCTCGTCGGCGGCGTCGCCGCATTGATCGGCGTGTTCGTCATCATGATCATCCTCATCGCCGTTCTCGGACTTGTGGTCGTCAATGCGCTCGCCGAGTCCCCGTGGGGTGTGTTCTCGATCGCGATGACCATCCCCATCGCCCTGTTCATGGGCGTGTACCTGAGGTATCTGCGGCCGGGCAAGGTTTCCGAAGTCTCCCTGATCGGCGTCGTCCTACTCCTACTGGCCATCGTCTCCGGTGGTTGGGTAGCCGATACCGGTTGGGGCGCAGACTGGTTCACACTCTCGAAGGTCACCATTGCGTGGCTGATGATCGCGTACGGATTCGCCGCTTCGGTGCTGCCGGTCTGGCTGCTCCTGGCACCGCGCGACTACTTGTCGACGTTCATGAAGGTCGGCACCATCGCGCTGCTGGCCATCGGAATTCTGGTCGCACGACCCGCGCTGAACATGCCTGCAGTGACGCCGTTCGCCTCCAACGGCGAAGGCCCCGCCTTTGCCGGTTCACTGTTCCCGTTCCTATTCATCACCATTGCCTGTGGCGCACTCTCGGGCTTCCACGCGCTGATCGCGTCCGGCACGACGCCGAAGCTGCTCGAGAAGGAAAGCCAGACCAAGATGATCGGTTACGGCGGCATGCTGACCGAATCGTTTGTCGCGATCATGGCTCTGGTCACCGCCTGCATCCTCGATCAGCACCTGTACTTCGCACTCAATGCTCCCGCGGCGCTGACCGGTGGAACACCGGAAACCGCAGCCGAATACGTCAACAATCTGCCCCTCGGTACCGCCCCCATCACACCGGACGTGCTGACTCAGGCAGCCGAGGCCGTCGGGGAAGAATCGATCATCTCGAGAACCGGCGGCGCCCCGACGCTCGCGTTCGGCATGTCCGAAGTGCTCAGCGACGTCTTCGGCGGCGACTCGCTGAAATCGTTCTGGTACCACTTCGCGATCATGTTCGAGGCTCTCTTCATCCTCACCACGATCGATGCCGGCACTCGCGTCGCTCGATTCATGCTCTCGGACTCGCTCGGCAACTTCGGCGGTCCGGCAAAGAAGTTCAAGGACCCCTCGTGGCGCATCGGCGCGTGGCTGTGCTCGCTGATCGTGGTCGCTGCGTGGGGCGCAATTCTGCTCATGGGTGTCACCGATCCGCTCGGCGGAATCAACACGCTCTTCCCGCTCTTCGGCATCGCCAACCAACTTCTGGCCGCGATCGCACTGACGGTGGTCATGACGATCGTCATGAAGAAGGGCCTGTTCAAATGGGCCTGGATCCCCGGCGTGCCATTGGTGTGGGACCTGGTCGTGACTATGACCGCGTCGTACCAGAAGATCTTCTCCGACAACCCCGCGATCGGTTACTGGGCTCAGCACAACGTGTTCAAGGATGCGAAGGCCGCAGGTGAGACGGCGCACGGTTCTGCGAAGACTCCGGAGGCCATCGATGCCGTCATTCGCAACACCTTCATTCAGGGCACGTTGTCGATCATCTTCGCGTCACTGGTGATTGTCGTCGTCATCGCCGGGATCATCGTATGTGCCAAGGCAATCCGAGCGGGTGGGCTGCCGACCACCGAGTCCCCGGAGGAACCGTCGAAGATCTTCGGTCCCGCAAGCTTCATTCCGACGCCCGCGGAGAAGGAAATCCAAAAGGAATGGGACGAGCTCATCAAAGCCGGGAAGGTCCGAGCACCCGGCGCCGCGCACGGAGGTGGGCACTGACCATGACCATGACTGCAAAACTCACCACAGCGTTCCGCGGAACGCTGTGGTGGGTTCGCTCGGTGATGGGTGATCTCGACTATCAGCGCTACGTCGAGCACACCCGACGCCACCACGCCGACTCACCGGTGATCAGCGAACGAGAGTTCTGGCGCCGCCGGCATGCAGCAGCCGACGCCAACCCGGGCGCCCGCTGCTGCTGAATCCGGTCAGGGGCAGGTGGCCTTCGCGAGTTCGTAAATGTGGCCGGCCTGCTCGTCGGTGGGCTTGTTGCCGTTGTTCTCGGCCAGGTCGGTGATCTTGGACTTGACCTCCGCCTCGTCCGTGCCGTTGGCGACCTCCGTGCACGTGGTCGTCAAGATCTCCTCGATGTCTGCGTCGTCGCGGTTCTCCGCCAACGGTGCGTAAGCCCCACGGAAGGTGGCGACGAACAACGCCGTCTTGCCCTGGTCGATGGCGTTGCCCGCTGACTGCTTCGCCGTCTCGAGCGCCTGTTGCCCGCTCGTGACTGCCTCGCTGATCTTGTTCTGCGCGTTGTCCTGATCCTCGGTGCTACACGCGGTGAGCCCGAGAACGACGATTGCTGCTGCCCCGACTGCTGCTGCGATTCTCATGACGGAAATGTTAGTCCGGTCGGCATGCTTCAAAACACAGAATTGCATCGCAACACACGAGTTATCGCATGCAGTCGTTACGATCAGCTCAGCTAGATCACCGGATTCGCACATCGGCGAGGAGATCCCTGCGCCGACGGAAAGGACGATCAGTGAGCGAGCAAGACAAGGGGACGTCCGCAGGGGTGCGAAAGCGCGACCGCGGCGAGATCATCGGGCAAGGGGGTATGTGGCTCGCAAAGTGGTCGTTGGTGTTGGCGTCGATTTCGCTGGGCGCCTGGATTTTCGGTTGGCTGATCGAAAAGCTCTGGGTCATCATCCTGCCGGTGGCTCTGGCAATCGTCGTTGCGACAGTCATGTGGCCGCCGACCCGCGGAATGATCAAGCGCGGTATGCCACCGGCCGCGGCAGCCGGCATCACCCTGGTCCTCTCGATCGGAATCTTGGCCGGTGTGATCGCAGGCATCGTTCCGTCAGTGGTCAGCCAGGCCCCCGAGCTCGCGAACAAGACCACCGAGGGCATCAATCAGGTTCAGGACTGGCTCCAGGGTCCGCCACTGAATCTGAAGGACGACCAGATCGACAACGCAGTCCATGCCGTCATCACGAAGGTGCAGGAAAGTGGAACCGCCATCGCTTCAGGCGTTTTCAGCGGTGTGAGCACGGCGAGCTCGTTGTTGGTCACGCTCGGTTTGGTCCTGATTCTCGCCTTCTTCTTCATCAAGGACGGACCGAGGTTCATCCCCTGGCTGCACGCTGTCGGCGGCGGCCGCGCCGGTCGGCATCTCGAAGAGGTCCTCACCCGCATGTGGGACACGCTCGGCGGATTCATCAGGACTCAAGCACTGGTGAGCCTGATCGACGCGGTCTTCATCGGCGCCGGATTGCTCATCCTCGGGGTCCCGCTGGCACCGGTGCTGGCAATTCTGACGTTCATCGGTGGATTCATCCCGATCGTCGGTGCGTTTGTCGCCGGCGCCCTGGCCGTGTTGGTTGCGTTGGTGGCAAACGGCCTCACCACCGCCATCATCGTCCTGATCATCATCCTGGCCGTTCAGCAGATCGAAGGAAATGTCCTTCAGCCTGTGCTGCAGAGCAAGTCGATGAAACTCCACGCCGTCATCGTGCTGCTTGCCGTGGCCGCCGGTAGCTCGCTGTACGGCATCGTCGGCGCCTTCCTCGCAGTGCCCGTCGCCGCTGTTGCAGCAGTTGTCATCCGCTACATCGGAGAGCAGATCGACGAACGCGCAAGCGACAACGAGCCGATGCCCGCCGGCGATGCCTCGGACATCCTCGAAGATCAAGACGACGACGCCGAGTCAGAGGTAGAGAACAAAAAGGCCTGATCAGCCCGCGATCACCTTCACCGAGGAGCCTGCACGTCCGCGAATGACGTGCAGGCGACTCGGGATTCGCTGCCTCATCTCGTCCACGTGACTGACGATGCCCACCACTCGTCCTCCGTCGCGAAGCTCGTCCAACACAGCCATCACCGAGTCGAGGGTGTCGGCGTCGAGGGTGCCGAATCCTTCGTCAATGAACATCGTGTCGAGAACGATTCCGCCGGACTCCGCCGCAACCACATCGGCGAGTCCGAGCGCCAAAGACAATGACGCCAAGAACGATTCACCGCCCGAGAGCGTCTTCGCCGAGCGAACGACGCCCGTGAAGTCGTCCCGGATGTCGAGTCCCAGACCGCCGCGGCGACCCCGAGATCCTGCCTCGTCACTGTGCACGAACTCGTACCGTCCCCCGGACATCCGCTGCAGACGAACCGATGCCGACACGGCGATCTCTTCCAACCGCGAAGCGAGCACATACGCTCTCAGCGACATCTTGCGACTGTTCTGACCTTTGCCGGCGATCACGTCTGCGAGGGCAGCGAGTTCGTCGTGCAGTTCACGCTCAGGTGCAACCGCCTCGTAGGCCTTCTCGAGTTGTCCGCTGAACCGTTCGAGATCCGACACACGGTTCTCGGCCAGGGAAGCGGCCGCAACAGTCGCGTTCACTACCTCGGCGCACTGAAGCGCGAGGCCGCGAGGGCCGTCCACGTCGACGGTCTCGACTTCACCCACCGCAACAACCTCGGGGTCGTCGAGGACAGTCCGGGCGGCAACCTCGAGGTCACGCGCCTTGGCGAGTTCCGTTTCGATCGCCGCGATTCGGGCAGGCGATCTCACCCCTCCGATCGCAGCCTCGACCGAATCGAATCCGGCAGCGGCCGCAGCAGCGGACAGTTTGGCCGACAGTTCCGCCGATCGGGCCTGCGCACGAACGGCGTCGTCGCGCATTTCGGACGCCGCCGTGGCAGCGGATGCAAGGCCTTCGAACCGCGAGCGCCGAGCAGCGATGGTCGAATCTTCTCCCACCGCAGCAACGATCGCCGCTCGAATCTGCTCGACCGTCGCTGACAGAGTCGTCCTACGCTCGGCAAGTGCCGCCAATTCGGCTGTCAGAGAAGCGGATTCCTGTTGTAGTTCGGTGTCACGCCCATTGAGTTGCGCAAGTTTTTGTGCCAGCACTCCAACCTGACCGGCAGAGTGTGTCGCCTCGTCGACGGCGTTCCGTGCCTCGGCGCGGAGCCTGTCGAGTTCTTCGGAATCGCCGTCTCCGCCGCGCGCGATCACCCGGTCGATGTCACGTTCGACGGTTACCTGGCGATCGGCCACCTTGCTGAGGGCTTTCTCGGCCGCACGCTCGGCCGCTGACGCGGCTTCCAGATCGGGCTCGGTGACCGTGACGACATCCGACTGAGCCAGCGCAGGGTGTTCACGCGAACCACACACCTGGCATGGGTCACCAGGCGCGAGTGAACTCGCCAACTCCGCCGCCATGCCCTCGATACGCTTTTGCACGAGGTCGAGCCAGCGCCCGCGAGCACTCTGATGGGCGTCGCGCGCATCCAACACCTGCACACGAATCTTCTCGGCTTGTGCACGCAGAGAAACGATTTCATGGGCCGCTGTCGCGGCATCCGACGCTTTTACGAGTGCAGCCTCGAGGCCAGGCAGAGCCGCGTGAGCGCGTTGCGCATCCTCCAGTCGTTGGCCGGCCGAGCGCACCAGTTCTGGCAGTTGTGTGCGTTCAACCGCGATGGCATCGATGCGCTCGGACAGAGTGTCTCGCCGAACTCCGAGTTTCTCGATCTCGGCTTCTGCCGCATCGGCTCGTCGAGCGTCCTCCGCCATTGCGTCCAGGCGAACGATCTCGTCACGCCAGGTCCGGATCCGAGCTACGACGCGTTGACGCTCATCGTCGGTGGGTGGCCACACCTCCGGCACGAAAATCTCCGGACCGTCGAGTGCGGAGTAGGTCGACATCGCTGTGGTCATCGATTCGAGTGCGGCAGCGAGATGCAAGCCGGCAGCGTCCACATCGCCGGCGACAGCGGCCACCGGTAGTGCACGCTTGGCGGTCTCGAGTTCGGCGCCGATCACAGCTCTTTGGGAGGCGCCCGTATTGAATGCTGCGAGCTCAGCGGTCGCACGATTACGGCGAGCTACCAGATCTGCGGTTCGCTGCGCCGCCGACAGAACCCGATTAGCCTCGGCTGCTGCATCTTTCGCGGTCACCAGCTCCGCGAGACTTGCATCGCGGGTGTCCTGAGCCTCGGCGAGGAGTTTGCGCGACCATTCCAGTGGGTGTGCCTCGGCGCCTACCTCGAGTCCCGCAGCTGTCTCGACCTTCGCGAGCAGCAGCCGCACGGATTGCTCCCTGGCCGCGAGCGCGGTCGCACTTGCCTTTCGCTTGGCGTCGAACCATGCCTCGACGGAGACAAACCGCTTGGTGTCGAACAGACGCTCGAGCAGTTTGCCTCGCTCGTCGCTCTCGGCACGCAAGAATTTGGCGAACTCACCCTGCGGCAAGAGCACCACCTGGAAGAACTGATCAGCGCTCATGCCCATGAGGCGGTTGATCTCGTCACCGATGTCAGGGATGCGCGAAAGGTTTTCGCCGCGGCCGTCCAACCACGTCAGTGTGGCCTTTGCGTTCTCCGTGATCGAACCGGTGCCACGCTTCTTCGGGCGCGAATACTCTGGACTACGAACAAGTTTGATTCTGCGACCACTGATGGTCGCTTCGAGTTCCACGCGCGGCACCGAACCGGCAGGCGCATGATCGGACAGTAGCCGTTTGCCCTCGTTGCGCGCACCCGGAACCCGCCCGTACAGGGCAAAGGAAACCGCGTCGAGGATCGTGGTCTTGCCTGCACCGGTGTCGCCGTGCAGAAGGAACAACCCGTCTGCACCCAATCGGTCGAAGTCGACCTCGACAGTGTCGGCAAAGGGCCCGAAAGAGCTGACTTCGAGTTTGTGAAGCCTCACGCGGTTTCACTCAGTTCTACCGTGGACTCCTCGGCGCGCGCGGCAGCGCTGAGCGCTTCGGCCATCAACTTGACCTCCCGCTCGGACGGGTCACTACGCACGGCCGAGACAAAGCCACGGGCGATCTCCATGTCGGTTCGACCCCGTACCGCGTCGCGATACTTGAGATCCGATTGTCCTTCCGGCCTTTGCCATTCGAGATGAACGGCAAAGGGGAAACGTGCATGGAGCTGCCTCATGGCATCGACGGGACGAACCGGATCAGTGAGCAAAGCGGAGACGTAGCACTGCTCGGAATCGGCGTACTTCGACTCGGTGAGAAGTTCCTCGAGAGTTCCCGTCACCTGGCTCAGCCCTCGAATCACCGGAAGATCGAGGCGCTGCACCGACGACAGTCCGGCTGCGTCGAGTTCGATCAAAAGCGCAGCCTTGCGGTGGCTGCGCTCACCGAACGAATACGGCAACGGTGAACCTGAGTAGCGAACGCTCTCCGAGAGCATCTGGGGCGAATGCAGATGCCCCAGCGCAACGTAGTCGACACCGGCAAACTCGCCCACTGCGACAGTCTCCACTCCGCCGACCGAAATGGAGCGTTCCGATTCAGACGCCTCACCGCCCACGACAAAGGCATGCGCGAGCAGTACCGACCGAGTCGACGGATCGGTAGCTGTTCGTTCGGCGAGGTCTCGCCGAACACGCGACATTGCCGCACCGAGGATGTCGGAATGAGTACGAGCCCGGGGCACGTCCAACTCGACGCGCGTGATCTCCGGCTCGAGATACGGAATCCCGTAAAACGCGACAGGTCCGAACTGATCACTGAGCATCACCGGAGTACCGATCTGGCCGACTCGGGTGATCAAGTGCAATCCGCCGGCAGCTGCAAAGGACGCCCCGGCACCGAGCCGCACCGCGGAATCGTGGTTGCCGGACGTGGCGACGATGACCGCTCCGGCCGCCCGGATTGCCTCGAAGCCTCGATTGCACACCGTGACCGCGTCGGAACTGGGAATTGAGCGGTCGTAGATGTCACCGGGCACGACCACGACGTCAACACCGTGTTCGCGGACGGAATCCGCGATGGAACCGAGCACACTCGCCTGATCGGCCAACAGATCGACGCCGTGAAACGTGCGACCTATGTGCCAATCGGAGGTGTGCAGAATCTTCATGAATCCGACGGTAGAGCAGCCCACCGACACTGCCGATCTCCCACGCTGACGGCTTCGACGGTGTGCCCCAACCCACGAACGTCCGGTGACCCTGCACACAATCCGTCCGGTTCGTTTGGCGAAGAACCCGAAACCATCGCGCCATCGCGCCGATAAATGCGCCAGCCACGACCCGCACAAACACGGCCGACAACGCAAGAACCGCTAATGTCGTTATGTGTCTGCAACCCAACGTGCTCGCTCCGGGGTACCGCTGGACAAGCGATCGCTCATCGTGACCGTCCCCGGCCTGCCCTGGTGGGGAGTGATCCTGCTTGCTGCCGGTGTCACCGCCGTCGGCGTACTGATCGATGCAACCGGAGGCGGCGGCGAGCTCACCGCGGTGTTCTCGACGTTCTACTTCCTGGGCTGTCTCTTCGCTGTGGTTGCCGCTTCGAACAAGGCTCTTTTCACCGCGATGGCCCAACCTCCGTTGCTGCTCTTCGCTGCGGTGCCGATCGGGCACACGCTCATCGGCAAGGACAACAGCACCGCACTGCGCGACATCGCGATCAACATCGCGTACCCGTTGGTCAACCGCTTTCCGATCATGTTGGCCGCAACCGTCGTCGTGCTGATAATCGGCGGTTTCCGGTACTTCCTGCTCAATCAGCGTCCCACCGGGCCTGCGCGCTCGACCCGCTCCCGCCGCTCGGCGACCACCACTCGAGACTCCTCTGCGGCTGCCACGCGAGAACAATCCGCACCCGAGACCGGGCGTCGCCGCAGAGTCTCGGACGCGCCCGTCCCCGGGCCCCCGCGTCGCCGCGCCCCCGAGGTGGACGAACAGCCCGCTTACCGAAGCGCTCCCCGGCGCGAACCGATCGAAGACGATCGCCCGCTGCCGCCCCGGAGAAGCCCACTGCCACCCAGGGTCGATCGCACGCACCAACCGCCTACGCGTCGCCCTCAGCCGGACAGCAGACCGACAGCAGACGACGACTACCCGTCGTACGGTCGCCGCCGGGCGCCCGAGCCCAGTCCGTCGCCCAGGCGTGAGGAGCGGATGGAGCCCTTCTTCGCTTCGGGTGACGACGTATCGCCGCCGCTGCCCCCTCGCCGCCGCCCACCCGGAGTCGATCTTCCCGCGTATCCGCCGCCGCGAGTTCGGTACCGCGATCGCGAAGAGCCCTGACAGACGAGCCCAGTAGCAAAAAATGCGGGGCACCTTCCATCTGGAAGGTGCCCCGCATTTTCTTGTTCTAGGACGTGCGCGCTGCTCGCAATTCACGGGGAAGGGCGAACACCAGAGTCTCGTTGGCTGTGGTGACGGGCTGAACGTCGTTGTATCCGTGCTCGGCAAGAAGTTCGATCACGCCGCGCACGAGCACCTCGGGTACTGATGCACCCGACGTGATGCCGACGGTCTGGACACCCTCGAGCCACGCGAGATCGACCTCACGGGCGTAGTCGACCAGGTACGACGCGGCAGCGCCCGCCCCGAGTGCGACCTCGACGAGGCGAACCGAGTTGGACGAGTTCCGTGAACCCACCACGATCACGAGATCGCACTCGGGAGCCATCGCCTTGACCGCGACCTGACGGTTCTGCGTGGCGTAGCAGATGTCGTCGGACGGCGGGTCCTGCAGATTGGGGAAGCGCTCACGCAGGCGCGCGACAGTCTGCATCGTCTCGTCGACACTCAGTGTGGTCTGGGAAAGCCAGATGACCTTCGACTCGTCACGAACCGTGACCGCGTCGACCGAATCCGGGCCGTCGACGATGGTGACGTGATCGGGAGCCTCACCTGCGGTGCCCTCGACCTCCTCGTGGCCTTCGTGGCCGATGAGGAGAATGTCGTAATCGTCGCGAGCGAATCGCTTTGCTTCCTGGTGCACCTTCGTGACCAGGGGGCACGTAGCGTCGATCGTGCGCAGGTTCCGCTCGGCAGCCGAGTCGTGGACGGCCGGAGACACACCGTGCGCCGAGAAAACGAGGAGTGATCCTTCCGGAACCTCGTCGGTTTCGTCGACGAAGATCACGCCTTGATCTTCGAGCGTCTCGACGACGTGGCGATTGTGGACGATCTCCTTACGCACGTAGATGGGTGCGCCGTGCTTCTCGAGCGCCTTCTCGACGGTCTCGACCGCGCGGTCGACGCCGGCGCAGTAGCCGCGAGGCTCGGCGAGGAGCACGCGCTTGGCGCTGCCCTTGCGGGTGGACGGCGAATCAGCCGAGTGCGCGATACCGAGATTGAGAGGAACAGCCGAAGACATGTGACCAGCCTACTGGCACCTCGAACGTGAGACACTCCGGCAAACGTGAACACCTCGGTTTCGGGCTCCGATCGAAGGTTCCGAAGTAAACGAGTACGGCCGTCACAGGCAAGTCGGCTACCGATTGTCGGAGCTTTGCGGCAAGCTGTGGGAATGATCCGACCACCGTTCGTGGCGCGCGTTGCCGCGGGACTCGCCGTCACCGCGATGGAAGAGGCAAAGAAGTTGCCCACCACCGCTGTCGCCCTGCCGATGACCGCCGTGAGCCAGATGCTGCAGACAAGCATGCGCGTGCAGCAGTCGATCACCTCGTTGGCGATCAAGGGCGATCAGGCATTTGCACTGATCAACTGGTCTTCCGAGGACGAACAGCCCGAGTGGGCGGTCTTCGACGAGGACGCCGACGCTCCCGCGGACTCGGCGTCTTCCACCGGGTCGACCACCGCTGACACCCCGACCAATGCCGGACGCTTCGCGCTCTACTCGCTCGAGCCGACTGCCCCCATCGAGGAGCCCGCACCCGGCGCCGAGTCCGAATCCGCGGCAGCTACGACGGACGGACCTGCCGAAGAGCCCGAGATCGTCACCGAACTCGACTACCCCAACCTCACACTCGCACAGCTCCGTGCGCGCATCCGGACGCTCAGCATCGACGAGCTGACCGCCGTCCTGGACTACGAGAATGCGACGCTCGCCCGCGCACCGTTCCAGACCATGCTCACCAACCGCATCACCACAGCCAAGGCAAAGTGACTTCCGCAACGCCCCCCGCTTCATCGCAGCGATCGTCCGGCGCCAGCAGCGCTGAACAGCCGTGGCCGGTCCGCACGGTTTCCGCCAAGGTCGCCGGCTGGATCGATCGACTCGGCAGCATCTGGGTCGAAGGTCAGATCACCCAGATCAATGCACGCCCCGGTACCCGAACGGCCTTTCTCGTTCTGCGTGATCCGTCGGCAGACATGTCGCTGTCGATCACATGCTCACCACAGTTGTTGCACAACTCTCCGGTGCCGTTGACCGAGGGCTCGCGTGTCGTGATGTTCGGCAAGCTCTCGTTCTACACCGGACGCGGAACGGTGTCGTTGCGTGTCACCGAGATTCGCGCCGTGGGTATCGGTGAGCTGCTGGCCCGCATCGAGAGACTGCGCGCCTTGCTCGCCGCGGAGGGCTTGTTCGATCCGAGACTCAAACGGCCTCTTCCGTTTCTGCCCGGCACGATCGGCCTGATCACGGGCCGAGCCAGCGCGGCCGAAAAGGATGTCGTCTCGGTCGCCCACCGTCGTTGGCCCGCAGTGGCTATCGCGGTGCGTAACACCGCGGTGCAGGGCCCGACTGCTGTTCCCCAGATCATCGAAGCGCTGAAGGAACTCGACGCCAACCCGGTAGTCGACGTCATCATCCTCGCTCGCGGCGGCGGTAGCGTCGAGGATCTCCTGCCGTTCTCCGACGAAGCGCTGTGCCGCGCCATCGTGGCCTGCACGACGCCGATCGTAAGTGCCATCGGCCACGAGCCGGACAGCCCGCTCAGTGACCACGTCGCCGACCTGCGCGCAGCCACACCCACCGACGCGGCCAAGCGCGTCGTACCCGACGCGGTTGCGGAAGCTGCTCTGGTTGCCGATCTTCGTGACCGCAGCGCTGCGGCACTGCGCAGCTGGGTCAAGCGTGAGTCTCATCTGATCGAACAGTTGCGCACTCGACCGGTCATGGCATCACCGCTGCTCGCGGTGGACCGTCGCGCCGAAGAGGTCGAAAGGCTCCAGGCCGCCGGACGACGCGATGTGACTCGGTTGATCGACTCCGAGTCCCGAACGATCGAGCATCTGCGCGCCCGGCTCACCACGCTGGGCCCCGCCGCGACGCTGGCCCGCGGGTACGCAGTCGTGCAACGTGTTGTCGCCGACGGCGATCCGGAGGTTCTGCGCTCGGTCGAGGACGCGCCACCCGGAACCCAGATTCGAGTTCGACTTGCAGACGGCGCCGTTCGCGCCGCAGTGATGGGAAGAGAAAAATGAGCAACGCCACCGACACCGACACCGACATCAACGAACTCGGCTACGAAGCAGCCCGCGACGAATTGGTGAGCGTCGTGAAGATTCTCGAACAGGGCGGCCTGGACCTCGACGCGTCACTCTCACTGTGGGAGCGAGGCGAAGCGTTGGCCAAGCGCTGTGAAGAGCATTTGGCCGGCGCCAGGGCTCGCGTCGAAAAGGCTCTGGCCGAAGCGGACGAGTAACGTCCGCTCCGACCGGAAATCCTATGGCGTGATCGGCTGCGCTGCGCCGACCTTCTCGGCAAGAATCCGGAACTCTTCCGGCGTCGCCGCGCCCGTGAGCAACAGGCGAACATCCCCGACGTCCGTGACCCAGATCGACTCGACACCTTCGCCGCCGAAGACGTTCCACGTATCGGCACCGACGGTCTCGACTCCCGTCGCGAATCGCTGTCCACCGGCAACGTGTGACACCAACGGGAATTCCTCGGCGTTGCTCTGTGTCAGCTGAATGTAGCGACCACTGGTCGTGATGAATCCCACAGTGCTCGAATCTCCACCGCCGTCGCCGGAGATGATTTTGCGACTGCCGGAATTCGGGGTCCACCCGTCCGGAACACCGGGATTACGGATGGGAAATCCAAGTTCCTTCGCGTCGTAGTTCAGAGCTGCGTCCACGTCGACGCTCGGGATAGGCCCCTGCGTCGGGCCGCCAGGACTGAATGTGCACTGGCTGGCGATGCCCGCAATGATGATGCAGAACAGCACCAACGGTACGAGAGACCAGACCATGTCTTTGTTGTCTTCGAGAATGCGGGGTTTCTTCGATGCCACACCCCCAGTATCCAGGTACTGCGCAGTAGATACGATTCCCGGTCCCCTTCGAGCGAGACAAAACGTCGCAGCAGCGACCCGACAGCGCACGTAGCCGCTCCCATCTGGGACAATGACGCCTGAAGAAACCACTGCGTCGACACACCCCGTCGACCGCGACCGCGCCAGGAGGCACCGCACATGACGGCCAGCAGCACTCATCGTGAGACCCCGGACCGTAACCTCGCACTCGAATTGGTCCGAGTCACCGAAGCCGGTGCTATGGCTGCCGGCCGCTGGGTAGGCCGCGGCGACAAGGAAGGCGGCGACGGAGCAGCCGTCGACGCTATGCGTCAGCTCGTCTCCTCCGTCTCGATGCGCGGCATCGTCGTCATCGGTGAGGGCGAGAAGGACGAAGCGCCGATGCTGTTCAACGGCGAAGAGGTCGGAAACGGCGACGGCCCCGACTGTGACTTCGCCGTCGACCCGGTCGACGGCACCACCTTGATGTCCAAGGGCATGCCCAACGCGATCTCCGTTCTGGCTGTTGCCGAGCGCGGCGCGATGTTCGATCCGTCGGCCGTGTTCTACATGGAGAAGATCGCTGTCGGACCGGATGCTGCAGATGTCATCGACATCAGCGCACCGATCGCCGAGAACATCAAGCGCGTCGCCAAGGTCAAGAAGGCGTCGGTCTCCGACATCACGATCTGCATCCTGGACCGCCCGCGTCACAACCAGCTGATCCAGGACGTGCGCGACACCGGCGCTCGTATCCGTCTGATCTCCGACGGTGACGTTGCCGGCGCCATCGCCGCAGCGCGTCCCGAGTCCGGCACCGACATGCTCGTCGGCATCGGCGGAACGCCTGAGGGCATCATCGCCGCAGCAGCCATGCGCTGCATGGGTGGATCGCTGCAGGGCAAGCTCGCACCCACCGACGACGAAGAGCGCCAGAAGGCCATCGACGCCGGTCATGATCTCGATCGGATCCTGACCACCGAAGATCTCGTCTCCGGCGAGAACGTATTCTTCTGCGCCACGGGCGTCACCGATGGTGACCTGCTGCGCGGTGTCCGCTACTACGGCGGCGGCGCCAGCACGCAGTCCATCGTGATGCGCAGCAAGTCCGGCACCGTTCGCATGATCGACGCGTACCACCGTCTCGAGAAGCTGCGTGAGTACAGCTCCGTCGACTTCGACGGCGAAGAGGGCGCGGTTCCCCCGACGTTCTGATCGGCTCCGCCCCGTGAGTGGTTAGGGAGTCCCTGCACTCCTTAACCGCTCACGGGGGACGTAGTCCCCTACCCGCCCTCCAAAAGTGGCAATGTGGAGCCATGACGGAGAGCAACGATCAACAGTTCCGAATCGAACACGACACCATGGGCGAAGTTCGGGTGCCCATCGACGCACTGTGGCGGGCACAGACCCAGCGTGCAGTCGAGAACTTCCCGATCAGCGGGCGCCCACTCGAGCGCACCCAGATCCGCGCAATGGGCTTGCTGAAAGCAGCGTGCGCGCAGGTCAACAAGGACCTCGGACTGCTCGACGCGGACAAGGCCGACGCAATCATCGCCGCCGCGAACGAGATCGCCGAAGGCAAGCACGACGATCAGTTCCCCATCGACGTCTTCCAGACCGGCTCGGGAACCAGCTCGAACATGAACGCCAACGAGGTCATCGCGTCCATCGCGAAGGCCGCCGGCGTGGACGTACACCCCAATGATCACGTCAACATGTCGCAGTCCTCCAACGACACCTTCCCCACCGCCACGCACGTCGCAGCTACCGAAGCAGCGGTCACCGATCTTGTTCCGGCACTGGAACATCTGCATGCTGCGCTTGCGACGAAGGCGTCCGAGTGGAAGACCGTCGTCAAATCCGGACGCACCCACCTGATGGACGCTGTGCCGGTCACGCTCGGTCAGGAGTTCGGTGGCTACGCACGTCAGATCGAGGCCGGCATCGAGCGCGTCAACGCAACACTCCCTCGCCTCGGCGAGTTGCCGATCGGCGGAACAGCAGTCGGCACCGGTCTCAATGCTCCGGATGGATTCGGCCCCAAAGTTGTTGCCGAGCTGGTCAAGTCGACAGGCGTCGACGCGCTGACTCCGGCGAAGAACAGCTTCGAAGCACAGGCCGCGCGTGACGGACTGGTCGAAGCATCGGGCGCGCTGCGGACCATCGCAGTCTCACTGACGAAGATTGCCAACGACATTCGGTGGATGGGATCGGGTCCGCTGACCGGACTCGGCGAGATCGCACTCCCCGATCTGCAGCCGGGTAGCTCGATCATGCCCGGCAAGGTGAACCCGGTCCTGCCCGAGGCAACCACTCAGGTTGCGGCTCAGGTGATCGGAAACGACGCCGCCATCGCGTGGGGTGGCGCTGCCGGAGCGTTCGAACTCAACGTCTACATCCCGGTCATGGCACGCAACCTGCTGGAGTCGTTCACCTTGCTGGCCAACGTCTCTCGACTGTTCGCCGACAAGTGTGTCAGCGGACTGGTCGCACACGAGGAGCACCTCAAGACACTCGCCGAATCTTCACCGTCGATCGTGACGCCCCTCAACTCGGCGATCGGTTACGAGGAAGCCGCGGCCGTCGCGAAGCAGGCGCTCAAAGAGAAGAAGACGATCCGTCAGGTCGTCATCGAGCGCGGACTCGTCCCGGACAAGCTGAGCGAGGAAGAACTCGACAAGCGTCTCGACGTTCTGGCGATGGCGAAGGTCAAGGACTGAACAAACAACAGAGTGGCGGTTTCCACTTCGGAAACCGCCACTCTTTTCCCTACACCGTAGTGGTTGCGCGCCATTCGTCGGTGCGATCGGGGCTCGCCTCGGCCAATGCCTTCAACGTCGCTTCACGATCGAAGTCCTTGCCGTACACCGGAGTTCCCGGCTGCTGACGCCAGGAATCGTCGATCGTTCCCGCATCGACAGGATCGAAGCCCAACTGATTGATCAGATCGAACACGACCTGCTTGTTCGCGTCGTCGTCGCCGGCGATGGGTAGCGCAATGCGCCCCTCTGCACCTTCGGGAAGCCCCTTCTCGAGGAGGTGCTTCCACCAGATTCCGTTGAACGCCTTGAATACCGGTACACCCAGGCGCTCCTGCACCCATCCGCTTTCGGTCTGTCCGTCCTCGATGGCCGAGATCAGACCGTCACGCTGTTGCGGGTAGTAGTTGTTGGTCTCGATGACCGGGGCACCGGCGACCGCACCGCTGAGGATCCCCGCCGGTAGATCGACCACGTTCTTCTGCGGGATGCTCACGATGACCAGCTCGGCGCCCTCGGCGGCCTCGGTGCTGCGGACTGCCTTCGCGCCCGTCTCCGCTTCCAGTTCTGCAAGGGTGTCCGGTGTCCGCGAGTTCGAGACGCGCACGTCGTGACCGAGCGCAGCGAGCCTACGTGTGAGCGTGCCACCGATCTGACCGGCTCCGATGATTCCGATGCGCATGACCCTGCTCCTTCGTCGTGTGTAGTGGCGATCGCGCCACCGCTGCATTCGTCAACGACGAGAACGCACCGGGTCATTCCGTACCGACTACTTCAACTCCCGTTGATTCAATCGGTTGACGGATCGAGTTCGAGCCTGATGCGAACACTGACCGGATCGGTCTGCAATCCGCGAAAGGCCGAGGCCGTCAGCGCCGATCTGAACTTCCCCGACGTGAATGTCTTCACCCGCGCCGGGACGTCGTCGTCCGGCATGATCTGGGCCTGTCCGTCCACCCACTCGCCGCGGCGACGGATCCGAACCTTCGGCGTCGCAGAGATATTGGCGCCCCAGCCCCTGTCGATGCCGTGCTGCGCGATGACCCACGCCTCGTCGCCGTCGTAGGTGATCGCAACGGGCACTCGGCGGGCCAGACCGGTTCGGCGTCCAACCGTCTCGATCTCGGTCATCAACGACGGCATCAAGCCGATCCGAGCCAATCCGGTGACCAGCGGATTGGCGAAATACTTCCCGACTGCGACTTCGATTCTTCGTTTTCGTGCAACTGACGTCGGTACCGGCATGCCGTTTCCTCTCCTCCGGAGCTGGCGCTCGAAGCAACAGCTCTATACCGCACGATATAACCACTGATCCGGGAGTTTTGCCACCATGAATATCGATCAATACCCACTACCTGCACACAACACTTGACTGTGTCTGTGGGTTACATCTAGTCTCAGATTCGTTCCTATACCGATCGACATACTGGGAGGCAGTGATGAACACACCTCGAGACACCTCGTTGCCATGACCGGCCCGCAGACGCGTTGTCCGATCGCCGCAGCGCGTCGCAAGTGGGGAGTACCAAGAGAACCAGCGGCACCAGATGAATCGAACAGCTCTGCGATTGCATACGATGGCGGGATGGCCGACTCCGATTCCCGCACTCTGATGCTGGTCGGCGCCATCAATGCCTTCCGTGAACACGGGATCGCGACGACCTCGCTCACCGAGATCGTCGAACGCTCGGGAGCTCCCCGCGGGTCGGTGTACCACTACTTTCCCGAAGGCAAAGGACAGCTGGCCGGCGAAGCAGTTGCCTACTTCGGCCGAGGCGTCAGCGCCGCCATCAGTTCGATGATCGCTCAGTCTTCCCCACCGGAGATCATCGACGCGGTTGTCACAATATTTCGAAACAGCTTGGTAGAGAGCGATTTCACCTCCTCCTGTCCGGTCGCAGCCGCGGCGGTGGAGGGCGCGTCGACGCCGGCGGCATTAACTGCTGCGGGCGAATCCTTCACCTCGTGGGAATCGCTTCTCACATCGTTCTTCTGGCAGCAGGGACAGCCGTCCGAGACTGCAGCACAGTGGGCAACCGTCGTGATCGCGTCGATCGAAGGCGCGACTCTGATGGCAAAAGCTCAGCACACCACCGCGCCTCTCGATCGGATCGGCGCGCACCTCAAGGCTCTGGTCTCGGCCCCGAGCTGACCAACCCCTCTACTTCCAACCGCTGCTGCCGTCCGCGCAGGAGCAGAGATGGCGTACAAACATGTCTCACACACTTGCACCGGCGCCCTCGGCGCCTATGATGACCAAGTCCCGTCGATTCACTGCGCTGATCTTCATCTGCCTCGCCGAACTCCTTGTCGTGCTGGACAACACAGTGGTCAACGTCGCACTGCCGACGATGAGCGTCGACCTGTTCGCCAGCGTCAGTGACCTGCAATGGATCGTCGACGCGTACACGTTGACCTTCGCCGGGTTCCTACTCACTTTCGGCCACCTGGGTGACCGCTTCGGACGCCGCCGAGTGATGATCATCGGTCTGATCGGCGTCGGCGCGATGTCGCTCGTCGGCGCTTTGGCTTCCAACCTCGAACAGGTGATCATGGCGCGCGCTGCCATGGGTGTCTTTGCCGCAGCGGTCTTTCCGGCCACCCTGGCCATGATCACGAACATCTTCACCGACGCCAGAGAACGAGCCATCGCCATCGCTGCCTGGACCGCAATGGCCGGCTTCGCGATTGCCATCGGCCCGACGGCAGGCGGTTGGCTTCTCGAGCACTTCTCCTGGCACTCGGTGTTCTGGATGAACGTTCCGGCTGCGTTGCTGGTCATCGTCGGTGTGCTGCTGGTTGTTCCGGAATCGAAGGCGCTTCACGTCGGCCGATTCGATTTCGTCGGAACAATCTTGTCGCTCCTCGGCATCGTCATTCTGGTGTGGACCATCATCGACGCGCCACATCGCGGATGGGTGTCGCCATTCAGCATCACGGGATACCTCTCTGCGACAGTGTTGTTGGCGGCATTCGTCGCATGGGAACTGCGCACCGATGCGCCGATCCTGAACATGAATCTCTTCCGAATCCGGCGGTTTTCATTCCCCGCCTTGGCTATTGCGGTCAGCTACTTCAGCATGTTCGGGTTCTTGTTCCTGATCACGCAGTACTTCCAGGGCGTTCGCGAATACTCGCCACTCGAATTCGGCATCCACTCTTTGCCTTTCGCCGCCGCTGTTGCGGTGGGCGCCCCAGTTGCCACCTTGGCGGCACAGAAACTCGGCACGACCGCAGTGATGGTGTTCGGCCTCCTCGTCCTCAGCGGCGGCATGTTCCTGGCCGGCCAGACGACCGTCGAGACGCCCTACCTCGGACCCGTCGTGATCTCGATGGTTCTCATGGGTCTGGGCCTCGCAATTGTCCAGGGACCGGCTACCGACTCCATCATGTCCTCGGTGCCCCTCGACGAAGCCGGCGCTGGCTCGGCAGTCAACGACACGACGCGTGAACTCGGTGGGACCCTGGGCGTCGCCGTCATCGGCTCGATCGTCGCCTCGTATTACACGTCCAAGGTGGCTCCGATCGTCGACGCCATTCCCGACGCCGTGATGTCGGCACAGGAGAAGGGCTTCGCTCGTGAGTCGGTGCTCAGCGTCATCGAGATCCGCTCGCGCGACATCAGTCCGCTCTTCGAGCAGCAGAAGGACAGTCTGATCTACACGATGAAGACCGCGTGCCTGGAAGGCTTCGCCATCGCGTCGTACTTCACGGTCGGCGCAGCACTGATCACCGCGCTGCTGGTCGCGTTGTTGCTCCCCTGGAAGCCGGTCACAGAAGGCTCCATTCTCGGCAGTCTGGCAACCAAGACCCCGAAGTAGCTACAGGGTTTCCCGATTTGTCCGTATCTCAGCCCGCCGTTCCCCGATACTGGATTGACCGAGTGGTACCGACGACAGCCCTGCTAGGGAGAATCTCGTGTCCATCACCAGTAGAAACATCTCGCGACTGTCGGCTGCGGCGGTTCCGGTAGTACTGACGGTCGCCCTGCTCGCCGGATGCTCGTCCGATTCAGACACCACCTCAGCGCCCGGGCCGGTCGTCAGCGACGCCAGCCCCGGTCTCGACGCCGGGGTGCCGATCCCGGACGGGCAAATCGACGACGCGGTCGGGAAGCTCGACGGCCTCGCGAACGATCTCATGGCAAGTTCGGGCGTCCCCGGCATGGCTGTGGCCGTGGTGCACGGCGGTAAGACTGTGTATGCAAAGGGATTCGGGGTTCGCGAGTTGGGTAAGAGCGCCACCGTCGATGCCGACACCGTGTTCCAACTGGCATCGGTGTCGAAATCGGTAGGAGCCACGGTGGTCGCCCACGAAGTCGGAATCGGGACCGTCGACTGGGACACTCCGGTGATCTCGAAACTGCCGGGGTTTGCGCTTGGCGATCCGTGGGTGACCGACCACCTCACGATCTCCGATCTCTACACGCATCGGTCGGGATTACCGGACCACGCCGGCGACGGGCTGGAGGACCTGGGCTACAACCGGGCCCAGGTGATCGAGAAGCTACGCCAACTACCGCTCAATCCATTCCGAATCACATACGAGTACACGAACTTCGGCGTCACAGCCGGCGCTGAGGCCGTTGCAGCTGCGGCGGGCACCGATTGGGAAACGCTGTCGCAGAACACAATCTACGGCCCGCTCGGTATGACGTCGACGTCTTCGCGGTTCGCCGATTACCAGGCCCGAGAAAATCGAACAGTGGGCCACATCCTCGAAGACGGAAAGTACAAGGTAGGGCCGGTTCGGGACGCCGACGCCCAATCCCCCGCCGGTGGAGTCAGCTCCTCCGCGAACGACATGGCCAAGTGGTTGGACATGGTGCTGTCCGGCGGTCAGTATCAGGGGCAGCAGGTCGTACAGACGGATGCGCTCGTGCCCGCAGTGAACCCCGAGATCGTCTCGCGCCACGCGCAGCAGATCGGGGAACGCTCCGGCTTCTACGGCTACGGGTTCAACGTTTCCGACAGCGCCGCTGGCCGTGTCACCGCCAGCCACTCCGGCGCTTTCCTGGTCGGAGCCGGGACAAATTTCGTGACGATTCCCTCCGCTGACGTCGGCATCGTCGTTCTGACCAACGGCACGCCCACCGGCGTCGCGGAGACCTTGACCGCCGAGTTCGCCGATCTGGTGCAGTTCGGGAAGATCACCCGCGAGTGGCGCCCGCTGTACGAAGCGGCGTTTGCCTCACAAGCCGATCCCGAGGGCGAACTTGCCGGGAAGACACCGCCGACCTCCCCCGCGCCTGCCCCACCGACAAACCAATTGACCGGCGACTACGGCAACCCGTACTGGGGTCCCGCACTCGTGACACAGCAGAACGGTGCGCTGGCCTTGACGATGGGTCCCGCGGCGGTGACGTATCCGCTGACCCACTGGGACGGAAACACCTTCACGTTCCCGCTCAGCGGCGAGAACGCACCGGCCGGGACGGTCTCGAAGGCCACCTTCGACGGAAACTCGCTAACCTTGGAGTACTTCGATCACGATCATCTCGGTACCTTCATCCGGGCAACACCGGCCGAATAATCAGCCAAGGACACCCCATGAGTAGTTCGACAGCCACGGTGAACGCAATGTTCGCGGCCCTCACCGATTTCGACGTGGACGCAGCAGCCGAATTGATGACAGACGACATCGTCTGGCAGAACGTCTCGCTCCCCACTCTGCGAGGCAAGAAGACCGTCGTGCGAGCGCTTCGTCTGGTCACCAAGCCTTCACTGAAATTCGAGGCCGAGATGCACCACATCGTCGGCGACGAGTCCACGGTGCTCACCGAACGCACCGACATCCTGACCGTCGGGCCGCTGCGCATCGAATTCTGGGTGTGCGGAACTTTCGAACTGCGCGACGGCAAGGTCTCCGTCTGGCGTGACTACTTCAGTCTGCGAGACGTCGCGTGGGGTGTGGTGACCGCGGTCGGCCGTGCAGTCGTCGGGAGCGGGACACGAAGTAGGCTTGCTCCGGCCTGAAATCACCTGCCGAAAGCGAGCGAACCTGCCATGCCCGAGAACACCACGCCTGACTCCTTCGACGCCGGCTTGGCTGTGCGCACCGAAGTCATGGGGGCCGATTTTGTCGACGCCGCCTTCGAGCGCACCCGCGGCACCGACAGCGAAGAACTGCAGAACTTCGTGACGGCCAATGTCTGGGGTTCGGTATGGACGCGTCCCGGACTCGATCGCCGCAGCCGCAGTCTGATCAATCTGGGGATGCTGATCGCGCTGCGCGCGGAGAACGAACTCAAAGGCCACGTACGCGGAGCACTACGAAACGGCTTGACGCGCACCGAGATCGTCGAAACCGTGATCCACGCGAGCGCGTACTGCGGTGCTCCGGCGGGACTGGCGGCGATGCGTGTCGTGCAAGAGGTTCTCGACAACGAACTCGGACCGCTGCAAAACTGAACTACTGAAAACCCAAGAATCTCCCCGTGCAGACCGAAGTCCGCACGGGGAGATCGCTTCTCAGGAAGTGGGGCCGAACTCCTCGAGCATGTCGGTCACCAACTCGGCGATCGGCGACCGCTCACTGCGCGTGAGTGTGATGTGCGCAAAGAGCGGGTGCCCCTTGAGCTTCTCGATGACGGCCGCAACTCCGTCGTGCCTGCCCACTCGCAGGTTGTCACGCTGCGCGACGTCGTGCGTAAGGACCACTCGCGAGCCGGTTCCCAGACGAGAAAGCACTGTCAGCAGAACATTTCGTTCGAGTGACTGCGCTTCGTCGACGATCACGAACGAATCGTGCAGCGACCGACCGCGAATGTGCGTCAGCGGCAACACTTCCAGCATTCCGCGGGCGAGAACCTCTTCGAGAACCTCTGGCGAAGCCAACCCGTCGAGAGTGTCGAAAACGGCCTGAGCCCACGGGCCCATCTTCTCGCTCTCACTACCGGGAAGGTAGCCGAGTTCTTGTCCGCCAACGGCATACAGCGGACGGAAGACGACGACCTTGCGCTGGGTGCGGCGCTCGAGAACGGCTTCCAAACCTGCTGTCAGAGCCAAGGCCGACTTACCGGTGCCTGCCTTGCCGCCGAGAGAGATGATGCCGATGCTCTCGTCCATGAGGAGATCGAGCGCAATGCGCTGCTCGGCGGAGCGGCCGTGCAGCCCGAACGCCTCACGCTCACCGCGCACCAACTGAATGCGCTTGTCGGGAGTCACCCGACCGAGGGCGCTCGACGAGCCACCGAGCAGACGAAGACCCGTGTGACACGGCAGATCTCGTGCTTCGTCAAGGTCCAGGAAACTCTCGTTGAACAGCTCGTCGATGTCCGTCGAGGCGACGTCCAGCTCGGTCATGCCCGTCCATCCCGATGGCACGACGTCGTGAGCGTGGTACTCGTCGGCAGGTAGTCCCACCGCGCCTGCCTTCACACGAAGCGGTATGTCCTTACTGACGAGGACTACGTCCTTGCCCTCCGCCGCAAGGTTCAGCGCGCACGCCAGAATCCTCGAATCGTTACTGTCCGTGCGGAATCCGACGGGTAAGACCGCAGGGTCGGTGTGATTGAGTTCGACCTGCAGTGTCCCGTTCTCGGTGCCGATCGGTACCGGACGGTCGAGGCGGCTGTATTCGATCCGGAGATCGTCGAGCATGCGGAGCGATTCTCGGGCGAACCATCCCAGCTCGTGGTGGTGTCGCTTGCCTTCGAGTTCGCTGATCACGACCAGTGGCAGTACCACGTGGTGTTCGGCGAATCGAGTGACAGCCCATGGATCGGACAGTAGTACCGAGGTATCCAAGACGTACGTGCGAAGTGCATCTCCCGAATGATTCCCGGCTGATAGATCAGCCCGGGCCGAGTGGGCAGAGACGGAGCGTGATGCAGTCACGTTGGGCTCCTAGGTCTGCGCGGCACCCGCGCAAACTCAGCTCGCTGGGCCGGACGGCTCTGGTGTCAGGTGACGCTGTGTCAGCTGAAACAAGGGCCGGGCGCCGGCCCTCTCGTACTGAGTGTTTCAGTCACGATCAGAACCTCCCGCACAAGTAACTTCTGGTTACTCGTTACTGCCGACGGTACTGCGGATCGGACACTCGCGCCACGGAACGAGCCGCACATCTGGTGAACGCCAGGTAACAAAATGCCACTCGTGTGATTCAGCGTCACTCAGGACTCGATCAGACCCCACTTCGCGGCGCGCACCGCTGCCTGAACCCGCGAATTGGTTCCGGTCTTGACGAAGATGTTCTCGAGGTGGGTGGCGACGGTGCGACGGCTGACGAACAACTCCTCGGCGATCTCGACATTGCCCGCGCCCCTGGCCACCAATTGCAGTACTTGGATCTCCCGTGGGCTCAGATGGACATGATCGAGCGCCACCTGGTCCCCCACGACGCGCGAGCAGGCCGCGCTGGACGCCGCCACCACCTCGCGCACGCGATCGACGACGCCGGAATCCGCGAAGCTCATGTGCAGCAATCCGGTCACCTCACGGCCGGAGAACCCCAATGCGACCGACGCGCCCTCGGCGTACCCGGACGGCCGCAGCACATCGGTAACCATCTCGACCTGCTCGAATCGTGGCACGTCCTGCCAAAACACTGGCACGCCCGAAGCCTCGCGAATGATGCCGAAGAGATTGCGATCGGCGACGAAGTCGTCGAGCAGGAACTCGAGCACCCTGGCGTCGTATCCGGAGCTCGCCAGAGCCCGATGCCGTCCGCTCGACGGGTCTCGGTACGTGACCGCCGCAGCCGAGTACGCGAGTCCACGTGTTCGAAGTTCTTCGGCGCACAGGCCGAGAATGCCGTACGCCCCGGCCGCCGGCGATCGCGACGCGAACATGTCAGGTCCAGCGCCGCGATCAGGCAGTACAGACGTCATCACACCAATCTAGCCAATCGTGTGAGCTAGGCCACCACCAGTGAATCGGCCGGCTTCCTGTCCGCCCACGGACGCACCGCTTCGAAGTTCGCGGCAGTCCGCAGAACCAGTGCGTCCTGGCGGTGGCGTGCGGCGATCTGCAGCCCCACCGGTCGACCGTCGGCGGTGAATCCAGCTGGCACGGTGATCGCGGGGTTGTTGAGCATGTTGTACGGGTAGGTGAAGAGCCAATCGAGCAACTGCTCACGCAACGACGCACCTTCGAGCCACGACGGCGCGAACTGACTGAGCGGGAACGTGGCCGAAGCCAAGGTCGGCGAGACCAACACGTCGTAGTCGTTCATGAACGTGGTCCACGTGTCCCACATGACGCCGCGGAATGCGTCGGCCCGCCCGACGTCGACACCGGTGAGCCGCTCGGCCTCGTGCATGATCTCGATCAGGTTGTCGTCGACCTCGCCGCGCTGGTTCTCCCAGTCGAGCAAGTCGTATTCGGAAGCGAAACCGGGAACCCAGATGCCGTTCCACATCGACTCCGACGGATTTCCCCACTGCGGGGTCGCCTCGGTGATCTGGGCACCCAATTCCTCGAATGCCGCCAGCGCGTCGAGGCACACCGCCAGCACCTCCGGATCAACATGGCCGAGGCCGAGATTCGTCGACCACGCGACGCGAAGCCCCTTCACGTCGCCCTTCGCCGCTTCGACGTACGAGGTCTCCGCACGCTCGATCGAGAGCGGATCCGCATTGTCCGGCCCGGCCATGATGTCGAGCATCAGCGCGTTGTCGGCGACGGTCCTGGTGATCGGACCGTGGTACGCCCAGTTGTAGAACCGCCCGGCCAGAATGGTCTGCGGAATGACGCCGGTGGTCGGTTTGAGCCCGACGACCCCGCAGAGCGCCGACGGGATACGCACCGATCCGGCGCCGTCACTGCCCTCGGCCAGTGGCCCGAGGCCTGCAGCCACGGCAGCCGACGCACCGCCACTGGACCCGCCCGCGCTGTTGCCGAGCTTCCACGGGTTGTGCGTCGGCCCGTACAGGTGGTTGTCCGTGCCACCGTAGTAACCGCTTTCGGGAGTGTTCGTCTTTCCCAGGAACAGTCCGCCGGCGCCGCGCAGCCTGTCCACGACGACGGCATTTCCCGTCGCGATGTTGTCGGCCATCGGCTTCATCCCGAACGTGGTCGGCAGCCCGTCGACTGCCGTCAGATCTTTGATCGTGAATGGAACGCCGTGCAGCGGGCCGAGTTTCTCGCCCGATTCCTGTTGCCGTGAGAGTTCGGCCGCGTCGCGCGTGACCTGCTCGCGATCGAACTGCACTATCGCGTTGATCGACGGATTGACGGCGTCGACGCGCTGGATCATCGCTTCGGCAATCTCGTTGGGCGAGAGACTGTTCGACGCGACCGACGCCGCCATCTCGGTAGCGGAGAGCCAATGCAGATTCTGTTCGGTCATGGGGTTTCCTTCGCCGGAGGGGTGATGCTCTCAGGCTAGGAAGCGCCGAACTCGGCCACCATCGGTCATGTGACCGATGCCACAATCCGCGACTGGCAAAAAACCAGCGGCCCGGCCCCTCGAAAGGGACCGGGCCGTCGGTGAAGGAATACCTAGACGTTCTTGCTGAGCAGGCCCCAGTTCTCGAGACCGTCGTACAGCGGAAGGTCGAGGGCGAGCTTGGCGACGCGCGCACGCAGCGCCGGCAGATCCGCGTTGCCGGCCAGAGCGGTACCGATGATGTCGGCGACCTCGGTGAACTCGGCATCGCCGAATCCGCGGGTGGCCAACGCTGCGGTACCGATACGCAGACCGGAGGTGGTCATCGGCGGGCGGGGATCGAACGGAACAGCGTTGCGGTTGACCGTGATGCCGATTTCGTGCAGAAGGTCCTCACCCTGCTGGCCGTCGAGCTGCGAGTTACGCAGGTCCACGAGAACGAGGTGGACGTCTGTGCCGCCGGTCAGGACACTGATGCCCTGGTCTGCGACGTCCTTGTTGCCCAGACGCTCGGCAAGGATGCGCGCACCGGAAAGGGTGCGTGCCTGACGATCCTTGAACTCTTCACCGGCAGCGATCTTGAAGGTGACTGCCTTGGCCGCGATGGCGTGCATGAGCGGTCCACCCTGCTGACCCGGGAAGACAGCGGAGTTGAGCTTCTTGGCCCACTCCTTCTTCGCCAGGATCAGGCCGGAACGCGGTCCACCGAGTGTCTTGTGGACGGTCGAGGAGACGACATCCGCGTACGGGACGGGCGACGGGTGCAGGCCTGCGGCAACCAGTCCGGCGAAGTGAGCCATGTCCACCCACAGGTACGCCCCGACCTCGTCGGCGATCGCACGGAACGCCGCGAAGTCCTGCTGACGCGGGTACGCGGACCAACCGGCAACGATGACCTTCGGCTTCTCGGCGAGGGCGATCGAGCGCACCTCGTCCATGTCGATGCGGTGATCTTCCTTGCTGACGCCGTAGGACGCGACGTCGTACAACTTGCCGGAGAAGTTCAGCTTCATGCCGTGCGTGAGGTGACCACCGTGTGCAAGGTCGAGGCCGAGCAGCTTCTCACCCGGGTTCATCAGTGCCATCAGAACAGCAGCGTTGGCCTGTGCGCCCGAGTGCGGCTGAACATTCGCGAACTCTGCACCGAAGAGTTCCTTCGCACGGTTGCGCGCCAGATCCTCGATGACGTCGACGTGCTCGCAACCGCCGTAGTAACGACGTCCCGGGTAGCCCTCGGCGTACTTGTTGGTCAGGACGCTGCCCTGAGCCTGCAGAACCGAGCGGGGAACGAAGTTCTCCGACGCGATCATCTCGAGCGTGTCGCGCTGACGAGCCAATTCACCAGCCATCGCCTCGGCGACTTCGGGGTCGAGTTCGGCGAGTGATGCAGAGTTGACGTCGGAGCCGGGCACAGCGGTCATCGAGGAATCTCCAAGCTGGATGCGGAAACGAATGCGTCCAGTCTACGAAGTTCGCTCCCGCCGTCTCCACCCGGCACTAGGCAGCACGCAGAGAGCTGGGGACCAGCGGCTCGTCGAGCAGCCTGCGGAAGCGTTCGGTGCGCTCTGCGCCCACCGGCACCTCGTCCAGCCAGCCCCCGAGCAGCCGGTATCCCTCGACATACGTGCTGGTGTACGCCCGCCACAGCGGTGAAGACAGGAACTTGAGCGATTGGCGAGCGCGTTCCGGCGTCGACAGCGACCACCGTTCGAGGAACAGTGCCACGTCGTCGAGGCTGCGCCCCTCGTCGTGCAACATCAGAGCGGCATCCTGACGAACACTCAGCAGTTGCCCCGAGGCGGCGGAGAGCCGTTGCGCCTTTTCCCCGTCGAAAGACAAGCCGAGATCGGCGTAGATGTCCTGCGCCCACAAGCCCCACTCCGGACCCACGATCGCTTCCAGCGCCAGATCTGCGAGGCCTTCGGCCATGATGCACTGCGGCGTGTTGACCAGGAACAGTGTCTGCTCGAGCTGACCCGAACCGACCAGACCGGCTTCCTTACGGCAATGCTCGGTGTGATGGCCGGCGTAGGACTCGTGCGCGATCAGCCGCGGCAGGTTGGCCATGAACTGCGGCAGATCCGAATTGATCGCAACCTTGGAGCGGTAGTCACCGAGGTAGTAGTTGAAGCCGGACCACGGCTTGTCCCCCACCACTTCGTATTCGACGGTTTCCGACGCCGGAAGCCCGAACGTGCCGCGGACCAGATCGCGCAGCGCACTCGACATTGCCTCGACGCACTCGTTCAGTCTCGCCGCGGGGATCTCGTCGGCCTTGCGATGCGCCTGCACTCGCTGCGCCAGCGGTCCCGGACCGGGCAGAACTTCACCCATCAACCGGTGCGCGTCGCTGTAGGCGTCCTCGTTTCCCTTTTCGATTCGTACGTCGAAGTACGCCTCCACCTCGTCCACGAAGCCGATGTCCTCACCCGCGAACTTGCGCCCGGAGCATTCCAGGGCGCGAAGGTGAACGTCGATGAAGTGAGCGCGCTCGGCATTCAGACCACTTCCGGCCAGCTCGCCCCGCAATTCACGTGCCGTGCGGGCAAGTTCACGCGGATCGGGCTTCGGGGCGCTCTCGATCTGCTTACGCAGCGCCGGGTCACCGGTGAACGCGTCGACGAACCCGTCTTCGAGACGGTCGAAACCCAGTCCGAGCAGCAGATATTGGCGAACAAGTGTGTCTGGATCCATAACGACCGAGCCTAGCCGCTCGCTCCGGAATGCCACCCGGCGAAAGTCCCGGACGTGGCACCGAGCACAATCCGACTATGCACTCGGATCGTGCGCACACGCGCCTGGCTTGCTCGCATAGCTGTTTCGTCCGCCGGGCCCCGGGTTCACTACATGCCGGTGAGCTGGGCTGATGGCGCGCACCAACGAATCGAGTCCCTACGTCGAGTTCGACCGCAAGCAGTGGCGGACACTGCGTAAGTCGACGCCGCTGGTGTTGACCGAGGACGAGTTGTACGGCTTGCGTGGTCTCGGCGAGCAGATCGATCTCGAAGAAGTTGCCGAGGTTTATCTCCCCCTCGCACGTCTGATCCACCTGCAGGTGGCGGCACGCCAACGGCTGTTCGCGGCCACCGCGACGTTCCTCGGTGAGAAGCATCCCGATCGTCAGGTGCCCTTCGTCATCGGTGTCGCCGGTTCGGTCGCGGTCGGAAAATCCACGACTGCTCGTGTGCTGCAAGCTCTCCTGGCCCGCTGGGACCACCATCCACGCGTCGACCTCGTCACCACGGACGGATTCCTCTATCCGACCAGGGAACTCCAGCGTCGGGGCATCATGCACCGCAAGGGTTTTCCCGAAAGCTACGATCGCCGCAAGCTGTTGCGCTTCGTCACCGAAGTCAAGTCCGGGGCGGAAGAGGTAGCGGCGCCGGTCTATTCGCATACGTCGTACGACATCATCCCGGGCCAGTACCACCTGATCCGCCAGCCTGACATCCTCATCATCGAGGGCCTCAACGTCCTGCAGACCGGCCCGCGTCTGATGGTTTCCGATCTGTTCGACTTCTCGATCTACGTCGACGCCCGCATCGAGGACATCGAAGCCTGGTACATCCAGCGGTTCCTCGCGCTACGCAACACGTCGTTCGCCGATCCGAACGCTCACTTTCACCACTACTCCGGCCTCTCCGACCGTGACGCGACCATCGCGGCGAAGGAGATCTGGAACTCGATCAATCACCCGAACCTGGTGGAGAACATTCTCCCCACCCGCCCCCGCGCAACCCTGGTACTGCGCAAGGACGCCGATCACACGATCAACCGGCTGCGCCTGCGCAAGCTCTGAGACGGCTCAGGCGCCGAACCGGCGGTGGCGCGCCGCGTAGTCACGCAAGGCTCGAAGAAAGTCGACTCGACGGAACTCGGGCCAGTACGCCTCGGTGAACCAGATCTCCGAATAAGCGCTCTGCCACAACAAGAATCCGGAGAGCCGCTGCTCGCCGGAGGTGCGGATCACCAGATCCGGATCGGGCTGTCCCGACGTGTACAGATGACCGTCGATGCCGTCGACCGTGACGGCCTGGATCAGTTCGTCTCCGCTCAGACCCGCACCGATCTTGTCGCGCAGGAGCGACTGGACGGCGTCGGCGATCTCCTGACGTCCGCCGTATCCGATCGCGACGTTGACATGTGTCCCGGTTCGGCCACTGGTCCCCGCCGCCGCTTCCCGCAAGCGCCTGGACTGCTCGGGGGGCAGAAGATCGAGAGCACCGACGATCTGCACACTCCAGTTCTTGCCGGGCCCGGAGATCTCTTCGACGACGTCGGTGATGATTTCGAGGAGCGTGTCGAGCTCTTCCGGCTCGCGGCGCAGGTTCTCGGTCGAGAGCAGGTAGATGGTTGCCATCTCGATTCCGGCGGCGTCGCACCACTCGAGCAATTCGGCAATTTTGAGCGCGCCCATGCGGTGCCCGTGACTGACATCGGTGAAGCCGTTCTCGCGAGCCCATCGCCGGTTTCCGTCACACATCACGGCTACGTGCCGTGGGTGCGCGAGACCGTCGAGATGACTGAGGAGCCGTCGCTCGTAGATGCTGTACAGCAGTCCGCGCAGATTCACCGTGACATCACCATGGTGTCAAAGACTACGCCCGGCAGTGACAGCCACATGCGAGCGCCGTCACGCTTTTTGTACGCGTCGAAAACCCGCAGGTAGGTTATGCTACTGGTGCGTAACCTACGGTACCGTAGGTTACGTAGTTCGCAACAGCACGGAACGAGAGGGGTTGCACATGACGGCATTCGGGCTCGACGAGCTTCCGGTCAAACCACGCATGCGCGGTTGGATCCATCTGTGGGCGCTCGGTGTCTCCGTCGTCGCGGACATCGTTCTCGTCTCCGTAGCCGGCGCTCAGGTGGGCGCCAAGGCGGCTTGGGCAACCGCGATCTACAGCATCACGATCTGCGGCCTGTTCGGCATCAGCGCGACGTATCACCGCATCCAGTGGCAGACCGTCAAGGGCCGTACGTGGATGAAGCGTGCTGACCATTCGATGATCTTTCTCTTCATCGCCGGCAGCTACACACCGTTCGCCATGCTCGGCCTTCCCACCCACACCGGCAAGATCATTCTTGCGATCGTGTGGGCAGGTGCACTGGCCGGCGTTGCCCTCAAGATGCTCTGGCCCACCGCGCCGAAATGGGTAGGGGTACCGCTCTACCTTCTCCTCGGCTGGGCGATCGTTCCCGTGGTCGGTGAACTGACACACCAGGTCGGTGTGGCGCCGATGGTGCTGCTGCTCGTCGGCGGAATCTTCTACAGCGTCGGCGCAATTCTGTACGCGACAAAATGGCCCAACCCGTGGCCGACGACGTTCGGGCATCACGAGTTCTTCCACGCTGCCACTGTCATCGCAGCGATCTGCCACTACATCGCGGTATGGCTCGTCGTGTTCAACTGATTCGCCAGTTCCACCACCGTCGTCACCGGCCGATCACACACGAATCCCCGACAGATGTACGCGGCTTCACCGTCGTCGACAAGGGGTCGATCTGCAAGCAGCGGTGAAGAATCCGGCGCTCCGCCGACAACCACTGCTCCACCCGGGGCAAGCCGGCGGGCATCGGCCAACAGCGAACCTTCCCCGACGACGGCCACCTGTATCGGACCACGCAACGACGCTTCCGCCACTGTGAGCCAGTGTCCCGCCGACCGAGGCGCACGCTCGAGCGGCAGCGTGGCCCTCGCCAGCGCGTCCGCCGCGGCCTGGGCGTAACGAGAGGATCGATCGGCATCGGTCAACGCCGCCGCGGTCAACAGAGCCTCGGCGACGCTCGACGCACCGGACGGCGTCGCGCCGTCCAACGGGTCTCGGGGCCGTGTGACGAGGGACTCCGCGAAATCGGCCGTGTCGAACCAGCTTCCCGGCTCGGCCGGATCGGCGAAGTGGTCGAGCGTGACGTCGAGCAACTGCTGCGCCGCATCGAGCCACCGCGCGAATCCCGTTGCCTGGTAGAGAGCCAGGAGGCCGGTGGCCAACATTGCGTAATCCTCGAGCACTCCCGTCGGGGCGCCGACAGCCCCGCCGAGGGAAGCGCGACGCAAATGGCCGTCTGCCAGGTGAAGGTCGAGAAGAGCGCCAGCGCACTCGGCCGCCGCCGCGATCCAGTCGGGTCGGTCCAGGGCAAGTCCCGCTTCCGTCAAAGCCGTGACGGTCAACCCGTTCCAGGCCGTCACCACTTTGTCGTCGCGGCCAGGCTGTGGACGCTGAGCCCGGGCGGCGCGTAGAGCGTCGGAGACCGTCTGCCAGCGCGACCAGTCGTCGGGGTCACGGAGCAATTGCAATACCGACGCACCCTCTTCGAAGGTTCCGGTATCGGTGACCCGGAACAAGTCCGCCGCCCACTGCCCGTCCTCCGCACCGAGTACCTCGACCAGCTGCGTCGGCGTCCATACGTACGTGAGGCCTTCGACGCCGTCGGTGTCGGCATCGAGAGCCGAAGCGAAGCAACCGTTCTCGGTCAGCAGATCGGAGAGCAAAAATCCTGCGGTCTCCCTGGCTACGCGGGTGGCCAGGTCCGATCCGGTTCGCCGCGCCAAGTGCGCGTAGAACCGCAGGAGCAACGCATTGTCGTAGAGCATCTTCTCGAAGTGCGGAACCACCCACTCGGCATCGACCGAGTAGCGCGAGAATCCCCCGCCCAACTGGTCGTAGATACCGCCGCGTGCCATTGCTTCGGCGGTGCGCTCGATACCGCCGAGGATCTCGCCCGAACCCGTTCGCTCGAACTGTCGGAGCAGCCCCTCCAGTAGTGCCGACGGTGGAAACTTCGGTGCCCCACCGAATCCCCCGCGCGGGATGTCCTCGTCACCGAGGATCGATCGACCCGCCGCGTTCAGCAGTTCGGCGTCGACAGGCGCTCCGCCGTACGGAATTCCGCCAGACGCGCGCTGAAGTTCCGTGACGATCGACTGCGCCGCGTTGTCGACCTCGTCGCGCCGATTCGTGAAGGTGTCGACTATCGCTTCGAGAAGCTGTGTGAACGACGGCATTCCGCCGCGAGGCGTCGGCGGGTAATACGTGCCGCAGTAGAACGGTGAACCGTCGGGAGTCAGAAAACAGGTCATGGGCCAGCCGCCCTGACCGGTCATCGCGACCGTCGCATTCATGTAGACGGCGTCGATGTCGGGACGTTCTTCGCGGTCCACCTTCACACAGACGAAGTTCGCGTTCATGACGGCCGCGATCTCGTCGTTCTCGAACGACTCGTGCGCCATGACGTGGCACCAGTGGCACGCCGAGTATCCGATCGAGAGAAGGATCGGCACGTTGCGCTCGCGCGCCCACTCCATCGCCTCTTCGCCCCACTGTTGCCAGTGGACCGGATTGTCGGCGTGCTGACGCAGGTAGGGGCTCGAGGACCCACCCAGGTTGTTCCGCAGCCGTGGGTCCATCGTCGCTACCTCGTTCGTCTCAGGATTCTTGCTTCGGCTTCTTCTCGGTAGAGACGTTCGGTTCCGCCGGGCTCGGAGCTGTGATCGCTCCCCGGTCGGTGCCTTCGTCTGCCTGCTGATCGAGTTCGGGATGATCCGGTTCGAACGTTTCCGGCAGCTTCTTGAGCTGGCGGTTCATCGACCGGACCAAGAGGATCACACCGATGAGCAGCGCAAGAATCACCAGCAGGCCGACCGGAGACGACTTTCCGAACTCCGGACCGGATGGGTTACTCGGGGTCTGAGCAAGAAATTGTGTGGTGCCGAGAACTACCTCGGCGGACAGAGCATTCACTTCTGAGCGTCCTCTTCGAGACCTGCGAACAGGTCGGTTTCCGGAATGGACGTGGTGACCCGCGTCTTGGCGAGCTCGAATTCCTCGGTGGGCCAGATCTTCTGCTGAATATCGAGCGGCACAGCGAAGAACGAACCGTTGGGATCGATCTGCGTCGCGTGCGCACGCAGAGCGTCGTCGCGCTGGGGAAAGTAGTCGCCGCAAGTGACCTGAGTGGTCACCCGAACCATCATGTCGCCGCGCTCGGTCTTCCACTTCTTGAGCCAGTCCGCCATCGGGAACGGCTCACCGCGACGCTCGTACTCCTCCTGGAAGAGTTCGAGGCGCTTACGGATGAATCCGTGCGAGTAGTAGACTTTCTTGATTTCCCACGGCTGACCGTCCTCGGGGAAGTACTCGGGATCGGCAGCGGCCTCGTAGGCAGCCATCGACACCTCGTGGCACCGGATGTGGTCCGGGTGCGGGTATCCGCCGTTCTCGTCGTACGTCGTGACGACGTGGGGACGGAACTCGCGAATCACCTTGACCAGAGCGCGCGTCGACTCTTCGAGCGGAACGAGGGCGAAGCACCCTTCGGGCAGCGGCGGAAGAGGATCACCCTCGGGGAGCCCGGAATCGACGAAACCGAGCCAGCGCTGCTTCACGCCCAGGATGCGAGCGGCCTCGGCCATCTCCTCCTGGCGAACTTCGCTGATTCGATCGCGGACACCGGGAACGTCCATGGCCGGGTTGAGAATGTCGCCACGCTCACCCCCGGTGAGCGTCAGGACCATCACTTCGTGGCCTTCGGCTGCATAACGGGCGGTGGTGGCCGCACCCTTGCTCGACTCGTCGTCGGGATGGGCATGGACGGCCATGAGCCGGAATCCGCTCACGTGTTCGTTCACCTCAACTTCACCTGTAGCCGTTGCCGGCAGTTCACTTGTAGCCGTCACCGGCAGTTCACCTGTAGCCGTCACCGGCAGTCTTCGAGTCACACGCTGTGCACCGCTCGGATTACTCCGGGTGGTTGCCGTCAAACGTACCGACTGCCGACAAACCTACCGACGGCGCGACGGGACACGTCCTCTATAGTTCCACCCGAGAGTTCCTGGCGCAGCCGTGACCCCTTCGGTAATTCGGCGGGACACAGTCAGTTGCTGCACGACACGTGAACTCGAGCCTTCGAGAGCAGAGTGATGAGCAAACCGCTTCCCCAAGATCGGTACCCGAGCACAACTCGCACGGGCAGTCCCCGCAAGTGGATGGTGTGGGCTCTGACCGCGCTCGTCATCGTCGTAGGCGGCGGAATCGCGTACTACGCGTACGGAAAATTTGCGGTCAAGGAAATCGAGACCGAGACCATCTCGTTCGACATCGCCAACGACTCCACGGTGAAGATCCGCTTCACCGTCACACGCGACGACTCGTCACGTGACGCGATGTGCATCGTGCGCGCTCGCTCGAAGGACGGATCCGAAACCGGACGACGTGAGGTCTACGTCCCGTCCTCCGAGCATCAGACCCTCGAGTTCAACACCGAGGTCAAGACGTCCCAGCCGCCAGGCATGGCCGACGTCTACGGCTGTAGCTTCGACGTTCCAGAGTACCTGACCAAGAGCTGACCTCGGAACGCATCCACCCTGCCGGACGTTTGGCGCCGGACAGGGCGGGTAGTCATGCGTGATAGAATTGCCCGATACACGGTTCCGGGTGGAACCGTGTATTGCTGCATTGACGCAAGGTTTGACGGCAAGGTTGCATCCCTGGTGGTGCTTCCGAGTCGTTGTTCGCTGCTGTTGCAGCGATCGTCGAGGGAGCCCCCGGCTCCGACTACTAGGGAGTGATCGAGATGACCGAGACCCAGGTGACCTGGCTTACCCAGGAATCACATGACAGGCTCAAGAACGAACTCGACCAGCTCATCGCCAATCGCCCGGTCATCGCCGCCGAGATCAACGAGCGTCGCGAAGAGGGTGACCTGAAAGAGAACGGCGGCTACCACGCTGCCCGCGAAGAGCAGGGTCAGCAGGAAGCCCGCATTCGCCAGCTCCAGGAGCTGCTGAACAGCGCAAAGGTCGGCGAGGCCCCCACTCAGTCCGGTGTTGCACTGCCCGGATCCGTAGTCAAGGTCTACTACGACGGCGACGAGAGTGACACCGAGACGTTCCTCATCGCTACCCGCGAAGAAGGCGCACGTGACGCCAAGCTCGAGGTCTACTCCCCGAACTCACCGCTGGGCGGCGCGCTGCTCGAAGCCAAGGTCGGCGACACGCGTGAGTACAACCTGCCCAACGGCAGCACCATGAAGGTCACGCTGCTGAGCGCGGAGCCTTACCACAGCTGATCGGCTGTACCAGCTCTGAAAAGAAGCGCCACCCGACTCGGTCGGGTGGCGCTTCTTGCTCTGTCGGCGTTGCAGTTCCGGCCCACTCACACCACGCGGCGAGCCTTCATGCCTGCGAAGATCGGGCCGACCTTCACCACGTCACCGAATGTGGGTGCGTGAAGCATCTGTCCGTTCCCGACATAGATCGCCACATGGCCGGGACCGCCTGCCTGCCAGTTGCCGAACAACAGGTCACCGGGCTGCGCCTGATCCAGCGGGACCTCGACGCCGACGCCCCACTGTGTCTCCGAGGTCCGGGGCAGCGTCACTCCGGTGGCCGCGTGGATCGCGTACGACGTCAGACCCGAGCAGTCGAACCCGCCCATCGAGGGCCCGTTGATGTTTCCGCCGCCCCACACGTACGGCAATCCGAGAAACTTCAGACCGGCCTCGACGACGCCGCCAACGGCGGCGGCGAGGTTGTTGTAGTCGAAGGGTGCGAGCATCAGAGCGAACGAGTCCTGCAACGATTTGATCTGTGCGACAAACGGAGCGGCGACCGCCTGCTCCGCGGGAACCTCGCCCGCCTTGTCGGCGGGGACGCCGCCCGCTTCACGAACTGCGTCCGGCCCGACGTCGTAGGCAGCGAGCGCGAGGTCGACGGTATCGCCCTCGACCTCACCGGACTTCTGCCAGGACTGCGCTTGCTTCACGAGATCGCACAACCGGTATCCGGTTGTCATCACCGGATCGGCAACGCCCAGGATGTCCATCTTTCCGTCGCCGTCACCGTCCTTGCCGTATGCCGTCCACGCTGCGGTGGTGAAGCGGCCAGGCCCGCGCCCACCTTCCGGTGAGATGTCGGTATCGGGTCCGTACTTGAATCCGTTCTCGACCGAGTACAGCGAAGCGATCACCGCGGGCGTGATCTCCGAGCACAGAGCACCGGCCTTCTTGATCCACGGCGCGAACACCGCCACCGCTCCAACGGGCGCCAATGTCGCTCCCGGAAAGTTGGAGGGTACGGAAGGCACGATTCCCTCAGGTGTGTCCTGAGTTCGTGCCGGTCCGTTCCAGGCTGCAAGTGAGACTGCAGCATTCGAAGACTCGTTCTTCTCGACTTGTGCGGGCGCTCCGAGAGTTCCACTCATCACGCCCAGTGCGGTGCCGATCGACACAGCGATCGCCAGGACACCGACTGCCATCCGAACCTCCGATAAACCTCTGAAAATCTACGTACGTGGTCGTACCCGAAACTTGTCGGTGCGAACATCTACCCTTTCGAACATGCATTCGACACGGCTCAGTCTCGCGACTCCTGTAACCAATGTCTCATTTATCTCGGTGGGCGTTACGCAAATGACTACAGACACCAAGGCTTTTCTCAGGTTCGGCGTGCAAGCTGAGTGCATGAGCGACGATCGGCCACGACCCGCCCGGGGACGCACTACGGTGTATCGACCCGTTCGCCTCGCCCTCGCAGCCACGGCTGTGGCGGGAGCGCTCGCAAGCGGCGGACTTTCACTCGTTTCTTCTCCCACTGCCACGGCACTCGCGCCGGACACCTCGGCTTCTCACACCAAGAATCCCGTAGCGAAGCGGCCCGTCGTGGTCGCCGGATTCGGAACCCCGGACGCCGTCTCCAACGGTTCGTGAGCACTCCGCGCTCGGCCTCCGAGTGGCTCACGTGGGGTGTGCAGGCCCGGGTTGTCGTCACCGACCCTGATGTCCTTCCCTCCGCGGCCAGCCTGGTTCGCGGATACCTCACCGCTGCCGACGCTGCCACCAATCGAGATCGTGCCGACTCCGAGATTCGTACCTATGTCAGCGCCGCGAGCAACGTCGACGGCGTCGCCGTGACTCCGATGTTCGCGCACTTCCTCGAAGACGCGTTGGCCGTCGCACGACTGACCGACGGCAAACTCACGCCGACGGCCGGGTCGGCAGACCCTCACTCCTGGTGGAAGATCCGCGTCGAGAACAACCGCGTGTACAGCCCGGACGACGTCGTTCTCGATCTGTCCGCGACGGCCCGCGCCAGTTCAGCGGACCACTGCGCGGCATCGACCGCCACGCTTCTCGGGTGCGGAGTACTGGTCGGCCTCGGCGGGGACATCGCGGTTGCCGGCCCGGCGCCGGAAGACGGCTGGCAGATTCAGGTTCAAGACCTGCCCGGCGACCCGACGTGCCAGGTAGCGCTTCCTTCCGACTGCGGGATCGCCACGGCCAGCACCGTCAAACCACTGCACCGCGAATCGACGGCGACGCCGATGTGGCGCACGGTGTCGGTGATTGCATCTTCCTGCGCCCAGGCCGCCGCATTCAGTCGGGTTGCGGTCGGCATGGGCGGTTCGGCCATCGACTGGCTACATCAACTCGACGTACCCGCCAGGCTGGTCGACCAGGAGTACCGCGTAACGGTTCTGGGCGGCTGGCCTGACGAGTAAGTCGCGTCAGTTCTGCAGTCGTACGGCGTAGCCGGCACGGTCGAAGGCGGTGAGAAGTTCCGCCTTGTTGTCCGGACCCCGCGTCTCGACGGTGAGGAAGACTTCCACTTCGTCGAGCGCGAGTTCGCCACCGGTACGGGAATGGATGACGTCGACCACGCTGGCGCCGTTCGCTCGAACCACTTCGAGCAACGAGACCAGTGCGCCCGGCCGATCGTCGATGGTGATGTGAACGCCGAGGAACCGTCCGGCCGCTCGCAGACCGTGCGAGATGACGTGCGTGAGAAGCAGCGGATCGATGTTGCCGCCGGAAAGCACGGCGCACACCGGCCCTGTCAGTCCCAGCTCCTCCGGAGAGCAGGTCATCAAGGCCGCAACGGCCGCAACGCCGGCCGGTTCGACGATGAGCTTGGCGCGTTCGAGGCACAGCAGGAGCGCTTTGGACAGCGCTTCCTCGCTGACCGTCACCACGGCATCGACATGGGCGGCAACTTCGGCGAACGGAACCTCGCCCGGGCAGCCAACGGCGATACCGTCTGCCATCGTGGACATCGACGCCAAGGCGGTCGGCTTCCCGGCTGCCAACGACGCCGGCCAGGCAGCCGCGGTCTCGGCCTGCACTCCGACGATGCGGACCTGCGGGCGTACAGCTTTGACTGCTGCGGCCACTCCGGCGATCAACCCGCCGCCGCCGGTGGGGACGAGGATAGTGCCGACCTCAGGCAGTTGCTCGAGGATTTCGAGCCCCACAGTCCCCTGCCCCGCCACGACGTCCTCGTGATCGAACGGGTGGACCAGAACCGCTCCGGTCCGGTCCGCGAATTCGCGAGCGGCCACGAGCGCGTCGTCGACAGTCGAACCGTGCAGGTGGACCTGAGCTCCATATGCCTTGGTGGCCACCAACTTCGGCAGCGGCGCACCCGTCGGCATGAAGACGGTCGACTTGATTCCCAGTTCTGTTGCAGACCAGGCAACTCCCTGCGCATGGTTACCGGCACTGGCCGCCACCACGCCCGCTGCCCGTTCCTCTGCGGAAAGATTGGCAATGCGGTTGTACGCACCGCGCGGTTTGAAAGAGCCGGTGCGCTGCAGGTTTTCACATTTCAAGCTCACGGCGAAGCCGGTGGTTTCGGACAACACTCGCGAGGCCACGACCGGGGTGCGTCGCATGACCGGGGCGAGCAGTTGCTGTGCAGCCTTTATCTGTTCGAGATTCACGCATGCCTCCAGAAAGTGCGCCTCCACACCCTCGTGAGGTGTGAAGGCGCACTGCAGATTCGAAGTCGAATTACTGTAGAGCGACGATCAGGACAGCGCTTGCTCGATGTCGCCGACCAGGTCGGAAGCGTCTTCGATGCCGACCGACAGGCGAACCAGATCGTCGGGAACCTCGAGAGCGGAACCGGCCGTCGAGGCGTGGGTCATCGCGCCGGGGAACTCGATGAGGGATTCGACGCCGCCGAGAGATTCTGCCAGCGTGAAGATCTCGGTGCGCGAGCACAGGTCGAGAGCTGCCGCCTTGCCGCCCTTGAGGCGGACGGAGATCATGCCGCCGAAGCGTCGCATCTGCTTGGCCGCGACCTTGTGCGACGGATGCGAAGCCAGGCCCGGGTAGATGACGCCGGCAACCGCGGGGTGGCCGTCGAGCAATTCGACGACCTTCTCCGCATTGTCACTGTGACGCTCCATGCGCAGCGCCAGTGTCTTGATTCCGCGCAACGTCAGGAACGCGTCGAACGGGCCGGGAACGCCGCCGGATCCGTTCTGCAGGAAGGCAAACGCGGTGTCCAGTTCTTCGTCGTTGCAGACGAGAGCGCCACCGACCACGTCGGAGTGTCCGCCGATGTACTTGGTCGTGGAGTGCAGCGCGATGTCGGCACCGAGCTGCAGCGGCTGCTGCAGGTACGGCGACGCGAAGGTGTTGTCCACCACGATCTTTGCGTTGCCCTCGTGGGCGACCTCGGCAAGGAGCTCGATGTCACCGATATTGAGCAGCGGGTTCGTGGGCGTCTCGACCCAGACCAGCTTGGTGTTGGACTTCATCGCCGCGCGCACCGCATCGACGTCGGACACCGGAGCCGGGGTGTACTCGATCCCCCACTGCGTGAACACCTTGTCGATGAGACGGAAGGTTCCGCCGTACGCGTCGTCGGGGATGACCAGGTGATCGCCCGGTCGAAGTACCGAACGGAGCAGGCAGTCGGTGGCCGCCATTCCCGAACTGAACGCTCGGCCGTAGGTTCCGGATTCGAGCGCGGCAAGGTTCGCCTCGAGCGGGCGACGGGTGGGGTTGCCCGTTCGTGCGTACTCGAAGCCACTGCGCATTCCACCGACGCCGTCTTGGGCGAAGGTGGAACTTGCGTAGATCGGCACGTTGACCGCACCGGTCAGCGGATCGGGTTCGTAACCCGCATGCACCGCTTTCGTGGAGAAACCCTGCCAGCTGATGTTGTCGGCCTTGCTGCGTTGCTCACTCATGGTCCCCAGCCTAATGGCGCCGGCACCGGCGCAGGAATCCGTACTCAGGAATCCGAACTCAGGAAACCCAGGAGATCGTGGCGCGTGATGACACCGACCGGCTTGCCGTCGTCGACGACCATGAGTGCGTCGGTGTCACCGAGCGCCTTCGTGGCAGCCGAGACCGGCTCGCCGGAACCGATGAGCGGGAACGGCTTGCTCATGTGCTTCTCGACGGAATCCGCAAGGTGCGCACGGCCTTCGAATACCGCGCTCAGCAGATCTCGCTCGGACACGCTTCCGGCGACCTCGCCTGCCATGACCGGCGGTTCTGCACCGACGACGGGCATCTGGGACACGCCGTACTCGCGCAGGATCTCGATCGCGTCGCGCAGAGTCTCCGACGGGTGAGTGTGAACGAGGTCCGGCAGCTCGCCCGACTTCCCGCGCAGGACATCGCCGACGGTGGGGACGTTGGTCTTGCCGTCGAGTGGGGTGCGCAGGAATCCGTACGACGCCATCCACTGATCGTTGAAGATCTTGGACAGGTAGCCGCGGCCGCCGTCCGGGAGGAGGACGACGATCAGAGCGTCGGGGCCTTCGCGCTTGGCTACTTCGAGGGCAGCGACGACGGCCATACCGCAGGAACCGCCGACCAGCAGTCCCTCTTCGCGGGCGAGGCGACGCGTCATCTCGAAGGAATCGGCATCCGAGACGGCGATGATCTCGTCCGGGATGGACGGGTCGTATGCCGACGGCCAGAAGTCTTCGCCGACGCCTTCGACCAGGTACGGGCGACCGGTGCCACCGGAGTAGACGGAGCCTTCGGGGTCTGCGCCGATGACCTTGACCTTGCCGCCCGAAACTTCCTTGAGGTAGCGGCCGGTGCCGGTGATGGTGCCGCCGGTGCCGACGCCCGCGACGAAGTGCGTGATCTTGCCGTCGGTGTCGGCCCAGATCTCGGGACCGGTGGTCTCGTAGTGGCTCTCCGGTCCGCCCGGGTTGGAGTACTGGTTGGGCTTCCAGGCGCCGGGGATCTCACGGGTGAGGCGGTCGGAGACGCTGTAGTAGCTGTTCGGGTTGTCCGGTGCGACGGCCGTGGGGCACACGACCACCTCGGCGCCGTAGGCACGCAGGACGTTGCGCTTGTCTTCGCTGACCTTGTCTGGGCAGACGAAAACGCACTTGTATCCACGCTTTTGCGCCACGAGTGCCAAGCCGATTCCGGTGTTGCCCGAAGTCGGCTCGACGATGGTGCCGCCAGGCTTCAGTTCACCCGAAGCCTCGGCTGCGTCGATCATCTTGACGGCGATGCGGTCCTTGGAGCTACCGCCAGGGTTGAGGTATTCGACCTTGGCTGCCACCGTGCCGAAGTTTTCGCCCGTGACGGACGTGAGCTTGACGAGTGGGGTGTTGCCGATGAGGTCGACGACGTGTTCCGCGATGCGCATTCGTCCATGTTCCCAGATGAAAGAAAACGGTGCGCGCGGACGTCGGGCGAAGGTGGTGCAATCCGGCTAGATTGGCAAGTGTGAGTCGAACCGGACTGAAAGCGTCGGTGGCCACGGTGGTGGCCGGATCGAGTGCAGGCACGCTCTCCTGGTTGGGCTACAACTATCTGATGTCGCAGGCGGGGGCGGCCCGCGGGGTGATCGGTCGCAATATCGCCAAGCCACCCGAGGCGGACGGGGTGTACGCACCCGGCGCCGACAACCCGGAACTCTGGTGGCGGGCCGTGCCCTTCGATCTCCACTTGATGATCTTCGGCGATTCGTCTGCGGCCGGCGTCGGCGCGCTGACGGCGTCGGAAGTTCCGGGTGTGCAGGTCGCGAAGCTGCTTGCGAGTGAAACCGGGAAGCGAATCCGTTTGAGCACCAAGGCCATCGGCGGCGCCACCTCACGCGGGTTGAGTGGGCAGGTCGACGCCATGTTCGTCGCCGGCCCTCCCCCGGATGCTGCCGTGATCCTGATCGGCGCCAACGACGTCACGGCGAAGAACGCAATTCATGCTTCGGCAAAACGCCTCGGCGACGCGGTACGACGGCTACGCGAGAGTGGCGCCGTCGTTGTTGTCGGCACCTGCCCGGATCTGGGGGTGGTCACGGCTATCCCGCAACCACTGCGCTCCGTGGTGCGTGAATGGGGTCATCGTCTCGCGCTCGCCCAGGCGTCCGCGACCAGAAACGCCGGGGGTCATCCCGTTCCACTAGCCGACCTGCTGGCCAAGGAATTCCTGGCCTCGCCCGACACGATGTTCTCGGCTGATCGTTTCCACCCGTCGGCGGCCGGCTACGAACTCGCGGCGAAGCAGATCGTCCCGGTTCTCGCGTCGGCTCTGGGTGAGTGGCAGGGTGGCCCGCTACCCGAACTCCCCCATGTCTCGGAGGCGGCGCAAGCTCGCACCGTCGCGGCCCGACTGACGGCAGCGGCAACCCAGTGGAAAGCCTTCGCGAGACGCACCAAACCCGCAGTTCAGCGCCCCGACGTCAACTGAGTGAGACTGCGTGACCACCATCTGGGAGCGGCAACGTAAATTGTAAGTCGAAGCTGCATTCAACTTGCCCTGCTCGACGGCGTTTCAAGCCGCCCACGAGCAGTACACAAAAGGAGTTTTCATGCCCGAGGCAGTAATCGTCTCAGCAGTACGGTCGCCCATCGGCCGCGCAATGAAGGGTTCGCTCAAGGACATCCGCCCGGATGACCTCGCAACTCAGATGGTTGCCGCCGCGTTGGCAAAGATCCCCGAGCTCGACCCCACCGAGATCGACGACCTCATGCTCGGTTGCGGCCAGCCCGCCGGCCAGTCGGGCTTCAACATCGCCCGCGTCGTCGCCGTTCAGCTCGGCTACGACTTCCTCCCCGGTGTGACGGTCAACCGTTACTGTTCCTCCTCGCTGCAGACCACCCGGATGGCACTGCACGCCATCCGCGCAGGCGAGGGCGACGTCTTCATCTCCGCCGGCGTCGAGTCCGTCTCCAGCTTCATCACGGGCAACGCCGACGGCCTACCCAACACCAAGAACCCGCTCTTCGACGCAGCGCAGGCTCGTAGCGCCAAGCTCGCCGAGGGTGGAGTCGCCTGGACCGATCCTCGCGAAGAAGGCCTGATCCCCGACGTGTACCTGGGCATGGGCCAGACCGCCGAGAACGTCGCTTCGGCCACCGGCATCACCCGCGAAGACCAGGACCGCTGGGCAGTTCGCAGCCAGAACCGCGCCGAGGAAGCCATCGCTCGCGGCTTCTTCGAGCGTGAGATCACGCCCGTCACCCTCGCCGACGGCACCGTCGTCTCCAAGGACGACGGCCCCCGCGCCGGCACCACCTACGAGGGCATCAGCGGCCTCAAGCCCGTCTTCCGCCCCGACGGCACCGTCACCGCCGGCAACGCCTGCCCACTCAACGACGGCGCAGCCGCACTGGTGATCATGTCCGACACCAAGGCGAAGGCACTCGGCCTGACCCCGCTCGCTCGCATCGTCTCCACCGGCGTCTCGGGCCTGTCCCCCGAGATCATGGGCCTCGGCCCGATCCAGGCCGTCAAGAACGCCCTGAAGATCGCCGGCAAGTCGATCTCCGACATCGACCTGTTCGAGATCAACGAGGCATTCGCCGTGCAGGTCCTCGGATCCGCTCGCGAACTAGGCATCGAAGAGGACAAGCTCAACATCTCCGGTGGCGCGATCGCCCTGGGTCACCCCTTCGGTATGACGGGTGCCCGCATCACCAACACCCTGATCAACAACCTGCAGGAGCAGGACAAGACCTTCGGCGTCGAGACCATGTGTGTCGGCGGCGGACAGGGCATGGCAATGGTGATCGAGCGCCTCAGCTGATCCCCTGAGCACGTCGAAAGCGGCCGCCCGGCTTCTGCCGGGCGGCCGCTTTCGTGTGGTCGTGTTTCAGGTAGTCGTGAATTTCCGAGCAAAACTCCCCAACTCGCGAATCAACGCTCGGGCAGCGTCGTCCTCACGCTGCACAGCGGCGCGGGCGTCGTCGGCCCAACCGTGGCGGAGCAGTCGCTTGGCGGCAAGGACTGCCGGTCCGATGTTGGCGGCAATCTGCTCGGCACTCTCGCGGGCACGTGCCTGTACCTGGTCGGCCGGTAGGGCAGCGGTCGCCAGTCCGTAGGCGGCAGCTTCGATGCCGCTGAGCCACCGGGCCGACAGGATCAGCTCGGCGGCGCGCTGTGTTCCGATCACCTTGGGCAGCAACCAACTACTGGCAGCTTCGGGAGCTGTACCCAGCGACGTGAACGGTGCCCGCAGACGTGCGTCCTCGGCAACGTAGACGACGTCGCAGTAAAGCAGCATGGTCAGGCCGATACCGACGGCAGCGCCGTGTACCGCGGCGATCAAGGGCTTCGGGAACTCCACCAGCGCGACGATCAGCGGCGTGAATGCGTGGCCGAAGTCGGCGTTGTCTGCGCCTGGTTCGGCGAGTGCGCGTAGGTCGACGCCACTGGAAAATGCCTTGCCTGCGCCCTCGACGATCACCACGGCCACGGCCTCGTCCGACGCCGCGTCGTCAAGCGCCTTGGTCAACGCTCGAAAGCCGGCCGCATCGAAAGCGTTCAGGCGGCCCGGATTGTTGAAGGTCAGCGTTCGCACTGCTCCGGCATCCGCCACCAGCACGGGTTCGGTGGTGTTTGTCGACATTCGCTCCCCTTCGCTCCAAACCAAGCAGTTGCTAGGCATCCAAGCACCGTAACCGCCCACAGACGACAAAAGAAGGGCCCCTCGCGGGGCCCTTCTTCGTGTTACGGAACGACTCGAGAACTAGTCGTTGTTGAAGTAGCTCAGCAGACGCAGGATCTCGACGTACAGCCAGACCAAGGTGACGGTGAGGCCGAATGCGACGCCCCAGGCTGCCTTCTCGGGCGCCTGTGCGCGGATCAGCTGATCAGCGGCATCGAAGTCGAGCAGGAAGCTGAAGGCTGCGATGCCGATGCAGACGAGGCTGAAGATGATGGCGACGGTTCCACCATCACGCAGTCCCAGTCCACCCTCGGTGAAGAAGCTCGCGACGAGGTTACCGAGCGCCAGAACGACAACACCGATCAACGCACCGATGATCATTCGCGTCAGACGAGGGGTCACCCGAATCGCACCGGTCTTGTAGACGACCAACATGCCGAAGAACACACCGAAGGTTCCGAGGACCGCCTGCGCAATCAGCATCGATGCGTCAGCGCCTTGGAGCTGGAAGGTGAACATGAACGACAGCGCACCGAGGAACAGGCCCTCGGCCGCGGCGTACGCCAACACGATTGCCGGGTTGTCCATCTTGCGACCGAACGTCGCGACCAGAACCAGAACGAGGCCGACGAGACCGCCGCCGATGACCAGCGGGGCTGCAAGGTCGGCGTTGTTGTTGACGAGGAAGTACGACACCAGTGCCGAGATCGTCAGCACACCGAGCGTGATGCCCGTCTTGGTGACGACGTCGTCGATCGTCATGGCCCGCGAGGTGGGACCGGTCTGGTACGGCTCGGCCGGAGCGTACTGCGGCTGACCGAACTGCTGGGTTGCCTGCGAGGCGCCCGCCGTCGCAGATCCGAACGAGGCGTATCCGTTGCCCTCTTGCTTGGGCAGATTGCGGAACACCGGGTTGCTGGTGGTGCGCACCGTGATCATCCCTTCATCGTGGTGGCCTACGACGGGTGCGTCGCGGGTTCGCCGTACGGATCCGAGTTTCCGACACGGTCCGTGTACCTAACTAAAAGTAAAGCACTCGTAATTTACAACGTCGAAGCGTCGGTTGTAGTTCCCGGCGCATTTCCGGAAGATCAACACTCTTCGATACTAGGACGGTTTGACCGACTTCATCACGATGAACTTCGCGTTCTTCGCCATCGCCTCGCTCGGACCCACCGCGGCTTTCAGCGGTTCGCGATACCCCAGATGCGCGTTGTGAACAGTCCACAACTCGCCACCCGGACGCAGGACGCGACCGGCGGCTTCGAACATCTTGAGTGCTCCGCCGGTGTGCACCGCCGCGCCGACGTGGAACGGCGGGTTCAACAGAACCAGATCGGCACTCGCACTGGGCAACGAACTCACGGCGTCGTCGCGCAGGCCGCTCACCCGATCGCCGACGCCGTTAGCAGTTGCGGTCGCCAGAGCGGAAGCGACGGCTGCCGAGGACTGATCCGTTGCGATCACGTGGACATCCGGGAACTTACGCGCGATCGCCGCCGCGAGAATGCCGCTGCCACAACCCAGATCGATCACGTCGCTCAGCGGATCGACCGCAATCTTTCCGAGGTTCTCCAGGAGCAACCGGGTGCCGATGTCCAGGCTCGCACCGGCAAACACGGCGCCGTGAGCAACGACGTCGAGGTCGAACTCGTCGAGGCGTTCGGTCATCGGGAACGTGATGGCAACATCGGTCTTCGGTTCCGATGCCTTGAGTACGCGGGACTTCTGACGCCCACGCGAGGCGCTGACGTCGGAAAACGATTCGCCGAGAACCTTGTTCATCGCCGGGGTGATGTGCTTGTCACGCCCACCGGCGAAGACACGAACCGCCGGGTCGGCGTGGAGCGCGATCAGCTGAGCGATCTCGGCAAGTTCAGCGAGGCTACGCGGCAATTGCATGAGCACGACGCGGGCGCCGCTGAGCAACTCCTCGTCCAGTCCGTGGGAGGTGAAGGCGTCACTGAAACCGAGTTCGCGCGCATTGTTCGCGAGGGCCAACTCTCCGGTGAGCGGATCCTGGTGAACCCGCACGCCGGCGATTCCGTGAACGAGCGCAACACCGGCGGTCAGCGCACCGTAGTGATCGCCGATCACGACGACGGTGCCCGCCGGTGCCGCGGCAAGAGCGTCGGCGGCCTCGTCGAGGATCAGACGATCAGCCGCGTCGACGGCAAAGAGATTGGGTGCCTCGACATCGGGGAATCGGCGCAGATGATCGAACAGTTCGGGTGTGTCGGACATGCCACCAGTCTTTCAGGTGAATCAGCTCAACACTCAATCCCTGGAAGTGCAGGTGATCAGTTCGACATCCACATCAGTTCGACATCCACTGCACGACGTTGTCGACGGTTTCGCGTTCGGTGCGGAATCCGTTCACCGGGTGGTCGGTATCGGGGTATCCGAACGAGATCGCGCACACGACCTTGCGAGTGTCGTCGATGCCGAAGTGCTCGTGAATGAACTTGGAGCTACCCGCGAGCGCCGCCTGCGGAATGGTGGCCACCCCCAGGCTCTGGGCCGCGAGCAGGAAGCTGTTCACGTACAACCCACAGTCGACGGCGCCGTAGGTGCCCAATGCCTCGTCGGTGGTGATGATCGCGACGTGGGGAGCGCCGAAGAGCTCGAAGTTCTTCATCGTCTGTGCCGCGGAACCGGCGCGGTCACCGTGCTCGATTCCGACGCTCGAATAAAGCGCCATCGCACAGTCGAACCGACGCGACTTGTAGATGCCCTGGTACTCGCGGGGGAACTCGAAGTCCGACTCCTGGGCGTTGGCCATCACGTACTCACCGAGGCCGGCGCGGAATCGTTCGGTGCCCTCTCCTTCGGTGATCGCAACCTGCCACGGTTGCGTGTTGCACCACGAGGGCGTCTTCTGCGCCAGCCGAAGGATCTCCTCGATCACCTCACGTGGCACCTGACGGTCCTCGTAGGCGCGGCAGCTGATCCGGGCATCGAGCAACCCTTCCAGGCTCGTATCCACGACGATGCTCTCGGTCATGTGTTCTCTCCTCGATCAGGCTGCACTACAACACTTCGCACGATAGAACTATCGCTTCAACGCAATAGTCATCGGGTCACCTTTGCGAAGGCCGACACCAGCTCGCCGAACTCCGACATCGCCGTGTCCGGATCCGGATCAACAGCTGCCAGCGCGACCAGCACATCGGTAGCACCGGATTCGAGCAGCTGTTCGGCACCGATCATCGTCGCCGGGAGATCGATCGAACCGTCAGCCCCGCGAACAACGGTCAGTCGCCCACGGACCTGCAATTCCGCTGGATCGCGTCCGAGATCCGCCATGGCCTTCCCGATGACATCGATCCCTTCACGTAGGTCGTCGTCCGCGGCGCCCATGATCGGAATCCACCCGTCACCCCAGGTTGCGACGCGTCGTACGACGGCTTTGGAGAGCGAACCGGATACCCAGATCGGGATTCCAGCGGCTGGACGGGGCGCGCAATACACGTCGTCGAACTTCAGACGAGGAGTGTCGATGCTCGCCGGCGCCGAACTCCACAGGGCCCGGCACACAGCGAGAGCGTCGTCGAGCAACGGTCCTCGTTTACCGAAGTCCATACCGACCGCGTCGTATTCGCGTTGCTGCCAACCGGTTCCGACGCCAAGGTCGAGGCGGCCACCGGACAGCAGATCGAGTGTCGCGGCAGTCTTGGCAAGTACCGCTCCCCCGCGAAGCGCCGCGATGACGATTCCGGTCCCCAAGCGAATTGTCTTCGTCTGTCCGGCAACAAAAGCCAGGACGGTCAGCGGTTCGAGCCAGTTGGCGTCAGGCTCGGTGGGGAACGCCGACCACGTGTATGCCGAGTTGTCCGAGCCCATCACCACATGATCGGTGACGAGGACCCGGTCGAAGCCGGCAGCTTCCGCGCTCTGACAGACCTGCACGAGTTTCCCGTAGGAGTTCTCCGCGAGAGTGGTGCCGAAATTGGGAACGTTCAGACTGAAAGTTGTCATGTGTCAAGCCTTTCGGGGCCGGTTGGTCCAGCCGCCTTCTTCGGTGGGGAACCAGCCTCCGGCAGCGTGCGAGCCGCCGTCGACGTGGATGACGGTTCCGGTGATGTATCTCGCCAGGTCTGAAGCCAGGAACAGCGCGGGGCCGGCGATGTCGACCGGCTGGCCCGGTCCACCCAACGGCGCCCATGCCGGCCACTTGTCCCAGTCGTCGGCAGGGACGATCCTGCGATACGGCACCTGTACCGACTCGATCAGATCCGGGGCAATGGCGTTGACGCGCACTCCGGTTCGACCGATCTCCACACCAAGACTTCTGGTGAACTGCGTCAGCGCGGCCTTGTATGCCGAGTACATGGTGTGGCCCGGGATCGCTCGATGCGCCTCCACCGTCGTCAGGTTCACGATCGATCCACCGGCTCCGCGATCGATCATGCCGGGAAGCAGGGCATGGGTCAGGCGCACGACGTGATCGAAATTGATGTTGCCCGCCTCGGACCAGAATCCTGGATCCGTACCGGCGAACGCTGTCGGCGGGTTCAGGAAATGACCCACATTGTTCACCAGAACGTCCGGCGCGAACTCGGTCAACGCGACGGGGACCTCCTGCGCACGCACGTCGTACTCGAGATGGTTGATCGAACCACCTGCAGCTGAGTCGAATTCGACCTCGCCCAGCGGTGCCATGTCCACAACCAGAACTGACGCGCCATGCGAGGCAAATGCTCGAACGATCGCTGCGCCGATTCCCTGGGAACCGCCTGTGACCACTGCCTTCTTACCCACCAACATCGGCCCTGGGAAGTACGCCGATCCGACCACCACGAAGACACCCTTCTGCAGTTCGATGTGAATCACTTCGGCGTACCGTCACACATCGATCGCCAAAACGGGCGCAAAGTTCTCACTCAGTGGTAGCCGCGACACCCAGCCTGCTCGGACCGCCTGGTCGCTCATTCAAATAGTCCGGAATCTCGGCTGCCCGTATCGGCATTCCCTCCAAGTACCCCTGGATCACGTCACATCCGCACTCCGTCACTATCGCGCGCTGCCTCTCCGTCTCCACGCCCTCGGCAACGGTGTCCAGCCCGAGAGATTTGGCAATCGCGATGACGGCTCGCAGGACAGCGAACCTCGAATTCGAGGGATCCGCGTCCAGCGGTGCGACGAACGCCCGATCGATCTTCAACCGATCGAGCGGCAGCCGGGCCAAGCTGGCAACCGAGGAGAACCCTGTACCGAAGTCGTCCATCGCAATCGCGATTCCGAGCGCCGAGAGCTGTACCAACACATCTCGGTCGGCGTCGTCGATGACCAGCGATTCGGTCACTTCGATCTCGAGTCGGCTGGGGTGGAGGTTCACCTCGTTCAGTGTCTGGCGTACCGATTCGACGTATCGACTCGAACGCAGTTGCACCTGAGAAACATTGACGGCAACCCGAATGTCCTCCGGCCACGTTGTCGCTGCCGTGCAGGCAGCCCGCAAAACACCTGCACCGATCGGCACGATCAAGCCGGTTTCCTCGGCGACCGAAATGAAGTCTCCCGGCGAGACGAGACCTGAAGTCGGATGGTTCCACCGCAGCAGAGCCTCGAACCCGACAACAACTCCCGTCGCGGCTGAAACCTGCGGTTGATAGACCAACTCGAACTCTTCGTCGATCAACGCACGACGAAGATCCAACAGTGCTCTGGCCCGACCTGTCGCACGATCCCGCAAAGTCGCATCGAAGGCGCGAATCTGGTTCCGACCGCTCTCCTTTGCGTGGTAGAGCGCGAGGTCCGCAACAATCACCAGGTCTTCGAGGCTGTCGGCGTCGTCGGGCATCGAGCCGTACCCCAGACTGGCACGAATGCGAATCTGGTTGCCGACCAGTGAAAATGGTCGTTCGAATGAGTCGAGAATCGTTTGGAATCGTTCCTCCACCTCATCTGCACTCGCGATGTCGTCGAAGGCGGAGTCGTCGAAGGCGGAGTCGTCGAAGGCGATGGCAAACTCGTCACCCCCCAGTCGCCCACAGATCTCGTTCGAGCGCAGAACGCTGTGCAGCCTGCTCGCAACATCGCGAAGCACGTCGTCTCCGACGTGGTGTCCCAACCGGTCGTTGATCGACTTGAAGTTGTCCAGGTCCAGAATCGCCAACCACACTCTGCGTCCGTCCCGAAGCCTCGACGAGAGCTGAGAGTTGAAGCTGTACCGATTCTTGAGCCCGGTCAGAGAATCGACTTCCGCCAGTCGCAATATATTTTGACGCTGGTGATAAGAGTGCGTGATATCGGATCCGACACCGCGCCACCCGTAGTCCGCCCCGTCGCCGCTGGCGGGGTGACCTGACATCGACCACCAGCGAGTATCGCCCCGTACGACAACTTGCATGGTGAGGTCCCGAAACGCCGTCCCGGCTTGAAAATTCGCGGTGAGAAGATCAAGGGACTTCCTGCCCGCATCTGTTCGAGATGCGCCGATCCCGATCAGGATCTCGTGCATGGTGCGGCCCCGAATCTGCGCTGCCGGTAAACCGACCTGCTCGGCAAATCGATACGACACGGTACTGGCGATACCGCGCGAATCGGTTTCCCAGAGCCAATCCTGCGCTCCGTCTTCGAGATCGTTGAGCAACAATTCGACGAGATCTCGTTCGTCCTCGGCTACGAGTTCGGCGCGTAGCCGTCTCTCGAAGAGGTTGGCCAACAGCAAAGTTCCGCTGTAGAGCGAGCCTACGAAGATGACCAGCACCCCGATCAGTACATAGCGCGAGGGTTCCGGCTCGGTCCAGAATCCCCCCGCCAACCCAAGCCCAACCAGTCCGATCCATATCAGCGTGAATCCGCGAAACATCAATGTCGGGAAAACGCCGACTGCGATGCCTCCCATCAATGTCGAGGTCAGCACCAATTCGTTACCAGGATCCAGGATCGGGAACAGCACCAGCGCCAGGCACGCGAGCAAGACCCCCCACACGACGACCTGGGTTGTGAGTACAACCAATTCGGTGGTCTGCGACTCCGAAACCCCCAGCCGCGAGCGCCCCAGCCAATAGAGGCTGAACGCGATGCTCGACACGGCCACGACGCTCGGCCATACCCAGCGGAACATCCCGGTATCTGCCGGCAGAAGCACCACGATCGTCGAAAGCGCGATAGCAGCGATCAGGAAGGCCCACGGCAGTACTCGCGACGTGAACTCCAGGCGTCGGTTGAGAAGTCGGTGACGATCGTAATCCGAAAGGTGGTCGTCAGAACCTCGTCGACCGAGCCTGCGCACGGTGGTTACGACTCGACGTCTGCGTACCACCGCCGGGTCATCCACGTCGGCCTGCTGTCGCCAGCGCCACTGCCTGGACAGACATGACTTCGCCGGCAGCACGCCCCTGCACCGTCCGCACCCCCGCAGCCGCAACGGCCTTCAGTTGCTCCTCGCTGTCCACCCCCGAGACAACGACCTCCATTCCCAGTGCGTCGACCAGATCCACGAGCGCTTCGAGGATCGGCCGCCCGCCGGGCGCCGCACCGGAAATGGAGCGTTCGATGCGCACTCGCGTGAACGGAAGGCCGGACAGTGATGCAAGGGAGGAGAATCCGGCTCCGAACTCGTCGACCGTCAGCGATACTCCCATCTCCGCGATGGCATGCAACGCGGCTCTGGACTGGTCGGTAATGACAGAGGACTCGTCGAGTTGGAGCTCGAACTGCCCTGCCCTGGCATCTGATCGACGAAGCGAGTCGCCGACCGCCTCGATGAACGCCTCCGATTCGAGCTGACGCGTCGATACCGCGACGGCTACCCGCAGGTGATCAGGAAGACGCGACGCCGCCTCGCACGCCAGCTCGAAGACTGTCGTTCCTAGTGAATAAGCCAAACCTGTGTCGTCTGCCACGCTCATGAATTCGGCGGACGTCACAGCTCCGAGGCGGGCGTTGTGCCAGACCACGCGGACCTCCACGGCCACGATCTCGCGGGAGAGCACGTCGATCCTGGGCAGCAGCTCGAGTTCGAGGTCCTTCTCCGCGACGGTGTTTCCCAGATCTTCGAGCAGGCGGGCCCGCCGATCGGCCACGGACTTCATCGAGTCTCGATATTCACGCACGGCCCCGCGCCCAGATTCCTTTGCCGCGAACAATGCGAGGTCCGCAGCGCCCATCATTTCGTCGGCGGAGGACGGCAGTTCGGCGGGGAGGTAGTACCCGATGCTGCATCCGATCTCCAACCGCGTGCCGGCCACTGTGATCGGCTCATGCAGAGTTTCGATGTAGCGGCCGAGCAGAGTACGAACTTGCGAACTGTCACCCATGTCGGTGAAAAGAATCGCGAACTCGTCTCCACCCAGACGTGCGAACAACTGTGACATTCCGCCGGCTTCGGACAGGCGATCCGCGACCTCTCGCAGAACCGCGTCGCCAACGGTGTGACCCAGTGTGTCGTTGACCGATTTGAAGTTGTCGAGGTCGAGCATCGCCAACGCGAGACCACTTTCGCTTGTGTACGGATCACGCAGCAGTCGCTCGAGCTCGGTCCAGAAGCTGTGCCGGTTCGGCATGCCGGTCAGTGCGTCCACGCGACCCATCCGCACGATCTCGTCACTCTGCAGTTTCACTTCCGTGACGTCGGAACCGACTCCTCGCCAGACGAACTCGTCAGGTGTGCGGCCGGGGCGCGGGCGTCCGGAGATCTGCCACCACCGGATTTCACCGTGCACTCGGACCGGAACGAGCACGTCGACGAATGCGGTCTTCGTGTGGCGGGCTTGCTGCAGCTCCATGAGCGCATCGATTCCGCCGGGGATCCGTAGAGTGCCCAGCTCCATGAACAGGTCTTGCCACGCCGTTCCCTGCAACTCGGCGGAGTCCAGCCCCGCTTCGGATGCGAGCCGCGTCGGGATTCGGTTGAATTTGCCTTTCTGGTCCGTCTCCCACACGAAGTCCCCGGCGTTGCCTTCGAAGTCTTCGAGCAGCATCTGCACAACCGATCGTTCCGATGCTGCGCGCAGCTCGGCTCGGTAGCGAGATTCCAGGTTGCCCGAGACCACTATCGTGCCGCCGATCAGAGCTGCTCCGTACACGATCAATCCGATGAGAATTCGTTCGAACTCGGGCCCCGGTTGGAGCCAGAACGCCACGCCCAAAATCACGAGATTCGACAGGACCCAGGTGAGTCCGACGATCCGCAACATCGCGGTAGCCACGGCTCCGGCGCCGGTGATAGACGCGGACGCCGCCGTGAGGATCAGATCGCCGGAATCGTCCAGGATCGGGTACAGAACCAGGGCGAGGGAGGAATACAGGATCCCGACTACGGCAAATTCGACGATGAGAAACGCGTAGGACATCCGGTACGTGGGTGCGATCAGGTTGAAATGAATGGCGAGACCGACGCACATCCCCACCAGCCCGATCACTCCGGACAGGAATGGCCACAGGCGCGGCAACGGTCCGCTGTCCGGCGGAATCACATACAACGTCAGCCCGAGTGTGACGACGAGGTGGACAGCAGCGGCCCACGGCAGCACGCCGAAGGTGACGGCTATCTGCTCACGAGTGACGTCATCGCGCTGCGCGGGCGTCAATCTTTCTCTCTGGTGGGGTTGCAGAAGAGACAGGACCGACATCACTTACCTCCCGCTCCCACGACTCAATTCGAATCGGACGTCCGACTCAGCAATTCTCTCGTAATTAGGCACTGCGGTGCCAACCAGTACGTCCGACCTATTTCGGAGTCAGGTCTGCCCACAGACACAGTAATCAGCAAACTACTGGTCTGCCGGTAGTTGGTGCGGCAAGTTTGATGCGGATGGGTTGAAATCAGACATGAGGGACAATGGCCGGAGATCGCCGATCACGTCGGTGGAGATTCCTCGACGGGTAACACGATCGGACTCATTCGAGTTCAGACAAGGACTATCACGATGGCAATCGACTACACCCGACGTTCCGGCGAGTCCACTCCGTCGCAAGCACCGGTCAGCCTGAGCAAGATCACGCTCACCAAATCGGCACCGACGGTCAACCTCGCGAAGGCGGGTGAACGACAAGGCAATATGCGGGTGAACCTCAACTGGTCGCAGGGAGCACCACCGAAGAAGACCGGTTTCCTCGCCAAACTCGCCGGCGCAGGTTCTGGCGCGGTCGACCTGGACCTCGGATGCCTCTACGAACTTGCCGACGGGTCCAAGGGAGTAGTTCAGGCCTTGGGCAACAGTTTCGGTTCACTGACTTCTCCGCCCTACATCTCCCTCGACGGCGATGACCGCAGTGGCGCGAACACCGGCGGCGAGAACATGCACGTCAATCTCGGTGACCCAAGCGCTTTCCGGCGAATCCTGATCTTCGCGATGATTTACGACGGCGCCCCCAACTGGGCGGCCGTGGACGGCGTCGTCACCCTGTATCCCACCAACGGCCCCGAGGTGGAAGTGCGGCTCGATTCGGCCAGCAACCAGGAGCGGTTGTGCGCAATCGCTCTCATCCAGAGTTCAGGTCAGGGCGTGACGGTGACCCGCGAAGTTCAGTACATCAACGGCAGTCAGTCAGATCTCGATCGGGCCTACAACTGGGGAATGAAATGGGCGGCTGGACGAAAGTAGGTGTCGCGGGCGGGGTGTCCCCCATCCGAATGACAATGTCCGAATCGTCCACAATGTCGCAAGTTACTGGATAGTGTCGAGAAGTGGGGTCGGACATGAGGGGTCACGCTCGACACCGATAGTGGGTCGGTGACGCTATGTGCTTGGCGACACCGACGTTCGACCGGAAAGGCCCTCGATTTCCCCCGAGATCGAGGGTCTTTTCGTATCTTGCGTCACTGTTCGGACCCGTTTTATTAGTTGATCATTAAACTAAGCGTTCGTCCAACATGTACCGATGGAGAACGTGAATGTCCACGAATTCAGATCGACGCCCGCGCCTGCCCGTGAAAATCGCCTACCTCACCGCGGGAGTTCTCTTTGTCGCCGCCATGCTCCTGCTGGCAAGCGTCGTCAACCCTGACCGGGACCGCGATTTCTCCATGAACCACGTCCCCGCGGGGACGTCGGTGACCTCCGTCGTCGCCACCACTGACCTCGGCTAACGAAGGTACTGGTACGTAAGTGGCGCGCGTCACGAAGTGTGGGTACCTTCAACGCCAATGGTTCGCCGTAGGTCGGTATTGAGAGGGACGGCCAACCACTGCCCTGCCTGGTTGCCCCACCCAAGCAGGCAGGGCACCCCTTCAACTCCATCGATTTTTCTGCGGATCCACGCCGACACACTCTGGCGTCCGGACAGTTTCACCGCAGCGCCTGCAGTAATGGGTCCGATGCCCGCCATTCTCGGTCGAGGCACACCCGCAAACCTCCCAGCCGACGAGGCACGTATTGGCCGTCAGCGGGTGTCCGTTCGCGCAGCGGTCCGGGGATCGCTCGGTTAGCCGCATCTCCACATTTTCGCACACACGTTCGATATCTTGGTACTGCACACTGCAAATTCGATTGCACCGGCCGCTTCCGGTCAGCCCGAGCGCAACTATCCCTTCTGTCACTTCGGTCTGCTTTAATACGAAGGCTTTGTCGGGGGTTTACCAATGTCCGAAGTTGTCGAGTTTCTGCGAGCACACGCAGGCGAACACGGGGTTGAACTATGGGTTTCTTCAAGAAGGCGGCTGTGACTGCTCTAGCGGTCGCTGCAGTCGGAGCATCAACAGGGATCGCATCAGCTGATCCGTCAACCGACGTGAATTACGAAGCGAAGATCGTCGACAAGTCGATCGTCACCACCATCGATGCCGGGTTGTTCAAGGTGTCCGGCGACGGCAAGTCTGTTGTCTTGCAGGACAGCAAGGGAGCCGACCTTGTTTCCCTGCCTCTCGCATACAACCTCGGGGATCTGCAGTTCCCCTTCGATCGCACGATCAGTGAAGACGGTAAGACCCTCACACTGACACCGATCACCGATTCGGCGAAGGCAACACCTCGACCCGAGAGTGCGCCTGCGGCAAAGGAATGGACGCCGGTAGCCTCGCCCGAGGAGAATGATCGGGCGATTGCGCACTTCCAGAGTCAGCTCGGTCTCGGCACTCAGGTCGGCAGCCTGCTCGGCACCATCGTCGGCGCCGGAATCGGTTGCGCTGTCGGCGCTCCGCTGGGCTTGACCATCGTCGGACTCCCTGTCGCTGCGGCACTGTGCCTGGGTGGTCTCGCAACAGGAGCAGGAATCGGCGGTGTCGCCGGAACGATCCTCGGTGGCGGCGGCGCGGCTGTCGTAGCCGGCATCGATCTCGTCAACACACTGAATGCGCCTGCCGGAACGACCGTCTGGGCCCAGTAGCCACTTGGTGGTCAGTCGTTGCTCCACGAAAAACCCCGCCCGTCCGAAGAGGACGAGCGGGGTTTTCCGATTCAATGTGCAGGCGGATCTACTTGGTGCCCCCAGTCGGACTCGAACCGACACTTGACGGATTTTAAGTCCGTTGCCTCTGCCAATTGGGCTATGGGGGCCTTGACGCACCCGACTGGTCGGGTGCGTCGGGAATCAGACTATCGGGTGGGTCTGAGCTATCGACATCGCGATGCCGTCGAGGATGTCGTGTTCGCTGACAACCAGTTCGGTGATCCCGGCTTTGGCTTCGAATGTCTGAGCCAGCACCGTGGTGATGATCGCTCCGCCGCCGATGACGTCCACCCGCCCCGGATGCATCGGGCCGAAGGCAGCGCGATCAACCCGAGGCATGGCGGTAAGTCGCTCGCACACCTCGAAAAGTTGCTTGAACGGAATCCTCGACAGGTGCACCTTCTCGGCGTCGTACTCCGGAAGTTCCTGAGCAATCGCGGCCAGCGTCGTCATGGTTCCAGCGACACCCACCCAGGTGTGCGCCTTCTCGACGGGCACGGCCTCGAATGCCTCGGCCAATTTCGCGGTCGCAAAAGCCGTCGCCTCGGAAACCTGCTCTGCCGTAGGCGGATCCGACGGTAGGCACCGCTCAGTGACGCGCACACAGCCGATGTCGCTGGAGTACGCAGCCTGGACGCCCGACGCGACGCCGAGGACAACTTCGGTGGACCCGCCGCCGAGATCGACTACCACAAAGGGGCCCTCGGACGGATCAAGTTCTCCCACAGCACCACCGAACGAGAGTCGCGCCTCTTCGTCGCCGGTGATCACCTCCGCTCCGGATCCGGGAATCACCGCACCGAGCACGTCCCGCGTCATCATGAAGAAGTCTTCCCGATTCGCAGCGTCGCGAGTAGCCGACGTCGCGACCATTCGAACGGCGGTTGCTCCGGCATCGGCGATCATCGACGCGTACTCGACCAGCGCGACCCGGGTGCGTTCGATGGCCTCGGGCGCGAATGTCCCTGTCGCATCAACACCTTGACCCAGTCGCACGACGCGCATCTCGCGCCGGACATCCACCAGACGGCCGTCGGCGCCGACGTCGGCGATCAGCAGTCGAATGGAGTTGGTACCGCAATCGACTGCGGCAACACGGCGAGTCACCGGTCGGCGGTGTCGGCGTCGTCGATGCCAGGCCAGTCCGCGGGAATTGCAGTTCCGCGGAGCTTTCCGTGGCCGGCCAAGGCAACGGACTCGTCACCGAGCGGATTGACGCCGGGACCCTTGGCAAGCGAATGCGCCATCAGCACGTGCAAGCACTTGACGCGATCCGGCATCCCGCCACCGGCAAAGTCGGTTCCGAGAGATTCGATCGCGTCCCGTTCGGCAAGGTACGACTCGTATGCCCGTCGGTAGGCCGCGGCAAGTTCCGGATCCTGGGTCAGGCGTTCGGTCATTTCACGCATGACGCCGGCGGATTCCTGACGGCTCGCTTCGGCAGTCAGTCGCGGGTCTGTTAGGTAGTACAGCGTCGGGAACGGTGTTCCGTCCGGAAGTTTGGGGGCAGTCTTGACGACGCCGGGCTGACCGTCCGGGCTGCGGTACGCGATCTCGATCACTCCGCGTGGCTCACGGCCCAATTGAGCGGCAACGGCGTCGAGATCCGCTTGTGAAACCTGTGGGGAATTTTCGGACGTGTTGCTCACCCGGTGGGTACTCCTTGTTCTTCTGGCTCTATCGGCGCCAACGGCATCGGGGCCGGTGTCGTCGTCTCGGGAACCACTGGCGGTTCCGAAATCGTTTGCCACAGATCGCGATACCACGGACCTGTCAGCGGTGTTTCCTTTTCCTGCTTCTTCTCGGGTTCCTTGTAGTCGCCGGGAAGCTGAACCTGAAACGGGGTCTCGCCCGGTTTGACATACCGAAGGCGTTCTCGTGCAAGAGCTTCGATGTACGCAGGGTCGTCGAAGCGCGCGTTCTGGCCCTGCAGCTTTCGCAGTTCTTCCTCGAGCACCTGACGTTCGGCCGCCACCTGCGCGGCATCCGAACGCTGGCTGATGTACGTACGCAGCGGCACTGCCAGTGTCAGCGCCAGCATGAGCACAACCATCGCGAGCACAACGGCCCGACTGGTGGACAAGCCGAAAATGGTGTTGTCCGACTTCGGAAGCCGAGACCAGAACTTGTTGGTTCCGCTCTTCCCCCGGGCCGACTTCGACCCACGCGCCGACGCTTTCTCGGCGGAGACCCCCGGTTGCGCGGGGTCTGTCACAGCGGAATCAACTGCTGCCGGATCTACCGAAGATGCCGGTTCCGACGCGCGTGGGCGTCGAGCACTGTCACGACGCGCACGCGACGGTGTGTCCCCACGACGGGAACCACGACCCCCCGGACTTCCGCCGGGGGATCGTGGCTTACCGCGCTGTGCAGACACTACTGAATCTTAGATTTCCGTCAGGCCTCGAAAGCGAAGCGCGGGAACGCAACCTCGCCGGCGTAACGTGCTGCGTCGCCGAGGTTCTCCTCGATACGCAGCAGCTGGTTGTACTTGGCAACGCGCTCGCTGCGGGCCGGAGCACCGGTCTTGATCTGACCGCTGCCGACGGCAACCGCGAGGTCGGCGATGGTGGTGTCCTCGGTCTCGCCGGAACGGTGGCTCATCATCGTCTTGTAGCCGTTGCGGTGAGCGAGATCGACGGCGTCGAGGGTCTCGGTCAGAGTGCCGATCTGGTTGACCTTCACCAGGAGTGCGTTTGCCGCACCCTTGACGATGCCTTCTTCGAGGCGCTCGGGGTTGGTGACGAAGAGGTCGTCGCCGACGAGCTGGACCTTGTTGCCGATCTGATCGGTGAGTGCGACCCAGCCGTCCCAGTCGTCTTCGTCGAGCGGATCCTCGATGGAAACGAGCGGGTAGGCGTCGATGAGCTCGGCGTAGAACGCCGCCATCTCGGCCGCGGTGCGGTTCTTGCCCTCGAACTTGTAGCCGGTGCCATCGGTGTAGAACTCGGTGGCGGCGACGTCGAGAGCGAGCGCGACGTCGGTGCCCAGCTTGAGGCCGGTCTTGTTCACGGCGATCGTGATGAGGTCGAGTGCTTCCTTGGTGCCCGCGACGTCGGGAGCGAATCCGCCTTCGTCACCAAGACCGGTGGAGAGGCCCTTCTCCTTGAGGACCGACTTCAGGGAGTGGTAGACCTCGGCACCCCAGCGCAGCGATTCCTTGAAGCTCGGTGCGCCGATGGGAGCAACCATGAACTCCTGGACGTCGACACCGGTGTCGGCGTGCGCGCCACCGTTGAGGATGTTCATCATCGGGACAGGGAGAACGTGAGCGTTGGGGCCACCGACGTAGCGGAACAGCTCGAGGCCCGAGGACTCGGCAGCGGCGCGAGCCACGGCAAGCGAGGCACCGAGCAGAGCGTTTGCGCCCAGACGCGACTTGTCCGGGGTGCCGTCTGCGTCGAGCAGCGCCTGGTCGACCGTGCGCTGCTCGGTTGCGTCGATGCCGATGATGGCCGGAGCGATCTCGCCGAGCACAGCCTCCACGGCCTTCTCGACGCCCTTTCCACCGTAGCGTGCGCCACCGTCGCGCAGTTCGACGGCTTCGTGCTCACCGGTGGAAGCACCGGACGGCACCGCAGCCCTGGCGAAACTTCCGTCTTCGAGCAGAACCTCGACCTCAACCGTGGGGTTGCCACGTGAATCAAGGATCTCGCGAGCTCCGACCTGCTCAATACTGGCCACTGTGTGGTTCTCCTTCGAATGGGCTTCGCATTGGGGCACGCTCTGCGTGCTTGACACTTGGGCTCCGACCCCTCCGGTCGAAAGAGGACCACGATCGCGGCTGGGCCTCTGCAGTGCCAGCACCTCTGTAGTGCCAGCACACAGCCTAACCGCACGGGCCGAAGGCTTCTTTATCGACGCGCGGTCACGGGCCCGACCTGCGGATCGATCACCGTCAGTCCGGCCGTACCCCGACTGAATACGCCGACGCGCGATCACGAACCAGCGCGAGATAGTCGCCCGAGAGGTTGTACGCCATGAGCGCCTGCTGCCACCCGGCAGCGGCAGTGAGGTCTCCCCCGCGTGCACACAGGTAACGAGCGGCGGTGAGGGCAGCGTCGTCGATGTTGTCCGGGTCCACCCGGCCGTCGCCGTTGGCGTCGACTCCCCATTTGAGCCACGTCTCAGGGATGAACTGCATGGGCCCCATCGCACGGTCGTGCACTGGATCGCCGTCCATCGCCCCGCCGTCGGTGTCGGGGATCTCGGCAACTCCCGGGCCACCGTCCAGAGGGATTCCCCGAATAGTCGGGGCGACCTGGCCGAACGCATCGACCGACGAACCGTCGTAGGTCCCGTGTCGGCTCTCGACGCTGCCGATACCGGCCAATGTCGTCCACCCGATTCCGCAGCTGGGAAGCGTCTCGGCCATGACCGCAGCGGCGTACCCGTACGCCTCGAGTGCCGTGGTCCCGATCCCGATGTCGTCCGACAATCCCGCGGCCCAGTCGGCGAGTTGATCAGCACTGCGGCCGGGGGCATTGATGTCGATCGGTGGCGTCGGAGAGCCGTTACCTGGGGGTATGCCCTCCGGAATGGCTACTTTCGGTTCGTTCGATCCACACGCCACGATGCCTGCGCCCAGCAAGGCTGTTCCGGCAGCTACTGCGGCTACGACTCTCGAGAGACGCCGGGGACTTCTGCGGGCTGCGGGAGTTCGGTACACCCTTCCATCATCCACATGCGAGCGAAGTACTCCCGAATCCATTGGTAAAGAACAGCAAAAGTACAGGTCAGGGCGTGGTTCACCACCGATTGTGGAGTATCTTCTTCTGAGTTAAGGCTGGCCTAGCCTCATACGTTCGGCAGAAGCTGTCGCACTCACTCAGTCAGGAGTCGCCCGTGCCCGTGTCGGTACTCGCTGCCGCGAGCACACCATCAGTTGCCACCCAGTTATTCGGTAGTGGCCTGATCGGTCTGCGCGAAGGCCTCGAAGCGGGCATCGTGGTGATGATTCTCGCTGCCTACCTCGTGAAAGCTCAGCGCAGGGATGCACTCAAATGGGTGTGGCTCGGCGTCGCGATCGCCGTCGCAATGGTGGCGATCATCTTTTTCGCGATCCACTACGGAACGTCGACGGTCGACGGCCTGACCGCAGAGATCATCGCGGGCGTTGCCTCCCTGGTCGCCGTCGTCATCGTCACGATCATGGTCCTGTGGATGCGCACGGCTGCGAAGAACATTTCCGGCGATCTGAAAGCGGGGATGGAGAAGGCGTTGATCGCCGGCCCCGTCGCCATCTTGTCGCTGTCGTTCTTCGCGGTCGGTCGTGAAGGCGTCGAGACAGCGTTGCTCATGGTCGGATACGCCGAGAACACCGCAGGCAGCTCCTGGCCGTTGGTCGGACTGCTCCTCGGAATTCTCCTGGCCGCCGTCTTGACCGTCGCCATGTACTTCGGCGCCCTCCGTCTCAACCTGACGACCTTCTTCCGGTACACGGCGATCTTCCTCATCGTCGTAGCCGCCGGAATCCTCTCGTACGGTGTTCGCGCTCTACAGACCGGAAATGTGCTTCCGGGCGGTTCGAATCTCGCGTTCAACCTGACACCCGGCTACGACCCGTCGACCTGGTACGGCACCGTCCTCGCCGGAATCTTCAACTTCCGCCCGGATCCGACGGTCCTCCAAGCCGTCGCGTGGGTCGTCTACCTCGTAGTCGTCCTAGCACTCTTCCTGCGTCCCCTTCCGTCGAAGCCAACCGAGCCGACGGCCCCGCCTGCGCACGACACACACGTTCCCGAAAAATCCTGAGAGGCATTGCCGACATGCGTAAATCCACCCTCGTACTGGCCACGGCTGCGGTACTTCCCTTCTCCCTCGCCGCGTGCACCGAGAAGACGACGGCGAGCGACGGCGACATCGTCGTCACGGCCACCGACGATTCGTGTGACGTCAGTGCCACCACCGGGACCACTGGCAGTTCGACGTTCCAGGTGACGAACAACGGCTCGAAGGTCACCGAGTTCTACGTCTTCGCCGAGGGTGATCGAGCGATGGGCGAAGTCGAGAACATCGGCCCCGGCCTTACCCGGCAGCTGATCGTCTCCCTCCCCGAGGCTGCGACCTATCAACTCGCGTGCAAGCCGGGCATGGTCGGAACCGGCATCCGCCAGGACTTCGTCGTCACGGGCGATTCGCAGGCGGCCACCGACGAGAGCGGACAACTCGCCGAAGCTGCCGACGGCTACCGGCGGTACATCCGCAGCCAGATCGTCGCGCTGCAGGACACCGCAGCTCAGTTCGTCGCCGCCGTCCAGTCCGGCAACGTCGACCAGGCGAAGGCACTGTTCCCGATCGCACGTACCTACTACGAGCGCATCGAGCCCGAAGCCGAGAGCTTCGGCGAACTCGATCCCAAGCTTGACCTGCGCGAAGCGGACCTGGAGCCCGGTCAGGTCTGGACGGGATTCCACCGCCTCGAGAAGGATTTGTGGGTCACCGGACTTCAGCCGGATACCAACGCAGTCGCCGATCAACTGCTCGAAGACATTCAGTATCTTGCCGATCAGGTGAACGCCGAGGACTACACGATCGATCCAACCAAGATCGCCGGCGACGCCCAAGGACTGCTCGACGAGATCTCGACTTCCAAGATCACCGGAGAGGAAGACATCTTCTCGCACACCGACCTGTGGGACTTCCAGGCCAACGTCGACGGCTCACAAGCGGCGATCGCGGCACTGAACCCGATTCTGCAGGAACGTAATCCCGAGCTCGCCCAGCGCATCGCGGACCGATTCGCCGACCTCGACGCCGCTCTGGCGCAGTTCCGCGTCGGCGACGGATTCGTGTACTACGACGCCGTCACCGAGGCGCAGCGTCAGGAACTCTCGCGTAAAATCGATGCTCTGTCCGCCGAGGTCAGCCAGGTCCAGGAAGTAGTCGCGGGACAGTAGATGACTGATTCACCAGAAGGCACACCCGCTGCGGAAAACGCAGCACCGCACGCAGTCTCACGGCGCCGACTGTTCGGCGCCGTGGGGGCCGGCGCCGTCCTGGCCGGTGCCGGTGCCGTCATCGGGCGGGTGACCGCCGACGAGAATTCCGGCACCGATCACGCAGACGTGGTGGCTTTCCGCGGCGAGCATCAAGCAGGCATCACGACGCCGGCCCAGGATCGCATGCACTTCGTCGCTTTCGATGTGACGACGAAGTCGCGCGACCAACTGATCACGCTGCTGCAGACGTGGACGGCGATGGCCGAACGAATGACGGCGGGTCAGGAAGCAACCGAGGACGGAGCGACCGGCGACGGTCCGTACGCGCCACCGAGCGATACCGGTGAGGCACTCGATCTCGCGCCGTCGCAACTCACCCTGACCATCGGATTCGGACCGTCACTTTTCGACGACCGTTTCGGGCTCGCAGACAAGAAACCTGCTGCCCTGCTGGATCTCCCCCACTTCCGCGCGGACAACCTCGATCCGAATCGCAGCGGGGGCGACATCGCCATCCAAGCGTGCGCCAACGATCCCCAGGTTGCCGTCCATGCGATCCGCAACCTCGCGCGAGTCGCTTTCGGGACCGCGTCGGTCAAGTGGTCACAACTCGGGTTCGGGCGAACGTCCTCGACCTCGACGACGCAGGCGACACCACGAAATCTGTTCGGGTTCAAGGACGGAACAGCCAACATCAAGGCGGAAGATCCAAACGCACTCGCCCAGCACGTCTGGGTTGATCCCACTGACGATCAGGCCTGGATGGCAGGCGGCTCATTCCTCGTCGCCAGACGAATCCGCATGCTGATCGAGCAGTGGGATCGCGCAGTACTCAAGGAACAGGAAGCCGTCATCGGCCGCTCCAAACGCAGCGGAGCGCCACTCGGCGGCAAAGACGAGTTCGACGAACTTGATCTCGATTCCAAAATGGGCCACGACTTCGTCATCCCGGAGGATTCACACGTGCGCCTGGCCTCTGCCGAGGAACTCGGTGGGATTCAGATCTTGCGCCGCGGATACAACTTCACCGACGGCTCCGACGGCTTCGGCCACCTGGACGCGGGACTGTTCTTCGTTGCGTACTGCCGGAATCCGGTCGAGCAATTTGTTCCGATGCAGCAAAACCTTTCACGACACGATGCGCTGAACGAATACATCCAACACGTCGGTTCTGCCGTCTTCGCGTGCCCCGGCGGTCTCGCCGACGGACACTACTGGGGCGAAACACTGTTCGCGTAGCCGAACACCGGAACACCGGTCCAGGTTGCGATCTCGGAGCGAAATCTGCGCACGGAGTACTTCTCGTACGAGCGGGCACCATTCACGTCCACCGCGGCGACATCTCGGATGCACTCGGCCACCGATTCCCAACTGTCGTCGTGGAAATGGAGTCCGTCGACACCAGGTGTCACGGTTTCCGAAGCTCCACCAATGCTGTTCGTAATCACGCGCGCACCCGCAGCCATCGCCTCCACCGGCATGATTCCGAAGTCTTCGATCGCCGGAAAGACGTATGCGAGCGCCTGCTGATACAGCGCAAAAAGCAACGCATCCGAGGGGCGACGAACAATTCGAACGGGAACCGACGCAGAGTCAGCCATCGCGCGGAGCCGATCCTCTTCCGGGCCCGACCCTGCGATGACAGCAGCCGTCCCGGCCCGCTCGGCTGCCCGGATCACCCAGTCCAAACGCTTGTACGGAATGAACCTCGAGGCACCGAGAACGAATGGTGAGGGCAAACTGGATAGTAGCTGAAGTTCGTTTTCGCTCAATCGGGACCGCCAATCCTCGACGGCGGAGATCCGGTCGACGTCCACCGGGGGGTGGATGACCCGTGACTGCACGCCCCAGGCGCGCTCAACCCGTCGACTGACGAACTCACTGTTCGCTGCGAACGAGGCCCCCTCCGACGCTCTCTTGCGGTCGATTTTGCGCAGAATGGGTGATCCCAGCCTCGCGAGTGGCGAGTTTCCACGCTCGTCCAGTTCGGGGTTCCACACGTACCTGGCGGGGGTGTGCACATAGACGAATTTCCGGAATCGCGCAGACTGCTCCCTGAATGTTGCGTGATGGGCAAACACGTGGGAGCTGATCAGCGCGAAGTCATAGCCGCGGTTCTCCAACCCTCGCCAGGTGAACGGCATGACAGGCAATGAGAGCGCTTTGCTACGACGCAATGGCGTTGCAGCGAGCGCACTTTCGTTGACATCGGTTGTCGAGTAACGCCCGGGAGCATCGTTCCACAGACAATACAGGTCAGCGTCCGGATAGCAGTTGACGAACTCGTCCAGCACCTTCTCTGCGCCGCCCGAACGCTCTATCCATTCATGGACGAGTACACCTGACATTTTCGGACTCCTATGCGCTTTTTTGGCGCTCCACAAACCTAGAGATTGCCGGATCGGCACCAAACAGACTACTGGTATGTTTACTAGCAACATACAGGCAACCGATCTTGACCGGAGTGATCACCATCGAGACTCAACTGGCCACGTGGTTCGGGTCGGCAGACAGGCCGTTGCTCGGATTCGTTCACGTGCCCTCTTCAGGAACTGTCCGAGAAGCCGTGGTCATGTGTCCCCCGCTGGGCAAGGAGCACATCGACACCTATCGCGGCATGCGACTTCTCGGCGAAAAACTCGCGGCACAGGGTATGGCAGCTTTTCGTTTCGAGTACGCGGGAGTCGGCGACTCGGCCGGCGCCGAAGACGATCCTGACGCTCTCACCCTCTGGCTGAAGAGCATCGTCAGCGCTGTGGACTATGTCCGACGAGCGGGCGCGGAATCCGTCAGTATCGTCGGACTGAGAGTTGGGGCCCTCCTGGCAGCGTCGGCATTGCAGGAGTGCGGAGCCGTCAACTCGATAGTCCTGTGGGACCCAATTCTGACCGGCCGCAACTACCTCAGGGAACAACGTGCGTTCTATGCGATCAGCGTCGGAGAGGACGATCCCGCCGACTCACGTGTGTCGATCATGGGTGGCGTGCTGGCACCCGAATGCGCCGACCAACTGTCACGTCTCCGCATCACCGGACCATTTCTCGGACGTCCACGCACCCTTCTGGCCGTGAAGTCTTCGGTACTGGACAGCAGGGCTGTCGCCGGGCTCGCAGCAACTCTTGATCCCGAGATGATGATCTTGGAGAACCACGACGCGTTCACGTCGCCTCCCAGTTTCTACGTCGACATCCCCTACACACACATCAGCGAAATTGCACAGTGGTTGGATCGCCACGCGCCCACGAGTTCCTCCGCGTTCACTCCCGCGATCACCACCACAGCTCGCGTCGCGGTCACCGAAGTCGGCGAGGAGGTGTTCGAGACGTTGGAACGATTCGGTGCTCAGGAGCTCTTCGCGATCCGCACGCATCCCGCAACTTCTCCCGAATCCGAGGCAGGCAACATATCGACCACCGATGCGCCTCCCGAGCGCGGACTACTGTTCTTCACTACGGCAATCGAGCATCGAGTCGGGCCTGGCCGCTCGTGGGTGACCATCGCTCGTGAGGCCGCGGCTCTCTCGGTCACGAGTCTCCGATTCGACCGACGAGGGGTCGGCGACTCGGGTCCGATCGACGCCGACAATCCGACGTCGGTCTATTCACACGCGGCAGACGAGGACGCACGCACTGCCGTTGCCGCACTCGGCGCAGATCCGAGAAACCTCGTGATGACCGGATTGTGTTCGGGGGCATGGACCTCAGCGTCCATGGCGCTCCAGATGGGTGCGAGATCGACAATACTCGTGAACATGATCTTGTGGTCGGTGAGGCGCAAGAAGTCCCTGATGGATGCTGTCTTGCCGGAGGCTCCTCGAATCGATCCAGGTGCCGAAACCACGAAACTTCCCCTCCGCGGACGGGTGAAAGGCGTACTGCAGTCCCGTCTCCCCTATCCCGCGTGGAAGCTTCTGGGAATCAGGGGAATCACGCAGGTTCCTGAGGTAATGCTGGAGGCACTCTGCAAGCGTGGGGTGGATACCACCGTCATCCTCTCCCCCGCGGACGCCGCATGGTTCAATCAGCAACGCGGACCCGAAGGCGTTGCCCGGATGACTCACCGAGGACAAACGTTCAACGCGATCATGCCACCGGTCGGCGATCACCCGTCCTACCATCGTGACCTCCGAAATATCGTGCAAACAAAGGCGATTTCTTCGATAGCGAAAGCATTCGGAATTACGACGGTCCCTCGGGCCGACACGGCGAATGCGAACCGGTTCATCGCGTGAACACATCATTCATGATTGTTGCTGCAATCTTCGCAGTACCCATCGTCGTTGCGATCTACCAGCGACCACAACGCGGCTTGCTGCTTGTTGCACTGTTCGCTCCGCTCCACGGTCTGTTGGCGATCATTCCCGGCGGGACATCGATGGCCGGTTGGAAGGAGGGGTTGCTCCTGCTCACGTTGGGATGCACCTTCGTCAGCCCCAATCGCCTTCGGGTAGTGCGCCCCTCGATGCCTTGGTGGCCGGCTGCCGCGGCCTGGGTAGCTTTCGGTTCCGCGTCAGCACTGCTTCTGTCCGGTATCGCCGGGGTGACATCGATAAAGATCACCTACTTCTACATCTTGATACCCGTCATTCTCTGGCGCGCACCGTTCTCGCGGGACGACCGAGATCATCTCGTGTCCGTCCTGATGGGTATGGGGATACTGACAGCAGTCATCGGACTCCTTCAGCAAGCAGTAGGGCCTGCATACCTGGTGGATCTCGGCTACAGCTACACCGAGCAGATTCGAATCACCGGCTCGATCTTGCGAAGCTTCAGCACTTTCACCGGTCCGTTTGCGTTCGGTCTCTTCGTGATGCTGAGTTTGATCGTCGGCATTTCGGTCGCTCTCGCGGATCCGAAACGGCTGCGCAACATTATCTTTCTGGCCGCAACTCCGATCATGGTCGTAGGCATGGGAGTCTCGATTGTGCGGGCCAGCTACATCGGGTTGGCTGTCGGGCTTCTCTGGATTGCCGTATACAAGTATCGGTCTATCTTGATGTTGTTCGGCGCGGCTGCCGCTGCCGTTCCCTTCGTACTTCTGTTGGCACCACCATCAATCGTCAAACCACTGTTCTCGTCGTACAGTCTCGAAGAACGCGGTAGCGGATGGTCGTCGACAATCAGCTCGCTGTTCGTGCATCCACTCGGGCAAGGTTTGGGCGCAACAGGATCCGCGGCGGCAAAGGCGGCGGAAGCAGCACAACCGATGCTCAACACGATGACGATCAAGGCCGCGACAACACTTGGGCTGATCCCCTATCAGCCCGACAACTACTACATGAAAGTCGCAGTCGAGCTCGGACCGATCGGCTTGTGGATTTTTGTCCTGGTCCTCATATCTTCCGGAGCGTCCGCGCTGAGGGCATCGCGTGTGCTTCCCGGCTCGGACGGCGCTTTGGCTCTCGGTGTCAGCGCCTCGATCGTCGCGGCCGCGGTCGCTTCTGTCGTCTCGACATATTTCGAGATATTTCCCCTCGACCTCTACTTTTGGCTACTGATTGGAACCGTGGGATGCGCACTGACTCAACACCACTCGGAGAAAGAAGCGATATCCGATCACGAATCACCCTCGGAGCCATGGCACTCCGACCTGGTGGGGGCGGCGTCCAAACCTATGCACGCGAACTACTCCGAGAACTCTCCCCACTGATCAGCGAATCGACGAACCTCAGCGCAACGGTGCAAATCGACGCTGTCGATGAGATTCCAACCGGAGTGCGCGCCGTGACGCGCCCTGTTGCCTCCGGAGCACGCAGAGCCGCGTGGGCGATGGTGCCGGTCGCGGGCAGCGACTTGTTCCACAGCCTCGACGTCGACCTCCCGATCGGGCAAGGCGGCCTGAAGATCTCGACGTTTCACGACATGTCGGTATTCGACGTTCCGTGGGCCTTCAGTCGATATCGAGCAGCTGGCGAACGCCGACTCCTGTCCGCGGCGCTACGCAAGGCCGACGTCGTCATTGCAGTATCGGACTTCACCGCCGAACGAATATTCGCACTGAGCGGTCGGCATGCCGTTGTCACGCCGCTGGCACCCGCATCCTGGGCCACGATCCCCACCGAAGCTGCAGTGGCCGAAGTTCGGAGGCGATTGAAACTGCCGGAGCGATTCGTGCTGCAGGTCGGAACGATCGAACCTCGAAAAGATGTCGCTCTGGTCGCCGAAGCGTGCACGGAGCTGTCGATTCCTTTTCTGCTGGCGGGCTCCGGCTCGACGGGCCCCGACGCGCCCCGTTCCGCCCGAGGATTGGGTTACGTCGCGACAGAAGACCTTCCGGCACTCTATTCCGCCGCAACTGCTGTCGCTTACTCCTCCCACTACGAGGGGTTCGGTCTGCCGCCACTCGAAGCCATGGCGTGCGGCGCGGCAGTGGTTGCGAGTGCGGTCGGAGCACTGACCGAATTCGCCGACAACGCCGCCGTGCTTGTCCGCAAGCACGACAAGGCTCCCTGGTTGGCCGCTCTTCGCTCAGTCGTCCTGGACGACGATGTCAACACCGCACTCCGTATATCTGCGCCACGTGTCGCGGCCCGATCGACGTGGACCCGAACAGCCGAATACACGGTTGACGCGTACCGCACTGCAGGGCTGAGCGTGTGAGTTGCTCATGACGAATCGCAATTCGACGGGCACCGAGCCCGTATCGCCGCGAGAGTTCGCCGAATTGCGCCAGGCCGCTATCGACAAGTTCGAGAAGGAACGTCGCGAGCGAGAGACGAAAATCCACGGGCCGGCCGCTCCGGATTTGACTGCGAACGATGCACGCCGAAGCACTGCGATCATGCTCGGAAGCCGGATCGCAGTGGCAGCGATGGGGTGGACCGGCTCGGTTCTGATCGCGCGTTCGATCAGCCCTGACGAATTCGGTCAGTTCTCCCTCATCTTCGGATTGCTCGGATTGTTGTCCGTCGTCACCGATCTCGGCGTCGGCCGAGTGGTGCTCGCGAAGTTGGTCGAGTGCAATCCGTGGGAAGTTTCGCTGGTCACCACCGCGTTCATATCCCTACGGGTCGCCCTTGGTCTTTTCGGATACATCGTCGCGGTGGGTTATGTCTGGATTCTCCGCTACCCCGCAGAAGTGGTCGAAGCAACGGCGGTCGCTGGTTTGGTCGTTGTCGTTGCCACTCCCAGCCATGCACTTTCCGTCATGTACCAGAGCCGCCTGCGCATGACGTATGTCGCAATCGCCGAGGGCGTCGGGCAACTCGCCCAGCTTGTCGCGACCATCGTCGCGGTTTTGTGGCAGCCGATCCTCCTCGTTCTCGTCATCCCTGCGGTCATCAACGAAGTGGTCGCGGCCGTCGTGAAAGTGCGCGGTGTCCGAAAGGGCGTCGCCGGGCCAAGGCCGTCGTCACGAGCGCAGTTTCGTAGGTGGCGGGAAATGCTGATCGAAGCAATCCCTTTGAGCATCGGCTTCGCTTTGGTCACGCTTCTGTCCAAAGTGGATGTGCTGCTCTTGGGCAAGCTCGATACTTTCGATTCGGTCGGCTTGTACACCATCGGGTACAAATTCGCGGACCTTCTGCAAATCGTCGCAATCACCGTAGTCACCCCGGTAACAACACTTCTCGTGTCATATTGGCCCGACAGCGTGGGAGTGTTCCGCGAACGAAGCCGCGAAACATTCATCGTCCTGACAGTTCTCGGGAGCGCATCGATCGCCGCGTTCTGGCCTGCTGCCACCGGAGTGCTCACCTTTCTGTACGGAGAGCGGTTCGCAATTGCAGGGACCTCGACGCGACTGTTGGTGCTTGGCGCATGCTTCTCGATGCTCACCCAGTTGGGGTTGATGATCCTGGTTGCGAGCGGCCGGCATCGAATATATCCGTGGATTGCATTGGGCGGCTTACTCTTCAATATCGTGGTCAACATCGTGTTGATTCCTCGAATGTCATTCAACGGAGCGGCAGTTGCGACCGTATCGACCGAACTGCTTCTTTTCGTTGCAATTTGGATTGTAGTGCGGCAAAGTCTGCCGGTTCACAGAATGTTTCCGATGCTCCCGCTCGGAGCGGCCGTCGCCCTCTGCGCGGTGGTCACAGTGGCAGGAACGATCTGCGTCGAAAGGTTGGGCGTGCCATGGCCAGTCGTTTCGGTTCTCGCTCCACTTGGGACAGTCGGAATCTATGCACTTGTATCGCTCGCGGGCGGGAAGTCGCCACTCGCAATGGTAAAACCCGACAGGGAAGTAAAATGACACGAACGATCATTTTCGTCAGCCACACTGGAGAGATCTCCGGCGCCGAACTGGTCATGCTCCAACTGATGCGTTTGGCACACGAGCAGGGTTTCACGGTAACGTTGGCTTGTCCGGAAGGGCCGCTGAGGGATCGCGCACGCGCGTCAGTCGACTTCGAAACGGTCACGCTACCAACCCTGTCGCTCAGAGGCGAAGGGGGTCTGGCACGCGTCCTGGCGATTCTCGAAGTTGCAAAGAATTGGCGAATTGCCGGGCGCATCATTGCGTCTCGGGCTCAGTCGGCCAGCTCGACCGTGATAGTCAACTCACTGTTCGCATTGCCGGTGATCAGGCTCGGCCGCGTACCGCAACGTGCAACGTGGCTTGTCCACGACACTCTCTCGAGCACAAAACAACGAATCGTCGTACGGATTGCAAAACCCGGGATCCGACGAGCAGTCGCCGTCTCCGGACCGACCTCGCTTCCTGTTCTTTCGCTGGGAATTCCCACCTCGGTATCACGACTTGGTGTTGTAGTTCCCCCTGAGGTAACGGAAGTTCGATCACCGGCACGCCGAGTTGTCGGAATCATCGGGTCACTGACGCCGTGGAAAGGCCACTTGGTGTTGATGGATGCCATCGCCCGCACAGTAGACGTCCAACTCGAAATCGCCGGACTTCCGTTCCCTGGCGACGAAATGTACGCACAAGTACTACGTGAACGCGCACAGCAGTCGGATCTGGCGGGTCGCGTCACATTTCTCGGATATGTCGATTCACTGGCAACTATCAAAGGATGGGACATCGCGATTTCTGCGAGCACCTCTCCCGAAGCCGGCCCACTCGTGGCACTCGAAGCAATGAGCATCGGAGTGCCAGTCGTCGGAACAGATCTCGGCGGCACCAGTGAGCTACTGGGGGACGGCGCCGGATCGCTCGTTGAGCCATCTGATTCAGTAGAACTCGCAGCCGAGATAACGAGACTGTTGGAGGACGGGCGTGCACGATCCGAATTGTCACGCATCGGCCGGCGGAAGGTAGAGGACCGATATGACATCCAGAAGAATCTTCCGGCTCTGCTGAAGGAGCTCATCGATGGCTAAGGCACGTCGAGTCGCCGCAGTCGCAGTGGTCTTGTTGATTGTCGGATTGGTAGTCCATTCTTCGATTACCGCAACCGGCGAACCTTGCGCAGTTCAACCTTCGTCAGACAATACTGGCATCGCACTTGGTTCCGGCTATACCGCAATGAGTGACGCCGAAATGGATCGAACGGTGGAAGCTATTCGATCATCGGGTTCGCACTGGGTCAGATTCGACATCGACTGGTCCGCCATCGAAAGTACCGAGGGCGCCTTCGACTGGTCCGGAACCGATCGCCTCGTGGACATCGCAAAATCTTCCGGACTCGAGATTCTGGGTCTCATCACCTACACGCCTGCCTGGGCAAGAGATCCGGCAGCGACGAGTCCTGACACGCATACCCGTCCGGCCGACCCGGACGGGTTCGGTAGGTTCGCGGCGATTGCCGCTGCCCGCTACTCGAATTCCATTTCGTCATGGGAGATCTGGAACGAGCCCAATCTCCAAACATTCTTCAATCCGACGCCGGATCCTGAGTATTACTCGAAGCTGCTCGCCGCATCGAGCGTAGCAATCGAGGCAGTGCAACCGGGCGCAACAATTGTCTCCGGTGGCTTGTCCCCCGCAACTGACAACGGCGCTGACATAAGCCCCACGACGTTCCTCGCGAACATCTACGAATATGGAGCTGGACAACACTTCGACGTTGTCGGAATGCATCCGTACACCCACCCGGCACTGCCCTCGGACCCGTTGACTCGAAACTGGAACTCTTTCTATCGAATGCGGCTGATGCACGACACAATGGTTGCAAACGGCGACTCGACCAAATCTATTTGGGCGACCGAATTCGGGGCACCAACAGGAACTGGTCTCGACGCTGTGACCGAGTCGATGCAAGCCGAGATACTGCGTGACGGATTCAACGAAGCACGTAGCCTCGGGTTCGTTCAGAAGGTCTTCGTTTACAGTCTCCAGGACCGCGGCTCCGATCCCGGTGATCGCGAACAAAACTTTGGCCTTCTGAATCTCGACTTCGAACCGAAGCCCGCTATGGCCGTGTTGCAAGATGCAAACGAAACTGGAGGATGCCTCTGAACTATTGATCATTTTCGACCACAGTCACCGAGAAAATCGGACAATACCAACCGGCGCATTTCGCAGTAGCACCCAACCGGACGGAAGTACTGCAGAACCGACTTCGAGACTGGTGCCAAGTGACCCAATTCATGCAATTCTTTGATTTGTCGGATTGGTCATCTAGTTCGGCTTCCAACTTGTCTGTCCCGCACCGGTTTCGAGTCACTGTGGAAAGAAGGTGGTCGACGTGAGTCGACTTCGATTGTCCCTCGCCTGCGCCCTGTTGACTGTCGGGTCATTGAGCGCGTGTGCACCGAGTCCAGTTCCAACAACAACCCCAACCCCGAACTCGACGTGCAGTTCCGTTGGTTTAGGGATCGCCGCGGGCGCCCCACTCAACGGTCTCTCTCAGAATGATCTCGATGCAGAACTGACCGCAATGAAGAATGCCGGCGCGACCTGGCTCAGGTTCGACGTCGATTGGTCCGCCGTCGAATCAACCAAGGGCCAACAGAATTGGAGCGCAACCGACCGCGTCGTCGATCGAGCACGTCTCCAAGGATTGAGCGTCTTGGGAATCGTTACGTACACGCCGGCTTGGGCTCGCGTCGCCGGGGTCAGCGATACCCACGGGTATCCATCCGATCCGGCCGCGTTTGCCAAGTTTGCACAACAAGCAGCACAACGGTACTCGAACAGAATCAGCACTTGGGAGATTTGGAACGAACCGAACCTGACACAATTCTTCCGCCCCAAGCCGAATGTGAACACCTACACTGCACTCCTGAAAGCCGCATCTGCAAGTATCCGTGCGGTACAACCGGGTGCAAAGATTCTCAACGGCGGTTTGGCACCGGCCGTCGACAACGGATCCGACATCTCACCGGTCACATATCTCAAGGGTATGTACGCGGCAGGAGCAAAGTCTTCATTCGATGTCTTTTCGATCCATCCGTACAGTTGGCCTGCGCTACCTTCGGATTCGTCCACCCAGAATTGGAACACTTTCTACAGGATCCGACTGATGCGAGAATCGATGGTGCAGAACGGGGACAGCGGAAAGAAAGTCTGGGCAACCGAATTCGGAGCTCCGACAGGTACAGGCCCGACCGCCGTCAGCCCGCAATTACAGGCCAACATCATCTCGGATGGATTCGCGCAAGCAAAGGTGCTCGGTTACATCGAGCGCATTTTCATCTACAGCATGCGTGATCGCGGAACCAACACTTCGGATATCGAACAGAACTTCGGTCTGGTCACGATCAATTACACTCCGAAACCCGCACTCGCAGCGGTGAAACAGGCAGTTGGAGGGTGCAGCACACCCAAGATCTAGTGAAAGCCCGGTCCTTCAGGATTCCGACTGTCGTCTGCTGAATCCGAACGTATAAGGCTCACGCGAGTTCTTTGCCTCCTCTTTCGAATTTCCGCTATATCTTTGGAGGTCAACATAATTCGTTCGGTCGAGGCTTCGGAGTCGATGCTGTCGGCTTCCCCGGACGCCTTGACACCAGTTGCATCATTGCTGGTCGACTCCGCTCCGGAAATTTCCACTGCGGACGCCTCGACTCCGGCGCCCTCGACATCAACATCAACAGCCTGCACGATCTGCGGCTCTTCGAGCTCGACCCCTGCGCTCGGCTTGGGCGTAGCCTTCGGCAGGTTCTTCTTCGCAATACTGACCGTTTTCGCATCCACCAGGCTGGCGCGATCCCTCCTCGAATCCAGGGCGGAAGTATCCATTCCGTAGGGCACGGCAACGGAAGGCTCGTTCAGTCGCGGCGCACCGGACTTCACCCAGGCGCTGTCGGACGGGGTCTGTGAGTTCGTGGCCGAGTTGGTCGGCTCGGCCGCCAGTTTCACTGAACTTGCGGGCCTGCGTCTGCGACGCAGCACCGCGAGGGTAAGTACGTCGAGGAGAGGCTCGGGAGCAGACGGACCCACGAGTACCAGTGTTCGCGCAACATCGACTTCGGCCAAAGCCCTGAGGCATTCGACGATCTCCCGTTGGTTGGCGTGCTGTGCGGAGACAACAACCAGGGCAAACCCGGTTCCATTGGAGTCAAATCGGCTCCACCAGTCCGACTTCAGCGAATATCGGGAGACCCCGGATCGCACGTGCGCAGGAACATCCCATGATGTCGAGGGGACGCCGTCACCCGAAAGCACCAGGACATGATCACCGAGACTTGCACGCTGGCATATCGTCAGCGCGAGGTTCGGTGGAAACTCAGCGGCTTCGGAGTGCTGCAGGAGTAGTGAGGCTCCGTATTTCCGGGCCGTTCGACGTGCCCACGCGTCGGTCACTCGCGAACTGAATCGACCCCGGCAGGCAGAGAGGATTTCGGCAGCGAGAATGAGGACCACCAAGAACGCAACCGCCGACTCGACGAGCGGCTTCGGTGCAACCGGCAGACCCGTTCCCGCGGGGGCGGAAAGCAACTGCAGTCGGTCGGAACCGGATACGGTCGATCTCAACTGGCGCAACTGCTCCAGCCTCGCGTCGAGATCCGCCTTGATAGTCGGATCGTCGGCGGGCGTCTCGTATTCGTCCAAGCTTTCTCGCCGCGCTGCGTCCAAGTCCCCGTTCAATCGAGCGATGTCGTCGGTGAGAACTCGGGTACGACGATCCAGCGTGTCTGCATTGCGTCGCGCCTGCGCGTCGCTCAAGGTGGCGACGACTATTCGTGCCAACGCGTCCGCGTCAGCCTGACTGAAGGCAGTCGCCTTGACGAATACCAATGCCGGAGAAGTACCCGGCGTCACCGAGATGTGGCTCGAGACATCCGCTGTCGTCCACCCGTTATTCAACTGGCCGTGGATGGCGGCAACCACATCGCTATCGGTGGCCAGTGCGACATAGGGGGCAACCAACTGGCCGAGGTTCGCGTCCGTCACGACGATTTGAGAGGCAGACTGAACCTCCGCGACGATGTCGGATTGATACACCGGTGTCGCGCTTCCCCGCACAGCGTAGACAATCCCACCGACGAGCAATGCGATGACAAGAGCGGGGAAGAACACTCTTGCAAGGTTTCGTGCATGCCTCACCAGGTCGAAAGTGGGCGGAACGCCGAGTTCGCGACGTATCGCCGCATCCCTGGTACTCGAATCTGCCATCTTGAGTACCCCCGACTGGATCGCGCGTTGAAGCGTAGCTGAAAGAAACCAAAAGTTTGCCGAACGCACACAAACATACCTGACGGCTGATGTCAGCTACCAAGTAGCCATCGCGGTCGCGACCACATCTGCCAGTACTCGACGATTTCGGCTCCGCTCGCGTCGTACAGAGCATTGCCGGCAGCGCTGGCGAGACCACACACGGCGCCGTCGCCGACAGCCTCGAATGCGGCTGCCGACACTTGCCGAAGGACCCGCAACCCATGTCCGCGCCGCTGTCCTTGCGCCCTGGTTCCGGCCGCCCACACAGTGCTGATGGGCTTACCGAACGACAGCATCGCTGCGGTCTGCAGCGTGTCGAGTTCGAACAGGCCGACGACTGAACGCTCACTTGGTCGGTCGGGGGCCGCCTCCTGATACACCAGAGTCGCAGATTCGCGATCGATACCGAAAACATCCTCCGCAAGTTGCCGTGCTGAACGCAGGTCGCCACCTTCCAGGATCCGCACCGCGGCATCCGGCGCTGACGGAGAATTCGGTAGCGCGCGTAGCGAACTCGAACCTACGCACACCCACCCTGCATCCGCGAGGACGGTCGCGGCATCCAGACCCGCCCCGGCGAGCATGACAACGGTGCGCAGTCGCTCTGCGAGCACTCGTTCCACAACGGCGACCGTGTTTTTCCGCACATCACCCCCATGGACCAATGCAAGGTTGTAGCTGGGATCGGGTGCACCCGTGAGAGCGATCCACCAACCGTCGTCGGCGAGATACACACCGGTCTCAGGTACGAGTCCAGACATGTTCTGCCCATAGGCATCCCGTAAGGCGGTCAACCCCGCCACCGTCCGAAGTGGTTGCCATCCGATCATCGTCGTCTCCTGGGTCCAGGTATTGTGGGGCCATCAAACAGATCAAATCGGCCTTGAAGATTGCGGGCATACCTCTATCACTCCTCGCCCTTGGTGCGGCAGCGGGTTGGCCCGTCTTCGTCTCACCCAAGATCGATGCACCACGAAGTGCTGACGCTATCGTTGTCCTCGGCGGAGCACACGACGGACGCGAGGAGGTCGGAATCCAACTGATGAAAGACGGTTACGCACCACGCCTGATCTTCTCGAATCCTTACGGCGACAACGACAAGAAGATGCGGTCGATCTGCGAGGGTACGTTCGACTTCCCTGTCGACTGTTTCGTCCCCTCACCGTCCACCACCGAGGGCGAGGGGTTCGAAATCGAGAGAATGGCCAATGCCAACGGATGGAAGACTGTCATCGTCGTGACTTTCGTTCCTCATATCTCGCGGGCGCGGCACATCATTTCGCAGTGTTATCAAGGAGAACTGGTCATGGTCGCAAGCCGTCCGGAACTCTCGATCGGGACGTGGGCATTCAACTACGTTTACCAAACTGCCGGCTACGTCAAGAATCTGTTCTCGCATTGTTGAGCTCGACAGCTGACAGGAGGGTGCCCGGCGCGGATATCCGCGCCGGCACCAACCGCGTAGTCAGTACGCTCCGTCGCTCTTCGCGACCGCTGAGACGGTACGACTAATGATCGAAAGATTTTGCAGGATAGACCAATTCTCCACGTAGGAAGAGTCCAGTCGAACAGATTCTTCCCACGAGAGGTCACTGCGACCACTTACCTGCCAGAGACCGGTGATACCAGGCTTGACCAGCAGGCGCCGGGCAACCTCGTCGTCGTACATCTCGACCTCGCGCCGCAACGGCGGCCGCGGACCGACAACGCTCATCTCGCCGCGAATGACGTTGAAGAACTGTGGTAGCTCGTCGATGCTCAATCGACGAAGGATCTTGCCGACGGACGTGATTCGTGGATCCTCCCGCATCTTGAACAACACGCCTCCCGCGCCTTCGTTGTCCCCCATCAGATCGACAACCTGCTGATCGGCGCCTTCCACCATGGTACGAAACTTCAACATAGGGAACGGTTTCCCGTTGAGGCCGATGCGTTCTGCCTTGTAGAACACCGGACCTTTCGACGTGAACTTGACCGCAGCGGCGGCGGCGACCATGACCGGCGCCACGAGGAGGATCATCAGCATCGAGAACACCGCGTCGAAAACAGCGGGCGCAAGCCGGTTGGCGCCCTGGTAGCGCGGTCGCGCAACGTGAATCAACGGGAGTCCCGCCGCCGGGCGAAACATCAAGCGAGCCTTCGACACGTCGGCTACGACCGGTGAAACCACCATGTCGACGCCCTCGGCTTCGAGGTCCCACATCAGCTTGCGTATGCCCACCTGCCCGAGGTCTTCGGTTCCGGTGACGATGACGGTGTCTGCGCCGCTTGCGCGCATTGCCTCGACCACCTCGAACTCGTTGCCCAATACCGGGACCGCTGCGCCGTCGACGACGATGTGATCGTCCAGCGCGGTCGCCCGACGCGGAATGCACGCTCCCACAACGTCGTAGCCTGCCGAGGAGTCCCGCACGAAGGCTCGCGTGGTAGCAACGACGGACGCGTGTCCACCGACCAACAGCACCGAGTTGCGGCAATCCCCGCTCGCACGCTTCTTTCGAATGTCGCGTCGCCAGAGGTAGCGCCCGAGAAGCAGCGCAGCGAGCCCGACGGGCAGTGCGATCATGAGATAGCTACGCGCGATTCCTACGCCGAGAATGATCCCGGCCAATGCGCCCACTCCGAAGACTTGGCCGGTAGCGAGCAGCACCTTCTCGTACTCGTCGCTGCCCTCGCCCAGCATCGACTGATGACGGCTGCGTCCGCGTGCGAGCGCGATCATCCACAGCCCTCCCAGCGCTGCAGACGCAATCACCTTGAGTGGTGTCAGCCACTCGATGGGATGCGGCCACATGCTGCCGATCTGTGCGAGCGCGATCACGAACAGAACCGTGATCGAATCGCTCACGGCAATCCGCTTCCGGTATGCCCGACGCCAGTCGGTGCCGACATGAGCGGAATCCTGCAATGCTGCCGACCGGCTCTCCACCTCAGCATGAACGCTCATTTGCCATCAGTCCTTCTAGTCATTCGAATGACTTCAGCGGGTCGAACGGATTCAGCGGATCGCTGATCGGTAGCCACTGCGAGCCTCCAGGTACGGCAACACCCCGCCGGTTGCCGTACCTCGCTGCTCGCAGTGCAGAAACGAACCGTCATCGGACCCCCTACATAACTGCCGATCAAGGGCCACTTCGTGCGATAAAACGACCCAGTGTTGCTCATTTCGTACGTAAACATACCTTAGGTTTGTTTCAACTGCACTCACCGAGTCCAAGCTATTTTCCGGTTGCCAGATGATTACCGGGCAATTACGTCAAAGTGGGCTAATCCTCCACATTTTCGAGACGTCTTCCCTCACGAATCCGAATGTCGGCGATCAGCATGTCCAGGGCGCCCAGGAGTGCAGTGTCGGCGCGTCGGCACTGTTCGATCAAAGCTTCCAGATCAGCTTCGTCGGCGCTTTCGATCACACCGGCTTTGGCGGCCCTGCTCAGTACTTTTTCGGCGAGGAGCAACGGCGGCTGCGACCGAGCGATGCCGTCCATGGACGACGCGCGCGCCTTCTCGGCAGCCTTCAAAGCGTCCCACGCCCGCTCCTGCTCAGCGATGTCGACCACCCCGGAACTGACCAGGTGCGGGCTGCGATGCACGAGTTTCGCGATCAGTGCGCCGGCCACGTCGTCCAATTCGAAAACGCCGTGAGATTGAGCGATCCGCGAGTGGAACAACACCTGGAGCAACAGATCGCCGAGTTCCTCACGGAGATCGCTCTCGTCGTCGCTTCGAATCGCGTCGAGTACCTCATAGGTCTCCTCGACGAGGTAAACCGAGAGGCTCTCGTGCGTCTGGGTCGACTCCCAACCGCCGCGATTCCACAACCGGTCCATGATCGACGCCGCTTCCACCAATCGATCGCCGTGAATGGGTTCGGCGCGAATCATCTTTACCCCAGCGGCAGACAACGCCTCGATCTTCGGCTCGGCGGTGTCCATCATCACAGTCACCGCGGCGCCGGGTGTCGTGGCAGGCAATGCGCCGCGTACCGAGTCGGGAACGTCCGGGTCGATATCGATCGCGCCGGACAGGAACGGGAGCGCCTCCAGCGGAAAGACATGCGGCCGCAGAGGATCGAGCAGTACGACGACGGGCGATTCGTTCACCGAGTGCTCACGCCTCGACCAGGACGGCACCGGCGGCGCGCCCGTCTATCGCCAAGATGAAGTCCGCGATGTATTGAAGTAGTTCGACGTCCCGCAGGCGATCCGAGCCGACTCCGCCGGTGCGAGGCAGCGGGAGTTGCACGAGCCCGGTCGTTGCCCGGTACTGCGCGCTCGGATAGATCCTCTTGAGCCTGATCTGTTTGGAATCGGGCAGTGACATCGGCGAGATCTTGAGCTGAGTTCCGGTGACGGCGACTTCCTCCAGTTGGTACTCGCGGCAGAGCAGTCGAAGCTTGGCCACCGAGATCAGCCGTCGAACCTCTTCGGGCAGTGGGCCGTAGCGATCGACCAGTTCTTCGACTACGGCAGCGATGCCGTCGGAATCAGTTGCCGCAGCGAGCTTGCGGTACCCCTCCAACCTGAGCCTGTCACTGGTGACGTAGTCGGGCGGGATGTGCGCGTCCACCGGTAGGTCGATCCGGACTTCCTTCGTGCCCTCGTCCATGGTGATCGGTTTGCCGTCGGCTGCAGCCCGGAAGGCTTCGACCGCCTCACCGACCAGCCTGACATACAGATCGAACCCGACGCCCGCGACGTGGCCGGACTGCTCTGCGCCCAGAACGTTTCCGGCTCCACGGATTTCGAGGTCCTTCATCGCGACTGCCATACCGGCGCCGAGGTCCGAATTCTGCGAAATCGTTGCCAGTCGGTCGTATGCCGTTTCCGTCAACGGCTTTTCGGCCGGGTACAGGAAGTATGCGTATCCACGTTCACGACTACGCCCGACGCGTCCGCGGAGCTGATGCAACTGCGAGAGGCCAAGCGAGTCCGCACGTTCGACGATCAGTGTGTTCGCGTTCGAGATGTCCAGACCGGTTTCGATGATCGTGGTACAGACCAACACGTCGAAGTCGCGTTCCCAGAAGCCCTGCACGGTCTTTTCGAGAGTGTCCTCGTTCATCTGACCGTGCGCGACGACGACGCGAGCCTCCGGGACGAGTTCACGGATCTTCTTGGCCGCCTTGTCGATCGAGCTGACACGGTTGTGTACGTAGAAGACCTGACCGTCGCGCAGAAGTTCACGCCGGATGGCCGCGGCAACCTGCTTGTCCGCATACGCGCCGACGTAAGTGAGGATCGGATGACGTTCTTCCGGCGGTGTGAGGATCGTGGACATCTCACGGATCCCGGCCATGCTCATCTCGAGAGTACGAGGAATCGGGGTAGCCGACATCGTCAAGACGTCGACGTGGGTGCGTAGTGCCTTGATGTGTTCCTTGTGCTCGACTCCGAATCGCTGTTCCTCGTCGACGATCACAAGCCCGAGGTCCTTCCAGCGAATACCGGTCTGCAGCAACCGGTGAGTACCGACGACGATGTCGATCTCGCCTTCGGCCATGCCGGCGATGATTTCCTTCGAGTCCTTGGCGTCGGTGAAACGGGACAGCCCTCGCACCTTCACCGGGAACGACGCCATTCGTTCGGTGAACGTCTGAAGATGTTGCTGTGCAAGCAGAGTCGTCGGGACCAGTACCGCCACCTGCTTGCCGTCCTGGACTGCCTTGAACGCGGCACGAACGGCGATCTCCGTCTTGCCGTACCCGACGTCACCGATCACCACCCGGTCCATCGGAACCGGCTTCTCCATGTCGGCCTTGACCTCACTGATGACGGTCAACTGGTCGATGGTCTCGGTGAAGGCGAACGCGTCTTCGAGTTCCTTCTGCCACGGCGTGTCCGGGCCGAATGCATGCCCCGGGGCCGCCTGACGCGCAGCGTAGAGTTGAACCAACTCACCCGCGATCTCACGAACCGCCTTGCGGGCCTTACGCTTGGTGTTCGCCCAGTCGGATCCACCGAGCTTGCTCAGCGCAGGCAACTCTCCACCGACGTACCGGGAGAGTTGATCGAGCGATTCCATCGGGACGAACAGACGATCACCCGGGTGACCACGCTTGCTCGGCGCATACTCGATGACCAGGTATTCACGACGCGCCCCGCCGATGGTGCGTTCGACCATCTCGACGAACCGGCCGATACCGTGCTGATCGTGCACGACCATGTCCCCTGCAGACAGCGCGAGGGGATCGACCTGATTGCGGCGCTTGGCCGGCAAGCGCTTTCCGTCGCCGACCGCAGCAACGCGGTTGCCCGTCAGATCGGACTCGGTGACGATCACCATCCCCGGCGTCGAGTCGTCGCCGGCGAGTACCAGTCCGTCGTGCAAAGACCCGCGGAGCACCGCGACCTGTCCGCGGGCAGGGGTCGCTCCGCCATCGAGCATCTTGGCGGGCACTTCGGCTTCACCGAGTCGCTCGACGACTCGGCTTGCTGTGCCGGCGCCTGCCACCACGATCGCCGCGCGACCGCCCGTGCTCACGTGTGCCCGGAGGCTGACGAACAGCTCGGCCAACAGGTCGTCGGAACCACGTACCTGCGGTGCCGCCTGAACCGGGATTTCCAGTTCTTCACCATTTCCCGACGCCAGCGGGCTGACCGCCCACCACGGACGGCCGGCAGCTTCGGCAGATTCGCGAACATGACGAAGCGACCGGTATGCGGAGGCACCGAGATCGACTCCCCCGCCGTTGAGGATCGACGTGTCGAGCGGTGCAGCGCCGCCGATCGATGCCGCCGTCCACGATGCTTCCAAGAATTCCTGGCCGGTGCGCACCAGATCGGTGGCGCGGGTGCGCACCTTCTCCGGATCGCACAGAAGGATGTGCGCCCCTACCGGAAGGACATCGGAAAGTAGTTGCAGTTCACCGGGTTTGAGAACCGGAAGCAGAGCTTCCATCCCCTCGACGGGGATACCTGCCGAGATCTTGTCCAGCATCTCGACCAACGACGCGTCAGCCTGATTCTCAGCAGCGAGTGCCGCAGCTCGATCGCGAACATCAGCTGTCAGAATCAGCTCACGACACGGCGGCGCGATCACGGAATCGACGTCGACGTCCGGTAGTGAACGCTGATCGGCGACAGAGAAGTACCGAAGCTCCGATACCTCGTCACCCCAGAATTCGATACGTACCGGATGATCCGCCGTCGGCGAGAACAGGTCGAGAATGCCGCCGCGGACCGCGAACTCACCACGCTTTCCCACCATGTCGACACGGCTGTACGCCATCTCCACCAGACGAACCAGAACAGAATCGAAATCGATCTCGGTGCCGACGCGCAACGTGATCGGCTCGATCTCGCCAAGACCCGGCGCCATCGGCTGAACGAGAGAGCGCACCGTGGTCACGATCACCCGAAGAGGCGAGCCGTACGAGGCGTCGTCTGGTCTGGCGAGTCGGCGCAGTACCTCCACCCGTCGCCCAACGGTGTCCGCGCTCGGCGACAGTCGCTCGTGCGGCAATGTTTCCCACGACGGGAACTGCGCGACGCCTCCACCGAGCATCTCGGTGAGTTCTGACGTCAGATCGTCGGCTTCGCGACCGGTGGCCGTCACCAGCAGCACCGGAGTGCGCGCGGCAAGTGCAGCGGCGATGAATGGTCGAGCCGGCTTCGGCGCCACGATGTCCAGGGCAGGCGCACCGATCGAGTCGATCACTGGAGTGAACGCGGCGTCTGCGAGGGCGACCTCGGCGAGTCCAGCGAGCGCAGTCTGGGCAGAGGACAAGGAAGTCAACGAACGCACTCCTGAACAGTGATGACGGGTTGCGGACGCACAGCCCGAGCGCAAGATCTCCACCGAGGCAGAGTTGTGCGCCGGTTCGATTCTATCGGTGCGCGATCTCGCAGTGCAGTCCGATCCGTTCAGTTTCCCGTAACGCTCGGCTTCTTCGTCGTCCGCTTGGCCGGTGAAGATCGGGTGGCCGGGGCGCTCGGCGGTGCCACGGCCACGCTGGTGTGAGAGTTGAGCGCCCGAACCCGGCCGATTACCTTCGTCGCCTGGCTGGTTCTCCGTAGACGTACAGTCCTGCGACCGTTCGGCGCGAGGTGGAACCAGGAGTCTTCGGGCTCGAAGCCCTGCAGTTCGAGGGCAACGTATTGGGCGGAAGCATCCGTCGAGACGTCGACTACCCACTCTTCGTCGCCGACGTTGCGCGCCGTGGCGACAAGTCCGACCGACCGCTCGAGGGGCCGTGCCGGACTCCCCAGGAGGTGCACCACTTCGTCCACCATCTCTCCGTCTTCGTCTTCGAGTGTGACGGTGACGGCGTCGTATGTCCGCGCCCCGAACTGAAAGACGTGAGTGAGGTCGGTGAAACGGCCGACAAGGCTGTCCACGGACCAGGTCAGACTCGAGTGCGATTCCACCTTGACCGGTAGCGCGACGTCGACTGGGACGACACCTGACCGACTGTGCGCTCGAAACCTGATCTCGCCGACGACAGGTTCGGCAGTCTCGTTGATCGCGTCGAGCCTCAGTCCGTCCATACCGTCGTCCGTGACCAGGAGCGCGATCGGTTTGGCGCTCCTACGGAGCACGAACCACGGAGCCTTGGGGCTGCCGCTCCAATCGAGGACCCCCCATCCCGGTCCGGGCTCCAGGTCTCGCAGTGCGAGTGTCAAGGCGCCGTCGCACCGAGAATCCGGGCGACGCCAGTAGCCGAGCGTCGAGGCGAACGCCTCACATACGGCTGCTCGCCCCAGGTCGAGATAGCGTTCCGGGTCGGACCACCGGACTTCACGAGCGTCTTCGCCGAAAAGCGCGTGGACGTAGTGATCCCGAACATCCTCGAAATCCCACGACGATCCGTTGTCCCGCGGCACCGCGGCTTTCCATGCCGGGTGGTGCCCTGCGACGGCGAGCGAACCGAATTCGTTCTCGATCACGGCATTCGACGGTGGAATCGAAAATGCCAATGATTCGGTCGCAAAACGTACTCGCGCGCTGAGCACGTCGGCCAGTGGACGACGATAGGCACCCACCCCGAAGTAGTGAGCGACCCCGCTTCCGACATGCGTTGCCAATTGCTCTCCCCCGCGAGGCGCCGAGGGCGACGACGTCACGTATTCGAGTTCAGGTGCCACCGCTGAGATCAGCTCCGGCAGTCTCGAATGAATGAGCGGGATGTGTTGATCGACCAAGCCCAGCATGGTCGGTTGCTGTTCGGTCTCGCTGCCGCCGCAGAAGACTGCCAAAGCGGGATTTCCACGCACTCTGTGCAAGAACGCGGTGACCTCTGCTGCAACGAGTTCGAAGAATTCGTCGGTGTCGGGCGGATCAAGCGTCGCCAACATCATGTCCTGCCACACGAGAATGCCCAGTCGCGCGCATTCCTCCCAGAAGTGGTCGCTCTCGTAGACCATCGTCCCCGGGATTCGAATCATGTTCAGGCCCGCCTCAGCCAGGCGTTCCAAGACACGAGTGGTGCCGGCGTCGTCTTGAAGCGAGATCGGGTCGGTCGGCACCCACACCGAACCACGGCAGTACACCCGGATGCCGTTGACATTCAAACGGAATCCACCATCGGATCTGTCGGCCTCCACCGTCCGGAAGCCCACTGAACCGAGATGCTCGGAGACTCCGATCGTTTCTATCGTCACCGGATACGTGCGAGGAGCGCCATGAGTGTGCGGCCACCACAACTGCGCGTCCGGCACTTCGACGACGCCGGACACCTCGAGGAATCCGTCCGGTCCGGCAATTACAGCCAATTGTCGCGAGTGTTCGCCGACGCGCACGGTCACGTACTCCAGCGAGGCCGGCAATCCGGTGAGCCGAGCGCTGACGGCAACGTGACCGGTTGTGCCGTCAACACTCGCGTGCTTGACAGCCGAGACTACGGCGGCAACTCCCTTGTCCAACAACCGGATACCCCGCCACGGTCCCACCGGTACCGGAACGCCACTGAATACGGGAGCCATACCGAGCATCGTGGTTCGGATCCACCGAAGACCCTGTTCACGGACCATCGACGAGCGCCAACGTCCTCGAGGACGCCTCGATCTCAGAATCGCGGACAGAGAATGAAAATGAATAGCGACCTGGACGCGTTTACCAGCGCCGACTACGGCCGGAATGCTCACTTCCCCAGGCGTGAACATGGATTCAGTGGACGCGACATGGACGCCGCCGATCCAGACATCGGCAAACGCCGTCACACCGTCGAACTGGAGCAGCCACGACCCCTCACCGGTCGTGGCCACGGTAGTCACGAACCACCAGTCCGATGATGCAACAGACGATGATGAAACCGACGACGATGCAACGGACTTCGTGCGTCCGGCGTCCGTTTGCGCCGCCTGTATCGCACCAACGACTGTCCCAGGCACAGACGCTGCGACCCACTCGGTCACGGTTTCGAGGGCATCCGGATCAGATATGGATCCGGGTTCGGTTGCAGCGCATCGCCATATCACGCCGGCCAGCAGGTCTGCTGACGAACGAGGCACTGTTAGACCAACCTCAAGTGTCGATGCGAGTCGACGCCGACTGTGTCGGCAACGACTTCCATCGCTCTCTTCCACGACACGGCCATCTCGTCGAGTTGCTCACGCGGGTCCACCGCGCGGCCCCTGGAGGCACGCGCCATCTGAAACTGCACGCTCTTGGCCCCGGACGCCACTTTGCGGAAATCTGGCGCAGCTTCGCCTGTCCCGGAGAAACCTGCAGTGTCCAAAAACTCGCTGGCGTCGGCTGCCAGCTCCGCGCTGGCACCACACTGACGAAGTAGCCCGAAGGACCAGAGGTGAAAGGCATCCATACCCGCCCCCTGCACCCATTCGAGGTCGTCGATCACCCGGCGTCCCAGCTCTCGCACGGGATTACCCGCGGCTCGAACCGCTACGTTCCGCCGAGCCACTTCGGCGATGTTTCCGGCGTTGGTCGCGTGAACCGGATTCAACCTGATCTGTTCGACGTACGGCACGAACGAAGGAAGTGAGGAACGATCGAGATCGAAGACACCGGAGAAATCGTCGCCTCGCAGCAAGTAGTACCCGCTGTTGTGGAAGTATTCGAGCTCGCCGGCAACGCGATCGATCCGATTGGGCACGATCGTGGTCTTGGTGTGCCCCTCGTGATAACTCGTTCCGAGAGTGTCGGGAAGCCAGTATCCGTCGACTTCAACCGTCGACAGCATCCCGACCGCGAGGTTGTCCTCGACATGGATCAGCGGGGCCCGCCAGACGTTCATCTCGGCGACTTCGATTCCGTACAGCGCGTAGATGTCCTCGGCCTTGAGCTTGAGGAACGTCCACTGAGTCCCGTCGAACCGCGATGAGAAGGCACATGCCAGCGCCGGGACGGGGTCCAATCCCAGCGAATGCAACACTTCGATCCACAGATCCGTATAGCAGTTGGTCTGCGCCCACACCCGGTCGTCCTGGTGCAACGAATGGGGTTGGTAGCGATCAGGTGAAATGTCGATGAGCCGGGACATCAGATGCCCATTCGTTCGCGTACGGAGGTTGGCCACGCAGCCACATCAAGACCATGAGTCCGCAACAAGGACAACGCGATTCGCTCCATCCCGAAGCCGACGCACGAGCTGTGCGCCACCTCCCCCTCCGCCGTTCGGATGTCGAAGTTGACACCGAAATGGTCGAGATGGTTGTTCGAGGACACGATCGCCGTGCCCTCGTCGAGATCTCCGTAGAGCCGAACCGTCAGTTCCGTCTTGAGATTCTCTTCACGCTGGTTGGCTGCAAGCATCTTTCCGGCGCGTCCGAAGAAAGGATCATTGGCAATCACCGGGGTGGCGTCGAGTTCGAGCCGGCCGAGCACCTCGAGCCCCCGCTCGATCCAGTGCTCGCGATGCGCTCGCGCTGCCGCGGCGTCACCGATCGTCACGAACTCGTGCATCCGAAACGCTTGCATGCGAGCCGGATCGATCGCCGGTTCGTGCCGGAAGCAAAAACCGTAGATGTCCAGCAGCACCCCGCCTTCGGGGAGAACTCCGGTGTATCGCGCATAGGCAGGATGGCACGCTGCGGAGACGAGCATGGTCTCGGTCGGCTCGAGGTGGCGATCCCACGATTGTCCGTCGGCGCGATCGGCCAGCAGTCGCGCGTGATCGCGATTGGAACCAGCGAAGGTGTTGATGGCGCCGGTGAGGTTGGGAAACGAAGCGATGTAGTCGGTGCGCTCGAAACTGCTACGAGGGAACACCGGCGGGAACCGCAGCCGAGTCGCGGCGTCGCCTGGCCCCGCTGCAACCACCACTCGGTCGATACCGTCGACGATGTCCTCGAACACGCCGGAACGCCCGTAGAGTCCCGGTACCTCTGTCTCGACGAGTAGTCCTTCGACGAGCAGTTCGCGTTGAAATGCAGCCCGAGCCCGATCCAGATCGGTCTCGCCTGTCACAGTCTCGGTTGTCACATTCTCCGTCGTCATAGCGTTCCCCGGTATCCGATAGCCATGTGCGCTGAACCTGCCATGATTCGATCGTTGTTCACCATCACCGCTGCGCCGTGCGCGTCACGAAGGTGCCGACCGAGTGAAAATTCGGTGTCCTCGCGATATCCCGAGATGCCACAGATCAGCATTGTCTGCCCCACGATTTCCACCACCGCGGTGGAGGCTGTGACTTTCAGGTTGTTCATCGCGAGCGAAAAGCCCACCGCTCCCGTCGCCTCGAAATCGGCGGCGCCTTCCGCAGCGTGAACTGCGCGGTCGTACCTGCGTGCAGAGGCGTCGACAAGATCGGCGAATTGTTGTGCCGAAGCAGCAACTTCGGCGAGCCGCAGCGCTCCGGGGGAAGTGACTCCGGGCTGCTTGCGGGCGGCGGCACGCACGTACTTGCGTGCCTTCTCGACTGCAGCGTCGGCAATTCCCAACCACACCGAACTCCAGACGACGTGCGAGACCGGAAGCATCGTATGGGTGGAGATATCGGAATACGGTACGTCGGCGACCATCTCGGGCGTCGAGGTGGCCCGAAGGATGTAACCAAGACTGCAAGTTCCCCTGAGTCCCAGCGTGTTCCACTCGGTGGTGCGTTCGAGCGTCAGGTCTGGGGTACGACACACAACGAGAACCTGATCGTTCGGCTGACTCTCCGGGGTTCGCCGAGCCGTCACGACTATCGCGTCGGAGTGTTCGCCGTACGAAATGACAGGCGCGTTCTTGATCAACAGCAGATGACCGCCCAAGTCTTCGACCGCGCAGTAACTCCGGCTGACGTCGCCACCGATTCCCAGCTCAGTGGTTGCCGATGCCAACAGCAGTTGCTTGTCGACCGTTTCTTCGACAAACCCGCGTAGCGCTTCGGTGTTGCCGTGCTTGACCAACGAGTAGATCTGCGTCTGATGCATCGCGAAGATCATTCCGCTTGCTGCACAGCGTGTTCCGATCACACGGGCGATCTGCGACACTTCCTGCAGCGAGAGTCCTTCGCCGCCTAGTTCCCTCGGCACAGCTACCGACAGCAGCCGTTCGCTTCGCATGGCGTCGACAGTTTCACGCGGAAACCTTGCCTCGGCATCGACTTCGTCGGCCCACACCGCTGCAACTTCGTCGGCCAACCGTGTGGCCCGCTCGAGGGCTGTCCCGGTGGCGCACTGCGATTGCGGAGCGTTCATGCAGCACCCAACTCCGTCAACGCACCCTCGATCGCCTTGACGCTTGCGAAGGTACTCTTCCGCAACAACTCGTCAGGAAACTCGATGTCGAACGAATCCTCCAGCGCCAACATGACATTCACGCTCGCGTGCGACGTCAAACCCAACTCGTAAAGATCGGCCTCTCCATCGATCGTGCTCACGTCGACTGCCAGCCGACCGTGCTCGACGAGCACTTTCCGAATTGCCTGATCAATCATCAGCGATGTCGTCCTTCTTTTCGATGCGAGCGCCCGAGCGTGTTGCGATCACCATTGCGATGGCCACGTCCGCTTCGTGCGAGATAGATACTTGAAAATCGTGCAGATCCTGGGCCCGCGCGAGTTCCGCGGCATTACCGGACAGCGTCACCCCACAGCCACCCCACTCGGCCCGAGTGATTTCGATGGAATTCCACGGAACGGGGACGTCACCGGGCCGCAGTACCTTCACAACAGCCTCTTTAGCGGCGAAGCGTGCAGCCAATCGTTGATCCCGTGCCGGCCCGGCGCACGTCTGCAATTCGTGCGGGGTGAAGGTCCGATCGAGATACCTCCGCCCGAAGAGTTCGATACTTCGAGTGACATCCACGACGTTCACTACGTCACAGCCGATCCGCGGGCCGATATCGAGCATCGGCGTCGGCGTCGGCGTCGGCGCAGTGTCACCCATCTGTTGACTCCCCATCTGGGGTCGTACACGCCGGGCAGCCCCCTATGCTGCCCGGTGCGCCGACGCCGTCACCCTGCCCTGACAAACCTTCATTCTCAGCAATTCTTCAGCTACCGGTAGAACATACCGCAATCCGAAGATGATGGGCAAGATCAGACTTCCAGATTCCCATCAACACTATAAACATACTCTCAGTTTGTTTCGAATGCAGAACAAAGAGAACAATGTCGCTACCAGGACATTTGCAGCAAACTGACCAAAGGAGCAGTGCGGAGCGCCAGTGATTTCAGTGATCGCTGGCAAGGCGGCGGGCCGCGAATTGCCTGAAGTACTCCACTTTCGATTCCGGGACCACGATCGGGAGTATCAGGTTCCACGATGCCTTCATGGAGTCCGAAAGCTCACGAACGGTCCCGGTCGCGGCTGCCATCAGCCGAACTCCGGACGCCACTTCCAACAGGAAACGAGCGATGTCAGCAGAATCCGCGTCCGAACGCAGATCACCTTCGTCTGCCGCACGGCTGGCAAGTTCACGGTAAATATCGAGCCACACGTCCAGAGTCGCCGGCCCGGAGCCCCGATAGTCCCCGATCTCGACCAACAAGCGGAACGTCGCTCTAACCATGGCGTCATGCGCACCGATGTCGACGATGACCGACGAAATACCGATCAGCGACTCGAGTGCGGGAGTGCGACGGTCCAACCAGAGCTCACATTTTGCGTCGAAACGCGCCGAACCCTCGTCGATCACCGCCCGCGCGAGTTCTTCCTTGGACCCGAAATGGAAGTACAGCGCGCCTTTGGTCACCTGCGATTCGGCGATGATCTCGCTCAAGCTGGCATTGGCATAACCCAGGCGCAAGAACACACCGGCTGCTCCGCGCAGCACCGAATCACGGGTGGCTTCTGCCCGTTCTTGCCTCACCATCGATCCGGCCTCCAATCACCACACATCGAACGAATCCTTGGTCTTACCCGTTCACAGCGTCAAAATGGAAGGCACGGTTCGGCATTCAACCCACCCTGCAAACAAATGAGACATTTGCCCATCAAACGATCGTGATACAGCGAACACAGCTTAGACCGCGATCCATCTCTGCGCGGCAGGCGCGCCTGGTTAACCCTCCAATTGTGGGTCGGCTTCCAGATTCGTCAGCCCATTCCAACACAAATTCACGAGGTGAGCGGCGACAACTTCCTTCGACGGAGTCCGTTCGTCGAGCCACCAAGTAGCCGTAGTGGACACCATGCCGACAAGCGCCTGTGCGTACATCGTTGCTAGTCCGGGGTCGAAACCGCGTCTGGAGAAGTCCCCCGCAAGCAGGTAGCCCACCTGACTGATCGCATCGTTGAGCAAGCTCGAATACGTCCCACTGGGCGCAACAACGGACGAATCGCGCACGAGTATCCGAAATCCGTCAGTGTGCTCTTCCACGTAGGTGAGCAAAGCCAACGCAACCCGCTCGACTCGAACTCTCGAGCGATTTTGCGAGAGCGAAGACGTGATCATCTCGAGGAGTCGCGACATCTCCCGGTCCACTACTACGGCGTACAGCCCCTCCTTGCCGCCGAAGTGCTCGTACACGACCGGCTTGGACACGTTTGCTCGCTGGGCGATCTCCTCGATCGACGTCGCTTCGTATCCCCGTTCGGCGAACAATGCCCGCCCGATCTCGATCAGTTGTTGCCGACGTTGGGTACCGGTCATCCGGATCCGTGTCACTCGTTCGGGAACTGGATCCCCGCCACCCGAACCGGACACCGCCGCCATTGTCTTCCTCTCGCCGACACACAAATTACTGCTGTGGACGCTCAGCCTATCGGGACTTCGGGGACCCAATCAGAGGAGCGGTTCGACCTACGGCGGGTCGGCATGCGATTATTCTTGCGCGCGTTCGGCCGCAAGGCTCGGCAATGCGCGGCAATCCGCCGTGGTGTAATGGCAGCACCTCTGATTTTGGTTCAGATAGTTCAGGTTCGAGTCCTGGCGGCGGAGCTGGTGAACAACATGCATTATCCGAGCGGAAATGCGTGTCTTGATCGACAGCTTGATCGACAGTTTGATCGACAGAGGGAGCTCAAACCAGTGCAGACCGCCGTGATCGTTCTCGCAGCGGGTGCCGGTACACGAATGAAGTCGAAGACTCCCAAGGTCCTCCACACTCTTGCCGGACGCAGCATGCTGGCACATTCGCTTCACGCGGCAACCTCACTGAACCCCACGCACCTGGTGACCGTCGTCGGTCACGATCGTGAGCGTGTCACCGAAGCAGTCAACGCAGTCGCGGGTGAACTGGGCCGGCCCGTCACCGTCGCCGTTCAGGACGAGCAGAAGGGCACCGGGCACGCCGTCAGTTGCGGACTCGAAGGTCTGCCGGCCGACTTCGCCGGAACCGTACTCGTGACGGCCGCCGACGTGCCGCTGCTCGACGGCAAGACCATCGCAGACCTCCTCGCTCAGCACACTGCCGCCCCTGCGGCTGCGGTCACGGTGTTGACGTCGACGGCCCTCGACCCCACCGGCTACGGACGGATCCTTCGTACGACGGACGGCGAAGTCAACGCCATCGTCGAAGAGAAGGAAGCCACCGATTCGCAGCGCTCGATCACCGAGGTCAATTCAGGTGTCTACGCCTTCGACTTCGAGACTCTGCGCGATGCGCTGGCGTCTCTCGACTCCAACAACGCACAGCACGAGTTCTATCTCACTGATGTGATCATGATCGCCCGTCGCGCAGGCAAGCGTGTTCGCGCGCAGCACATCGCGGATTCGGTTCTCGTCGCGGGCGCCAACGACCGCGTGCAGCTCTCGACGCTCGCCCGCGAGATGAACCGTCGGATCCTCGAGACGTGGATGCGTGCCGGCGTCACCGTCGTCGATCCGGCGAGCACGTGGATCGATTGCGGAGTGCACATCGCACAGGACGTGACGCTCCTGCCCGGAGTTCAGTTGACCGGCACGACGTCGGTGGGCGAGGACGCCGTGATCGGCCCTGACACCACCTTGGACAACGTGAGCGTCGGGGAGCGCGCGCAAGTCGTCCGCTCCCACGGGACCGACTCCGTGATCGGAGCCGACGCGACCGTCGGTCCTTTCGCCTACCTGCGGCCGGCTACACGCCTCGGTGACCACGGGAAGATCGGCGCATACGTGGAAACGAAGAACGCGGACATCGGCGAGCATTCGAAGATTCCGCATCTTACCTACGTCGGCGACGCCACCATCGGCCATCACAGCAACATCGGGGCTTCGAGCGTCTTCGTCAATTACGACGGCGTGAACAAGAGCCGTACTGTGGTGGGGTCGCATGTGCGAACCGGCTCCGACACGATGTTCGTCGCCCCGCTCACCGTTGGTGACGGCGCATATACCGGGGCCGGAACCGTTCTGCGAAACGACGTACCGCCAGGGGCGCTTGCCGTCTCCGGTGGTTTGCAGCGCAACATCGAGGGCTGGGTTCAGAAGAATCGTCCCGGCACGCCCGCGGCCGATGCTGCAGCAGCAGCTGCACAACCTGACGGCCCTGCAACAACCTGACGGCCCTGCAACAACCTGACAGCCCTGCACTACCTGACAGCACAGATCACCACCAGATCGACCGGCAAGTACAAAAGGATGGCATGAACCAGTGACTGCGAATTGGATCGACAACCAGAAGAACCTGATGTTGTTCTCGGGTCGCGCACATCCCGAGTTGGCGGAGCAGGTGGCGAAGGAACTCGACATCCGCGTCACCCCGCAGACCGCGCGCGACTTCGCGAACGGTGAGATCTTCGTTCGATTCGAAGAGTCGGTTCGCGGCTCCGACGCGTTCGTCCTGCAGAGTCATCCGGCACCGCTGAACACGTGGGTGATGGAGCAGCTCATCATGATCGACGCTCTCAAGCGTGGATCGGCAAAGCGCATCACTGCCGTTCTTCCGTTCTACCCGTACGCCCGCCAGGACAAGAAGCACCGCGGACGCGAGCCGATCTCCGCTCGCCTGATCGCTGACCTGCTCAAGACCGCCGGCGCCGATCGCATCATCACGGTCGACCTGCATACCGATCAGATCCAGGGCTTTTTCGACGGCCCCGTCGATCACATGCACGCACACAGCCAGTTGGCCAACCATATTCGCGCGGGCTACAACCTCGAGAACATCACGGTGGTCTCCCCCGACTCGGGCCGCGTTCGTGTCGCCGAGAAATGGGCCGACTCGCTCGGCGGAGCGCCGCTGGCGTTCATTCACAAGACGCGCGATCCCTTGGTACCCAACCAGGTCAAGTCCAACCGCGTGGTCGGTGATGTCGAAGGTCGCACCTGCATCCTGATCGACGACATGATCGACACCGGCGGAACCATCGCCGGCGCGGTCAAGGTACTCAAGGAGGCCGGAGCGGGTGACGTCGTCATCGCGGCAACCCACGGCGTCCTCTCCGACCCTGCTGCCGAGCGTCTGTCGACGTGTGGCGCAAAGGAAGTTGTTGTCACCAATACACTTCCGATCGACGAGTCGAAGAAGTTCCCGACGCTGACGGTGCTGTCCATCGCACCGCTGCTGGCTCGCACCATCAAGGAAGTTTTCGAGAACGGTTCTGTGACTTCGCTGTTCAACGGCAGCGCCTAGTCTCACGCTGCTCTACGGGCGCGTACCTGTGACTTCACGGTCACTGGTACGCGCCCGTCGTCGTCTTCGTGAACACCACAGAAACAGACCACCCGGTCATCATGAAACCACCTGTGGGACACACGAATACCACCGAATACGGCATTCAGCATGATCTTGATCACGCCCACGACCAGAAACCCAGGTCGATGTTGGGGCGGTGTTCACCGCGCCGCAATCTTCGCCTAGTGTGGCTCGTCGTGATCGACGCGCAAACCCTGGAATCCCGGCCCGAATCTCATTCCCTGAATTCATCAGTTCCGACGATCCGGCGGTGGCGCCCAGGATCTTGTGTCTGGTGCGGAGACGACAACACCGTGGACATGTTCCGCAACGAACCCCGCTGTGGAAAATGTCGTGAAAACGAAGGCATCATCGACGACGCGAAGCGCTTCCTCGGTATGTACGGTCTGCGCCCGCTCGGCGGCACGCTGCAGTCCGACGACGACGAAGAACGCGAGTACCGCGTCAACGCTCGCGAGGCTCGCCGAGTTCTGAACGAAATCCGCATGGACGTCCTTCCCGATGCGGCCGCCGTTCGCAAGGCAATTCGGCCCCGTGCCGCAACGGTTGTCGCCGACACGTCACCCGCACGGGCTTCCCGCCCCGCCAGCACGGGCACAGCGACGCGCGTTGCCGCTCCGGTCAAGACGGACACCGTGGACATCGACACGCTCCAGGCTCGCGTCCTAGGGCTTCTCGATCAGCTCGGTTCGATCGACGAGCAGATCAAGGTCGCCGAACTCGCACAAGGGTTGCCGGCGCGCGCGCGACTGAGCGATCTCAACAAGCAGAAGGCCACGGTTCTTCGCACGCTGGCCGCTCTCGAGAAGGCTCGCATCGCCGCCTCCAACTAATTCCTTCGCGTCCGTCCCACGGCCCCGTCTCCCTTGCGAGACGGGGCCGTTCTGTATGAGCAGGTACCTTTACGAATCGTGAATGACATCACCATCACCTTTGTCGTGCTTGCACTGGTCGTGGCGCTGTTCGTGATCGGCCGAATCCCGGTCGGCATCATCGCGATCGGCACTGCCCTGGCGCTCTACGCCACCGGTGTCATCACGATGGAGCAGACGCTTGCCGGATTCGGCGATCCCACGGTGGTGTTCATCGCCGCGCTCTTCGTCGTCAGCGAAGCCCTCGACGCCACCGGTGTCACCACGTGGGCGGGCGAGAAACTACTGGCGAAAGTCGGCGAATCCCGTGTCCGCCTCTTGAGTGCGATCATGTTGCTGGTTGCCGCGTTGACCGCATTGATCAGCGTCAACGGAGCCGTAGCCGCGCTGGTGCCGATGGTGGTCGTCTTGGCAGTGCGTCTCGGTAAGTCGACGTCACAACTGCTTCTGCCGTTGGCATTTGCCGCCCATGCCGGTTCGATGCTCACCTTGACCGGAACACCGGTCAACATCATCGTTTCCGAAGCCGCCGAGGAATCCGGGGCCGGTGCTTTCGGGTTCTTCAGTTTCACCTTGGTCGGTGCGCCGCTCGTTTTGGGAACGATCGCGATCGCCGTACTTCTCGGTCCTCACGTCCTCCCCCATCGTGCGGGGACGTCGATGTCGCCTGACCTGAGCCGGCACGCCAAGACCCTCGCGAAGCAGTATCAGTTGATGGGCAAGGATGCGCCGTCCGCAGAGCCCTTGATCACCAAGCACGACGGTGTGGTCGAAGTGATAATCCCGCCGCGCTCGGAAATGATCGGCGACAGGGCCTTTCCCGGCATGGTGACCGACAGTGGCGATCTGGTGATCCTCGCGGTCCAGCGTGCCGGTGAGGACTGCGGCCCGAAGGGCGTCAAGTTGGCGGCAGGTGACACGCTCCTCCTGCAAGGCAGCTGGGACGATCTCGACACCCACACCGCGGTCGATCCGAATGTCCTCGTGGTCGACGCACCTGGTCAGATCCGTAAGCAGGCAGCGCCGTTGGGAACTCGCGCGGTCATCGCCCTCGTCGTCGTCGCGGCGATGGTCGTGTTGCTGACCTTCGGATTGGTGCCGTCGGCGATAGCCGGACTCCTCGCGGCGTGTGCGATGGTTTTGTTACGAGTGATCAGCGTGGAGCAAGCGCATCGGTCCATCTCGTGGACCACGTTGATTCTCGTCGGCGGAATGATCCCGCTCTCGACCGCGATCCAGCAGACCGGCGCAGCCGAGAAACTCGCTCATGCCTTCGTCGACGTCGTCGGTGGTGCAAGCCCGTATGTCGTCGTCGCCGGACTCTTCGTCGTGACGGCGACGCTGGGTCAGCTGATCAGCAACACCGCGACCGCGCTGATCATCACGCCGATCGCCATCTCGGTCGCCAGCGAACTCGATATCTCGGTGCTGCCCCTTCTGATGACGGTGACTGTCGCTGCCGCAGCCTCCTTCCTGACGCCCGTCGCCACTCCCGCGAACATGATGGTGATGGGACCTGGCGGATACAAGTTCGGCGACTACTGGAAGCTCGGACTCCCGATGTTGTTGTGGTTCCTGGTAGTTGCGACGGTGTTGATCCCAGTGATCTGGAGGTTCTGATGTGCTCGCCGAAGGTGTTGTCGGAGGTCTACGAATCGATCGGACGAGAGGGCAGGAAAGTCAGCCGACGATCGATGTTCGCGGCGCTCGGCACTACTGCGCTCGGTGCGACCGTCGTGGCCGGCGCGGTGCAGCCCACTGCGTCGGCAGCGCCATCGGGTCGGACCATCGTCGATCTGACCCATGTACTGACGCCGGATTTCCCGGTGTGGCCGGGCGCGCGCTCGTTCGAGATGCGGAACCTGGCGAAGATCGCCGACGCCGGCGGGTCCATGGGCTCGCTCGGGTCCGCTGGCTTCGGCGGAAACTTCTACCTCAACGAACTCCGCCTCGAGGAACACACCGGTACGCACATCGACGCGCCCGCGCACGCCAGTGCGGACGGAATCACCGTCGAGAAGATTCCGGTCGCCGACCTCGTCGTACCGATTGCGGTCGTCGATATCAGCGCCCGAGCCGCCGTCGACCCTGACTCGTTGCTCACCCTCCAGGACATCCTCGATTGGGAAGCCGTCCACGGGACGATCTCTCCTCGCAGCCTGGTTGCGATGAACTCGGGTTGGGATACTCGGGCCGGTGCCGGTGGTTCCTTCACGAATCGAGATGCACTCGGCGTGCAACACACTCCGGGATTCGCCCCCGAAGCGATCGACTTTCTCGTCCGCGAGCGCGACATAGTGGCCGTGGGTTCTGACACCCTCAGCATCGACGCGGGCCGAAGCACCACCCACGGGGCTCACCGAAGCGCTTTGGGCTCAGGAAAGTACGCAGTCGAAGCCCTCGCGAACCTGTCCGCACTTCCGGCCGTCGGCGCCACGGTGATGGTGGGAGCGCCGACGCATGCGGGTGGTTCGGGTGGTCCGTGCCGGGTCATCGCCTGGTATTGAAGATCAGGGCGTTGGCGTCACCCGCAGCACCTTGTCGCCTGCTCCGTTGTCGGTCGTCACCAGGAGCGAGCCGTCCGGCGTCGGAGTCACTGAGCGCAAGCGCCCGAACTGGTTCACCAATCCGAAGGTCTGCGCGTCGACCGAGCGTCCGTCGGCACTGAGGCGGAGGAAAATCAGTTCCTTGCTCTTGAGACCACCCATCACGAGTGCACCGTCCCAGGCGCCCCACGCCGCTCCGCCCGTGAAGGCAGCGCTGGCGGTAGCCAACGTGGAGCTACCCGAACGCCACACCGCCGCAATTGCTCCCGGCACTCGCACGGGATCGGTCATCGGCACGGATTCGTCGTACGTTCCGGGAAGCCGATCCGGGCGGTAGCCGTAATTTCCGCCGGGGGTAAGCAGGTTGACTTCGTCGTCGACGCTTGTGCCCTGTTCAACCGAGTAGACCCGGCCGGTTCCAGGTTGCACGGCCAAGCCTTGGACGTTGCGATGCCCGAGCGTGTAGACGGGGCTGCCTGCATTCGGATTCCCCGCTGCTGGAGATCCGTCGGCGTTGATGTGCAAGACCTTGCCGCCCAGCGAATTCGGATCCTGCGGAACGCTCGGCGTCGCGGTGTCACCCGTCCCGACGAACAGCGTTCCGTCCTGGGCCGCCAGAATTCGGCAACCCCCGTGACGCCCGGACGAGACCGGGATTCCTGGCAATACGGTTCCGGTTCGAGTGAGGGCGGTCCATCCGGCGTCGACGGTCCACGAGATCACTCGAACGTCCGTGACTCCCCCAGCGCTGAATCCCTGGCAGGTGTACAGGGTGCGCGACTGAGCGAAGTCGCGAGCAAGCGCGATGCCCATGAGCCCGGTTTCGGACTGAGCGTAGAGATCCGAAAGGTCAGCAGAGACTGGACCTGTCGTGTTGTCGCTTCGGCGAACGAAGAATCCGCCGGACCGTTCCCCGGTCAGGATCGCGCCGTCCGGGGCTGCCACGACGTCCCAGGGGTGATCGAGTCCGTCGACGAGTGTGGTGACCGACAGCTGCGGGAGGGTGTTCTCTATGGGAATGTCCGGGTCGTCACCGCCCAGCGATCCGGTACTGCCGTTGCCGAAACTGCCGGGGTCGAAGGGGAAGGGTTGAGCCACGCTCTGCGTTACCGGCATCACCAGTACTGCAGTCAGGGCCACGGTCAATGCGGCGAGCTTCGGATGACGCACGCGTTCTCCTCGGGTCGGAAACCGTTCTGCGCCTCACTATAAACAGACAAATCGGTCTGCGCTGCCGGAACCGAGCGCACAGAAGTCGTTCCCAGACGCGGAAACCCGCGTTTCGAGTCGATTAGTGAACGCTCACGCCCGCTGCGCGCACAACAGCGCGAAGCGCTGATCCTGATCCGTCCACACCTTCCGCACCCCAAAGCCCGCGGATGCGAGCTCCGCGGCAATCCCGTCCTCGGTGAACTTCGCCGAGATCTCGGTGCGCAGCTGCTCGCCCGCTGCGAAGGTGATCTCCAGATCCAGGTCGTCGATATGCACCGAGAGTTCACGAAGTGCTTCCAACCGCATTTCGATCCACTGGTTCTCGGCATCCCAGAGCGCGACGTGACGGAAGTCTTCCAAGGGAAAGTTCGCTCCCAGTTGCTTGTTCAGGACCGCGAGAACGTTGAGGTTGAACTGCGCAGTCACGCCGGCAGCGTCGTCGTAGGCGGGCACGAGAACCGCCGGATCGATCACCAATCCCACCCCCAGGATCAGGTTCTCCCCCGGAGCGAGCACCGCTGCGATTCCCGAGAGGAACTCGGCTCGTTCTGCGGGAACGAGATTACCGAGAGTTCCGCCGAGAAAAGCGACCGCGCGCCGTCCACCACCGGGCAAATGATGCAGCGAACCGGTGAAGTCGCTGACCACTCCGAGCACGTCGATTCCGGGAAACTCGGCACCGACTTGCTGCGCCGCGCCTTCGAGGGCCGTCACCGAAACATCCTGCGGTACATACGTTCGCAGAGTTCCGCGAGCCGTCATCGCGTCGAGGAGTAACCGCGTCTTCTCCGAGGAACCTGAACCCAGTTCGATCAGGATCTCGGGTTCGGTCAACGCCGCGATCTCGTCGGCGTACTGCGTGAGCAGGCCGCGTTCGGTACGGGTGGGGTAATACTCGGGTAAGGCCGTGATCTCCTCGAACAGTTCACTTCCACGCGCGTCGTAGAACCATTTGGGCGAGAGCCACTTCGGCGTTGCGCTGAGCCCCTCCCTGGCCTCGGCTCGCAGTGCGTCGACCGATTCGGCCGGTGTCAGATAAACCTCGAGCGTAGGGGTTTTCATTTTTCTCCCATCGGGATCGGGGTGATGATCACATGGCCGGGACGCGCGCAGACGATGTGCCGGTCCGGCACCTGCTCCCAGTCCGGGGATCGATCGAACGGTTCGGAAACGATCAGGGCCCGCGACTCGTCGACCCGCGTGTACAACGTGTGGCCCCACGCCGTGGCCCACAGTTCCTGCCCGTCGCCGAACAGGAGGTTCAATCGTGAATCCGGCGCCGCCGCAGCCACATCGTGAACGAGGCTCGTCACGGCGACCTCCGCGGGCTTCGACTTCAACCGATGCCGAAGCACTGTCCACAACAAGGCAGCATCCGTCGGGGCGGGCATCTTCAGCAGTTCGACGGCCGGAACTTCTGCCGCCAAGTCGGCAAGTGATCCAGGCCAACCGGATACGGCTCCGTTGTGACTGAAGGCGTAGGTTCCGTCGACGAACGGTGCGCAGGCACCGATCTCGACGGCCATCCCCTCCGTCGCGGAACGCACGGCGGCGAGGACGGCTCCGGAACCTATGTGGGACAACGTCTCGTCGACTGTCGGGTCCGACCAGATCGGCGAGATACTGCGGTACCGTCCCTGCCTTCCACCGTTCCACCACACCGCACCGAATCCGTCGGCATTGATGGTCCCGCCGCCACGCATCTCGCGAGGTGCCCACGACTGTCGCATCAGTGAGTTCTCGCCGTCGTGGATGAGTTCACGAACCGAACGTGGCGGCCCGAGATACCCGAGGTGCCGACACATGTCAGGGTCTACCCGAAATCGTTCTGGCGCAACGAAAACCCGAGAAGATCTGGCGCCTGATCGGATGGTCCCAGTTACGGAACGTCCCACGACAGGCAACACTGTCGGTCCCGAACGATCCCCCTCGCAACACCTTGTAGTCGCCGCCGAAGAATACCTCCGAGTACTCCCGATACGGGAAAGCCCGGAAACCCGGATACGGATGGAAACCCGAAGACGTCCACTCCCATACGTCGCCGATCAACTGCTCGACACCCGCTGCTGACGCCCCTGCTGGGTACGAGCCGACGCCGGCGGGGCCGAGATGGCGTTGACCGAGATTGGCGAGATTCTCGTCTGCGGAGACGTCCCCCCAGGGGAACCGTCGTGATCTTCCGGATTCCGGATCCCAGCGCGCGGCCTTTTCCCATTCCGCCTCGGTGGGAAGCCGTTTGCCTGCCCAGCTGGCGTAGGCCTCGGCCTCGTAGTAGCTCACATGCACGACCGGCTTGTCCGGCGGAACCGGAGCCTCGACGCCGAAAGTCTCGTGCCACCAACCCGAACTGTCGTGTTCCCAGAACAGGGGTGCACGCAGTTTCGCGTCGACGCGATGCCGCCAACCGTCGCGAGACCACAGTTCCGGTCGGGAATACCCGCCGTCCTCGATGAATTCGACGAACTGCCCGTTCGTGACCGGGAATCTGTCGATCGCGAAGTCGGTGAGATAGACCTGATGCACAGTGCGCTCGTTGTCGAGTGCCCACGGTTCGTCGTCGGTCCCCATGACGAAGGGGCCGGCCGCGATGGTGACCTCGTCGAGTTCCGGCATGCGGGCCGCTTGCGGAGCGGGAGTCGCAACGAGTGCCGTGGGCCCCGAACGCAATTGGTGGGTTGCGAGCATGGTCTCGGCGTGTTGCTGCTCGTGCTGCGCGATCATCCCGAAGGCAAAACCGTCCACGTCGAGTTCTGTACGACCGAACGTGCTGGCTTCGAGCACATCCCAGACCTTCCCCCGGACCGTACGTACGTATTCGCGCGCCTCGGCCGGGTTGAGCAGGGGAAGTGTGGGTCTCGACGATCTCGAATGCTTGAAAGCGTCGTACAGCTCGTCTATGTCGCTACGCACCGGATCGCGGCCACCGACATCACGCACCAACCAGAGTTCCTCTTGATTACCGATGTGCGCCAGGTCCCACACGAGTGGACTCATCAACGGGGAATGCTGAGCGATCAATTCGGTATCGTCGACGCAGTCGGTGAGCAGCGTCGACCGCTCACGCGCTCGCAGAAGTACGGCCTCGACCGCTTCCTTGGTGATCTCCCCCGTCATGTGTCGCTCTCACCGGGCACGATTGCGCGACAACACCGTTCGGCTGCGGCATCGAGAAGACGAACGAACTGCGGCTCTGGCGCGTACGACGCGGCGAGCGACATCAGAGAGGTTGCAGCCGAACGCAGTTCGACATCGTCCAATCCGTACTCCGCCGCGTCTCGCCACCGCCCGGCCGTAGATGCTGCAGCATCACTGGCCTCCCTCATCACGGCAGGCCCGGACAGCAACGCGTCGATCGCTGCTACCGGTACTCGCCACAGATCTCCCGGCTGCGCATCGATGTAGCGAACCTCCAGATGCCCGACGGCGCGAACCGGCGGGAACAGCGTGGACAGGTGATAGTCCAAGTCTGCCCAGACGGGTCGGCGTCCGATCTCGGCATCCACAGCGCCGTCTATCCAGTCTCCGAAAGTGGCACCCCGCGGAGCCGTCCAATCGTCACCCTCGTTTCGCACACACATCAGCGGAACATCGAGCGCCCAGCCGGCGTAGTCCTGCACTTCCGGGACTGCGACCGTTCGCCAGGAATCGAGTTCGAGCCACGTCCGCATGCGTTGGGACGCCCAATCTCCCTTCGGAACCCCTTGCAAGCGTGGAGAACACGCAAACGCTGCGATGAGAGCCGGGCCCATGTCCCCGAGGAGCCGCCAACGCTGGGCGATGGACTCCGGGCTGCCGCCGGCATCGATACTGATCTGTACTGCCGCGGTATTGCACATCATCAAGGTGCCGTACGGTCCTATCCCGGCGAAGCGGGATTCCATTGCGCAATAACGCGGCAGCCGGAGAATCCGGGAAGGTGGGCGGGCGACGTCGGCCGCCGCCGAACTGATTTCGATGGAGTACGGCGCGAGGAGTGTTTCGAGAGTACGACGGTCGTCGTCGAGGCAGTCACACAGTTCGCGAGCGGACGTGCGCGGCGCTGAGGAGAGTTCTATTTGTCCGCCAGGTTCTACGGTGACGAGGCTGCCACGCGGAAGCGGTGCCGCCGGTGAATCCGGGTCGATACTGGTGGGTGCATGTCGCCCGAGTGCCCTTGCCAGAGTCGCGGCTGACGGCCTCTCTCCACCGGGAACGTGGCTGGTCAGCCACTCGAGCTCAGCTCCTACCAAGCGGGGTGGCCCCTGTTTGAAGCACACACCACCGACGTAGGCCTCGGCCGCAGGACGCGAATCCACCTGCGTGGTCTGTGCTGCTGTCAACGCTGCTGTCACCATTCGACTTCCCCTTCGGGCGGTCTTCGCGGTCGCTACCGACGATAGAACGCCAACGTCCGAGATGCACCCTTTGTGGTGTTACGTGTCGTTGAATTTCTTCAGTCGTATCCACCGGTACCCACAACCGGCCAGAACAACACCTACCCCCGAAACAACCGCAATCCACGGAAGTGTGACCACCAGAACGACACAACCAGCCGCGCCGACCGCTTGCAGCCACTTCGGATACATCCGGTCCACCCCGCGCTGGCTGTACGCACTCACGTTCGCGACGAGGTAGTAGAGCAGCACTCCGAACGACGAAAAGCCGATCACCCCACGAAGATCGGTTGTCGACACCAAAACGATCACGACAGCACCGACCACAAGTTCCGCATGGTGAGGTACCTCGAACCGTGGGTGGACGGCTGACAGGGCAACCGGCAGATCACGCTCGCGTGCCATCGCCATCGCCGTACGGCTCACCCCCGCGATCAGAGCCAGCAGCGCCCCCGCCGACGCCGCCGCGGCACCGATCACCACTACGGGAACTGCCCAGTTCCACCCGGTCGCGCCCACTGCATCGGCCAAGGGCCGTGCCGAGTTCGCCAGCCGATCAGGTCCTAACGTCACCAACAGCACCACTGCTACCAGTGCATAGAGGATGACGGCGACGGTGAGAGCAATCAGGATCGCCCGCGGAATCGTGCGGCGCGGATCGCGCACTTCCTCCCCCAGCGTCGCGATCCTGGCGTAGCCGGCGAAGGCGAAGAACAGCAGCCCCGCCGATTGCAGGATTCCGTACCACGACCCGAACGCGAGATCCGGGAGCTCGCGCACTGCACCAGGACCGACGACGGCAACCAGCAGCGCTACGCACAGTGCTGTCGCCGACACAGCGACGATCACCCTGGCCATGTGCGCCGTCCGCGTCACTCCGCGGTAGTTGACTGCAACCAGCGCCGCCACCACCAATACCGCGACGGGAACACGCCAGGCGGTAGGCGCAACATACGTCGCGAAAGTCAGGGCCATTGCCGCGCAACTCGCGGTCTTCCCGATCACGAACGACCAGCCTGCGGCAAACCCCCACCAGGGTCCGAGCTGCTCACGTCCGTAGACGTAGGTCCCACCTGACGTGGGGTATCTGGCCGCAAGCTGCGCCGACGACGTCGCGTTGCAGAATGCGATGAACGCTGCAATCGCCAGGCCCACAAGCAACCCGGTACCGGCTACTGCGGCAGCGGGCGCGAACACCACGAAGACTCCGGCGCCGATCATCGCGCCGAGGCCGATCACCACGGCATCGGCCGTGCCCAGCCTTCGCTCCATCGGGACAGCTTCGTTCACAGGTAGTTTGAACCACACCGACATGAACGGAAGGTGCCATGTTCGATCTCGACACGATCCGCCGCGACACTCCCGGATGCCTCGACAAGGTGTTCCTCGACAGCGCGGGATCCTCGCTCCCGCCCGAGCCGGTGCTGACCACGATGATCGAGCACCTGCGACGTGAAGCCGACGTCGGCGGATACGTCGCAGCTGCTCGTCAGAGCGGCGCCCTGGCTGCTGTTCCGCATTCGCTGGCCCGGGTCATCGGCGCTCAGGCAACCGATATCGCGTTGACGGACAGCGCGACCCGCGCGTGGAACGACTTCTTCGCCTCGGTTTCGCTCGGACCTGGTGATCGAATCCTCATCAGCGGAGTCGAATACGCGAGCAACGCCATCGCCGCGCTGGGGCGGGCGCGTTCGACCGGCGCCCACGTCGAGATCATCCCGAGCGATCAGTACGGACGCATCGACCTCGACGCACTCGAGAACATGCTCGACGATCGGGTTCGCCTCGTCTCCGTCGTCCACGTCCCCACCAACGGCGGCCTGATCAACCCCGTCCGCGAGGTCGTCGAATTGGCCAGAGCCCATGGCTCTCTCGTTCTGCTCGACGCGTGCCAGTCCTTCGGCCAGTTGCCCATCGACGTCACCGAACTCGGCATCGACGCCCTCAGCGCCACCGGCCGCAAGTGGCTCCGCGGGCCACGCGGAACCGGATTCCTGTACGTCCGCCCCGGACTCGTCGACGCGCTCGAACCCGCTGCGATGGACCTGCACGGAGCGGAATGGACGAGCGAGAACAGCTTCGTCCCCGCACCGGACGCAACACGATTCGAACTCTGGGAGACGAGTGTCGCTGCGCGCCTGGGTCTTGGCGTCGCCGCCGATTATCTGCTCTCGATCGGCACCGACACGGTGTGGGCACAGATCGAATCCAGAGCAGTCGCGCTGCGGCAAGGGCTGGCATCGATTCCCGGAGTCGACGTCCACGATCGAGGAACCCAGCTGAGCGGCATCGTTTCCTTCACCGTCGAAGGTTTTTCCGAGCACCTCGTGCGGGATCAGCTTGCAGCACAGAACATCACCGTCACCGTCAGCGGTCGCGGGTCCACGCTCCTCGACATGGATGCACGCGGGCTCGACGCCGTGGTTCGCGCATCGCCGCACTACTTCGTCGACGAAGCGGACCTGGACGCATTCCTTGGCGCGGTCAGGAGATTACAAACCTCCCGTTGACCGGGACCACGCCTGATCCGCGGAAGTCGAAACTGCAACTGTGTGGTGATCAGTAGTTTCGTCTTCCGAAAGGACGCTTCGCATGGCCGACCCGACCGTCAGACCGATCTCCGCTGCAGACATCACCACCTGGGACTACGAGGCCGACGTCGTCGTCGCGGGATACGGCATCGCCGGCGTCACCGCTGCGATCGAAGCAGCGCGTGCCGGCGCCGAGGTGCTCGTCCTGGAGCGGACGGGCGGTTGGGGCGGAGCCGCGTCACTGGCTGGTGGATTCATCTACCTGGGCGGTGGAACGCCGTTGCAGAAGGCGTGTGGGTTCGAGGACTCGGTCGAGAACATGAAGACGTTCATGAAGGCAGCGCTCGGCCCCGGAACCGACGACACGAAGATCGACGCGTACTGCGAGGGCAGCGTCGATCACTACAACTGGCTCGTCGACGCCGGGGTCCCGTTCAAGGAATCGTTCTGGGGTCAGCCCGGCTGGGAACCGCCGTACGACGACGGCCTCATGTACTCGGGCGGCGAGAACGCCGCACCGTTCAACGCGCTCGTCGATCCCGCGCCCCGCGGACACGTCCCGCAGATGAGCGAGAAGAAGACCGGCGAGCAGGGCGGCGGCTACATGCTGATGAAGCCACTCGTCGAGACGGCCGAAAAGCTCGGTGTCCGTGCAGAATACGATCTGCGTGTCCAGACTTTGGTGGTCGACGGCGATCGGGTCGTGGGAGTTGTCGCCAAGCGCTACGGCAAGGACGTCGCGATTCGTGCCCGCAAAGGCGTCGTGCTTGCGATGGGCAGTTTCGCGTACAACAACGAGATGGTGCGCTCGAACGCACCGCGTATCTTCGGTCACCCGGCGGCCTCCATCGAGGCGCACGACGGCCGCGCAATCCAGATCGGTCAGGCCCTGGGCGCCGACACCGCACACATGGACGCCACCGAGGTCGCGTTCTTCTGCGACCCACAGTTGATGGTGCGCGGGATTCTTGTCAACGGCCGTGGTCAGCGATACATCCCCGAAGACACCTACCCGGGCCGCATCGGGCAGGCAACCTTGTTCCAGCAGGACAACCAGGCATTCCTCGTGATCGACGAAGCTGCGTACGAGGAAGGCATGAATGCCGAATCGTCCAGTGCGCAGTTGCGGGGGCAGCCGACCTGGGTGGCGGAAACCGTCGAGGAACTCGAAGCCGAGATGGGGCTTCCCGCCGGATCGCTGCAATCGACCGTCGACCTCTACAACCGTCACGCGGCTGAAGGGTCCGACCCGGTGCTCGGCAAGAAGTCCGAGTGGGTCAAGCCGATCGTCGGCCCGTTCGCGGCAATCGATCTACGTGGCCGCACAGGCGGATTCACGCTGGGAGGATTGAAGACAACCGTCGATTCCGAGGTTCTGCACGTCTCGGGTGCGCCGATCCCCGGACTGTTCGCGGCAGGCCGTTGCACGTCCGGTGTCTGCGCAGGTGGTTACGCCAGCGGAACCAGTCTCGGCGACGGCAGCTTCTTCGGACGTCGTGCCGGAATCAGCGCAGCGCGCTAGGTCACCACAACCCGCACGCCGTCGGCAAAGCGGTACGGCTGAGTCTGCAGAACCGCGCCGAGGTGTTTCCTCAATCTGGACACCTCGGCGCGCACTGCCACCACATGCTCGCGATCACCGAAGAGCACTTCGCTCAGGCCTGCGGCATCCACGCCAGCCGATCCCACAGCTGCCAGCGCACGCAAGATCTGAGCGTGACGCGGCGAAAGCGCGCGCGTCCAGTTTGCATCACCACGCACCGTCACCTGCGGCGATGCACCGAGGGACAGCTCGAGCTCGATCACCGGCCCGCCGACGCCGGTGCGCAACAGCCAGCCGTCACCGAGCGGCTCAGGCAGACACATCCCAAGACCTGGCACGACGACGGGCTTGCCCGCACTGGGTGCCGCCACGCGGTCAGGTGCGGCAATCCCACTGGCGCCGGCCACCCAGCCGAACTCGTCGACCACCAATGCCGGACCCGTGCCCGCCGCGAACAACGGCGCCGCCCACGAGCGCAGGCGATCGAGCTGAGCTGCATGCTCGCGCCACAGCGTCGCCTCCGCGAGGCGAACCGCGGTGCGAACCAGCGCGACAGTGGTGGGATGCACCGAGGCTGCGGACCCGCTGATGTCCACCACACCCAGGATCTCGCCTGTCCGGGGGTCGTGCACAGGTGAGCCGGTACATGACCAATTGTGATGCGTCGGCGCATAGTGCTCGGCCGAGAAGAGTTGCACCGCAGAATCTTCGATCAGCGCGGTACCGATCGCGTTGGTACCCACCGACTGCTCCGACCAGCGCGCGCCTTCGGCGAACCCGAGTGCGTCCGCCGCACGTTTGACGGTCTTCGCCCCTTCGCGCCAGAGCAGGACACCGTCGGCGTCGGCAACGACCACGATGAAGCCTGCGTCCTCGGCGACCTCGGTGAGCGTGGTTCTCAGTTCGGGCAGAACGCTGCGCAGCGCGGTACGCGAACGCCTCGACTCCAACTCGGAGAAATCGGCGACAGCGGACGCGCCGCAATGATCGGGCGCGAGCCCACCCGCAGCCACCCGCGACCACGATCGCGCCACGACGGTCCGCGGCTGCGCCGGTGGTTCCTGCCCCGAGAGAACTGCGTCGTGCACCCGGCTCAGAAGGCGCGCATGTTGCGACAGGTCGGTACCCGGCACGACGGCACCGAGCCGACTGCCTTCGGGAGCGCTCCCCACGGTGGTCACTCCGTCAGGCTACCGCTTTCGATGTGACGCGAACCACGTCCACACGGCCAGGTCCCCACCACCTGCGATTAGCGGCGGGGAGCAAACTCCGGTAACGTATCCAAAGTTGTCTCGGCGAGGGTGAATCGCAGCAGTTCCACACGTTGCAGGTTTACCGTGATCGACGCGGCTACGGCTCAGCTCGAGCGTTTCGCTCCTGGCCGTGTGCGCGCCTGTCCGCCTTGCCGCAGGCAAAACCACACGTCAGTAAACCGAGCACGAACCCCGTGAGTTGTAGGAGCCGTTTCATCATGTCTGAAGAAAACAACCTCGTCGCCGTCGTCCGCACCGAATTCGGCAAGGGCGCAGCTCGCCGCGCACGTCGCGACGGCCAGGTCCCCACGGTTCTGTACGGCCACGGCGAGGATCCCCGCCACCTCAACGTGCCGGCTCGCGACTTCGCTCGCATCCTCCGCGCACAGGGCACCAACGCCATCCTCACCCTCGACATCGAGGGCACGGAGCAGGTTGCACTGACCAAGTCGGTCGTCGTGCACCCCATCCGCAGCTACATCGAGCACGCTGACCTCCTCGTCATCAAGAAGGGCGAGAAGGTCACCATCGACGTTCACGTCGTAGTCGTCGGTGACGCTGCTGCAGGCACCATGGTCGCGCAGGATGCATCGACCATCTCCATCGAGGCAGACGCCCTCCACATCCCCGAGCAGATCGAGGTCTCGGTCGAGGGCCTCGAAATCGGCACCCAGATCCTGGCAAGCCAGCTCGAACTGCCCGCCGGCTCCGTCCTGCAGGCTGACGCCGACACCCTGATCGTCAACGTCGTTGCTGCACCGACCGAGGCTGACCTCGAAGAGGGCGCAGAAGCTCCCGCCGCCGACGAGGCTGCAGAAGAGGCCTGATCCTCTCGGTTCCAACAGAACTCACTGCGCGCGGCGCGTCATTCCGATTCGGAGTGACGCGCCGTTCGTGCGTAGCAGGAAAAACAAGCCAGAAAGTAGCGTCCGTTGAGCACAGATACCGCCCTCGTCATCGGCCTGGGTAATCCCGGCCCGCAGTACGAGAAGACCCGACACAACGTCGGCTTCATGGTCGCCGGCACCCTTGCCGGGCGTATGGGCGGAAAGTTCAACGTACACAAGAAGAGTGGCGCCGAAATCGTCGAAGGTCGCCTCGCCGGCCGACGCGTGATTCTCGGAAAACCACGCTCGTACATGAATCTCTCGGGTGGCGCGGTCGCCGGTCTCGCGCGATTCTTCTCGGTCGATGCCGCGAACATCATCGTCGTCCACGACGAACTGGATCTCGATTTCGGGACCATCAGACTCAAACTCGGCGGCGGCGAAGGCGGACACAACGGTCTGCGGTCCATTTCGAGTTCGTTGACCACCAAGGACTACCTGCGCACGCGCGTCGGGATCGGTCGCCCGCCGGGCCGCATGGACCCGGCGGACTACGTTCTCAAGCCGTTCTCGTCCACGGAGCGAAAAGAACTCGATCTCGTGTGCGAAGAAGCTGCGGATGCAGTGGAGCTACTGCTCGAACTCGGGCTCGAAGCCGCACAGAACCGCTTGCACTGACAGTCAGTTACCCAGCAGGGCAGCCGAATTGGCGCGGCGGAGCTTTCCCGACGACGTCTTCGGAATACTGCCGGGGCCCAGAACCGCAACGGCGCGAGGTCGGACACCGACGTCGGCAACCACGGCGTGGACCACTTCGCGCTCGATGCGCTTGACCTCTTCCGGATCTTCGAAAGCGTTGGTCTCGACGGCGACCGCAAAGCTCTCACGCTTCTGGCCGGCATCGAGACGGATTGCGACGGCATTTCCCGGGCGCACACCGGCAACGCTTCCGGCCGCCCGTTCGATGTCTGTGGGGTACACGTTCCGGCCGCCCATGATGATGACGTCTTTGACTCGCCCGCACACCACGACCAGTCCTTCTTCGGTGAAGTACCCGACGTCACCGGTGTCGAGCCAACCGTCGGAGTCCTGCGCCGGCTTGTGACCTTCCACCGTGACGTAACCAGGGGTCACTGCCTTGCCGCGAACCTCGATGATTCCGACGCCGCGGGCCGGAAGCACCTGGCCGTCGCGGTCGACGATGCGTCCCTCGAGGTCAGGCACCATCTTTCCGAGTGTGGCGAGGGCACGAGCGTTGGGGCGATTGGACGGCACCGCCCGAGACATCGACTCGAGGAAGTCGGGATCGACGTAGTCGAGGACCTGACCTTGATCGGGATCCGGAATCGACACGGCGAGCGTGGTTTCCGCCATTCCGTACACGGGAGCGAGCGCGGTCGGGTTCAAACCGAAACGCGCACCGGCCTCGGCGAGGGCATCCATCGTGTCGGGATCCACCGGTTCGGCGCCGTTCCACATGTATCGGACGCTGGACAGGTCGACTGCCCCGTCTTCTGCCTGTGCGAGTCGACGAGCCAAGAGCGAGTACGCGAAGTTCGGTGCGGCGGTGACAGTTCCGCCGTACTTGCCCATGAGTTCCGCCCACAGCACCGGGGTGCGCAGGAAATCCATCGGCGTGATGCTGATGACCTCGGCGCCCACCTGCATCGGAACCGTCAGGAAGCCGACCATGCCCATGTCGTGGAAGAGCGGAAGCCAGCTCACCATCACGTCGTCCTCGATGGAGAACTTGATGCGGTTGATCATCGCGTACGCATTTGTGTAGAAGTTCTCGTGCGTGATCTGCACGGCCTTGGGCGAACCGGTGGAACCTGACGTCAACTGTTGGAGTGCGATATCCGATTCGGCCGTCTCCACGGGATCGATCGACGTTCCGCCACGAAGCTCGTCCACCGTCACGACGGTGATGCCACGCTCTTCGAGGAGCGGCTTGGCCGCGTCGAATGGTGCACCCAGAATGACGGCTTTTGCGGAGATCATGTCGATCACCGTCTCGGTGTCCTGAGCCCAGACGCCCAGATCCGTTCGGGGGGTCGGCTGATGCAGCATCGTCACCGACGCACCGCGCATCCACGTCGCCTGGCAGGCAGGTGCGATGTCGACGGGCTGTCCGGCGAGAATGCCGATCGCGACGCCGCGATCGATGCCGACCTCGGCCAGGCCACCGGCCATGCGCCGAGCTTCCTGGTGGATGTCGCCCCAGGTCTGACGGAAAGCGTTGTCGGGCTCTCCCGTCACCAGGCCGCGGTCGGTGACTGCGGCGGTCGCGTACATCTCTTCGGTGAACTTGCTCAACGCAACTCCTCGGTCAGTGTCACTCTTCGATTCAGTGCAACTCTTCGCAGGACACAAATGGCTGTGTGTTCGAACACACACATACATTGATAATCAGCGATCGTTCGCCGAGTGTTACGCCGCAGTGGCTACTGCCTCGTGGTCTGCGAGTATCCTTTCTCTGTTGTGCTGCCGCACTCTCCACCTGTCCGCGCACCGGCACGTCGCCGGCACCGACGCCCACTTCGAGAGGTTCTTCGTTGACTACCCCGTCCGACTCGACCGTCCCTTCCGACTCGACTGTCCAGTCCGACACCGAAGGCCCCGATTCAACCGAGAGCGGGTCGGTCGCGGTCACGACGACGACCAAGGGCTTGTCCGCCGAGGCGGAGCGTCGCCGCACCTTCGCCGTCATCTCGCATCCTGACGCCGGTAAGTCGACACTCACCGAAGCGCTGGCACTGCACGCGAAGAAGATCTCCGAGGCTGGTGCCGTCCACGGCAAGGCCGGACGCAAGTCGACGGTCTCGGACTGGATGGAGATGGAGAAGGCCCGCGGCATTTCCGTCAGTTCCACCGCACTGCAGTTCAACTACCACTCGTCCGAGACCCCGGACGAGCAGATCAACGTCATCAACCTCGTCGACACCCCCGGTCACTCCGACTTCTCCGAGGACACGTACCGCGTCCTGACCGCCGTCGACGCAGCCGTCATGCTCATCGACGCTGCCAAGGGCCTCGAACCGCAGACGCTCAAGTTGTTCCAGGTGTGCCGTCACCGCGGCATTCCGGTCATCACGGTCATCAACAAGTGGGACCGTCCCGGCCAGACTCCTCTCGAACTGCTCGACGAGATCAGCGAACGCATCGGCCTCACGCCCACTCCCCTGTACTGGCCCGTCGGCATCGCCGGCGACTTCCGAGGACTGTTGCGGCGCGGCGAAGACGGTGAGGCTCGCGAGTACGTCCGCTTCACCCGTACCGCAGGCGGCGCGAAGATCGCCCCCGAAGAGGTCATGGACGCCGACGCGGCGCTCGCCAAGGAAGGCTCCGAGTGGGAGACCGCGGCCGAGGAGAGTGAACTGCTCTCCGCTACCGGCCAGGACCACGATCAGGAGATGTTCCTCGCCGGTCAGACGTCCCCGGTGATCTTCGCGTCCGCGATGCTCAACTTCGGTGTCCGCCAGATCCTCGACACTCTCGTCGAATTGGCGCCGCCGCCGCGGGGCCGCGAAGACCTCAGCGGCAAGCCGCGCGAGGTCACCGATCCGTTCAGTGCGGTCGTCTTCAAGGTGCAGGCCGGTATGGACACCGCGCACCGTGACCGTCTGGCGTTCATGCGCATCGTCTCCGGCGTGTTCGAGCGCGGCATGGTTGTCACACACGCTCAAACCGGCAAGCCCTTCACGACCAAGTACGCGCAGACGGTATTCGGCCGTGAACGTTCCACCGTCGAATCCGCGTTCCCCGGCGACGTCGTCGGCCTCGTCAACGCCACCGCACTCGCACCCGGCCACACGCTGTACACCGAGAAGAAGGTTGAGTTCCCGCCGATCCCGTCGTTCGCGCCGGAACACTTCTCGATCCTGCGCGCCGAAAGCGCCGGCAAGTACAAGCAGTTCCGCCGTGCAGTCGATCAACTCGATTCCGAGGGCGTCGTCCAGATTCTCCGCAACGACATCCGCGGCGACGCCTCCCCCGTCATGGCTGCTGTCGGCCCGATGCAGTTCGAGGTCGTCGCAGCGCGCATGAAGGCCGAGTTCAACGTCGAGGCCAAGATGGAACCACTCGGCTACGCATTGGCCCGCCGTACCGACGCCGCGTCCGAGGTCGAACTGAACCGTCAGCGCGGTGTGGAGGTCTTCACCCGATCCGACGGTGTCCTGCTCGCCCTTGTCAGTGACAAGTGGCGCCTGCAGTACATCCAGAAGGAACTCCCGGATCTGACGCTCGAACCCCTCGTCGCTGCTGCGGACTGATGAGCCTGATCGAGGCGCTGTTCGACGCTGAACTGCACATCGGCAGCGCCACGATTCTCTGGCGAGAGATCATCGGAAACGCGTTCGGAATAGGCTCCGCGATCGCGGGCGCGCGACGCTCGGTATGGGCGTGGCCTGTCGGTATAGCCGGAAATGCCTTGTTGTTCACGGTCTTCATGGGCGCACTTTTCCACACGCCGCAAGAGCTCAATCTCTACGGCCAGGCCGGCCGTCAGTTGTTGTTCATCACCGTCAGCGTCTACGGGTGGACCCAGTGGCGACGTGGGGCACGTGACTCCGGTCGCGCAGTCCTGCCCCACTGGGCGACAACTCGCGAGCGAGTCGCCATGATCGCCGTCATGGCAAGCGGCACAATCGCTTTCGCCTGGATATTCGACCTTCTCGGCTCGTACGGAGCGTGGGCGGAGGCCTGGATCTTCACCGGCTCGATCCTCGCGACGTACGGGATGGCACGCGGCTGGACCGAGTTCTGGCTCATCTGGATCGGCGTCGACGCTGTCGGCGTTCCCCTTCTATTCCGGGCCGGGTACTACCCGTCGGCGATCCTCTATCTGGTCTATGCATTCTTCGTTCTGTGGGGCTTCGCGATGTGGCTGCGCATTCAACGCCGAACTCCACAAGGGGTGTAACAGTAAACAGACTCCTGGTATGTTTGCGTCGATTAAGCAAACCAGCGGTCTGTTTACGGGCATCAGGAGCGAACAATGGAAGACAAGAATTCTCACGGAATAACGGGCCCCAACGGTTCCGGCAACGGATCGAGAGCCAGTAGTTCCGCGAGTAATGGTTCTGCGAGCAACCTTCCCACGGGTAACGGTTCTGCGAGCAACCTTTCCACCAGCAACGGTTCCAGCAGCGCCACCGCCACAGCGGATTTTCTGTCGACCGCACCCAAGCAATCGGATGCATTCACGTTTCCGCTTCCTGCCCGAACCACGGCCGCACACAGCAGCGGAGAGGACCTTTCAGTGCCAGCTTCAACACGCGAATCATCGAGGACACTCGAGACTCGGAGTCGCACCGTCGTACGGCGCGACGCGATGGGCGTAGCCGCCGTTCGAGTGGCCGGTCGACTCACCCACACCGAACTCATCGCGAATCAGACCTCACCCTCGAGCACGCATTCCTCCGATCCCACGATGGATCTGGACGAGTTGCTCACGATGCTCGGCAGCTACCTGTTGTCCTCGGGGTTCGAACATCCCGAAATCCACGCCAAGCTCGGTGGACAGTCGATCGTCGTCAACCTCGTATCGCCGGAGATCAGCGCCAGCTGAGCTCGACCCAGCTGTTCAGGGCCACAGCACTGCTCGCGTCCATGCTCGGTCCGAGCCGCGCCGGTACAACCATCGCTGATGCCGACGCCCGGAGTCTTCCTGCCAGAACTCGACAGACTCCGGCTCGAGGCACCACGCACGCCAGTCCTTCGACACGAACCCCGGGTCGTCACTGATTCTTGCTTCCGCAGCGGCCACCGATGTGTCGTACGCCCCTAAGTCTTCGAGCACCTCGCTCTGCTTACTTGCCGTCGCCACCGCCCTCGCAGTGACGGAGCGTTCGACGAAGTCTCGGCTTCGAAGTGCGTCGTCGCCCTCGCGAACCAACCCGCGAATCCGGACCTGCTGGCCCGTCTCACGCCAGTAGAAGGCGAGCGATGCTCGCGGATTTTCTTTCAGCTCAATGCCTTTCGGCGAAGCAGCTGAACCCGAAAACCAGAACCCACCCTCGGTCACGTCCTTGAGGATGAGGAAGCGGGAATCGGGCATACCGTCACTGTCGACGGTCGCGAGCGCACACACGTGTGGCTCGACGACGCCGAAGGCCACGGCCGCACGGAGCCAGTCGAGGAACAGCTCTCCCGGCTTTTCCGGAAAATGTTCAGGCGCGGGCGGCGGAGTTCCGGTCAGTGCGGGGATACCGCGAATCCACGTCCGTACGTCAGGCAGCGAAAAATCTGCATCAACCATGAGCCGACTCTAATCGCGGGCGGCCTCAGGAGACGTTGCGAACTACCGAGTCGCCGAACGACGGTTGCTGCAGCAGCGCCCACTTGTTGGACGTCAATCGGAAACTCGGCATGTCGGCGAGCGCCACCACCGATTCCCAGGTCCGCTCGTAGCTCGTGTGGGAGATTCGCCATTCACCGTCGCTGCAGCGGGTGTATCTGTCGTGATAGAAGGCCGATCCGCGAAGAAGCATGCCGTCTTCGGGGATCACCACAGTGTCCGCGAGGCACCAGATCCCGGTTGCGGTGTCTCCATCGACGTCGATCTCGGGTTGCCCGCACTGATGTTCGGTGATGACGTGTGATCCGAGGGTGTTCTCGAGGAAGGAGACGAACGAATCTCGGGAATCGAAACTGAGTTGTTCTCCGTAGATCGCGGTGGCGTCGACGGTCAGAGTGTCGGCAAATTCGACCCACGATTTGGTGTCCAAGGCGCGTGCGTATCGGTACTTGAGTCTTTGGATGAGAACAATCGCTTCGAGATCCATGATCCCCGCCTCCCGGTGCAGCAACCACCCGTCCTATGTGTGCACATTAGCCTGTATCACGCCGAAACGGGCATTACTCTCAAAGCTAGTAGAAATGTCAGCCGATAACACGCTTTTCCAGGCCGTCGAGCATGATCGTGATCTTCTCGTCCAACCAACCTCGCCCGTGCCACGTCGATTCGTCGCCGATCCCCTCGACCAACGACTCCGACGCATTCCAACTCTCCTGATACGCCTGGCGCGCAGAACGCGAATCCGCGGAGCTCACGGTCTTGTCCATCGCCGCCATCATTGCGAACTGCGTCATGGTCACCTCGGAGATGAAGTCCACGGCCAGGACCGCGTCATGTGGTGTGAAACCCTGCGCAGTCAACGAACCGACCAGTTTCTCCACGATCTCGATTATCGCCGGTGGCGTGCCCGGAACTGCGAGACCGACCTGGGCTAGACCTGGATAGCGCTCGAACGAGGACCACAGAACGTCGCACAAATCCGTCAGAAACTCACGCCACGGACGATCCGTGTCCGGCCATACAGTCTGACGCACAACGTGATCCGCACAAGCCCGCAGCAGCGCTTCACGGTCCGCGAAGTAGCGATAAAGTGCAGAATGGCTGACGCCCAGACGTTTTGCCACACTCGGCATGGTCAATTCACTCAGATCACCAGCCAGGGCGGCCTCGACGATGTCCACTGTCGACAACGTCGGCGGCCGCCCCGTCTTCTTTCCGGTTTGCATTCTGCTCAGCCTGCCACCTGCTCAGCCCGCTACCAACCGCCATCCCGACGCACGGTGGCGCTGGTTCCAGAACGCGGCGTAGTTCCCACCGGCTGCGAGCAGAACTTCGTGGGTTCCCACTTCGACGATCGATCCGTCGTCACCGAGCACGATGATCTGGTCTGCGGCCACGACGGTAGACAGTTTGTGAGCGATCACGAGCAGTGTGCTTTCACTGGCGAGTTCCTGCATCGCACGCTGTACATGGGCCTCGTTCTCGGGATCGAGCGCGGCCGTCGCCTCGTCGAGCAGAACGATAGGCGCGCGTTTGAGGAGTGCGCGCGCAATGGAGACCCGCTGCCGCTCTCCACCGGACAGTGCCGTCCCGCCCTCACCGACGCGGGTGTCCCAACCCCGCGGAAGTCGCTCGACGATTTCCGCGACGCCCGCGATCCGAGCCACGTCGAAGACCTCATCGTCCGTGGCTTCGGGGCGACCGAGGCGGATGTTCGCGATCAACGTGTCGTCGAAGAGGTACACGTCCTGGAAAACCAAGGACAACTGCGACATCAGATCGGCACTCGTGAGGTCCCGCACATCGACGCCGCCGACACGTACCACCCCCGAGTCGACGTCGTAGAAGCGCGAGATCAGCCGAGTGACGGTGGTTTTGCCAGACCCTGACGGACCGACCAACGCCGTCAGCGACTTCCGCGGCACCTCGAAGGAGATGTCCCGCAGCACCTGCCCACCGTCCGCGTAGCCGAAGTCGACGGCGTCGAACTGCACGGCCGTCTCCCCCGTCGGCTGCCCGCTGGTATCGGGTTCTACCAGTGGTTCCACTTCGAGGATCTCGGACATCCGACGGATTTCGTTGCGTGCCATTCTGATTGCACCGCCGAACTCGCCGATCTCACCCAGCGGTTGGATGAACCGTGCGGTCAGGCCGAGTAGCGCGATCAACGTGACAGGGTCGATGTCGCCGCCGAGCGCGAGGAATGCACCCAGGATGATCACGGCAGAGAAGACGAATTGCAGGGCGATCCCGTTGACCACGGACCCGATCACCACGAACCACAGTTGTGAACGACCCGCAGTGTGTTGCGCTTCGATCGCGTCGTCGAGCGGTTCGTACACCCCGTGTGTGCGTCCGAAAGCACGCAGGACCGGTTGGCAACGAGCGTATTCGAGCACTCGATTGTTCGATTCGACGGCTGCGGCATGTGCCCGATCGTCGGCCTTGGCAGTCATCGTCGAGGCAAATCTGGCTGCCGCGAACAGAATCGGAACGCTGACCATCAGTGCCAGCCCGAGCCGCCAGTCGAAGAACAGCATGCACACGACAATGGTTGCCGGGCTGGCAATTCCGGAGATGATCGGTGTCATCAGGTGCGCAGCCGCCCCCATCACCGAGATGGTGCCCTTGCTGGCAACCTGCGATACCTGGCCGAGACGGCCGGCGCCGAACCAGCCGAGCGGCAGAGTGACGAGATGATCTCCCAGGCGCAGATGCATAGTCCTCAGCAGCGTGAGGGCCGACTCGAATCCCTTCATCGCCTGCAGGTAATGCGCAATCGAACTGATCCCAGCGCACACGGCCATAGCTGCGAGCCACCGAAGGAAACTGCCCCAGTCCTGATCGAACAGTGCCTGCACCGCCGGGACCAGTAGCGCCACTGCCAAACCTTGCATCACGCCGTACAACACTGCCCACACCAGGAACTCGCGATAACGGCCCTGATTCTGCGGGCCGAGTATCCGGAAGAGGTCGCGAATCATGAGTTGGCCTTTCCTGCTGCGTCAGACATACCAGCGATGCTGTCGGCCCGACTGTGTTCAATCGAGTCGGCCCGACTGTGTTCAATCGAGTCGGCCCGACTGTGACTCGCCCACATCCGGGCATAGGTTGAACCACTCGCCACAAGCTGATCGTGCGTGCCCTTCTCCACGATCCGTCCGGCGTCGAGAACCACGATCTGATCGGCGCTCACGATCGAAGCCAACCGGTGCGCGATCACCAGCACGGTGCGGCCGATCGTCAAGCGCGACAACGCCTCCTGGATATCGGCTTCGGACTCCGGATCGGCGAAAGCGGTTGCTTCGTCGAGCACGAGAACAGGAGTGTCCGCGAGAATCGCACGCGCTATGGAGACTCTTTGGGCTTCACCACCCGAGAATCTGGCGTCGACCCCGACTACGGAGTCGTAGCCTCTCGGGAGCGCTTCGATTCGGGTGTCGATCTGCGCGGCTGCGGCAGCGGCCTTCACCTCGGCCGAAGTCGCCTGCGGTCGGGCAAGCCGAATGTTGTCGAGCACGGTCGCTTCGACCAGCTGCACGTCCTGCAGAACGAATCCGACGTGGCGGTACAGCTCGTCGGTCGCCACGTCCCTGACGTCGGCACCACCGATGGCCACGGATCCGGCACGCACGTCGTGGAACCTCGGAACCAGCGTTGCCAGCGTCGACTTACCCGAACCCGAAGGTCCGACCAACGCCGTCACCGTGCCCTCCGGCAGCGTCAGATCGATGTCGGTCAGAACGTCGGCGCCGTCGTCGTAGGCGAAAGAAACTCCGGAGAATCGAACTTCATTCCCCGCGGGACTTTTCGGATGATCGGTTTCCGGCAGCGCCTCGGTCGAGAACAGCGCAATCAGTCGCGCCGCAGCGGCGGCTGCCTCTCGGCGAGCCTGCATACCGAAACCGATGGTCGTCACCGACACCGGAATCACCATCGCGACAAGAGAACTGGTCAGCACATCGATGGGTGACACCCATCCGGAGTGGACGAACCACGAGCCGAGGCCAAGGTTGACCACCAGCACTACCGGTGCGCTCAATGCAATCGAGGCCAGCGCCTCGGTCCGGAGCATCGGGCGAACCCAGCCCTCGTACGAGAGTGCAAATGCCTTGGCGGCGTCGCGGTACCGGGAGTGTGACTGCTTGTCCTGACCGAAGGTCTTGACCACTGCGATACCGGTGACGAACTCGACGATGGTGTTGCTGATGGCCGCGATGCCCTCATTCATCCGGCTCATCTTGACGGCCATGTCCTTGGTCATCATCGCGTAGGCGATCATGTAGATCGGGAGCGTGGCAATCGCGACCAATCCCAGACGCCAGTCGATCGAGATCACGTAGCCGAGTCCGACGAGCGGCACTGCGATGGCTCCGGTGGTCTCGACGGCGCTGTGCGCAACCAGGTAATGGAGATCGGAGATGTCGTTCTGCGCGGCTTTGCGCACGGTTCCGGATGAGTGGGAGGTGAACCAGCCCAAGGGAAGTCGACCGAGAGTCGCTGCGATTCGACGCCGCAGCACCGCCTGCAGATTCACATCGGCGAAGTGCGTCACGATCAACGCACCGCCTCCGAAGAACGCACGCATACCCAGACCGAAGACGACCACCCACACGATCGTCCAGACACGGGACGAGTCGACGTCACCGCCCACGATCAGCGTCTTACCCAGTTCGGCGATGGCCACGTACGGCACGATGGCGGCGACCGCGGCGATCACCTGCATCACCATCGCGATGGTGGTCCGCGTGCGCACTGGAGCAAGGAGTTCGCGAAGCGCGCTCTTGTGCTCCGCCGCTTCAGCTTTGGCTTGCGAGGCTTCGGCCGCCGCTCCTTGTGATACGTCGGCCTCTTCAGATGAAATGTCTGCTTTCGTGGCCTGTGTCGTCGTCATTTCGAGAACGCCTTCCATCGGGTAACTGCGTCGGCGTCGGATGCGATGCGTCCTTGGAGCTCCGCGCCGGTGAGTGTGCGATCGGCAAGTGCCTCGAGGTCTTCGAGGATCCAGTAGACCGCGAAGGGATAACTGCCGAACCAGAGTTCGCCGCTGACGTCTGCCGTGCGCCCGGCCTGCACCGCAGGGATCTCGTTGAACAACGGATTTGCGTGTACCAGTGCGCCGTCGTAGATGTTTCCCGAGGTCACGACCATCGCGTCCGCCGCGTGCTGCCCGACCTCCTCGCCCGACACCGAAGACGTGGCAACACCTGTGTTCGGTCCGATCTTCGCGTCGAGTTCGGCTTGTGGACGCCTGAAACCGGCTTCCTCGATGATCGAGGACATCGGCGACTGTGGGATGACGGTGTAGATGCCGCCGGAGAATCCCACCAGCACGGACAACGTCTGCGGTTGCGCCTCGACCGTTCCGGATACTTCGGCAAATTTGGTCTCGAGCCTCGACACGATTTCGCGAGCTTCGGACTCTCGACCCAGAACAGTCGCCGCGGTATTCAGAACTTCGCGCCACGGCGCCGCATAGGCGAGCACCGTCGTCGGGGCAATCTCGTTGGCCTGAGCCGTGATCGACGTCAACGACCCGACGTCACTGAGCAGGATTCTGTCAGGATCGACTGCTGCGATCTGTTCGACGTCGGGTGACTCGAAGAACGTCGGTTTGTCGATGACCTCTATGCCCTCGCTCTGCAAGATCTCCTTCGCCGCCTGTGATTGCAGGGTGGCAAAGACCGTATCGGGCTTGACCCCAAGTGTGAGCGCGTTGAGTGCTGCGAACTCGTCCAGTGCGCCCCACTGCTGCCGCATCCTTCTCTCCCTGCTTTAGTTACACACTGTCTCGATTAGGGGAGCCTACAATAACTCAAGCCGTTTGTGCAGCCCTCGTCACCGGAAGTGCAAACGCCGGCAGACACGCGACAACGCTGATGACCGCGCCCATCACGAACGCCGCTCCGAACGAATCACCGGAAATACCGATCGCCAGGACTGCTGTGGTTACCGGCGCACCCACCGCCGATCCCACGGTCCTGATCACGCTGTTGACACCACTGGCCGCTGCCATCTCCGATGGCGGCACGATCGAAGCAACCAACAGAGCACAGACCGCGAACCCCACGCCGTTCCCCAACCCGACGAGGGAGAAGAACAGCACGATCGCAACCACCGAACTCGGCCAGATTGCGAGTCCGATCGCGCCCGTCGCCATGAGTGCCAGCGCTGTCACCGCCGGTACTCGCGGCCCGTATCGCCGCGCGAGAGCCGGCGTCAAACGCCCGCCGAGAAAGACGAGTACAGCGGCAGGCAAGAGCGCCAACCCGGTCTGCACGACAGTGAATCCGCTTCCGTACGTGGACGTGTCCGGCGCCTGAAGGATCCGCGGCAGGCAGAGGTAAAAGATGTACGGCACGAATCCGAACACCAGAGTGAGTGCGCTGGTGATCATCATCGGCTTGTCCCGAAAGACTCGCATGTCGACAATCGGCGCGTCGTGGCGGGAATCGACGGCAATCAGTGTCGCGAACGAAACTAACGCGATTACAACCAGACCCCAGAATCCGAGCGACAGAACTCCCCAGTCGGAGGCTTTGGTGATCGCCAGGAGCAGGCTCACCAACCCGAACGCCAGTGCTCCGGCACCGGCCCAGTCCGTCGGCATACCCGGCCGGCGATGCGAACCCGGAACCACGGCCACCACCGCGACCAATGCGAGCACGATCAAGATCCCGGTGATCACGAACAACCACTGCCAACTGAGATACTCGAGAATGACACCGCCGATCACCAGTGCACTTCCGGCACCGATTCCCAAAGTCCCAGCGAGCCAACCTATCCCCGAAGACAACTCGGCGCCCACTACCGTTCTCCGCAGCACTGCCATCGCGAGCGGGAAGCTCGCCATACTCACTCCCTGGACGGCCCGAACGACGAGCAGCACCCCAATGTTCGGCGCTGCCGCGGCGGCGAATGTGGCGAGGGCAAAGATGACCAGAACGATCACCAGAACTCGCTTGTCGCCGAACCGGTCACCCATTGCCCCGACGATCGGAGCCATCACCGCGGCCGCCAACAGATAGGACGTAAGAATCCACCCGGTCACCGCCACGGACGTGTCGAAATGCTCACCCAACACCGGCAACGCCGGTACCAGCATGGTCTGCATGAGCGAGTAGACGAGTACCGCTCCAGCCAGGGCTGCGATCACCCGGCTCCCGGATCGCGTGGGCGCCTCTGCCAAGGTCGTCATCGACACCTTCCTCCAATCATGAATCGAATCGGAACGGAACACTCCGTTCCGATTGAGTAAACCACGCATTGCTAGCCTGTGGGAATGGCGAAAGAGAATGCGAGCCTCCCCGGACGCGCCCGAGAAGCCGCAGACAACGACGTCACCGTGCTGCGAGCAGCGCGCGAGATTTTTGCCGAACAGGGTTGGAATGCACCGGTATCGGCGATTGCCGCACGGGCCGGAGTGGGCGTCGGCAGCATCTATCGCCGATACCGAGGCAAGGAGGAACTGGCGCAATCCCTGCGCGTCTGGGCGATCGATCACCTCGCCACCCTTGCCCGAGAGTGCGTGAGCACCGCGAAAACCGATGAAGCCGTATTGAAGACGTTCTTCTCGCGATATCTCACCGAATCGGTGGGACCGCTCATTCCGGTCCTCGGCGGCAGGTTGCCTGAACACGCCGAAGTCACTCGTGCCGCCGAAGAATTGGAGGCCGCCTTGCAATCCATGGTCGACGTCTGCGTCGACGCTCGCGAAGTCCCGCCCGGCTTCACTGCTGCAGACGTCATGCTCATGACAGTGCATCTGCGGCCGACTCTGCCGATCGAGGGCGATCGAGCCACCGAAATACACACGCGTTATCTCGATTTCATGCTCGACGGACTTCGTGGCGGAACACCTCAACCGTCGATCACTCCCCCATCCTGGAGCGAATGGCTTCAGATGTGGCAGGGCGCCTGACCCGGAGAACACCCGAATGGAACATCAGGTTAGGCTTACCTAGCTTAGTTCGCCATGTTCGGAAGGTTTTCATGAAACTCACCCGCCGGTTCGCCGGATTCGCCGCACTACCCGCCGTCGCCGCACTCCTGCTCACCGGTTGCGGAAGTAGCGACGCATCACCTTCTACCGAGACCAGGTCCGCCGACCAGTCCTGGAGTTACACAACGGGATACGGAAACACGATCACCCTCGATCACGCCCCGGAGCGGATCGTCGTCGACGCGTATTCCGCTGCTGCGCTGTGGGACTACGGTATTCGGCCGGTCGGCATCTTCGGTTACGGCGTCGGCAATCCCGACGTCACCGATCATGCCGACGAGTCGACCATGACGGTCGTCGGCCGTGAAGGCGAACTCAGCGCGGAATCACTTGCGGCACTGGACCCCGACCTCGTCATCGGGTACGGCAACAGTGACGACCCGACGCGATGGACTTGGTGGGACGAGCCGATGGGCAACACCGTCAACAATGTTGCACCGTTTGTCGGCGTCAAGTTCTCCGGAGCCTCGACACCGGACGTGTTGAGCGAATACGCCTCACTCGCCGAAGCTCTCGGCGGGAACACCGACACAGCCGAAGCACGCGAGGGCAAGGAAGCATTCGAATCCGGTGCAGAGCGAATCCGAACTGCCGCGGGCAAGGTCGACGACATCGAAGTCCTCGCCCTGAACGGTGACAGCTCCGAGTTGTACGCAGGCACAACGGCGCTCGCCCAGTTCGGTTATCTGAAAGAACTCGGCGTGAAGTTCACCGGACCGGGAGGCGACAAAGGCTGGGCCGACCTCAGCTGGGAGCAGGTCCCGGATTACCCGGCGGACATCGTGTTCCAGTTCGCGAAGTCGGCAGAAGCATTCGCAGCATCACCCGTGTTCGTCAAGCTGCCCGCGGTGACCGCGAACCAGGTGATCGACTTCGACGACAAGCGTCCCAACACCTACGCCAATTACGGCGCCTGGTTCGAGCAGGTTGCACAACTACTCGACCAGGCCCGCAACGTCGCCTGAATTACTGCCCAGCAGTGATTCGCCCGGCCGCTTCCTCGAGAATGTCGAGGAAGATGGCCGCGGTGAGCGCAAATCCTTGGTTGTATCGCGCGTCGCTGGTCAACACGTTGCCCGCTTGAACTGCAGGCAACCGCTGCCACGTCGGCTGCGTCTTGATCGCGTCGAGTGCTTCCTGATCGCGCGCTTGGGCGATGATCACATCCGCCGGAGCCAAGGTGTCGAGTTGCTCGAACGACAACTCGAACGAGTTCTCTGCATTGTCGTCGTCACGGAAAAGCACGTCCAGGCCGGCATCGATCGCAACACTGATCCGCAGATTCCGCTGATGCACAAGGAATCCGGTCGGCGTCTGAACGCCGAACACGATCTTCTTTCCGCCCAGCTTCTCCTGCAACATGGGTCGCAGTCTCGCGAGCTTGTCGTCGTACTCCGCGATGGAAGCCTCGGCGATTGCCACACGGTCGAGTTGGCTCGCCTGCGCCATCAGCGCACCTCGCCAGTCGACCGGGTGTCCGGCGATCGGTTCGACGTCGTCGCCGACGACCAACAGCGGCGCGATCGAAGACAAGCGCTCGGTGCCGTACCAGTCACTCGTGTAGCCGATCGCAGTGATCACGATCAGATCGGGTTCGAGAGCGAGCAGAGCCTCGAAATTGGTGGAGAAATCGCCGGCTACGTTGACGAAGCTCGCGTCCTCGATGGTACGGCCGGGAAACTGGAATCCTGCCTTGGCATCGGGGAACCAGAAGTTCCCCGAACCGACGATCGGGTAGTCCATCATCATCGCGAATTCGAGGTCGACGCGGCCGTCCAGCACCACAACGCGCCTGGGGTCGCGCGGAACGTCGCCGCTGAACTCGCCCCACGTGTACGGGAGAGTGTCACTGGCCGAGTCCGACTCGGCATCGGAAGTTCCACACGCACTCAGCGCCAGTGCTGCAGCCACACCGGCTGCGCTACCGAAGAATCGGCGCCGTGAAATGCGGTCGACGATCTGAGCCCACTCCGAATCGGTGACCTGCGTATCCAGGACGAGTGTCATACCTTTGCTCCTTCGATGTTTCGCTGACGCTCGCGTCCCAGCGGAATGACAAGTGGTGTGTGGGAAACCGGATCGTCGATGATGTGGCACGCCATGCCGAACACCTCCTGCACCAGTTCTTCGGTGATGATCTCCGCGGGCGGGCCTTCGGCGACCACGGCGCCGTCCTTCATCGCGATGATGTGAGTTCCGTAGCGGCACGCGTGATTGAGATCGTGAAGCACAGCCACCAGCGTGTGCCCGTCGTTCTCGTTCAGATCGCGGCACAACTCCAGAAGCTCGATCTGATGGGCGATGTCGAGGAACGTCGTCGGCTCGTCCAGCAGCACCAACGGAGTCTGCTGCGCGAGAACCATCGCGACCCAGACACGTTGGCGCTGACCACCGGACAGTTCGTCGACCGGCCTGGCAGAGAGATCCGTGACCTTGGTTGCCTCCATCGCCTTGATGACGGCGGCCTCGTCCTCTCGCGACCACTGACGGATCAGCTTCTGATGCGGATAACGTCCTCGCGCAACCAGATCGGCGACCTTGATACCGTCCGGGGCGATGGATGTCTGCGGCAGAAGCCCGAGCCGCCTCGCAACTTCCTTGGCCGGGTACGACGTGATCGCTTTGCCGTCGAGAAGAACCTTGCCGGTGGTCGGCTTGAGCAACCGGGACAACGCACGCAGAAGTGTCGACTTGCCGCAGGCGTTGGGACCGACGATGACGGTGAAGCCACCGTCGGGGATCTCGACGTCGAGGTGCTCCGAGATGACGCGCTTGTCGTACCCGATCGTGACGTCCTCGGCGCGAAGCCGATTCGTCTTCTCAGCCACGACGCCCGCCGCACTTGCCTCGTTCACGCTGTTCCTCGTTCCTTCACCGATCACTGCTTACGGGCCTCTCGCGCGAGAAGCCATACAAAATAGATGCCACCGATGGAGACCGTGACGACGCCGACCGGCAACTGTGTCGGTGCAAAAGCTCGCTGCGCCACCCAGTCGCTGACCATCAACAACGCGCCACCCATTGCTGCCGACGGCAGCAGGGTCACTCCGGCACTACCGGTCAATCGCCTCACCAATTGCGGAGCCGCCAGCGAGACGAACCCGATCGGTCCGGCCGCTGCTGTCACCATGGCCGTCAGAGCGACACCCAGAACAACCAGGGAAAGCCGCGTGGGTTCGGCCCGGACTCCGAGTGCCTTGGCGGCGTCGTCGCCCATCTCGAGCATCTGCATCCGCCTGCCCAACACCAGGATCAGCGGAACGAGGATGGCCAGCACGACGACCACCGGCCACACCTGAGTCCAGCCGAGACCGTTCAACGAACCGGCACCCCACACTGCGGCGGCCATGGCGTCGTCAAGCTTCGCCTTGAGAATCATCCAGGTGTTGACCGAGCCCAACATCGCACTGATGGCGATACCGACGATGATCAACCGAAATCCCTGCACACCACGCTTGTACGCAAGGAGGTAAACCACTGCTGCGGTCGCGATTCCGCCCACCAGAGCACCGACTGCGATCTCGTAGTAAGTACCACCGATGAGGAGGATGACCACAAGAGCGCCCGTGTACGCACCGGAGTTGAAGCCGATGATGTCTGGGCTACCCAACGGGTTCCTGGTGAGCGATTGGAAGATCGCACCGCTCATGCCGAGTGCCGCACCGAGCATCAGCGCCAACAGAACTCGGGGCAGACGCCATTCCACGACGACCATGTGGATACGCGCGGGCGCTTCGCCGAACAGTGCGCCGAGGACGTCCCCGATCGGCACCTGGTAGTCACCACTACCGAGGGCGATGACACCGATCGCCAGTGCAAGCGCAACGAGGATGAGGCAGACCGTGACCGTGCGGACGTCGATCCGCGCGGACCAGCCTTCTTTGGGTGAGCGCACCACCGTGGTGGGGCGCCCGAAATCAATGCTCACAGACCGCTCACCTTGCTTCGACGCACCAGCATGATCAGCACCGGAGCTCCGATGAATGCCGTGACGATGCCGACCTGAAGTTCACCCGGGCGCAGCACGATTCGGCCGACGACGTCGGAGAAGAGAAGCAGAATCGGCGAGCACACCAACGTGTACGGGAGAATCCATCGCTGATCCGGTCCGACGAACCATCTTGCGACGTGCGGAACCATCAGACCGACGAATCCGATCGGCCCGGCCGCCGCTGTCGCTGCGCCACACAGCAAGGTCACCGCGATGACACCGAGGATACGAGTACGAGTGATGTTGGCACCGAGCGAACGTGCCAGATCGTCACCCAAGGCCACCGCGTTGAGTTGGCGCGCCAACGCGAGCGCCAGGAAGAGTCCGATGAGAATGAAGGGGGCAACGGCCAGAACGATTTCCAACGAACGTCCGCTGAGTGAGCCGGCATTCCACTGGCGCATCTGGTCGAAGGCGGTCGGGTTGAGCAAGGTGATGCCGGACGAGATGCCGCCGAGCACGGAGCCGATGGCGACACCGGCCAGTGTCAGCCGAATGGGCGTTGCACCGCCTCGGCCGATCGAGCCCAGCGTGTAGACGATCGCCGTGGCTATCACCGCTCCGAGGAACGCGAACCAGATGTACGACCAGATGCTGGTCAGGCCGAAGACCGCGACGGCAACAACCATCGCAAAGCCTGCTCCGGCATTGACACCGAGAATTCCGGGATCAGCCAAGGGATTTCGTGTCATCGCCTGGATGAGGCCACCGGCCACGCCGAGCGCCATGCCGACTATCAGACCGAGCAGAGTACGCGGCAGCCGCAGGTCACGGATGATCACGTGATCGTTCGAGTCGTCGTAGTTCACCAGCGCGTCGATCACGGTCCCGAACGGAATGGTCTTCGATCCAACCGCAATGCTCAGAAGGAGCACGGCGGCAAGCACCACCAGGCACACCAGAAGACCCGCCATACGACGAGAGTTGGTCGATACCAGGCCGTCCGGTTGCTTCTGCTTCTCTTGCAGCGACTCGTCGATCAGTTCTTCGGTGTGTTTGTCGACGGCTCTCTCGTCAGCCGCACTCTGGTCGACGGCACTCTTGTCTAATCCAACGGTCACAAGCCGGCGCTCTCTAGAGTCTTCTCGACCTCGTCGCGAATCTCTTCCTCGTCGCGGTCCGATTCCCAGGCCGCATCGAGTGCCGCGCGGACACTCTCGTCGAGGGCCTCGTACTTCGCGTTCCAGACCTCGGCCTTGTACGTCCAGTAGCCGATGACCTTGTACTGCTCACCCGGCAACTTCAGTTCGTGACGAAGGTACTTGCGGATGTCACGGAGCATCGTGCTCTCGCCTGCCACCCACACGTATCCGAGTTCGGTGGGCAGGTTCATCGCGCGAACCGCGTCCGGCAGCTTCGACGGTGCAACACCGTTGCCACTGCCGACCAGCCAGATGAACTCGACGTCGGCGTCCGAGGTGATCTGCTGCTTGTGAGACTCGTCCACCACCTCGACGATCGCCTTGGCCGACATGCCGGCCGGCAACTGTTCGATCAGACGACCGAGTGCGGGGAGTCCGGTTGCGTCGGCGACGAACACCTGCCAGCGTGCGTCGGCCGGCGGCTCGTAGAGGCCACGAGACTCGCCGATCGCCAACTTGTCACCGATCTCGGCTTTCTGCGCCCAGTCGCTGGCGATTCCGCCCTCGTGAACGACGAAGTCGATTGTCATTCGGCTGGTTTCGGTATCGAACCGTCGCACGGTGTACGGCTGGCACGGGGATGGTTCCTCGCCCTCCGGGTACCGCCAACCGCGCGGTGCGTCCGGATCTTCCGCCGGTAGAACGAACTCGCCTGTAGCCGGGACCGGGAAGTGGAGGCGCAGGTATTCGTCACCGGTACCGGTGGTTTCGAAGGCGGTCAGTTCCTCCCCTCCGAACACGATACGAACCATTCCCGGGGTCACGTACTCCTTGTGAAGTACCTCGCCGAACACAAGACTCACAACAATCTCCAACATCGATGGAACATGAACCGGACCCGAACACGAGGATCAAATCCGACTTCCGGACATAGTTAACCCGCGCTAAGTAAGGTAGACCTTAATTTATTGCAGTGTTGTCGATGAGTCGATGCCTTCTCCGCTGCAACGGGGCCAACTACTATCGCAATTCGGCCAACGCAATACATATGGCCTGTTCACGACAAGTATTGGCACCGGTGTGACTTCTGACTACCGCCCACGATCCCTAGCGTGGACCCAGTGCCTTCGACACCACTTCTTTCGGCCGAGACAAACGGTCCCCCAACCGGCCCGGCGATCACGCCGCGCCAGGTAATCACACGCGCGATCGCTTCCGAAGGTCGCGGAGCCAAGTTGGCGGCGGCGTCCGTCGGCTTCACCGGCCACCAGGTCGCGGAAGCGTTGGTGCCGGTGGTGATCGGTGCGGTGATCGACCGTGCTGTCGCGACCAGCGATGCCGCCGCACTCGGAAAGTGGATCCTCGTTCTCGGAATTCTCTTCACCGGCTTGTTGCTCAGTTGGCGCTTCGCGGCACGCATCTCCGATTCCGTCACCGAGCACGGTGCGCATCGCTTGCGGATGGACATCGCGCGCCGAGGCCTCGATCCGCACGGCATGTCGCCGCGGCGCATGCCTGGCGAGGTCTACTCGATTGCAACATCCGACGCGGGTTCGGTGGCCGGATTCACCCACACGCTGAGCACAAAACTTGCGGCCGCCTGCGGAGTGCTGACCGCCGCGATTTCGCTTCTGGTGATCTCGGTGCCACTCGGCCTGCTCGTCATTCTCGGTACGCCCCCGGTGCTGGCTCTCATGCAGGTGGTCAGTCGACCGCTCGAACGCCGAGCCGAGACCGATCAATGGCAGGGCGCCAAGGCCGGTGCCCTGGCCGCAGATCTGCTCTCCGGACTCCGAATCCTCTCCGGCATCGGCGCCGGAGATGCTGCAGCGCAGCGGTATCGGGGAGCCAGCCGGACTTCGTTGGAAGCAACCCTTCGCGCACAGAGATACCAAGCGATGTACTCCGCCGCCAATGTTGCGATCGCCGGCGCTTTCCTCGCTGTCATCGCGTACGTGGGTGGACGGATGGCAGCGTCCGGGAGCATCTCGGTCGGTGAATTCGTTGCCGTGGTTGGTCTGGCACAGTTCCTTCGCGGTCCGTTGATCGACATCATCTACTTCGGCGCCGGCCTGGCACGGGCGCGTGCTTCCGCCAACCGCGTCGCAGCACTTCTCGGGACCACCGAGGCTGTGACTCCCGCGGGTGAACCTGTGCCCCTGAATCACTCCGAGTTCCTGACGCTGCGCGACGTCGTGTTGGCCGGAGCGTCACCAGTCGATCTCGACGTCAAACGCGGCGAGATCATCGGCATCGTCACCGAGAATGCCGCATGGGCGGATGCGTTGGTCGACGCACTGGCGCGTCGAATCGAGCCTTCGAGCGGAACAATTCATCTCGGCGACAACGCCATTCACGAGCTGCACATCGACGAACTTCGCACTCACGTTCTGGCAGCACCGCACGACGCGGCACTGTTCATCGGCACAGTCGGCGACAACATCGACTCCCTCGCACCGATCGGTCGCCGCAACGACGAGGCCATCGCCGCGGCCGCCGCAGATCAAGTGATCTCGGCACTGCCGCTCGGCCTCGCCACCCGAGTCACCGAGCAAGGGAATTCTTTGTCCGGCGGACAGCGTCAGCGCATCGCGTTGGCGAGGGCACTGGCGAGCGAAGCGCCCGTCCTGGTGCTGCACGATCCCACCACTGCCGTCGACTCCGTCACCGAAGCGCGCATTGCTCGCGGGATCGCCGAGGTACGCGGGGCACACGCCACAATACTCCTGACCAGCAGCCCCGTGCTGCTCGATATCTGCGATCGGGTGATCGAGCTGTGAACGAACTACTCCCCACCGCAACACCGAAACAAGCTCGCCGCGCGGCACTTCGGTTGATGGGACCCCACCGGATCTCCGCGATCGCAGCAGTCGTCACCCTGACCGCCGCGACCGCGATCGGTCTGCTCACACCGCTGGTCCTCGGCGCCATGGTCGACGCCGTGACCGACGGAGACGGCGACGCTGTCTCTCGCATCGGCACACTGACTCTCGTGTTGGTCGGCATCGCGGTTGCCTCGTCCCTTCTCGTCGGAGTGAGCAACTACCTGCTCGCCGGCGTCGGCGAACGCGTTGTCGCCGACCTTCGCGAAGAAGTCGTCGTCCGGGTTCTCGACCTTCCGCAGAGCGACGTCGAACGCGCCGGGCGCGGAGACCTGGTCTCCCGCATCACCGGCGACGTGCGGTTGGTGACTCGGGCCGTATCCGAAGCACTTCCGGTTTTTGCCACCGCGGCACTGACCATCGTGTTGACGCTGATCGGATTGGGTAGCCTCGATTGGCGATTCGCCGTCGCCGCGGTGATCGCCGCACCCATCCAGATCCAGGCGCTGCGCTGGTACCTCTCGAGGTCGGCACCGGTCTACCGCGAGGAGCGGGAGGCAGAAGGTGCACGTGCGCAACAACTCCTGGACTCGCTGAGCAACTCCGACACCGTCGGATCGCTTCGCCTGGCCCAGCCGCATCTCGAACAGATCGAATCTCGATCGATGGCCGCCGTCCGCCTGAGCTTGTTGACCACGCGTCTACGCACCAGGTTCTTCGGCCGGCTCAACATCGCGGAGTTCATCGGCCTGTCCGCTGTGCTGATCACCGGCTTCTGGCTGGTGAAGGACGGTCAGATCAGCATCGGTGCCGCCACCGCCGCAGCCCTGTTCTTCCACCGCCTCTTCGATCCGGTGGGCGCGGTTCTCAGCGTGTTCGACGAATTACAGGAAGGCACAATCGCGTTGGCTCGCCTGGTCGGAGTCACCCTTGCGCCCGTGCCATCCGCACCGACCGATCCGCAGGAACCTGTCGACAGCTCGGCGTCTTTGGAACGCGTCACATTCTCGTACCGAAGCGGCGACGCTCCTGTTCTGCGAGGCATCGACATCACCCTTCCGGCAGGAACCGTCACGGCACTCGTCGGCGCTACCGGAGCCGGAAAATCGACAGTCGCAAAACTGGTCGCGGGGACCTACGAACCGACCGAAGGCGTCGTGAAGATCGGGACGGTGCCCCGGAACGAACTGCCACCGTCGACCTCTCGGAGCGCGGTGGCCCTCGTGACTCAGGAGGTCCACGTCTTTGCCGGCACGTTGGCCGAGGATCTGCGGCTGGCCGACCCGTCGGCAACCGACAGCGACATCATCGCAGCGCTCGATACCGTCGGCGCCTCCGATTGGCTGCGGGCGCTCCCGGACGGACTCGAGACAGTCGTCGGGGACGGTGGACACCGGCTGACCGCAACACAGGCACAACAACTTGCGTTGGCAAGAATCGAATTACTGGATCCGCCGCTGCTGATTCTCGACGAGGCGACCGCCGAAGCGGGCAGCGCCGGAGCCAGGGTCCTCGACGATGCCGCTCTGGCTCTGACCCGGGGTCGCACTGCTGTCACAGTGGCACACCGACTCTCACAGGCCGTCGACGCCGATCAGATCCTGGTGATGGACGACGGCCGCGTCGTCGAGCACGGCTCTCACGACGAGTTGGTCAACCTCGGGGGTCGGTACGCGGAACTGTGGGAAGCGTGGTCCGCGCCGCGGCGTTGACCGCGACGGTTGCACCGGGCACTTCCGCCCGGTGCAACCCAACTCAAGCGTGCAGGAGATACGGCACCGATTCGGGAGCCACGCTCCCCTTGTTCATCATGCTGCCGGGTGTCCGGCCGGTGACCCGGCGGAACACTGCGACAAAAGCACTCGGAGTTTCGTATCCGACCCGCCTACTGACAACCGAAACCGGCACGCCAGCAGCCAGGTACGTCAGTGCTGCGCGGACTCGAACCTGAATTCTCCACTGCGCAAAGGTCATTCCCGTACCCTGAGCGAACACACGCGTCAGCGTACGGACGCTACCGCCGGCCGTCAGCGCCCATTCGGACAGCGACCGCTGGTCTGCCGGATTGGCGACCAACGCTTCGGCAACGAACAACGCTCGCGGATCGGTCGGCATCGGAACCTCCACCGCAGCAACTTCGAGCGGCTGCAACATGTCGAAGGCCACCCGCTCAGCGCGACTGCGCGCCTCGTCGGGCATGTTCCGCCGATGCATGTGCAGGAGTACCTCACGCAGGAGAGCGCTGATACCGAACAAGCCCGGAACACCCGACGGCGCGGCGTGCGCCTCAGGCCGGAAGTACGTGCAGAAGAACTCGGTACCTGGGCCCGCCTTCACGGCATGCAACGCACCGGCAGGCAGCCACAGTCCGGCCGAAGGCGGCACCTCCCAGGTGATGCCGTCAGCGACAACCGTGAGCATTCCACCGGAGTTTCCCCAGATCAGCTCATGTTCAGGATGACGATGCGGGGCCCACTGCCGCTGATGAGAGAGCTTCAGAGTCACCGTTGTCATCGAGTAGGGGTGATCGATGGAACGCGGCCCCACGGGCACCGAAATTCTCTCTGCCACAGCTGTCATGAAGACGAGTATAGGACTTTCGTTAGGCATACCTAAATAGGAACCCGAAAATTGTTGACTGTGACCCCAGAGTTACACATACCAGGCTCCCCGATATCGTGACTGCAACTCCCGGCTACGGGTCGGCAACGAGAGGTACATGATGGTTGACGCATCACGAATCCCGGTCATCGTCGGCGTCGGCGATCTGCGCTGGAATCCTGCCGACGGGCACCGCGAACCTCTTGACTTGATTCACGACGCCACCGTCGCCGCATTGAACGACAGTGGACGCGCTGAGCTGGGAACACAGATCGATTCCGTGTTCGCGATCAAGACGGTCAGCTGGTCGTACGACGATCTCCCCAGGCTGCTTGCCTCACGATTAGGCGCGACTCCCACTGTCACCTCTACCTCGCCGATCGGTGGCCACTGGCCGGCGGCACTCCTCGATCGGATCGGCGCGGCCATCGCTCGCGGTGAATCCTCGGCTGCTCTGCTCGTGGGCGGCGAATCGCACGCCAGCAGCACCGCGCTGCGAAAGTCCGGAGTCGCTCCCGACTCGATCGGGTGGACCGCTGCGCCCGGTGGGCCTCCCGGATTCGATCCGGCCGACCTGGGAAGCCCTGAAATGCAGCGCGCCGGTTTCATCGTGCCGACGCGCGTCTACCCGCTCTTCGAGAACTGTTTCAGTGCTTCCGAGGGCCACGGCGCCCGCGAATCGCTCGCCTGGTCCGCGAAGATGTACGCCGCCTTCTCGGAACTGGCATCGAAGAATCCAGCCTCCTGGACGTCGGAGATCCGATCGGCAGACGAGATCGGCACCGTCGGACCTGGCAATCGGATGGTCTCCGAGCCGTACCCACTGATGCTCAACGCCATGCCCTTCGTCAATCAGGCTGCGGCCGTTGTCGTCTGCTCGTTGTCGACCGCCCGCGAGTTCGGGATCGATGAAAGCAAACTGGTGTACCTCTGGGGCGGCGCTGGTGCGAGTGATCCGTTGGACATCCTCAGCCGCAACAGCTTCGACAGCTCGGCCGCGATGCATGACGCCGTACATCGCACACTCGATGGTGCCGGAGTCGGCGCCGACGCACTCGACATCGTCGATGCCTACAGCTGCTTCCCAATCGTGCCCAAGCTGTTGATCCGCGAACTCGGACTTCCCGATACCGCGATCCCAAGCGTCACCGGAGGTCACTCGTTCTTCGGCGGACCGCTCAACAGCTACACCCTGCATTCCGTCGCTGAAGTCACCAGGCGAATTCGCGACGGCGCGAACCTTGCCCTCGTCCACGCCAACGGTGGATTCCTCACATACCAGCACTGCGTACTGCTGTCGGCCGCCGCTCATGCCGACGGGTACGTCGGTGACCCCGACGCACGTGCTTTGACCGCGGAAGCTCCGGAACTGATCACCGATTACCAGGGCACTGCAGAAATCGTCACTGCCTCTGTCGAATACGGTCGCACCGGGGAGCCTGAGATCGGGTTCGTGATTGCAACAACGCCGGACGGCGGCCGTGTCGCCGGTCACACCGGTCCCGAGAATGCCGCCGAACTGACCCAGCTTCGCGGTGACAACCCGGCGGCGATCGGGCGGACCGTTCATATCAGCGACGAGAACGGGAAGCTCACGCTCACGTTCTGACGGTCGACAGCCGTGAGCACCGGGGCATGTTTGTGCCCCGGCGCTCACGTCTTCAGTTGTCGCGATTCACGCCGCGGTGGGCGGACTGTTCCCGCCGATCGGATGCTGGTGCGGATCGATCGACATCGGCGGGTAGAACACCGTCTTCCGATCCGGGCCGATCTCGACCCGCCACTCCGTGTGATGCATCGTCCGATGATGATGACCGCACAACAAGACCAGGTTGTCGAGATCCGTTGGGCCACCATCGTTCCAGTGAACAATATGGTGAGCATCGCACCACCCCGACGGAGTCCCACACCCCGGGAACGCACACCCACCATCCCGAACCGCCAACGCCCGCCGCTGCGGCACCGTCGCTGTTCTTACTTCCTTACCGCAGTCGAGCGGAACACCGTTCTCATCCAACAAGATCCGCGTCACGGTGCAGTCGCACGCCAGCATCCGGGCAGTGTCGAGGCTGATCGGACCCACCCAATCCGTCCACGCGAACCCCAACTCCTCAGTGGACGGCAGGAGGTCTTTCAGAACTTTAAGGTCCGTCATGTCCTTGGCCGACGCGGTCACCGTGATGTGTGGTTTCACTCCGCCTTCGATCGGACCCAACCCCGCCCGCTCATACCGGCGCAGGAGTTCGCAGAACCCGTCCGCCCGTCGTAAAGCAGGCGTGCGGGTGTCCTTGACACCGTCCTTCTCCGGTGTCGGAGCGGACAGGCTCGACAGCAGCGTGATCAACCGTGCCCCGTTGACCGCATCCAGATCGCCCTTCACAGACACCCGCCCGTACAAGCCTTTCGAGGCATAGAACTCGTTACGTTCGGAATCCTCGCCGACCGGAACACCGTCCTCACGCTTGCCGTACTGCTTCTCGATCCGCCGGATCGCCGCCCGCACCGCATCACAATCGGCAATGTTCTTCGACGCCAACCCGAGCAGAATCCCCCGGGCCTTGTCCACATCCGCCAGGGTCATGTTCTTCGGCGGATGCTGACAAAACGACGCCACCTGACGCGCCTTCAACGCATCCACATCACCCCGGTGAAACGCATCGCCCACAACAGGTTCGAGCATCAACAACCGCGCCAACCCGACCAGCAGACTGCACTCACCGATCTCCAAATTCGTCGAACCATGCAACCACTGGGCGATCGCCCGAAAACCCTTCCCGCCGAGAACCTCACGGGAAAACATCTCCACGATCAGCAACACCATCCGCGACTGCAACTCGTGCCGGACACGCACCAGATCCAGAACCTCACACTTGAGGCTCTCACCATCCAGCTGCCACGCATCCCGACTGTCCATACCGAAATCTTAATCGAACATACTTTCGATAGCCAGAGACAAAGCGGACAACTTCAGGAACATGAAGACTCGAGACCTGTTGAAGTACATCAACATTCACCTAGTCGTCCAATATCACGCGATAGAAGACATACCCCGCAAAACACACAATCGCAACAACACACAGCACGAGCAGGATGTCGAAAAAGACGGGCCGGATTGGGTTTCGAGCCTGGTCGATGAGAGGCGTCGAAGACGAGGCAGGCGTGCCACACGGCAGCGCACGGCACTACTTCGCAAATCAACGTGGACTGATAGTCGAGGTGGTGCGACACCTTCTGGACGGCGATCTTCCTCGCCCAGGCGAGACGCCGAAGCAACAAGTGGCCCGGTGGCTGGGGCCTGAATCCGGCCGCACCCGGGCGCGTTACGAACTGATCATCGCGTCATTCCACGATCCCGACCTCGCAGTGGAACTGGTGCGTGGTCGGGATCGGTTTGTCGACATCTTGGTCGAACGCGGCATGACATCGTCCGATGCAACGGAGTTGGTCGCAGCACTGGACGGGATCGTGCTGGACGCACTGCTACGCGAGCAAGCACCGGAGAGTGTGGATCCAGAGCGAATCTTCAAGAAGTTCGGAGCGAAATTCCCCTAGCCGTCCAGCTCGGCGAACAGCTCCATCCACTGCTCCTCGGCGGCTTCCTTGTCCGCGATGACCTGCTTGAGTTCAGCCCCGAGCTTCTGCAGCTTGTCCGGGTCGGTGGCTGCGTCGGCGAGGGAAGCGTGCAGCTTCTTCTCGCGGTCGTCGAACTTCGCAATGGATCGCTCGAGCTTCGAAAGTTCCTTGCGTGCAGCGCGATCCGCGGCACCGTCGCGGACCTGCTTGCTCTTCGACGCACCACTCGCCGTCGAGGCCACCGACGGGTTGTCGCCGTCCCCCATCGCTGCGCGTCGACGCAGGTAGTCCTCGATACCACCCGGCAGGTTGGTGAGCTTGCGATCACCGAAGAGAGCCCAGGTGGTGTCACAGATGCGCTCGATCAGGTACCGGTCGTGCGAGATGACCACCATGGTGCCCGCCCAGCCGTCGAGCAGATCCTCGAGTTGCTGAAGCGTGTCGATGTCGAGATCGTTGGTGGGCTCGTCGAGAAGCAGAACGTTGGGCTCGGCCATGAGGACACGCGTCAACTGCAGACGGCGGCGCTCACCACCGGACAGATCGCCGACGGGGGTGCGCTGACGCGCCGGTGTGAAGCCCAGCCGCTCAGCCAGCTGACCGGCTGATACTTCCTTGTCCCCCAGCGTGATTCGCTCGGCTACGTCCTTGACCGCGTCGAGTACACGCATGTCGGTCGGCAGATCGTCGAGTTCCTGCTTGAGCCAACCGATGTGGACGGTCTGCCCCTGAATGCGCTTGCCTGCTGCCGGCTCGAGTTCACCGGCCAGCGTCCGCAGCAGAGTCGTCTTGCCCGAGCCGTTGACACCGACCAGGCCTACACGCTCCCCCGGAGCGAGCCGCCAGGTCAGATCCTCGACGAGTACGCGGCCGTCCGGGGTCTCCAGACGCGCGTCTTCGAGTTCGATGACAACCTTGCCGAGTCGACGCTGGGCGAAGGAAGCAAGTGCCACCGCGTCACGAGGTGCCGGAACGTCGGCGATCAAGGCCTCCGCGGCCTCGATGCGGTACTTCGGCTTCGATGTACGGGCCGGCGCACCGCGGCGCAGCCATGCGAGTTCCTTGCGCGCAAGGTTGCGTCGACGCTCTTCGGAAGCGTCGGCCTGACGCGAACGCTCGGCGCGGGCGAACACCCAGTCGTTGTAGCCACCCTCGTAGCTTTCGACGCCGCCACCGACAACCTCCCAGGTGCGGGTGGCGACGGTGTCGAGGAACCAGCGATCGTGGGTCACGACGACAAGCGCGCTGCGACGCGAGACGAGGTGCTCGGCCAACCACTGAACGCCTTCGACGTCGAGGTGGTTGGTCGGCTCGTCGAGCACCAGCAGGTCGAGGTCCTGAACCAGAGCCGCAGCGAGAGCCACGCGGCGACGCTCACCGCCGGACAGGCCGTCGACCTTGGCGTCCAATGCGGACCTCTCGCCGCCGGCGCCCAAGTTGTCGATACCGATACCCGAGAGCACCGAACGAATGCGCGCGTCGCCGGCCCACTCGTGCTGGGCCACTCCGAGCGGCCCCAGGACTACTTCACCGACCGTGGAGCCGGGAGGCAACACACCGCGCTGCGTCACGACGGCCATGCGCAATCCGCCGACACGGCTCACGCGTCCCGAATCCGGCTGCTCCACACCCGCGAGGACTTCGAGCATGGTCGTCTTGCCGCCACCGTTGAGGCCGACGACACCGATGCGCTCGCCTTCCTCCACGCCCAGGGAGACCCCGTCGAGCAACGGCTTGACGCCGAAAGACTTCGACACGTTTTCCAGATTGATCAGATTCGCCATCAGTGCTGTCCCTTTGCCGCATTGTCGAGTATTCGTGCTCCGGGAACGGGTCCGCTCGCCACGCGAACGGTGCGGCACACCCCCGCTCCCGCAAGTTCTGCGCTCACTTCCACCGCGGACTGTGCGTCGGCGCAGAGAAAGGCGCATGTCGGTCCGGAGCCGGAGACGATGCCGGCCAAAGCTCCGGCTTCGACACCCGCTCGCAGCGTCCGTCGTAAATCCGGGTTGAGTGAGAGTGCTGCCGCCTGCAGATCGTTTCCGAGCAGCGGAGCGAGCACATGAGGGTCACCGGTGGTGAGCGCGTGAATCAACTCGTCAGCGGTACCCAATCGATTCGGTGTGCCTTCGGCGCGAAGCTTGTCGAGTTCCCGGAAGACAACCGGCGTGCTCAAGCCTCCCTTGGCCAGCGCCAACACCCAGTGAAAGGTGCGGCGCGTCAAGACGGGGACAAGTTGTTCACCGCGACCGGTTCCGAGGGCAGTGCCACCGTGCAGCGAGAACGGAACGTCACTCCCGAGACGTGCCGCGAAGGCGTCGAGATCAGGCCGCGAGAAGTCGAGTTTCCACAACGAATTGAGCGCAACCAACGCGGCTGCCGCGTCGGCGCTCCCGCCGGCCATACCGCCTGCGACGGGAATGCCCTTCTCGATGACGATCTCGACATTCGAAGCCACGCCACCCTCGGCGGCCAGCATCTCGGCGGCACGCCACACGAGATTGGTGCGATCGGTCGGTACGGCCGCGGCGTCGTCGCCGATCACCCGCACTGTCAAGGTGTCCGCAGGCGCCACCGTGACGGTGTCTGCCAGCGACAATGCCTGAAAAACGGTCGTCAGTTCGTGATAGCCGTCGTCTCGCAGGTCCCCGACGGCAAGGTGGAGATTCACCTTGGACGGGGCCCGGACAACTACGGGGCGAGGAACGACGGAGAGCACAAGGAACAACAATAGGCGCTGCGAACACCTGGGCGAAAACCTGCGACCGCCGCACCCCATCCGACAGCAAGCACACCCACGCTATTTCACCGCGCGCACGCCTATCCCCAGCCCGACCACAGCCACGCTGACGGCAGCGAAGATTCCTGCCAAAACGCTGCCCGACGCGAAGTCACCGGCAAAGAGAGCCCGCTCGGCATCTACGACGTAGCCCAGCGGATTGATGTTCACGAGGACCTTCATCCAACCTGGTGCGTCATCGAGTGGAAGCATGGTTCCCGACAGGATCAGGAGCGGGAACATCAGCGTCTGCTGAACGACCCAGAACATCCAATCCTGCTCCCGCACAGCCAGAGCGAGAGCGTACGAGAGCGCACCGAGTCCGACGCCGAACACTCCCAGCAGGACGATTCCGAGCGCAGCGCCCGCTGCATTGACGTCCAATCCGAGCGGTAGCGCAACAAGAATGATCAGAATCGCCTGCGCCGCAAGCGGAACCATCTCCTTGCATGCCCTCCCGATCAACAACGACGAGCGTCTGAGCGGAGTCACCAACATTCGCTCGTGGGATCCCTGCTGCATCTCCATCAGAAGGTTGGAACCGGTCATCGTCGTGCCGAAGATCGCGATCATCACCAATACACCGGGGATGAACCAATTCCATACGCCGTCACCGGTACCCGGGACCCCTTTGAGCAGAGGCCCGAACAGGGCCAACAGGATCAGCGGCTGGATGAGGCTGAAGATGACGCTGACCGGGTCACGCAACATCGGCCGCAGTTCACGGCCCATCACGATCGCGCTGTCTCGAACAATGTTGCCGTGCGCGCTACGTGGGGTATCGAGTGTGATTGTCATGGCGGATTCCTGTTCGTCGTAGTTCTTCGTCGTAGTTCTAGGAAGCAACCGCGGCGGCGCTCTCGCGCAGGCTGCGGCCGGTGAGAGTGAGGAAAACGTCGTCGAGAGTCGGCCTGGTGATGTCGGCAGTAACTGCGCGGGCGCCGCGGGTATCGGCTTCACGCAGCAATACCGGTAGCGTCGAATCACCCTCGCCGGCACGGATACTCACCGAGCTTGCCTCGACCGTGACGTCACGCACAGTGACAAGTTGCTCGGCCACCGACGCCGCGATGGCGGCCGCTTCGGCACTGTCGAAGGTGAGCAGAAGATGATCCCCCGCGAGATCCGCTTTGAGTGCGGCAGCGGTGTTGTCCGCGATTACAGTGCCTTCGTCGATGACGATGACCCGCTCTGCCATCGAATCCGCTTCTTCGAGGTAGTGCGTGGTCAGCACGATCGTCGTGCCCATCTCTCGCCGCAACCGCAGGATGTGGTCCCAGAGGTTGGCCCGACTCTGCGGGTCCATGCCCGTGGTCGGCTCGTCGAGGAACAGGAGCGGTGGGCGATGGACCAGGCCCAGAGCGATATCGAGCCGCCGTCGCTGCCCGCCGGACAGCGTACTGACCTTTCGAGTACCCAATTCGGTGAGTTCGAGATCACGCAGCAATTCGTCGGCCCGGACCTGCGAGTCGCCCTTGGGCATTCCGTAGCACAACCCCTGCGTCACCAACTCGTCGCGAACCCGCTGGTTGTGGCCGGCTCCGTTCCCCTGTCCGACGTATCCGAGGCTGGAGCGCACCTCGTTTCGTGCCGCAGCGATGTCGAATCCTGCGATCCGCGCAGTACCGGAAGTGGGCTCGAGCAAAGTGGTCAGCATGCGCAACGTCGTCGATTTTCCGGCACCGTTCGGCCCAAGCAAGGCAACCAACTCGCCTTCCGCTACGTCGAGAGTGACTCCCTTGACTGCTTCCACGAGTTTCTTGCCCTGGGCGAAGTGCTTGGTGAGCGCCTCCGTCTCGATCATCGGTCTGCCGTTGTTGATGCGACTCATGATGTGCCCCAATTTCTTCTCGACTGGTCGGATGTGGACCAACCTAAATTCAATTGAGGACGCGTTGGGTCCTAAATGTTTGGCAGACTTCTTGCCATGAAGGAGACATCGGCTCGCCTACTGCGGTTGCTGTCACTGCTCCAGACACGTCGAGACTGGTCCGGTGCCGAACTCGCAGACAAGCTCGCGATCACCCCGCGCACAGTCAGACGTGACGTGGACCGCCTCCGCGATCTCGGCTACCCGGTCGACGCGACGGTCGGCGTCGGCGGTGGATATCGCCTGGGAGCGGGCGCGGAGATGCCCCCGCTACAGCTCGATGACGAAGAAGTGCTCGCGGTGGCGCTCTCGTTGCAGTCCGGAGCGACCGGCTCTGTGGTCGGCATCGGCGAGGCTTCGATGCGCGCGCTGGCGAAGCTGCGGCAGATCATGCCGTCGAGGCTGCGACACCGTCTGGAGTCGCTGTCGATCGACGTCGTGCCACGCGAGCCCGCCGCGAGCGCAGTCGATGCGTCGGTACTGTCCGCCATCGCGTCCGTATGCCACAACCACGAGCGTTTGAGATTCGACTACCGCACTCACGACGGCACCCAGAGCCGACGCGAGGTGGAACCGTACAGGCTCGTACGGTCGGGTGTTCGGTGGTATCTGGTGGCTTGGGATCTATCTCGCGAAGACTGGCGGTCGTTCCGCGTCGACCGGATGGAACCCAAGATTCCCACCGGTCCGCGGTTCACGCCGCGGGAACTACCGGCCGGTGGCGCGGCAGACTTCGTTTCGCGCGGCGTCGCCCGGGCTTATTCCTCCACGCGCGCAACAGTTCTACTGCATGCACCCATCGAGCAGATAGCACCAATGGTCAATGAGCAGTGGGGATCAGTGGAGTCCACCGACGAAGGGCGTTGCGTCATAGTGCTTTCGGGCACTTCCCTACGGTCGATCGCAATGTGGCTCAGGGCTTTCGACGTCGATTTCACCGTTGTGAATCCACCCGAACTCCGCGAGGAATGCCGCGCGATCGCAGCAGAAACCGCAGTGGCCGCTCAGCGTTATCTCGATGCGTGAGAGCACTTTTCACCCAAAATGCAACAAGACCCCAACTCCGAAGAGTTGGGGTCTTGTCAGTACGTCATGCGTCGGTTGCCCGACTCACATGGACGTCTTAGACGATGGTAACGCCGGTGGCCTGCGGGCCCTTGTTGCCCTGACCGATCTCGAACGCCACGCGCTGGTTCTCCTCGAGAGTGCGGAAGCCGCCACTCTGGATCTCGGAGTAGTGAACGAAGACGTCAGCACTGCCGTCTTCGGGAGCGATGAAGCCGAACCCCTTCTCGGAGTTGAACCACTTCACGATGCCCTCTGCCATGTAAATCTCCTCTAACACAGTGTCAACAGGCAGTCGCTTCGACCGCCCGGGTCACTTACTACGACCGTTCTGAGACAAATCCGTGGAGGATGTCCAAACGCTCGCAACCTAACCATTTGCGAGCGTGGAAACACAAACACAAACACTTACGACCAACACAAGTAGACCACACATCCGCCCTGTTGTCTTCCCTGAGGCCTTCGTCACTGCTCAACCCGTTGACAGGCATACCCCCTGGGGGTACCTTCAGTCCCAGGGAGATACCTACACCGGGTATCCGTAAAATGAGTTTTACACAAGCGAAGGGATCTGCGATGACCACCGCCGAATACACCGTTTCCGGAATGACCTGCGGACACTGCGTCGGATCCGTCAAGGAAGAGATCGGCAACATCGCGGGCGTAACCGCGGTGGATGTCGAATTGGCGAGCGGACGCGTCGTTGTCACCAGCGATGCCCCCGTCTCCGCAGCCGACGTCGTCGCAGCAGTCGACGAAGCCGGCTACGCAGTCGTACCAAGCTGAGTCAGCCGTGCGCACCTCGACAACACTTGCCACCTACGCCGTAGGGTTGGTCGCCGTCTTCGGCGCCGCCCTCGGCGTGGGGGCCGCAATCGGAAGCCCGATAGACATGTCCACTACCCAGCACAGCACTCACGAATCAACCGCTGAATCGATGCCAGGCATGGATTCGGCGACACCCGCAGGGCTCGAAGTCTCTTCCGGCGGATACACACTCACCGACGTGACCGCACCCGGTCGAGCTGGGGAGCCGGGAACCTTGACCTTCCGGATTCTCGACAGCACCAACAAGCCCGTCGTCGATTTCGACCTCCTGCACGAGAAGAAGCTCCACCTCATCGTCGTCCGAAACGACACCAGCGAATTCCGCCACGTACATCCTTCTCTCGCCGCAGACGGCACCTGGTCGATCGACTGGACCTGGCCCGTCGCCGGCACCTACCGAGTCTTCGCGGACTTCGATCCCACCGACGGCACCCAACTGACACTCGGCCGAAACTTCGACGTGGCAGGCGAATTCACTCCTGCGCCGCTGCCCGCGAAGAGCGCGACCGCAACCGTCGACGGATACACCGTGACTCTCGACGGTGATCTGACCACTGCCGGCGGCCCGATCACGCTGAGCGTTGCTCGCGACGGAGCCCCGGTCACCGATCTCGATCCGTACCTCGGTGCCTACGGTCATCTTGTTGCGCTTCGCACCGGCGACCTCGCCTACCTGCACGTTCACCCCGAGGGTGAACCGGGCGACGGCGTCACTGTTCCCGGTCCTGAAATTTCCTTCCACGCACAGGCGCCGAGCGAAGGCATATACCGACTGTTCCTCGACTTCCAGCACGAGGGCGTGGTTCGCACCGCCGAATTCACTGTTGATGCAGGCACTTCCACAGCTTCAGTTCCAGACAATCACGAGGGAGGGCACTGATGACGTCACCGACTGCGGTCGACAATGCTGCCAACTCGAGCAGCGTCGAACTCGCGATCACCGGAATGACCTGCGCCTCCTGCGCGTCACGAATCGAGAAGAAGCTCAACAAGATCGACGGCGTCACAGCCACGGTCAACTACGCGACGGAAAAAGCCAAGGTTACCTTCCCGGACGGGGTACCCGTCGAAGATTTGGTCACCGCCGTCGAGAATGCCGGTTACGCTGCAGCGCTCCCGAAACCGCCCAGCGCGCCAGACACCGTCGACCCGGATGCGGAAACCCCGCAGGATCGTGATCTGCGCGAGCTTCGTACCCGCCTGATCATCTCGACTCTGCTCTCCGTGCCGGTCATCGCGATGGCGATGATTCCTGCGTTGCAGTTCGACAACTGGCAGTGGCTCTCCCTCACGCTGGCCGCACCGGTCATCGTGTGGGCAGCCCTTCCCTTCCACCGGGCTGCCTGGGTCAACCTGCGTCACGGCGCCGCAACGATGGACACGCTCATCTCTCTGGGCACCATCGCAGCGTTCGTCTGGTCGCTCTACGCACTGTTCTTCGGCACCGCGGGCGAAGCGGGAATGAAACACGCGTTCAGACTGACGGTCGACCGGATGGACGGCAGCGCCAACATCTACCTCGAGGTTGCCGCGGGCGTCATCACGTTCGTGCTCGCCGGACGCTACTTCGAGCACAAGTCCAAGCGCACGTCCGGCGCCGCACTACGCGCGCTCATGGAACTCGGTGCAAAAGACGTCGCGGTACTGCGAAACGGCGTCGAAGTACGAATCCCCGCCGAAGAACTGGCAGCGGGCGACTCCTTCATCGTTCGGCCCGGCGAGAAGATCGCCACCGACGGCATCATCACCGAAGGCCGCTCAGCCGTCGACATGAGCATGTTGACCGGCGAATCCGTCCCGGAGGAGGTCGGTGTCGGAGACACCGTCGTCGGGGCCACCGTCAATGTCGGTGGAACCTTGACCGTCGAGGCCACCCGAGTCGGGAGCGACACCCAACTCGCCCAGATGGCGGCACTGGTCGAAGACGCCCAGAACGGCAAGGCCGAAGTTCAGCGCCTCGCCGATCGAATCGCCGGCATCTTCGTACCGGTCGTCATCGCGATTGCCGTTGCGACACTGGGCTACTGGCTCGGTACCGGCAACCCCATCGAGATGGCATTCACCGCTGCGGTCGCCGTCCTGATCATCGCGTGCCCCTGTGCTCTCGGATTGGCAACGCCCACAGCTCTGTTGGTGGGCACCGGCCGCGGAGCCCAGATGGGAATCCTCATCAAGGGACCCGAGGTGCTCGAATCGACGCGCGCAGTCGACACCGTCGTGCTCGACAAGACGGGAACCGTCACCACCGGTCAGATGACATTGCTGGACACCGTGGTGGGCGAAGGAACAACCGTCGACGAGGTCCTTCGGCTGGCCGGCGCACTCGAACATCGCTCCGAGCACCCCATCGCCGCAGCGATCGCGAAGGGCGCGACCGAAGCCGTGGGTGAATTGCCTGCGGTCGAGGATTTCGTGAACGTCGCCGGTCGCGGCGTGCAGGGAATGGTCGACGGTCATGCCGTTGTTGCCGGCCGAGACGCGCTGCTCGCCGACTGGTCGATGCCGTTGCCGGAAAATCTCCGTGACGCGAAAGCTGAAGCAGAGAAGGCCGGGCGCACCGCAATCGCGGTGGGCTGGGACGGCAAGGCGCACGGCGTCCTCGTGATCGCCGACGCGGTCAAGGACACGAGCGCCGAAGCAATCGCGCAGTTGAAGGCACTCGGCCTCGAACCGGTTCTGCTGACCGGTGACAACGCCACCGTTGCCCGCACCGTGGCGGATCAGGTCGGGATCAGCACCGTCTTCGCCGAGGTCATGCCGGCGGACAAGGTCGACGCCGTCAAGAAGCTGCAGGCGGAAGGACGCGTCGTAGCCATGGTCGGCGACGGCGTGAACGACGCGGCGGCCCTGGCTCAGGCCGATCTCGGTCTGGCGATGGGCACGGGCACCGACGTTGCAATCGAGGCCAGCGACATCACCCTGGTTCGAGGTGACCTGCGGTCGGCAGCCGATGCAATTCGACTGTCCCGCAAGACGCTCAAGACCATCAAGGGCAACCTGTTCTGGGCGTTCGCCTACAACACGGCTGCGATCCCGCTGGCTGCGGCCGGCCTGCTCAACCCGATGCTCGCTGGTGCCGCAATGGCATTCAGCAGTGTGTTCGTGGTGAGCAACAGCCTGAGGTTGCGGCGGTTCAAGTAAGGGGGCAAGCCCCTGTGCGCGGTTAGGGAGTCCCTGCACTCCTTAACCGCGCACAGGGGCTATTCGCCTCCAGCCAGCCGAACGAAGGCTGCTGCGTCGAGCATCTCGCCACGCGTCTGTGGCTCGATGCCGGCAGCGAGGAGCCGTCGCTCGGCCTCGGCAGGCGAACCTGCCCACCCGCTGAGCGCGGCACGCAAAGTCTTGCGGCGCTGCGCGAATGCGGCGTCGATCGCCGCAAAAACCTGCTTGCGGTGTTTCTCGTCCATCGGCCACGGCGGCTCCGCATACCGGTCGATACGAACCAGACCTGATTCCACCTTCGGCACCGGCCAGAACACGTTGCGTCCGACGGCACCGGCGCGGCGAACCTCGCCGAAGAAGTTGGCCTTGACGCTGGGAACGCCGTAGATCTTGCTTCCCGGATCAGCCGCCAGGCGATCGGCAACCTCGGCTTGCACCATCACGAGTGCGGTCCGCAGACTCGGGAGCGATGCGAACAGATGCAACAGCACCGGCACCGCGACGTTGTACGGCAGGTTCGCAACCAGCGCGGTCGGCTCGCCGGGAATCTGTGAAGGCAGCACACGCATCGCGTCCGCTTCGACGACGGTCAGTCGATCGGCAAGCTCCGGCGCTCGCTCGGCCACCGTCTTCGGGAGGCGAGCCGCGAGGTTGGGATCGATCTCGACCGCGATCACACGATCGACGACGTCCATCAGCGCCATCGTCAGCGAACCGAGACCCGGCCCCACCTCGAGAACGACATCGTCACGAGTGACGCCTGCCGTGGTGACGATGCGTCGCACGGTATTGGCGTCGTGAACGAAGTTCTGCCCCAACTGTTTCGTGGGCCGGACACCGAATTCCTCGGCAAGAGCGCGCACCTCGACCGGACCGAGCAGGGCTGCCTGCCCGCGCGGAGTAGCGATGGGTTCGTTCGATTGTTCGGCGTCTGACACCAGTAGAACTTATCCCAGTCCGAGGCGACCCGAGCACGACGGCCATGCGCCCCAGCCCTGAGTGCGCTGCGTTTGCGTCGCGATCGCGATCTGCTCCTCACGGGTTGCGAGGTCGGCGCGAGGCGCATACTTCAACCCGCCCTGCCGTTCCCACGTGTTCTGGTCGAACTGCACGCCGCCGTAGAAACCGTTGCCGGTGTTGATAGCCCAGTTGCCGGTGGCCTCGCACTGCGCGAGCGCGTCCCACGTCGAACCGTTCTCCACGGGCGGCACCTCGGTGCCCGGCTTCGTTCCCACGCGCACGACCTTCGGCTGCGCCGGTGTGGTGATCGTCTCCGATACCTGTGTACGTCCGGCCTCGACACCGTTGACGAGATTCACGGCGAACGTCACGTCACGCACGCCGGGAACGCCCGGGTTCTCGACGATCGTGCGACTCTGGTTCATCGTCGGATCCTCGATGCGCTGATCCGGCGGATCGAGCGGCAAGGTCTCAACCTTGTTCTCGGTGCGGTTGCGTGTCACCGTGACCTCGAGGCCCTCGGTCAGCGGAGCGTCGGCGGCGGGAACCACCGTGTCCGACTGCTCGAGCGGAGTGCCGTTGGCCGTAAGGAACTCGCCCACCGTCGGTGCCGCGATACGCACGTCGGCCGCCGCGTTTGCGCCGTCGACCAGTTTTGCGACGACAGGTGTCAAGACGTCGAGCGCGGCGCCGTCGAGCGGGAGACGCTGCGAGCGCGACGCCGACACGTGCACATCCGCTGAGACATCCAACTGCTTGAGCGCGTCGTCGACGGTCAAGGCAGTGGTCCAGAGCTTCTGCGGCTGACCGTCGACCGTCAGCGTGATCTCACGAGCACGACGGAGCACCACGGTGTCGCCGTCGGACAGCGAAGCGTCGGCCGCGGGAGCAACCGCGTCCTTGTCACCGATCGGGTAACCCGCGTCCTCGAGAGCGCCGTCGACGTTGGTCGACATGGTGCTCAGGCGAATCTGCTCACCGTCGACGTCGAGGGTGATGGTCTTGTGCCGGACGACGGCCAGAACGCCACCCACGAGAACCGTCAGGAGAAGAGCGGCGATCGCCGAGTACAACAACGGCGACCTGGTCGAGTTGATCTTGGCGAACGGTGACATGGGTTCCTGAGTTCTGTGTGGAGTGTGGGCGCGTCAGCGCAGGCCCAATTTGCTGGTGCAGGACGGCCACGCACCCCAGCCCTGACCGGCGCGGACCTTCTCGCCGATAGCGATCTGCTGTTCACGTGATGCGAGGTCGGCGCGAGCTGCGTACTGCCCGCCGCCGAATGCTTCCCAGGTGCTCTGGGTGAACTGAAGCCCTCCGTAGAAACCGTTGCCGGTGTTGATGGCCCAGTTTCCGGTCGCTTCGCACTGAGCAATGGAGTCCCACGTCGACGCGTTGGACACAGCGGGCGCGGACGTCTGCTTGGTTCCGACCTTCACCACTGCTGCGACCGGTTCCTTGATCACGGTCGCGGACAGTTCGGTTCGTCTGGCCTCGACGCCGTTGACGGTCTTGACCTCGACGGTGGCCGTGCGCTCGCCGGCAACACCCGGGTTTTCGACGACGGTCTTGTCCTTCTCGAGCTCGGGATCTTCGACCTTGTTCTCGGGCGGCGCGATCGGCTGCGTCTCGACGCGAGTGTCCGTGCGGTCGCGGGTGACCTGAATTGTCAGGCCGTTGGTAACGGGTGTGTCAGCGGTGGGAACCACCGAGTCGGCCTGCTCGAGCGGCGCATTCTTGGCCGCGAGAAGATCACCGACGGTCACGGCGGCGAGCTTGATCTCGGCCGCCGGAGCACCACCGTCGCTGACGCTGACGGTCTTCGGGCTGACGACGTCGAGCTCGGTGCGTTCGAGGGGCAGACGATGCGAGCGCGAAGCCGAGACTGCGAAGTCGTCGGAAACATCTACCTGCTTCAGTGCCTCGTCGACCGTCAATGCCGTGGTCCAGATGGTCGTCGGCTGACCGTCCACGGTCAGCGCCAACTCACGGGCACGTCGCAGTACGACGGTATCGCCGTCGGACAGTGAGGAATCGGCGCTGGGAGCGAGCGCGTCCTTGGGATCGACCGGGTATCCGGCGTCCTCGAGAGCGGTACCGACGCTGCTCGACATCGTGGACAGCGAAATCATGTCACCGTCGACGTCGAGGGTGATCGTCTTGTGCCGAACCACGGCGAGCGCACCTCCGACAATGAGCGTCAGAAGCAACGCACCCACCACTGAATAGAGAAGTGGTGACTTCGTGGAGTTGATCTTGGCAAAAGGCGACACAGGAAATCCCAAGGCAGACGACGTTCGATCACAATACGGTAACGACCGAGCGTTGTATCGGCAACCAAATCACAACGAAATGCGACTTTTGTCACGGAACGGCAACGGCGTGTCGTGTGTTCTGCACTTTCCGGCTCCGATACCCGTGTATCGATTCAGCTCTGGGCGCAGTATGTTCTCGTCTGGTTCAAAGCAGTCCGGCGATCCCGGGCGCGACAGAAGAAAGCTGGGCGATAGTGCGAAGAAGATTCGACAGACCACGTAATGCCAGGTGGCCGATCCTGGCCATCCTGCTGGCGCTGATCGCAGCGCTGTTCGCCCCCGGAATCGCGAGCGCGCAACCCGGTCGCACCTACACGATCGCCACCGATCTGACATTCGCCCCGTTCGAATTCGAGAACGAAGACGGCAAACTCGTCGGCATCGACATCGATCTCCTCAACGCGATCGCCGAGGACCAAGGTTTCAAGGTCGACATCAAGCAGCTCGGCTTCGACGCTGCGCTTCAGGCCGTGCAAGCCGGGCAGGCGGACGGCGTCATCGCCGGCATGTCCATCACCGACGCCCGCAAGCAGGTTTTCGACTTCTCCGACCCGTACTTCGAGTCGGGCGTGCAGATGGCGGTCCTCGAGACCGACAACGACGTGAAGTCGTACGAGGATCTGAAGGGCAAGCGCGTCGCGGTCAAGAACGGCACCGAGGGCGCCAGCTTCGCCGAGTCCATCAAGGACCAATACGGCTTCACCACAGTCTATTTCGCCGACTCCGCCAGCATGTACGACGAGGTCCGCACCGGAAACTCCGTCGCAGTCTTCGACGACTACCCCGTCCTCGCCTACGGCATCACACAGGGCAACGGCCTCAAGACGGTCACCGAAAAAGAGGTGGGCGCGAGCTACGGCTTCGCAGTCAACAAGGGCCAGAACGCCGAACTGCTCCAGATGTTCAACGCTGGACTGCAGAACCTGCGCGACGACGGCCAGTACGACGAAATCGTCTCGACCTACCTCGGTCAGGGCGCGTCGACGTCGGACAACTCCATCATCGGCTTGATCAAGAGCACCTATCCCCAGCTCCTCAAGGGCCTGTGGTTGACGATCGTTCTCTCGGTCGTCTCGATCGCGATCGCTCTGGTCCTGGGTGCGATCTTCGGTCTCTGCCGCGTGTCCACCAACATGTTCGTCCGAGGTATAGGCACGACCTACGTCGACATCTTCCGCGGCACACCGCTGTTGGTGCAGGCGTTCTTCATCTACTTCGGCATCCCGGCAGCCCTGCATTTCCAGATGTCCGCCTTCACCGCAGGCATCATCACGCTCTCGCTCAACGCCGGCGCGTACATGGCTGAAATCGTCCGCGGCGGCATCTTGTCCGTCGACAAGGGACAGATGGAGGCGTCACGAAGCCTGGGCATCAGCTACATGAAGTCGATGCGAAAAGTCATCATGCCGCAGGCAATTCGCACGATGATCCCGTCGTACATCAACCAGTTCGTCATCACCCTCAAGGACACGTCGATCCTGTCGGTCATCGGACTCGCCGAGCTCACTCAGACGGGGCGCATCATCATCGCGCGCAACTTCCAGTCGTTCAACATGTGGCTGATCATCGGCGTCATGTACTTCATCATCATCATGGCGCTCACCAAGCTGTCGAACCGCCTCGAGAAGAGGATCAACAAGTGACCGAAACAGCCGTCAACATGGGCAAGTCCGACACCGAGGTCAAGATTTCGGTCAAGGGACTGAAGAAGTCGTTCGGCGACAACGAGGTCCTCAAAGGCCTCGACGTCGACATCAAGAGCGGTGAAGTGGTCTGCGTCATCGGGCCTTCCGGTTCGGGTAAGTCCACCTTCCTGCGCTGCCTCAACCGCCTCGAAGACATCACCGCCGGCTCCGTGCGCGTCGACCAGTTCGACCTCACGAACAAGGACGTCGACATCGACAAGGTGCGCCAGCACATCGGGATGGTGTTCCAGCACTTCAACCTGTTCCCACACATGAGCGTCGTCGAAAACGTGATGCTCGCCCCGGTGCAGACCGGGCGATCGACCAAGGATCAGGCTCGCGAGATCGCCGTCAAACTGCTGGGCCAGGTCGGTCTCGCGGAGAAGGCAGATGCCAAGCCCGCCAGCCTGTCCGGTGGGCAGAAGCAACGTGTGGCCATCGCCCGCGCACTGGCGATGAGCCCGGACATCATGCTCTTCGACGAGGCCACCAGCGCTCTCGACCCGGAGATGGTGGGAGAGGTTCTGCAGGTGCTTCGTGACCTCGCCAAGCAGGGCATGACCATGGTCGTCGTAACCCACGAAATGGGCTTCGCCCGTGAGGTTTCCGATCGAGTCATCTTCATGGCCGACGGATACATCGTCGAAGAAGGCAAGCCGGAGAATCTGTTCGGCAACCCCCAGCAGCAGCGCACCCAGGACTTCCTGGCGAAGGTCCTGTAGGGGCAAGCCCCCCTGTGCGCCTTTTTGGTAGTGGGGACTACCGGAAAGGCGCACGGGTGGTGGCCAATTCGACAACCAGCCCGGTCTCGATCCGATTCTGCGGCTCGAAGTCGAAGTCGCCGAACCTTCGGAACCACCGAGGACTGGCCTCGACCCTTCGATAGGTCTCGCTACCTTCGACGGGCAACCACATGCGTGGACTTCCGACTTCCTCGTACGTCGTCGTGACCACGAGAATCCCGAGCACCACACCCGTGGTCACGACTCCCGACGCCGGCATCCCGCCGTGAACCCAACCGTCGAACGCGTCGTTCTGCGATCGCGGTGTCAATGTCCACGAGCATGGTTCACCGACTACAGGAAACGGTCCGCAGCACTCGACTTCGACCGCGTCGACATGAACGCTGACGATCTGGACCGAAGAGTCGACCGGCGTCGGCTCAGTGAAGCTGTGCGCCTTCATTCCCTCCCGGGATTCGAGAAATTCGCCGCGCTCGAGCCGGATCGAGAGGACTGTTCGGCTGTGTGTTCGACGTCGTCGGGATACACGTCGGAGGGATAGATGGAGTCATTCATCTGAAATACTCCGCGCAGTAGACGGACCGGGACACGACGATCCCGGGCGCGGAGTTACCTGTCGAACCAGAATAGCGTCAGATCTTGTAGACGCGCTCCGCTGTCGCCGTGGACGCCGCTGCCAGGGCCTGCGGATCCTCGCCGCGGATGTCTGCGAGCGCACGCACTGTGTACGGCAGGCAGTACGACTCGTTGGGCGCACCGCGGAACGGGTGCGGCGTCAAGAACGGCGCATCCGTCTCGACGATCAGCTGATCCGACGGCACCAACAGCGCGGCCTCACGCAGCGCCTTCGCATTCTTGAAACTCACGGTTCCCGAAAAACTCAACACGTACCCGGCGGCGATGCACTCCCGCGCCATCTCCGAATCCGAGGAGAAGCAGTGGAACACCACTGTCTCCGGCGCGCCTTCCTCGTTCAGCACCCGCAGCAAGTCCTGGTCGGCTTCGCGGTTGTGAATCATCAGCGTCTTACCGAGACGCTTCGCCAGATCGATGTGCCACCGGAAACCGTCGACCTGCTCCTCGATCGTGGCGCACCCTTCGAGCTTGCCTGGCCAGTAGAGATCCAGCCCGGTCTCCCCCACCGCGACGACCCGCGGATTGGACGCCAACCGTTCGATCTCGACCCTGGTGTCGGCATCCAGGACGTTCGCCCTGGTCGGATGGATTGCGACGGCTGCGTAAACCCTCGAATCCCAGTTCGCAGCGTCGACGGCAAAGCGTGCAGCATCGAGGTCGTCGGCCACCGTGACGACCCGTCCGACGCCGACGGCCTCGGCTCGATCGACTATTTCGGCCACGGTCGCAGCGTCGTGTGCGCCACACGCGTCGAGGTGCGTATGGGCGTCGATCAGAGGCGACAAGGGCTCAGGGGCATCGGGGGCGGGACGGTCTTTGCTCACGCCCGATAGAGTAAGCCCACCATGACTCTGCCTGCCTCACCCTCCCAGACCCCGCGCCCGGACTCCGCCGCCCCGGAAGGCGCGGAACGATCGCCGTTCTACATCACGACAGCGATCGCGTATCCCAACGGCGCTCCGCACATCGGCCACGCGTACGAGTACATCTCCTCGGACGCGCTCGCCCGCTTCAAGCGTTTGGACGGTCATGAAGTGTTCTTCATGACCGGTACCGACGAGCACGGTCTGAAGATGCAGCAGACAGCGATCAAAGAGGGCATCGACGTACGCGAACTCGCGGCTCGAAACTCCGACGTGTTCCAGAACCTCGACAAGGTCCTGAACATCTCGTACGACCGGTTCATCCGCACCACGGACGCTGATCACCAGGTCGCCAGCAAGGCGATCTGGGAGAAGATGGCCGCATCGGGCGACATCTACCTCGACACGTACTCGGGTTGGTACTCGGTTCGGGACGAGGCCTTCTACACCGAAGCCGAGACCACGCTTCTGGAGGACGGCACCCGTCAGTCCACCGAGACCGGCACCCCGGTGGAGTGGACCGAGGAGTCGAACTACACCTTCCGTCTCTCGGCGTACGGGGAGCGTCTCCTCGCGCTGTATGAAGAGCACCCCGAATTCATCGCCCCCACGACTCGCCGCAACGAGATCGTCAGCTTCGTCAAGGGCGGCCTCAAGGACATCTCGATCTCGCGCACCACGTTCGACTGGGGCGTCAAGGTGCCGGGCGACCCGGACCACGTCATGTACGTCTGGGTAGACGCCCTCACCAACTACCTGACGGGCGTCGGATACCCGAACGTCGACTCGGAGGAGTTCAAGAAGTTCTGGCCCGCGAGCCTGCACATCATCGGCAAGGACATCACGCGGTTCCACACCGTGTACTGGCCGGCATTCCTCATGTCTGCCGGCATCGAACTGCCGGAGCGGGTGTTCGTCCACGGCTTCTTGTACAACAAGGGCGAGAAGATGTCGAAGTCCGTCGGCAACGTCGTCGACCCAATCGCGATGGTCGATCAGTACGGCCTCGACGCCGTCCGCTTCTTCCTGCTCCGCGAGATCTCGTACGGTCAGGACGGCAGCTACAGTCACGAAGCGATCGTGACGCGCATGAACGCTGATCTCTCGAACGAACTCGGCAATCTCGCGCAGCGTTCGCTGACGATGGTCGCGAAGAACTGCGACGCCCAGGTACCCACCCCCGGCGAGTTCACCGAGGACGACCTGGCGATGCTGGCATCGGCGGATGCCCTGCTTGCCAAGTGCCGCAGCGAGTTCGACGTGCAGGCTCTACACCTCGCGCTGGAAGCCATCTGGGGCGTGCTCGGCGAGACCAACCGGTACTTCTCCAAGCAGGAACCGTGGGTTCTGCGTAAGACCGATCCGGCACGCATGGCGACGGTTCTGTACGTGACGCTCGAAGTGGTCCGTATCGTCGGGCTTCTCGTTCAGCCGGTGATGCCCGACGCGGCGTCACGCATCCTCGATCTGCTCGGCCAGAGCGAAGAGAACCGGCAGTTCGCCGACATCGCGGTTCGCATCGACGCCAACCGGAAACTGCCTGCTCCGGCGCCAGTTTTCCCCCGCTTCGTCGAGGAATGAGCTAAGCGAGAGTGCCGCACGTGGGGTCCGAGATATCCGGTTACAGGCGGATGTGTCGGACCCCACGTGCACACTCCAGCCATGACGACGAATAGAACATACATTCGAACCAGCGCTTCGGCGCAGACACTGCCATGGAACGGAGCGCGGGTGTCCACTCAGGAGGTCAGCCCTCAATCCGTTTCCGCGGTGCGAGATCTCGTTTCCGAACTGTCCGCGGCGTACGACCGCGGATGGCAGCCGGCGGATCTGATTCATCTGGCGCGTCGAAGCAAAGAAGCGTCCGACGCCGATCTCGCCGCCACCACCATCCTGTTCGATGCGAAAGCGTCGCGCGCCTCCGATCGCGCACCGCTCGAATGGGTGGGGCAGTTGCAGACGATCGGCGAACAGTATCCGAAGTCTCGACGCATCGCTTCTCGAATCACCGTGGACGACGACGTTTTTCGCTCCCTCGCCGCCGGCCTTCTGTTCCAGGATCCATACTTCCTTGTTTCGCAGATCGTCGACGTTGCGCGATCCTGGATGCGCCTACCCCAGTGGACGGTATTGCTCGCGCCACCATCCACCTGGCCGTCGCAACGGACCGACACCAGCTATGCCGGCGTCGGCGATACCGAGGTCGACGCCAAGGTACTCAAGCGAATTCGTGGATTACTCGCCAAAGCGGAAGCCACCAACTTCGCGGAAGAAGCCGAGATTTTCACCGCGAAGGCTCAGGAGTTGATGACCCGGTACGCCATCGATTCCGCGCTGCTCCACTCTCGCGCCGGGGTCACCGACACATCCGTGAATGCCCGACGCATTCACATCGAGAACCCGTACGTGAAGGAAAAGGTTCACCTCCTGACCGAGATCGGCGAATCGAATCGAGTCAGGACTGTCTGGTTCAGCGACATTGCACTCGCGACCGTCGTCGGCACTCCGGTCGACCTTCAGCAAGTCGACATGCTGTTCACTTCCTTGCTCGTACAGGCAACCCGTGCAATGCAATTCGCCGACTCGAGCAATCGTGGCGGCTCACGCACCACCTCGTTCCGCAAGGGATTCCTGGCCGGGTTCGCCAGCCGCATCGGACACCGCCTGCGAGACGCCGGCACCAAAGCCACCGCCGAAGCGGCCGACGCGGCATCGATGGACGTCGCGGATCTTCTGCCGATCCTGGCCACCACTTCCGAGGCCGTCGACGCCGAATTCGATCGATTGTTCCCGACAACCCGCAAAACTCGCGGACGGTCCGTCGACGCCGAAGGCTGGCACGCCGGCCAGGCCGCAGCCGACGACGCCAACCTGCGTCCCGGCGCACCCGCCGTGAACCGCTCCCGCTAGTCCTTTCGAGCGGCCAGGACCGTCTCGTACAACTCACGCTTGGAGACTCCGGCCGTTGCGACCAGAGCACACGCGTCCTTCAATCGTGCTCCCCCCTCGACCAGCCTTTCCACCTCGTCGACCAGATCGGCAGGATCAGATGCCACCAGTACTGCGCCTTCGAGCACCACCGTGATCTCTCCGCGAACGCCCTCGGCCGCCCAAGTAGCTAACTCTCCGAGAGTGCCGCGCTTCACTTCCTCGTAGGTCTTGGTCAATTCCCGGCACACGGCGGCGCGGCGATCGGGCCCGAGAACTTCCACCGCATCTGCGAGGCAGTCGGCAAGGCGATGGGGTGCTTCGAAGAACACACACGCTCGCTGCTCGGTTGCCAGGGCCGAAAGCCAGGTCTTGCGCTGCCCCTGCTTTCGCGGCGGGAATCCGTCGAAGCAGAACCGCTCCACCGGCAAACCCGAGAGTGCCAGCGCCGTCGTGACCGCCGACGGGCCCGGGAGACACGTGACGGCGAGGTTCTCGGCTACGCAGGCGGCAACGAGGCGATATCCGGGGTCACTGACCGACGGCATGCCTGCATCGGTGACCAGCAGGACGGTCTTGCCTTCGGCCACGTCGGCGACCAACGCGGGCAGCCGCGAAATCTCGACCTGGTCGTAGAAACTGACGATCTTCCCGGTGATGGTGACGTCGAGCGCGGACGCCAGAGACTTGGTGCGTCGTGTGTCCTCCGCAGCGACGACGTCGGCGGTTGCGAGAGCAGACCGAAGACGCGGGGACGCGTCACCGACATCTCCCATGGGTGTTGCGGCGAGTACCAAACGACCAGTCATACCTGACAGCCTACGATTGCCAGGTGACTGTGCAGACGGACGAGCGGCCAACGCCCGCCACGAGCGATCGGGTAGTGCGTAGTCCCGGCCCGCTGGTACCGGATCCTGATTTCGGCCCGACCGACAGATTGCGCGGCTGGATCGTCACCGCTTTCATCACCGCCATCGCGGCGATCACCCGCTTCACGATGCTCGCCTACCCGACCGACGCCGGCACACCTGTATTCGACGAGAAGCACTACGTTCCGCAGGGCTGGCAAGTTCTGACCGGCGGTGGCATCGAGGACAATCCCGGTTACGGATTGGTGGTGCACCCGCCGATCGGTAAGCAGATGATCGCGATCGGCGAAGCACTCTTCGGTTACAACGGTTGGGGATGGCGATTCTCGTCAGCCCTGGTCGGGACGCTGATGGTCCTGCTGATCATCCGGATCGTCCGCCGCATGACGCGGTCCACGCTGATCGGGGCGATTGCCGGAATCCTGCTCATCGTGGACGGCGTCACCTTCGTCTCCTCACGCCTGGGGATGCTTGACATCTTCCTGGCCTTCTTCGTCCTCGCCGCCCTCGGATGTCTGGTGGTCGATCGCGATCAAGTCCGCGAACGAATGGCGAAGGTGTACGAGGAAGGTCGAATCGGCGATTCCGCCTGGGGTCCACGGCTGGGTTTCCGGTGGTGGAGGTTCGGCGCCGGCATCCTGCTCGGTCTGGCATGCGGAACCAAGTGGTCCGGCATGTACTTCATTCTGTTCTTCGGATTGCTCAGTGTTGCCTTCGACCTGTCAGCGCGCCGCGCATACCGCGTGCAGCGCCCCTGGGTCGGCACCGCAGTTCGCGACATCGGTCCGGCTCTGTATGCGCTGGTGGTCATTCCGCTCGGTGTGTACCTCGCGAGCTACTGGGCCTGGTTCACCAGCGAGACCGGCGTGGACCGTCACGCCGTCGGTAACGAGATCGGTGAGGGCGGCACGTGGAGCTTCATTCCCTCCGCACTGCGTTCACTCTGGTACTACAGCGGAAATGTTCTCCAGTTCCATGCCGGTCTGACCAACTCCGCCGGAAACCACCACCCGTGGGAGTCGAAACCGTGGACGTGGCCGATGGGGCTACGACCGATGCTCTACTACTACGCCGACGGCGAGCAGGTCACCGGTTGCGGGGCCGCCAGCTGCGTCAAGGCCGTGATGCTGATCGGCACACCGGCGATGTGGTGGCTGGCACTACCGATGTTGGCGTGGGCGATCTGGCAGACGTTCGTGCGCAGGGACTGGCGATACGCCGTGGTCCTGACGGGCTACGGCGCCGCTTACCTTCCGTGGTTCGCGACGCTCGACCGCCAGATGTACTACTTCTACGCAGTTGCACTCGCCCCGTTCATGGTCATGGGATTTGCGCTGGTCCTCGGCGATGTTCTGGGCAAGGCGAGCGCGTCCGTCGAGCGTCGTACCACCGGACTTCTTGCGGTCAGTCTGTACATCGGTCTGGTCGTGGCCAACTTCGTCTACCTCTGGCCGATACTCACCGCCATGCCGATCACGCCGGAATCGTGGCAAAACCATCTGTGGCTGCCTAGCTGGAAATAGTGGGACAGACGAAGGAGGCACCGAACCTGGTTCGGTGCCTCCTTCGCTTCACGATTACTCTGTCGGCTTACCGACGCGACGTCCCCGCCTCGGTCGTAGGAGAGCACGTTTCTGCTCCTTCGCCGCAATGATGATCGGGTCGTGCGAAAGATCCTTGTACAGCGAGAAGCACAGTCCGATCATGACCAGCACGAACGGCGCCGCAGCGATGATCGTCATGGTCTGCAAGCCGTCGAGCGCTTCGGAACCACCGGTCCACAGCAGAAGCGCCGCGACGCCACCGGTCAACATGCCCCAGAAGACCACGACCCATCGACTCGGTTCGAGCGTTCCGCGCTGCGAGAGCGTCCCCATCACCATCGACGCAGCGTCGGCGCCGGAAACGAAGAACACTGCGACGAGCAGCATGACGAGGACAGTCGTCACTCCGGCCAACGGCAGATTGTCGAGCATGCCGAACAGTTGAGCCTCTTCCGAGCCTCGGCCGGACAAGCCGATTCCGTCACGTTCCTCGCCGATGCCTGCGCCGCCGAAGATCGCGAACCAGAGCAAGCTGACAGTCGTGGGAACGGCGATGACGCCGACGATGAACTGGCGGATCGTGCGGCCGCGGCTGATGCGTGCCAGGAACATGCCGACGAACGGCGTCCAAGACACCCACCATGCCCAGTAGAAGATCGTCCACGACGAAAGCCACGCGCCCGTTTCAGGATTCGACGACGCACCCGTGCGGGCGGACATCTGGGCGAGGTCGGAAACGTATGCGCCAATGGTCGTCGGGAGCAGATTGAGAATCAGCACGGTCGGCCCGAGAACGAACACGAACAGGGCCAAGATCAGCGCGAGCACCATGTTGATGTTGGAGAGCCACTGAATTCCCTTGGCCACACCGGAAACTGCCGAAGCGACGAATGCCAGGGTCAGCACCGCAACGATGGCCACGAGCAGGAAAACGCCGGCTTCTTCCATCCAGCCGACTACCTCGAAACCGGAGCCGATCTGAAGTGCGCCGAGCCCCAAAGATGCTGCGGTACCAAAAAGTGTGGCAAAGATCGCCAGGATGTCGATGACCTTGCCGATCGGCCCTTCGGCCTTGCGACCGAGCAACGGAATGAAGGCCGAACTGAACAGTTGCTTGCGTCCTCGGCGATACGACCCGTATGCAATGGCAAGGCCCACAACGGCATACATCGCCCAAGGATGAAGACCCCAGTGAAACATGGTGGTGGCCATGGCAGTTCCGACGCCACCGTCGGTGCCGGGAGGCGGAGTCACGTAGTACGCAAGCGGTTCCGCGACACCGAAGAACATCAGGCCGATCCCCATGCCGGCGCTGAACATCATCGCGATCCAGCTGACGGTTCGGAACTCGGGCTTCTCACCGTCCTTGCCCAGCGGAATGTCGCCGAATCGACTGACCGCGAGGTAGATGGAAAACAGCACGAAAGCCGAAGCTGCGAGTACGAAGAGCCAGCCGATGTTCGTCACCAACCAGCCGAGAACACTTCCGGTTACCGAATCGAGGTTGTCGGGAGCTACGAGGCCCCACACGACAATAGCCAGCACCGCGGCAGCCGCCACGGAAAACACCACGTAGTCGGTCCGAACGCCTACTCGAGTAAAGCCCGTCTCCGGGCGCTCTTCGTTGGCCCCGGAATCTTGTTCGGATCGATCAGATTTCGTCACCATAGATGACTACGTTCGTCACTTTATGGGCCAAAAGCAAGCCGGAAGGCGGGCTCAACGTCCGTTGAACCCGCCTTCTCACCCCGATCAAGCTGGGGTTTTAACCCAACCGTTGCCCTTGCCGATCAATCCGTCGATGCTGATGCGTCCTGCGCCGATCACAGCGATCAAGAGCGATCCGACACCGAGTGCGACGACGAGTTCGTAGCCACCGTTGTCGATGAAGACACCCTTGTCCGCGTGCACGATGAAGAACGCGCCGACCATGTCGAGGAACAGCAGCGCGCCGACGAGCGGGGTCAACAGACCCGCGATGAGCAGGATTCCGCCGCCGAGTTCGATGGATGCAGCCACAACCGCAGAAATCTTGGGGAGCGGGGCGCCCATCCCTTCAAACGCGGCCTGCGTTCCGGCGATCTTGTAGGTGAAGAACTTCTGCCAGCCGTGGGCGATGAAGATGATCCCGAGGCCGACACGGGCGATGAGGAGTCCGAGGTCACGAGCAATCGACGAATTCATGAGCCAAGACTGACAGCTTTAAGTTGAAGCGTCAACTTAAACATTGTGTCATGCACCTCTCAATGCCGACTCCACCATGGCGACGATCTCACTGTCGGAGTACCCGAGCGAGCGGACCCTATGCGCAAACGCGGTCGCCGCCTGCTCGGCCTGCGCCTGCACCGGATCGGCCCCCGAAGCGATGAATGTCCCTTGCTTTCCCCTCGTTTCGATGACGCCCTGATCGCTGAGCGCGCGATAAGCCTTCGCGACGGTGTTGGCCGCCAATCCCAGCTCCGAGGCCAACGCTCGCACCGTCGGGATCTTGGTTCCCGCGATCAATCCGCCACCGTGAACCTGCTCGATAATCTGTTGCCGCAGTTGGTCGTACGGAGCTGTGGAGGAATCGTGTTCGATTGCGATCTTCATCGTCACCCTCGTCGTATCTTCTCGGTCACAGGCCCTCGATCGCCTCGCGGATCGTATGCGGGCCGGAGGTCAGAACCAATGTCTTGCCGACGCTGGACGGCGCATCGATGAGCGCTTCGACGACCGCGGCGACATCGGCTCGAGGCACAGAGCCTCGATCGACGGGCGGCTGCGCAAGCAATACTTCACCGGTCGGGTCGTCGTCCGTCAGAAGGCCTGGCCGAAGAATCGTCCAATCCAGCGAAGACCTTGTCTTCAGGTCTTCCTCCGCTGCCGTCTTCGCCCGCAGGTAGGCGGCAAAAACCTCGTCGGTGTTCTCCGGTATTTCGTCACCAGCACCCATGGCGCTGATCTGAATGAACCGACGTACTCCCGCTTTCTCGGCGGCATCGGCCAACAGCACCGCCGCAGCTCGGTCGACGGAGTCCTTGCGCTCGATCGAGCTACCAGGTCCGGCACCCGCGGCGAAGACCGCGACGTCGGCACCGTCGAGTACCTTCGCAACTTCCTCGACCGAGGAGGATTCCAGATCGATCACCACGGGGAACGCGCCGAGTGTGCGGACCGCACCCTCGTGCGCGGAGTTGCGGATCAGCGCTACCGGCCGATCACCATGTCCTGCCAGCAGGTACGTCAGGTGCTGCGCGATCTTGCCGTGCCCACCGGCAATGACCACGCGTCGTTCGTCCACACTTCGATGTTCCGTCATCGTTTTCTCCTCACACGTCGGTACTTCAGGTGCAGCACTCCGGAGCGGCCCGTTGTTCCCCTGTTTGTCCCACGAGTTCGGACGCAGAGGCAGAATGACGAACATGGCATCTGCAACCATCTTCCACAATCAACGGTGCAACACCTCGCGGACCGTTCTCGGGCTCATCCGGGAAGCCGGCATCGAACCCACCATCGTCAAGTACCTCGATACTCCGCCTACCCGATCCGAGCTGGAAAAACTCATCGCCGACGCCGGCCTCGAGCCCAGTCAAGCGGTTCGCAAGCGCGAAACGCAGTACAAGGACCTCGGACTCGCCGACGCTTCCGAATCCGAGATCCTCGACGCGATGATCGAGCACCCAATTCTGATCGAACGCCCATTCGTCGTCACTGACAAGGGCACGGTGCTCGCGCGTCCGGCAGCCAAGGTGGAAGAGATTCTCTGACGTCTACCGCTCACAGCGGATCGCGGGCGATCGGGCAGGACATGCAGCGAGGTCCACCGCGACCGGAGCCCAGTTCGGAACCCGCGATTCGCAAAACCTCGATACCCGAGGCCTCCAGCCTGGCATTCGTTTCGACGTTGCGCTCGTAAGCGACGACGACGCCCGGTTCGACGGCCAACGTGTTGTTGCCGTCGTCCCACTGCTCACGCTCGGCGGTCACCGTGTCGAGTCCGGTGTCGATCACTCGAAGTTTTCCGATTCCCATGGCGTCGGCTGCCGCTTCGAGGAACGGCGTCGCACCGCGAATACTCACCCCGTCGTCTTCCTTGCGAAGGGTGAACGCTGCCAATGTGTCCTGAATGGCCGGATACATGACGACCGCGTCGGCCTCGACCATGGTGCAGACCGTGTCGAGATGCATAGACGCTCGGCGTTGCTCGATCGGAACAACCAACACCGTGTGGGCGAGACCGTCGTCGAACACGCTACGCGCCAATGCTTCTGCGCCGGCGGGTGATGTACGTTCACCGACACCGATCGCGATCACCCCCGGCGCGAGAAGCAGCACGTCACCTCCCTCGACAGGAGCCGTGTGCGACTCGTACGCGCGGCGCACGCCTTTGAATCGAGGGTGATGCGCGTAGACGAGATCCGTGATCGAGGATTCGCGAGCTCGCGCTGACAACGCCAAGGACGTGATGATGACCCGTGGCCCGACCCAGAACGACGAATCGCGGGTGAAGAGCAAGTTGGGCAGCGGGTCGATCACGAAGTCACCGCCGTGATGCATCCTGCGCACCAACGAGGTCGAGCCGGCGTCGATCGGCAGCTCGTCGAACGTCATTCCGGCAGTAAGGATCGACGACAGCTCCTTCGGCTCTACCTTTCGCAGGTACGCAGCCAGGTGTTGCCCGAGCGCGTGGCCGATCTTGCGTGCGTCGACGGCGGCCGCGATTCCCTGGATCCTCGCTGCGCCACTGACCTCGAGCGCCTCGGTGAGGAGATCGGACAAAAGCAGTACCTCGACGCCGCGCTCACGAAGGACTGTCGCAAACTGATCGTGTTCTTCCTGCGCGCGGTCCACCCACGGCAACGCGTCGAACAGCAGCTCGTCGTTGTTGCGCGGAGTCAATCGTTTCAACTCGTCGCCCGGACGATGAAGAATGACCGATCGCAATCGGCCCACCTCGGAATCGACACCGAGGGGGACGGAGCCAGAAGCGTTCATGAGTGAACACTAATCCCGTAGGCCCCACCCAGCAGGGATGAGCAGCGGCCATATCTTCCCGCGTAACGTCTGATCCGACGCAGGCGAGAGGACCACGCAATGAGTAGCACGGATCAGGCGGCGCTGAGCGGCGCCGGAATCGACAGGTTCACCGGGCGCTGGGTCGGCGCTGGAGCCGGACATTTCCCCACCATCGACGACTTCGAGTACTCCGAGGAGATCGAGTTCGCTCCGACACCGAAACCGTTTGTCACCTACTCGTCGCGCACTCGAGGGCTCCGCGACGGCCGACCACTTCACATGGAATCGGGATACCTGCGCCCGACACCTGGTGGTGAGCTCGAACTGCTGGTCAGCCAGCCCACCGGATTTGTCGAGATCCATCGCGGCACCGTCGACTCCGAAGGCACTCTCGCCTTGACCCGTCTCACGCTCGCAGCATCGCCCGACGCAAAACCGGTTCACGACGTCCGGCGAGTCATGCGCGTCCAAGGCGACACCCTGACCTACGACTTGTGGATGGCGCACGGCGACACCCCGCTGACGCATCATCTCCACGCCACCCTCCACCGGGCGACGGACCGGTAGTCGCCATGGAGATGCCGTCGTGGAAAGCCAAGGAACTTACGCCCGGCCAGCTCTCCGAGCGCAGCGGAGTCGCCGTCTCGGCCCTGCATTTCTACGAACGAGAAGGCCTCATCGTCAGTCGCCGGACCAGCGGCAACCAGCGTCGATACCAACGAGACACGCTTCGACGTGTCGCCTTCATCCGAATCTCGCAACGCGTCGGCATTCCACTGTCGGAAATCCGGGAAGCCCTCGGCACACTTCCTGAAGGCCGTACCCCGAACCGCGCAGATTGGGAGCGGTTGTCGACCGGATGGCGGCGCCACCTCGATCTCCGCATCGAGCAACTGGAACGACTACGCGACAATGTCACCGGTTGCATAGGTTGCGGGTGTCTCTCGCTGGAGGGATGCGCCCTCGCAAACCCTCACGATCAACTCGCTGCCGCCGGCCCAGGTGCACGCGTTCTGGAGGTGGATTTCGGCGCCGACTCAGGCGAGAAATGACTCGACAGCGTCCCGATCGCGCCCCAGCAAGTCCTCGACGGTCTTCTTCAGCAACTTCTCGATCTGGCCGCCGATGATCGGCATCTTCACTTCGGCCGTTCCGTCGACGACCAGTCGCGTGCAGGACTCGGCGGCGGTGAGGTCGAGCGTCGTCTCGATTCGTATCGGCAGTCCGTGCGCGATTCCGGTGACCGACCCTGCGGCCTTCCCGTCAGACAGAGGCCCCCAGTGGTCGACCCGTGTCAGACCGAGTCGACTCGGCGCAACCTTGGCGACCAGGTTAGGGAGGGAGGCGGAGTCGATTTCCTCGGACACGGATACTTCGATCGATCCGTCTCCAACTTCGATGTCCGAGGTGGCATAAAGGTCTCCGAGTCGGACTTTCCAATAACTCGGGTCAGTCAAAGTTCGATGCACGTCGTCGATCGGATAGTTGAATTCGATATCGAAGTGAAAACTCTTCGGCATGACTTTGGTCCCTATTCGACTAGATAAAAGTCCCGTCGGAGTTAATGCTCATCGCTTGAGCAATTTACTGAACTGGTCGTTCGCTTTTTGCATCACGAACTCGTAAGGCGGGGCGAATTTGCGGGCCCACCAGTATCCGAATCGAATGTCATTGGACGTATACACGAGGTACGTGTTCTTCTCGATTCCCCGCAGAATGCACGACGCCACCTTCTCCGGGGAGACCGCGCGCTTCTCGAACCGATGCGTGAGCTTTTTGATCCGCGGGTCATCCCGGTCGATACCCGCGATCTCCACGGTTCCCACCAAAGGCGTCTTCACCCCACCAGGCACAACCAGACTGACGCCGATTCCGTGCCGCTTCAGATCGAATCGCAGCACCTCGGAGACCCCGCGAAGGCCGAACTTGCTCGCACTGTAAGCGGCATGCCACGGCAGCGCCAAGAGCCCAGCGGCCGAAGACACATTGACCAGGTGCCCACCCTTGCCGGCGCGAATCATGGGCGGAACGAACGTCTCCATGACATGGATCGGTCCCATCAGGTTGACGTCAACCATCGACTTCCAGTGCCGATGCTCGAGGTTCTCGATAGTTCCCCACGCTGAAATGCCGGCGATATTCATGACGACATCCATCGGAGAGAATTGAGTGTGAATCTCGGTACCGAATTTCACGACCTCGTCGTAATCCGAGATATCGAGTGCCTTGGCCAAACTGACCGTGCCCCCTCCGGCACCAACCATTGCGGCAGTCTCTTGCAATCCACGGTCGTTGATATCAGTGAGAAACAATTCGGCTCCGGCCTCGGATGCCCGCAGTGCAGTTGCGCGTCCTATCCCACTACCAGCGCCGGTGATCAGGCATTTCTTACCCTCGAGCGACCTTACTGACATGGATCGACACTCCCCCGCACTCGTACTGTGGACATGCGGGAAAGTCTACGCACGCGTTGTGCGGCCGCCCCGAAACACGCAATGCGGCCGTGAGCATGCCAGAACCCACGACCTCGGTGGCAGTCGCCGAACCCACCGACAGCTACAGACGCTGAGCCATCTGCTCTTGATAGCCCCTGACCGTACGGTCGAGTTCTTCCGCCGCTACATCGTCCCCACGCTTGCGTGCGTCGTGGGCTCGATCCTGGATTTCACGGATCGCGCGGCGCAGTTCGTCATCGCTCATCGTGTGTTTCATATCACAATTCTGCACCTACGCAGGGGGTTTAGCTAGCGCAGATTGCATTCCGGCAAACCGTTCAAGGTTCAACCCCGAAGTGATTCGAGCAACATCGCGAACAGTCGCCATAATTGCAACCGCATCACTCCACACCGTCACTGAACTGCGGTTTTCCTTTCGGAACACATATGAAAAACCAGGCTAACGCTTAGCTAATATCGCCAAAACGGGTAAAAGGTTTGATACTGGGCACATTAACCAAGTAATGGAAGGTTCGAATAGCGCGACCGTAGCTGCACAATCTTCGTGCGGCCGATACTCAATGTGCGCTGAGACATAGCTGAGCACTCAATGGCCGAACGAATCGAATCTCGGACACATTTGACAACTGGTCCACTAAACAGACTACGGTGAGCTACCGATCGGTTATCCGCGTGATACCGTAGGATTCACTGAACGGACAATTGCTAGCTAGAGAGGATTACGGGGCGGTTCACAATGGCTGACTTTGCAGAACGATTGAACAAACTGTTCGACAGTGTTCATCCTCCGGGGCGCAAACCCCACACCAACGCCGAGGTTGCGGCAGCGCTCATCGAAGACGGCCATCAGATCTCCAAGCCGTACATCTCGCAGCTCCGCTCGGGACAGCGCACCAACCCCTCGGACGAGACAGTCGCTGCGTTCGCCCGGTTCTTCAAGGTGAAGCCCGACTACTTCTTCAACGACATCTACGCTGCCAAGATCGATCACGACCTCGAACTGCTCTCGCAGCTCCAAGGTTACGGCCTTCGCCGCCTCTCGAGCCGCGCATTCGACCTGTCGGAAGAATCGCAGAATCTGCTCACCACGATGGCTGAAAAGCTGCGTGCGAGTGAGGGTTTGCCAGAGGTTCCGCCCGACGCGTCACGCTGATGCAAATGTGCTGAAGCACTGAATTGACATGGAGTAGGTCGACTACGAACGTCGACCTACTTTTGTCGTTTCATCGAGTTCCTTCGCCAACAACAACACCCATCGGCGCGCCGACATCTTCTCCGGTGGCGCAATCCATCTGGTGTCCAACACATCCGAGGCCAATGGATCCGCGATCCACCCCGCAAGTATTCCTGCATGGGCGGTAACTGCCCGGGGTGGTTCCTGACCACCGACGTCGAACATCCCGGCGCCGGACTGTATGTACATCGCATCCATGATCTGGGCGATCATGTCCGATGCCCGGAGTACTGACGTACTTCCGGCACTGTCCGCGTCGACAACCTCGGGGAATCGCTTCACCAGAAGCGCATGCATCCGCCGTAGGCGATACAAGTCTCGTCGTGCGCGCAACCACGTCTCGAGAAGCACCCACGTGATGCCCAGCGCTATCAGAACACTCGAGACAGCGATGAACCACACCCCTGCGCCCGTCCAGATATCCGATTCGAGTGCGCTGGTGCCACCGATCGATTCGACCAGCATCACGACGACCACGACAAGCAAGACCGACGAACCTGTCACGATCAATGCGATTCCGCGCCCCAACGGCGCCCAGGCAACGTGCCGTAGCCCCGTCGAAATGACAAGGGACAGAGCGACGATGATAAAGATCAGAGCCGGCGCTGGGTATCCGAAGAAAACCGCGATCGCCACCAGCAGCCCCACCGAGTACAGCACCGTGGCGAGACCGCGCATGGCTGGACGCGACATCACCGGCCAGGCAGACACGGCGCCGACTGCGCTGGCCGCGGACAACGCGGTCCACAAGACGATGACGATCATCGCTGCGGCATGTTGCTCCGGCGCAATTCGATCGACGATGTCCCACACCGCAGGCACCATGACCGTCGACGACAATGCGACCGAGAAGCCTGCGAAGACCATCGACATTCGCAACGGCGTCGCGGTGCGCGCGACAACTCGACCCAGTCTCGCGCCGGCTGCAACCCAGACGAGAAGGGCCACAGCCCAAAAGATCATCCGATCGCCTCGTCGTACCGCAACACCGACAGCGGTGTCCCACGGCCACTCATCGTTCGCAGACGCATGATCAACATCGACGCGAACGTCTCGGCTTCCCACTCCGCGATGTCATCCATCGGCACGGGTTCGTTGCGCCGCAGAGAACGTTGACTCAACATGTAGGCGATCAAATCGTCACTGACCTCGAGCGTCGCCTCGGCGATCTCGGCACCTTCGTGGCGAAACACTATGTGCCCCAACTCATGTGCCAGAGTCCGCTCGACATTGGGTAGCCCGGGAGCCAAAACGATGACGTCGTGGTCGTCGTAGGCCCGGCGCTGACCGCACACTCCGGTGGCGAGCGGGGTTTCCAGATCGATCTCGATCGGGCGCCCGCGCTCTCGGGCGACTGTCTGCACCACCGTAAGCAGTGACACAGCCTCCGACGACGCTGCTGCGTCACATACGGCATCCACCGCGGCCAGAACGCGGCGATGTGAACGTCTGTCCGGCACGACTCACGCACCTCCCTGTGATCCGGGTGCCAGGAATTCGGCACGTGCGGCAGCCAAACGTGCCTTCTGCAACGATGCTCCGCGGAAAGTCATTGCTCCCGCACCGGCCGCTACGACTGCCATTCCGCCCACACCGCCGGCGACGGCGGCAGCGTTGAGAATCGGTGGAAGGCCTTGAGTGAACGCCGTCGGGAATGCCTGCGGGTTCTCACTGGGACTCGCGACGTTCGGAGCGTTCGACGGTACCTGGGGAGCTACGGGTGCCGGTGCGGCCAGAACCTCGGGCGCGGACGGTGCTGCGACTGCGCCCGGCGCAGCGTTCGCCGGTCCACCGGCAGAGGGTGCAGGTGCTCCGCCGCCCGCTGACGGCCCCTGCGGATCAGACGGTCCAGCCGGCGGAACCGCGGCCTCCGAGGATGGCTCGGAACTCGACTGCGACTCGGAAGGGGACTGCGTCTCGGAGGGTGCTTCGCTAGATGAACTCTCAGTCTGCGAAGTTGCGTTGGTCGCAGGGGAAGCGCTGCTGCTCGGACGTTGCGACGCCGAAGGGTTGGTCGAGGCCTCAGTTGTCGTGGGCTCAGTCGTCGTCGTGGGCTCAGTCGTCGTGGGCTCAGTCGTCGTGGTCGGCTCAGTCGTCGTGGTCGGCTCAGTCGTCGTGGGCTCAGTCGTCGTGGTCGGCTCAGTCGTCGTGGGCTCAGTCGTCGTGGTCGGCTCAGTCGTCGTGGGCTCAGTCGTCGTCGTGGGCTCAGTCGTCGTCGTGGGCTCAGTCGTCGTGGTCGGCTCAGTCGTGGTCGGCGTCGGAATTACCGTTGTACCGCAGTTGTGATGGTGGCAATGCCAGCCGTAGTTGCCGTTGCCGTTGCCGTTGTTACCGCCACCGTTGCCGTTGTTGCCGTTGTTATTGCCGCCGTTGTTGCCGTAATTGCCGTTTCCGTTGCCGTTGTTTCCACCGCCACTGTTGCCGCCAGGTTGGGCGGCGACGATGGCAGGGAAGACCGATACGGCAAGGACGCCGATACCCATCAGGCACATCACAGCAACAAGCATCATCGCTAGCCGTCGTGGCTGGCTCATCGACATTCCTCCCCGACACATACGTCCGACCTGCGGAAAACTGCGGCAGACTCATCGTGCCTATCGCACCGGACACACCCTCGTTACATTTCCGGCAAACATGTATCCGCCCAAGGATCATCCCTCACTTGGAAGCTCAACGGTCCGGATCAGCGGTCGCAATCGTATGAAACGGCGCACACTCGAGCTAAATATTCACAATTCGGGCAGGCTCTGAAAATGCAGGAAAGGGCCGTTCAACTTTCGTTGAAAGACCCTTTTTGCTGGTACTTCTTGGTGGAGCTGAGGGGAATCGAACCCCTGACCTCTTCGATGCGAACGAAGCGCGCTACCAACTGCGCCACAGCCCCGTGCCACCGCCTCAGCGGTGCTCGGCAACTCTAACAGGAACGAATACTCCCGTTGGAATCACCCGACACGAACTTTCGACCTGACAAGATCGGCCCAGAAGGTCACTGACCGGATGCGCGACGCATCTCGGTGTGCCTGATCTCTTCTTCGTAGTGATCCAGGTGATCGAACGCCGGATCTTCGTCGTCGACCTCGAGGACAACCGCTCCTGGTCGGCGCAGTCGCGCCGGAATCAGGCGCAACTCTTCGTCGGTGTGCGATTCGACTCCGAGTCGCGATCGGTTGAGGCGTTCGGTACGACGGCGGCGAATCTCCTGCTCGATACGAACCTGCCGACGTAGGTACGCCATGTACCCACCGAGGCCGCACACGGTCAGCACAAACAACCACCACACCATCGGCGAGATGATCAATGCGAGAGCACCCGAGAGAATCGCGACGAATGCCAGGCCCAACAATGTCCGCTGACGGAATGCGTACCGCGCCTCCCGGGCGATGGCATCCGCTTCGGGGTCGAACCCGCCTCGGCCGCGCCGAACGGGAACAAATTCTCCGACCGGTGCACGACCGCCGGCGTAGTCGTCTTCTGCGTGAGTGTCCATCTGGTCCTCCGCGTCGTAGCTGCTGCGCACTGGTTCTGGTTGCCAGTTCGGATCGCTTCGATGTCCTGCTGCCGGCCCGCGCTGAACAGGGTTGCTGTCGCCGCGGTGGAGTACTCGAGTCGCGAGCGCCGCGTCACTCGTCTGCCGGATCCTGGGGCGCTTGTTGACAAGCATCGGCACCAGGACGAACAGCCACACGGCCACCAGCCCGATCCACACGAATGAGCTAGGCATGCCGCGGCCTCCTCCCGATCACCTACCAGCACCTATGCCAGCCGTTGACGAGTCAAGGTTAACGGCCGACGCCCTCGCATCGTTGCCGACGCGCCGAACCCCACCATACTCATGTGTCACACGCGTACCGAACTGAACTTCCGGTTCAGTCCCAAAAGTCTCAAGTTCTGGTTGAATCAAAAACCACATTTTTCCGGTCGAAAGTAGGACTACTCAGCGGTAACTGCCGTTTAGCTCGCGTTTCTCACGCTCGTGGCGCCGTATTGGTCACACCCACGAAGCGCGTCCGGACCGCACCAATCTGTCGACGACGGTGGTGGGTACTTCCTCGATGGTCATTCCGACCAGAAGATGATCACGCCATTGGCCGTCGACATCGAGATAGCGCTTGAGAAGACCTTCCTCCCGGAACCCAACATTTCGTAGGACTGCTCGACTCGACGCGTTCTCCGGCCGAACGGTCGCCTCCACTCGATGCAGACCGACCTTCGAGAATGCGTGATCGAGTGTGAGCGCCACGGCCGCTGTGGCTACGCCCCCACCGGTGACGTGCGAGGCGACCCAATAGCCCACCCAGGCGGACCGCAGAGCGCCGCGCACGACATTTCCGATCGTGACCTGCCCGCAGTACTTCCCGTCGAGTTCGATCACCAAGGGAAGGATCCGGCCCTTGCGCGCCTCGGAGCGAAGATTCCCGCACAGGGACGGCCAGACAGTGATGTGGTGGCGAACATCCCAGGGCGACTCTCCGGTGGGCTCCCACGGCTCCAGGTGCTCGCGATCGCGAATGCGGAGGCGACTCCACACAGCAGCGTCACGGAGCTTCACGGGGCGGACGGTCACCACTCCCGCGGGCACTCGCAGTGGGCCGAGATCTTCCGGCCATCCTGGATGGACTGACATCACACCCCACTCGGGTCGGCGTTACCCACGTTGGGCGAGAAAAGCTACGTCGACTTCTTCACCGATGTGCACTTCGGTGACGTCTCGATCGACAAGAACCAAGCAATTGGCTTCCGCCAAGGTCGCGAGGAGATGTGAGGACGCACCGGGCGCACCCCCGAGTGCCTGCACCAGGTACTCCCCCGTCGCTTCGTCACGCATCAGCTGACCACGCAGGAAACCCTTGCGATCGGCAATCGACGTGATCGTTCCCACCGTGCGCGCCTTCACTACTCGCCGCATCGGTTGGCGGCGTCCGAGCGCGATTCTGATCAGCGGGCGAACCATGACTTCGAATACCACCAGTGCGCTTACCGGGTTGGACGGTAGGAGAAAGGTCGGAACCTCGTCTCGTCCCAGCTTGCCGAAGCCCTGCACTGATCCCGGATGCATGGCAACGCGCTCCACCTCGAGTGTCCCAAGGTCGGCAAGCGCCTCACGAACCTCGTCGGACGCTCCGCCGCCCACGGCACCGGCGATGACAACGATTTCCGAGCGAATCAGCTGTCCCTCGACTACTTCGCGAAGACGGCGCGAGTCGTTGCCTGCGATTCCCACACGGTTGACGTCGGCGCCGGCATCGCGCGCTGCGGCGGCGAGGGCATACGAATTGACGTCGTAGACCTGACCAGGCCCCGGCGTGCGATCCACGTCGACAAGTTCTCCACCGACGCTGATGACGGAGAGACGCGGACGCGGATGGACGAGCACTTTGTCGCGACCGACCGCGGCAAGCAAACCGACCTGCGCGGCTCCGATGATGGTGCCTGCCCGAACGGCCACGTCGCCCGGCTGGACGTCGTCGCCTGCACGGCGAACGTAATCGCCCGAACGCACCGGCTCGAAGATCCGAACGCGAGCGCGACCACCGTCGGTGTTCTCGAGCGGAAGAACTGCGTCGGCCAGCGTGGGCAACGGCGCGCCCGTGTCGACTCGCACGGCCTGACGCGGTTGCAACCGGATCGGTTGGCGTGAGCCCGCCGTCACCTCGCCGACCACCGGCAAGCTGAGGTCCGTAGGCTCGCCGTCCTCGCCGCGGAGGTCGGCTCCAGCGCCGGCGACATCGACACTGCGAACCGCGTAACCGTCGATGGCAGCTTGATCGAATCCCGGCAATGGGCGTTCGGTCACCACTTCCTCGGCACACAGCAGTCCCTGCGCCTCCGAGATGGCGACCCGAACCGGACGGGGTGCCACTGCAGCAGCGGTAACCCTGGTCTGCTGCTCCTCAACCGACCGCATCTGGTCCGCGTCCTCCTGTGTCTGGAAATTCGGTGATATCCGTCAGCTCATGATGCCTTGCCTTCGAAAAGGGACAAGCACATTGATACTGCGTTATCGGGCGATCAACCACCGTGGCGACACGCTCAGCGGTCGAGCCGATCCGCGAGCCACTTACGCAAGGACGGACCGTAATCGTCGCTGTCGAGTGCCAGGTCAACCGAAGCGCGGAGGTACCCGCCGGGGTTGCCCAGGTCATGACGCGTTCCGCGGTGCACGACCACGTGAACCGGATGACCCTCGGAAATCAGGAGAGCGATGGCGTCGGTGAGTTGCAACTCACCGCCGGCTCCCGGCTTGATGCGGCGAAGTGCGTCGAAGATCGCACGATCGAGCAGATAGCGACCCGCAGCGGCAAAGGTCGACGGCGCGTCTTCCACAGCCGGCTTCTCGACCATGCCGACGACCTTGAGGACGTCGGGATTGACCGCGTCGGGAACGATCTCGACGTCGAAGACGCCGTAAGCGCTCACTGCGTCCTTGGGAACGTCGATTGCACAGAGAACGGATCCGCCGCGCTTGGCCCGAACTCGCGCCATGATCTCCAGGACGCCACGCGGGAGTACGAGATCATCGGGCAGAAGGACCGCGATGGCATCTTCGTCGTCGTCGAGAACCGACTCGACGCAACCGACTGCGTGCCCGAGGCCGAGGGGCTGCTCCTGAATCACGGAATCGACTTCGAGCAAACCCGGCGCTTTGCGCACCTTTGCCAGGGCAGCAAGTTTTCCGCTCGCTTCCAGCTTGCTTTCGAGCACGAGATCCTCGACGAAGTGCGCAACCACTCCGTCTTTGCCCGGGGACGTCACGATGACGAGCCGCTCGGCTCCCGAGTCCGCAGCTTCACCCGCCACCAGTTCGATACCCGGTGTGTCCACGACCGGCAGCAATTCTTTCGGAACCGTCTTGGTGGCAGGCAGGAAACGCGTACCAAGTCCGGCTGCGGGAACCACGGCCGTACGGAAGGCCCTCGTGCTGCTAGCGACAACGTCTGTCATGCCAACACCTTAGCCGCCGCTTGTTACCGCTCGGTCAGCACGACGAATATCGTTGCGGGGTGACACCTCAGACAAAAGCACAATGGCGACAAATCGCACTCGCAGCACGTGATGCAGTCTCCGAGCACACTCGAAATACGGAAACTGCGGCGTTGATCACGCACATACGTTCAGTGATTGTCGACGGCTCAACCGTCTGTGCGTACGTCCCCACCCGCACCGAACCAGGATCCACCGACTTGCTCGACGCCGTTGCCGAGATCGCGCAGCGTTTACTACTTCCGATCACCGGGGAACCCGGACCGTTGTCCTGGGTTCAATACAGCGGTGCCGACGGTTTACGCCCCGCGAAGTACGGCATTCGGGAGCCCGCCGGACCCGTCCTACCACCGGAAACCCTGTCCGACGTGGAATGCATGCTGATCCCTGCTCTCGCGGTGGATCTTCGTGGAACACGCCTCGGCCGCGGCGCAGGCTTCTACGACCGGACGCTCGGGTCGGTCGGACCGCAGACTCGGCTCGTGGCAATTGTCAGAGACTCCGAACTCGTCGAGACCTTGCCTGCCGACGACCACGACATTCCGATGGGATGGGCATTGACGCCGAGCGGCGGTCTCACGCGGCTCCAAGGCGATTGATCTGCGGGAATAGATCCCTGATTAGCGCTGTTGGCACTGTCACTTGTAGAGTGCTAAAGGCTGCGGTGTAAATACGCGGCTGCTCGAACATCACAGTGCGGAGGAAGCCCGGTGCCCACCTACTCATACGCATGTACGGAATGTGACAACCGTTTCGACATCGTCCAGTCCTTCAGCGAAGATTCGCTGACGGTCTGCCCAGCTTGCTCAGGCAAGCTCCGCAAGCTGTTCAACTCTGTTGGCATCGTGTTCAAGGGCAGCGGCTTCTACCGCACCGACAGCCGCGGCGGCTCCGGGACTGCGAGCGAGCCCGCCAAGAGTGATTCGGCACCCGCTGCGAAGTCCGAGTCCAAGTCGGACTCCTCTTCGACATCGAGTTCGTCGACCAGCACGCCGGCGCCCGCGAAGGCTGCCGCAAGCTGATTTCCACAACCTCCGGGTTGTCCACAGTTTCACATCGTTAGGGCCGGAAGCACCGCTTCCGGCCCTAACGTGCATGAATGCCGTCAGCACGTTCTCGCTCGCCGAGGCGCTCCGATCCACTGCGCGCCCAACTCGATCTCACCCAGAGCACCTTCGATCGCGTCGTCGAACTGACGCGCGGCACTCGGTTCCGCACGGCGACAGTCCGCAAGATCGCAGCCGTTGCGCTGGCCACACTCGGCGTTGTTCTCTTCTTCCGAGGCGATCCCGCAACCGATACGGTCGCCGTAGTTGTCTCGAGTCGCGATCTCACTCCCGGACAGGTGATCGCGGATTCGGATGTCGAGATCCGAGAGATCGACTCGAAACAGCTTCCCGAAGGAGTTGTCTCCGATACCGACCTGGTAGTCGGGAGAACCGTTGCCGGCCCGATTCGCTCCGGAGAAACCGTCACCGACGTGCGCGTTCTCAGCCCACGGCTGGCCGGGTTGTCCGTAGGAACCGACGACGCCCGTATCGTCCCCGTCCGATTGGCCGATGCAGCCGTCGCGGATATGTTGCGCAGCGGGGATGTCGTCGACGTACTGACCGTCGGCCCTGACACATCCCGCACTGACACATCCCACCCCGACACACCCAACGAATCAATTGCCGACAAGGCCCCGCAGATTCTTGCGGCGGGAGCAGTAGTCGCGCTGGTCACCACGTCGGAAAGTACACGTAACCAGCAGGAACAGGTGATTCTGCTGGCTCTGCCGACACCGGCAGCCAACGTCGTTGCCGCGGCATCCCTGTCCAATGCGATCACCGTGACATTCCGCTGACCGCACAAAGCGTCCGAAGCTCCTCTAGGATTTTTCCAGTCGGTTCGGTATCAACGGACCATCTGGCACTTGCCATCGGAGACTCGAGGGGACACCGACATGCTCAAGGGATTCAAGGATTTCCTGCTTCGCGGAAACGTGCTCGACCTGGCCGTCGCAGTCGTCGTCGGCGCAGCCTTCACCGCCATCGTCACGGCATTCACCAGCAACATCATCAATCCGCTCATCGCCGCAATCGGCGGTTCAAACGAGTTGGGCTGGGGCCGCGAGATCATCTCCGGCAATCCGGAAACCTTCGTGAATATCGGCGCTGTGGTCACCGCGATCATCAACTTCATCATCATCGCGGCGGTCGTCTACTTCGTGCTGATCGTTCCCGCGAATGCGGCGAAGAAGAAGTTCGTCTCCGAGCCCGAGGACAAGGAAGCCAGCGAAACCGATCTGCTCATCCAGATCCGCGACATCCTCTCCGCCAATGCCGGTGGCGCCGACACGGGAGCCCACGCCAAGACGCTCGAATAGGCAGCGCTCACAGAACAAATCAGGCCCTCGGACATTGTGTCCGAGGGCCTGATTTACTTCTCAACCGCCGTGGTGCGGGGGCCGCTGACTGCGCAGCCAGTCGTCGTCCGAGGATCGCGAGGAACCTTCAGGCCCCCGCTCGTCCGACGTCGTCTCGGGAAAGACGTCCCCGAAGATGCGTGCCAGGCGCTTCTTGTCGACTGGCGGCTTCTTCGGGGTATCTGGTTGCTCCGACAAGCTGTCTCAGCCCTCGAGGCTGGACAGCTCGGCGATGACGTGACTCGCCAAAGCCGTCAGGGTTGCCATGCCGTCGCGAATTGCCGGCCTGGTCGACGCCAGATTGGCGACCACGGTGCTTCCCGAAACCCCGACGAGGCCGCGGGACAATCCTGCTTCGAGCGATCCGGCCGACAGACCGGAAGCGCGAAGTGCTTCGGCAATTCCCGGGATCTCGCGATCGAGAACCTCTGCGGTCACGTCGGGAGTCACATCACGCGGGGATACCCCGGTACCGCCGACCGAGATGACGAGGTCGACGCCACCGATGACTGCGGTGTTGAGAGCGTTGCGGATCTCCACTTCGTCGGCGGCGACGGCGACCGTCGCATCGACGAGAAAACCCGCTTCGTTCAGCAGTTCCGTAACCAGTGGACCGATGGAGTCGGTGTTGTCGCCGTGGGCTGTGCGATCGTCGACGATGACGACCAGAGCGCGGCCGGCCGATGTGGCTTCGAGTTCCATGACTCCTACCGTAGTGTCCGATCCCGACGCCGTTGCGATCTGGCCGAAGATCGGGTCGATCGTCTGCTGATCGCCGAACATCATCGGCCGCCCTGCGCTGCCGCGGTTCCCAACGTGACGTCGACGGTCTTGGTCTGCCCGCCGTCGCTGTACGTGATCGAGACCTTGTCGCCGGGAGCATGTGAACGCACTGCCGCGATCAGCGAATCGCCATCTGCGACAACACGATCGTCGACTTTGGTGATGACTGCACCCTTCGGGATACCGGCCTTGGCGGCCGGCCCGTCAGCAGTGACATCCATGACGGTTGCGCCGTCGGCGTTGTCCTGCGACGGCACGGTCACGCCGATCATGGCCTGAGTCGCCTTGCCGGTCTTGATCAGTTCGTCGGCGACGCGGCGTGCCTGATCGATCGGGATGGCGAAACCGAGGCCGATCGAACCGCCCTGTGTACCCGACGAGGCTCCGAGCGAGGCGATCGCCGTGTTGATCCCGATCAGCTGGCCGTCCATGTTGACGAGGGCGCCGCCGGAGTTGCCGGGGTTGATCGCCGCGTCGGTCTGCAGAGCGTCGATGACGGTGTTCTGGTTGCCGGACTCGCCGCTCGTGGACACGGGGCGATCGAGTGCGGAGATGATGCCCTCGGTGACCGTGCCGGCAAGGCCGAGCGGGGACCCGACGGCCACAACCTGCTGTCCGACCTGAACGTCGCCGGAGTTCCCGAGATCGATGGGGGTGAGGTCGTTGCGGCCGTCGACCTTGATGACGGCGATGTCCGAGACGGGATCGGCACCGACAAGGGTGGCCGAGGCCTTGGTTCCGTCGGAGAACGCGACGCGAAGTTGCGCTCCCTGAGCACCGGCAACGTGGTTGTTGGTCAGGATCAGACCGTCGGAGGACAGGATGACACCGGAACCCTCACCGCCCTGACCCTGCGCGGTGGCCACCTCGATCTGCACGACGCTCGGCACCACCTTCGAGGCAACGGCCTGAACCGAGCCGGCGGGAGCGTTGGACGTGTTGGTCGCAGTGGGCTTCGGAGCGTTCAGAGAGTTGGTGACCGTCGCGGTTCCACCGTTGCGGTCCGCGACGACGGCACCGACCACGCCACCGACACCACCACTGACCAGGACCAGGGCGAGAGCGCCGGCAACCAGCGCCATGCGTCCCGACTTCGGCCTTGTGGTGGTCGAACCGGAGTTCGGCCCCTGTAGCGGTGCGGGGATCTGGTTGTGGCCGCCCGGACCGTTCGGGCCGCCGGGGCCACCAGGGTTGGGTGCGCCGTACGGGGCGCTCTGCTGGTACGCGGCCTCATGGGCACCGTGCGGGTGGCCGAAAGCCTGCGTGGGCTGCTGCGGCGCCTGCCCGAAGGCTTCGGTGGGTCGGCCTTCGGTGGGTCGGGCTTCAGTGGGTCGAGCAAAGGATTCGGTCGGCTGGTACGGCTGCTGAGGCGCCTGCCCCTGAGGCTGCTGTGGCGGCACGGGAGGCTGTGCTTGAGGTGCTGTCGGCTGCGCCTGGGTGGTGGGCTCGCTGTTGGGCTGCTCGGGCCGGGTCGGCCCGACGTTACGGTCCTCGGTCATCGGCTCGCTTTCGTCTACGGTGACCACCGGACGGGCAGTCACAACTGTTCTGCCGACAATGCTGCCTTGCGCTGCTGAGAAGGCGCTGAGACGTGCCTGTCACTTTACCCAGAGTTCGACGTGAAAATCCGGTGTTGTCGGTTCGGCGCGAAAGACTCTCGGGCCGAACGCATTAACTCGTGACGACAGTCACCGAAGTACGGGACCAACGGGTCTACAGAACACGCTACTCGGCACTCGGCCCTGGTTCGCCGGGAAGCACGATACGAACAAGCGCTCCCCCACGATCGGATTCGTCGATCGCGATGGTGCCGCCGTGCTTGACGACGACCTGACGCACAATCGCAAGTCCCAGACCCGATCCCGGCATCGAACGTGCCGCGGTCGACCGGTAGAAACGATCGAACACCAACTCCCGATCCTCCTCCGGAATGCCGGGTCCCGCATCACTTACGGTCAATTCCAACAATCCTTGGCCGACCGGACGCATTTCGACGCGTACCTGTTCGCCCTTCGGACTCCATTTCGCAGCGTTGTCGAGGACGTTCAGCACCGCACGCGACAGGCCCGCTTGATCTCCGTAGACGTACCACGGAGTGGTGACCGCTTCGAACTCGATTTCGTTGCGCCTGCGCCGCGCTCGTTCGAGCGCACGCTCGACGACGTCGCTGACGTCTACGCGCTCGTACACGGTTTCGGGCGCGTCTTCGCGGGCCAGATCGACAAGGTCACCGACCAGAGTCGACAGTTCCTCGATCTGCGCGACGACGTCGGCACGAAGTTCCGCCATGTCCTCGTCGGGAATCTGCGGCGCACCGGGGCGACTGGACGCGATCAGCAATTCCATGTTGGTACGCAACGAAGTCAACGGTGTGCGCAACTCGTGTCCGGCGTCCGCAACGAGGCGCGACTGACGCTCACGAGACTCGGCGAGCGCCCGCAGCATCGTGTTGAAACTCTCTGTCAGGCGCGCTAATTCGTCGCTGCCGGTAACGGGGATCTGCGTCAGATCGTCGGTCCGTGCAACGCGTTCGGTGGCGGCAGTCAGCCTGGCGATGGGCCGTAAACCGGTGCGGCCCACGGTAGTACCCGCCACCGCAGCAAGTATGACGCCACACCCGCCGACCACGAAGAGAACCCAGGCCAGCCGATCCAGTACCGCAACGGTCGGCGCGAGCCGCTGACCGATCACCAAAGTGCTTCCGTCATGCGTCCGTTGAGCCAGCACTCGCTGACCGTCGACGGTTCGCAGCGAAGAATCCGATTCACCACGCGCAACGGCATCTTCGGCCTCGCCGATCGGCACGTCGGAACCGGGCGGCTGGTACGTGCTCAGGTCCGAGAAGATCAGGGCCACACTGATGTCGGTGGTGTACAGCGTCGCACCGGAGATGTAGCGAGGATCGAATCGCACGACATTGCTGTCGATGAGCACCGCCGCCCTGGTACGCAACTGGTGATCGACGTCCGCGTAGAGCGCACGCGAAACCACCGCGTACGCCGCGATCGCCATGACTGCGACGGCAATGGCCACCACCGACGCAGCGAGGAGCGTCACACGCCAACGCAATGACACCGAACGGGTCAGTGGCATCGGCGGGCGCATTTCGACGGACGCTTGGGTGGTGGAGGATTTCTTCGGTTCGGCGTTCTTGCCGAACGGAGCGGTGATCACGGAGGCGTCTCCCGCAGGACGTAGCCGACTCCGCGGACAGTGTGGATCAACCTCGGTTCGCCGTCGGCTTCCGTCTTGCGACGCAGGTAGCCGACGTACACCTCGAGCGCATTGCCGGACGTCGGGAAGTCGTACCCCCACACCTCTTCGAGAATGCGTCCACGGGTGAGCACGCGACGCGGGTTGGCCATGAGCATTTCGAGGAGGGAGAACTCGGTGCGGGTCAGGCTGATGGATCGCTCTCCGCGCTTGACCTCACGGGTGACCGGGTCGAGGGTGAGGTCCTCGAAGGCCATCATTTCGGAATCGGCGTCCAGATCGGGCGCGGTGCGACGCAGTAGTGCACGCAACCTGGCAAGCAACTCTTCCAAAGCGAAGGGCTTGGGCAGGTAGTCGTCCGCTCCGGCATCGAGGCCGGCGACTCGCTCGCTGACCGAATCGCGGGCGGTGAGCACGAGGATGGGCAGGTCGTCGCCGGCACTGCGAAGACGTCGGCACACTTCGAGTCCGTCGAGTCGCGGCATCATGACGTCGAGCACAACGGCGTCTGGCCGGTTGGCGAGGATCTTCTCGAGTGCGTCGAGCCCGTCGACCGCGAGCTCGACCGTGTAGCCGTTGAAGCTGAGCGACCGCCGAAGCGACTCGCGAACCGCCCGGTCGTCGTCGACCACCAAAATACGCATACCGACAGTTTGGACTGAAGTGCTGAGATGCGGCTGAGAGGGTCCGATTCCGGCCTCCGGCGTGTCGCGGTCAGTCCCGGGTTCGCCTGGGCCCGGGCAGGCTCCAATGACGCCATAACGCAAGCAGTCTGAACACCGCGGCGAACGCCGTGCCGCACACCAGCGCGGCGTTGGTGGACAGTCCGGCTTGCGAGACTGTGACCACCAACGCAGCGCCGAGCAGTGCGGGAACCGCGTACAGGTCTTTGTGCAGAAGCAGCGGTACCTCGTTGACGAGGACGTCGCGGATCACTCCGCCGCCGATCGCCGCGGTCGCACCGATCAATGTCGCCGCCAGCGAACTGGCGTTGTTGTCCAGCGCGATGACGGCGCCGGTACTCGCGAACAAGCCCATCCCCAGTGCGTCGAGCGCCAGGATTTCACGACGCAGCCGATTGAGCGGCTCGTGTAGGTAGAACACGGCGAGTGAGGTGGCGGCGGCCGTTCCGAAGTACGGCCAACTGCTCAGCGAACTGGGCGGATGGACGCCGAGAAGGACGTCGCGGACGATACCGCCGCCGATGCCGGTGAACACACCCACCGAGCACACCCCGAAGATGTCGAGTCGCTTGGTGACGCCCACCAGGGCACCCGAGGCCGCGAACGCCACGATGCCCACCAGTTCGAGGATCCTCAGCAGCACCGGCCAAGGATCGCACGGTCAGATGCGGCTCGGGTCGATCACCCCGAGCCGAACTGCTTTGACCAGTCGCCGAGGAACCCGGTGGGTCTGGCCGAAGGCCGTGACCTCGACCAGATCGGGTGCCGTCGCCTTCCACTGGGCACGGCGACTGCGGGTGTTGGAACGCGACATCTTCCGCTTGGGAACGGCCATCAGAGTGCCTTGCGCTTTCCGTAGCGACGCTCGAACTTCTCGACGCGTCCGGCGGTGTCCATCACTCGTTGTGCTCCGGTCCAGAACGGGTGCGAGTCGCTCGTGACGTCGACGACCAACAGCGGGTATGTGCCGCCGTCTTCCCATTCGACGGTGCGCTCACTCGTCACGGTCGACCGGGTCAGGAAGCTCTTGCCGGTGCTGGCGTCCTGGAACACCACGGGGTGGTAGTCGGGGTGCATCTGCTTCTTCATTCGTTTCCCTCTCGCGTTGATTCGGTTTCGGCATAAGGTGATTCGGATTCGTCGCACGGGTCTTCGTGGAACTCTCCGAACGGGTCTTCCCAGGTGGTCCACGACGCTTCGTCGGCCAACTCCTCGTCGGTGACCAGGGCGTGCTGCAGTGTTCGGTCGATCTCGAGCGGGTTCGCACCGCACGTCAGAACGACCATCGAGGTGTCACGGTCGCCGAAACGCTCGTCCCATTTCAGGGCCGCGAGCGCACGGCGCTCGGCTGGAACGCGCTCGCGTTGCTGCGGCGTCATCGCGGCCAGCCAGGTGTCCGCGCTGGCAACTCGCAGGCCACCGCCCGCCGATTCGAGCCAGAGCGCTTCGCCCGGTTGCGTCGCCACCCAGACGCGCCCGCGGGAGTACACGACACCTTCGAGCAGGACGTCGATCGCCTCGTGCAGACGCCCGGGGTGGAACGGCCGGTTCGCAGTGAACTCGACGAGCATCACGCCGCCGTCGTCGTCGAGCGGCGGCTGACGACGCAACAGCGGTGAGTGAGCGTCGGCCAGCTCACCGCGTCGCGCATCCGCAGGCACCTCGAGGAGCAGTGCCTCGATGTCGTCTCCCTCATCGAAGACGGGTACGCGCGGAGCAATGCGCGCGAGAACCGCGTTCAAGCGGGACCGCTGCCAGCCGTCGAGTCCATCGGACCCGCGCAGTACGAGAGCGTCGGCGAAGTCGACCTGCCCGACGACGACCTGAGCCAGGGTGCGGTCGTCGTCGAGGGCTTCGTCGCCGGTGGCGTCGGCAAGCCAGGTCTGGGCGTCGATGCACGTCACGACGGCGTCGACGCGGCAGTCACGCTGCGCCGGTCCGTCCAATTGGCCGACGACGCCGGTCACGACGACATGCTCGATCGCCCAGCACAGCGCTTCGGGTTCGAGTTGGCGGTCAAGCAGCAAGACGATCCGCTGAACCGAACTGTGCGAGTGAAGGCGACGCAGCAGCGGCAGCAAGTCTTCGCGCAGGGTGCAGGAGACGCAGCCGTGCGCGAGCTCGAGGATCGTCTCGCGTTCGGACACCGTCCCGGCAGACCCGGTGCCCCCGGTCATCGAGGTGACCGTCCGCCGGACCACCCCTTCACGGACGTGGCTCAGGTCGTGGTGAACCAGAACAGTTCCGGTTCGCAGCAACGCTCGTGCGGTGTGTGGAGTGGATTCGCTCATGCCGGCGACCAGGACCAGCGGAGTCCTGCCGTCCAGGATCGTGTTCACAGCGGACCTTTCTGGGAATGATTGTCATTACCGGGGATGAACGCTACATTGATCTCACCGCATTGTCGAAAATGATTGTCATCTGCAAGTTGAAAGGAACACCCATGTCGGCTCACTGCCAAGTGACCGGACGTGTGCCGGGGTTCGGAAAATCCGTCTCGCACTCCCACAAGCGTTCGAATCGTCGCTGGAACCCGAACATCCAGCGCAAGACATACGTATTGCCCAGCGAGGGTCGTCGCATCACGCTCACCCTCTCGACCAAGGGCATCAAGACGATCGACCGCGACGGCATCGAATCCGTCGTCGCCCGGATCCGCGCGCGCGGCGAGAAGGTCTGAGCAGATGGCACGCAACGAGATCCGCCCGATCGTGAAACTCAAGTCCACGGCGGGCACCGGGTACACGTACGTGACCCGCAAGAACCGTCGCAACGACCCCGATCGACTCGTACTGAAGAAGTACGACCCCGTGGTGCGCAAGCACGTCGATTTCCGAGAAGAGAAGTAGGCATGGCCAAGAAGTCCAAGATCGCCAAGAACAACCAGCGACGGGTCATCGTCGAGCGATACGCGGAGCAGCGATCGGCGCTCAAGGAGACAATCCGCTCCCCGAAAAGCTCACCCGAGGAGCGCGCGACGGCCCAAGCGACCCTGCAACGTCTACCACGCGACGCCAGTCCGGTACGATTGCGCAATCGAGACGCTGCGGATGGACGTCCGCGCGGCCACCTGCGGAAGTTCGGGCTCTCCCGGATTCGCGTGCGAGAAATGGCGCACCGTGGGGAACTGCCTGGCGTACACAAGTCGAGCTGGTAAGGAAGTCGGATGGCAGTCAAGCGTTCACCGTCGAAGAAGCCACGCCCCGTAGAGGGTCGTAAGCCCAAGAAGAACCCGTTGTTCGCAGCGAAGATCACGCATGTCGATTACAAGGACATCAACTTGCTTCGCACGTTCATCTCGGACCGCGGCAAGATCCGCAGCCGTCGCGTCACGGGCCTGACCCCGCAGCAGCAGCGTCAGGTCGCCGTTGCAGTGAAGAACGCACGCGAAATGGCGTTGCTCCCCTTCACCGCCGCACGGTAGTCATACGTGCTCGGTAGTCACACGTAGAAGTACCGAAGAGGTCGCGCAGTCACTCGACTGCGCGGCCTTTTTGTTGCCCGGACTAAGATTTCCCGAAGTCGTTCATTCCAGTCGAGAGGTGCCCGCAGCGTGTCGGGAGTTGTTGCGGGTTTCACCGTCATTTTTGTCGTCATCGCGGTCGGGTATCTGCTCGGCCGTCTCGGCACCCTCGGTAGCCAAGGACAGTTCGTTCTCGGTCGACTCGTCTTCTTCGTCGCGACCCCCGCCCTGCTGTTCACCACCCTCGCGTCGTCCGATCTGTCGGTGATCTTCTCGCCGACGCTCGCGGTTGCGTCGGCTACTGCCTTTGCCGTCGGCGCTCTGTACGTCGTCGTTGCAAAGATCTGGCTCAACCGGCCGCTGCCCGAACTGACTATCGGCGCGCTGTCGGCGTCGTACGTGAATTCGGCCAACCTCGGAATCCCGATCGCGGTGTTCGTGCTCGGCGATGCCACCTTCGTCGCGCCGCTCCTGCTCTTCCAGATCGTCGTGTACTCCCCGATCGCCTTGACGATCCTCGATCTCACGGCATTGCGGGGCGAAGCCGAAAAACTGTCACTGATCGACACTGTCACCGCTCCGTTCAAGAATCCGATCGTGCTCGCGGGCGCTGCGGGGTTGATCGTGGCGTTGATCGGTTGGGTACCGCCGAGACCGCTGATGCAGCCTTTCGAATTGATCGGCGCCACGTCGGTCCCCGGCGCACTGCTGGCATTCGGGCTCTCGTTGTACGGCGTACGAGTGCTCGAGAAGGGCTCCAGTCCGCGCCGCGACGTCGCGCTTGCGTCGACCCTCAAGATCGTCGTCCAACCGGTGCTGGCTTACCTGATGGCGCACTTCCTCCTCGGCATCGACGGCCATCAGTTGTTCGCCATCGTGGTCGTCTCGACGTTGCCGACGGCACAGAACGTCTTCATCTATGCAAGCCGATATCGGCGCGGAATGGTCCTCGCCCGAGACAGCGCCTTTGTCACCACTTTGGCGTCGATACCGGCGATTGCGCTGGTCACGGCGCTACTCGCTTGAGCAGGGTTACGGTGGATTCATGCGTGTACTAACCCTCGCCGTTCTGGCCTGCCTTGCTGTGGCCGGATGCTCCGTCGGGGCCCAGACAACGGGGCCGGTTGCTGCGCCGAATCCGATGGCGGCCAACGAAGCAAGTCCCGCCGACTGGTCGCTCGGAACCCCCGTTCCCGACGAGGTCGACGACAGCGAGATGGGCACGGAGTTCGACAGCCGCACCGACATCGTGGGTGCGGCGGCCACCATGTTCGAATCGTGGTCCGAGGTCGACGATCACACGGTGGCAGTCCACTTCGTGACCGGCACTCCGGAGTGCTACGGCGCGTACGCAACCGTCGAAGAGACTGATACGACGGTGATCGTCACGCTCCGAACCGGAGCATTGCCGGAGGCCGCGGACAAGATGTGCATCTTGGTTGCCGTGTTCGGCAGCCTGGACGTTCCGCTGAGCCGACCGCTCGGCGATCGCCACGTCATCAACGGCTAGCCGCGCCTAAACGGCACAAGATCAACGATCGAACACTCCGTTTCGTCAGGTGTGGTGTGCGTCTCGTCGGGACAGACTGAAAACCGACACCCGTGCACTCGCTCGTCGGCAGCTTTCGACTCGAGCGGTGCTCAACATGAAGGAGCTCGCAAGTGCCTACTCTCCAGAGAGACGTTGCAATCGTCGGCGCCGGCCCCTCTGGCCTGGCAGCTGCAACCGCGCTGCGCAAGGCCGGTTTGACCGTCGCTGTGATCGAAGCGCGCGACCGCGTCGGCGGCCGCACGTGGACCGACACCATCGACGGAGCAGTTCTGGAAATCGGCGGCCAGTGGGTCTCCCCCGACCAGACCGCGCTGATCTCCTTGCTCGACGAACTCGGTCTGAAAACTTTCGAGCGCTACCGCGAGGGCGAGTCCGTCTACATCTCGTCGGCAGGTGAGCGGACGCAGTACACGGGTGATTCCTTCCCCACGAACGACACCACGAAGAAGGAGATGGACCGTCTCATCGACGAGATGGACGATCTCGCAGCACAGATCGGCGCCGAGGAACCGTGGGCACATCCCCTCGCCCGCGATCTCGACACAGTCTCCTTCAAGCAGTGGCTGATCAATCAGTCCGACGACGCCGAGGCACGTGACAACATCGGCCTCTTCATCGCCGGTGGCATGCTCACCAAGCCCGCCCACTCGTTCTCTGCCCTGCAGGCCGTACTCATGGCCGCTTCGGCAGGCTCCTTCTCCCACCTCGTCGACGAGGACTTCATCCTCGACAAGCGAGTGATCGGCGGAATGCAGCAGGTATCGATCCGCATGGCGGAGGCTCTCGGTGACGACGTCTTCCTCAACGCACCCGTGCGAACGGTGAAGTGGAACGAATCCGGTGCAACGGTGTTGGCGGACGGCGATGTTCGCGTCGAGGCAAGCCGAGTGATCCTGGCCGTGCCGCCCAACCTCTACTCCCGGATCTCGTACGATCCCCCGCTGCCGCGTCGTCAGCACCAGATGCACCAACACCAGTCCCTCGGCCTCGTCATCAAGGTGCACGCGGTGTACGAGACGCCTTTCTGGCGCGAAGCCGGCCTCTCCGGCACCGGCTTCGGCGCGTCCGAGGTAGTGCAGGAGGTGTACGACAACACCAACCACGAGGACGATCGCGGCACCCTGGTCGCTTTCGTCTCCGACGAGAAGGCCGACGCGATGTTCGAGCTTTCCGTCGAGGAGCGTAAGGCCACGATTCTGGCCTCACTTGCCCGCTACCTGGGCCCGAAGGCCGAAGAACCTGTTGTGTACTACGAATCCGACTGGGGCTCGGAGGAATGGACCCGCGGTGCGTACGCGGCGAGCTTCGACCTCGGTGGCCTGCACCGATACGGCGCGGATTCCCGCACACCCGTCGGCCCTATCCACTTCTCGTGCTCCGACATCGCGGCCGAGGGGTACCAGCACGTCGACGGTGCTGTTCGGATGGGGCAGCGAACCGCCGCCGACATCATCGCCCGCAGCAAGGCCTGACGGCCACTTTGCCAAGTCTCGATCATTGCCCGGCAGTCACGACTGCCGGGCAATGATCGAGAGCAGCAGTTCCGCACGAACTCTCGCTACCTCGAGTCGACAGTCGATCAAGCTCTCCACCTTCGCCATTCGGCTTCGCAGAGTGTGCCGGTGGACGCCCATCGTGATGGCTGCCGCTTCCCAGTGCCCGTTGGCCTCGAGAAATGCCCGCAACGACGCCAGCAGTTCGGTGCCGTTGTCACGGTCGTAGTCCTCGATCGGTGTGATCATCGTTTCCGCCAGCGTGTTGAGCACTTCACGCGTCGAATCGAAAGACAGCAGCACACTTCCGGTCAGCGCCGCGAATTCCAAAGGCTCGCCGCCGATTTCCGCGGCAGACGCACACAGCTGAGACTGCTCGACGGCGACCGCCAGCGCAGCGACCACCCGTCGCGCGCTCAAGCCGACTCGAAGCGCGCGAAGATCCGACCTCGATACCCCACCCAGTAGCTCTCGGGCGAACTCGACGTCGTCGGTTCCACGCAGCAGCACCGTGACGCGAGTGTCGTTGATCCGCGAGAACAACTGCCGCCCTGCCTTGTTCATGAACTCGGCAATCTCGACTCCGACGCGTCCCGCTACGTCGGACGTGTCGGCAAGAACTGTCAACCCTCGGATCATTCCCTCGCCGTCGGCGGCTTGCCGGATCTGTTGCCACGCCGGTGCCGGGTCGCGGTCTTCGGTGAGCAGCAGCCCGAGGGCATGCGAATTCAACTGATCCTGAGTGGCGCGCAGGCGCGCAGGTTTCTCGAAGTCCAACGCCAGCAACGAGTTCGCGTGACCGAGCAGTATCTGATCGACGTAGCTGAGCGCCGAAGCACTGATCACCGCCAGGTATCCGTACGGCGTTCGCCCGACGCTGATCTGCTGCACCGCGATCGACGCTCCAGACCTTGCAAGCGTCACGCTGCTGGATGCGCCGCCCCCGAGAGTTGCTCGCAGTTCGTCGATCACGTCGGCCGTCGGCAGTTGAGGTGCGCTCTCGAGAACTCGTCCGGCGACGTCGAGAAGAAGCACCGTCGCCGAGGTTGCGATCGCCAGTTCACGCACGGTTGCGGCAGTTCCGCCGGAAATGACGGCACGCGTCATCCGCGGTTGCGCCCGCGACGCCCGGAGGACAGCTTCATATTCCTGCTCTGCCAACCGGCTCATAACGCGCTTGACGACGGCAGCAAACGGCGTCGGCAGCGGCACCTCGATCAGCGGGAGTCCGATCTCGTCGGCGACGGCCACCAGATCGGCCGGGACCTCGGGGTACGACAGCCCGGTTCCGAATCCCACCGCCGCCACACCCGCCGCATCGAGCATCCGGAGATAGCGGCCGCGCTTTTGCTGAGTGGACGGCAATCGGATGCCGGTGGTGAGGATGAATTCGCCGCCGGTCAACCATCGAAACGGGTCGAGCAGCTCCGTGGCGTGCGCAAATGTGATCTCGCGACCGACACCCCGCGCCCCACCTTTGAGTTCCAGCGCGAGATCCGGCTGCGCCAACATCCACCGCACAGCGATCGTCATGGGCAGGACTGTACAACTCGGCGCGTCGGGGATCAAAGATTTCACCTTTTTGGCAGCTGCCTTTACTTGTGAGTCAGCGCACACTTGCTCACACACGCCCCACAAAGTGCGAGTTCCGTGCTGATCACCTCGGCCGGAACTCGTTCGACCTCGAGAGGAACCGGTACCGATGTCGATCGTCGTACTCGAGAACTACATCAACGGTGAATTCGTCGCCTCGGCCGCGACGGAAACACTCGACCTGATCAACCCCGTGGACGAGAGTGTGGTCGGGCGTACGCCGGTCTCCACCAAGGAAGACGTCGACGCCGCCGTCGAAGCAGCACAGCGCGCATTCGAGACCTGGGGTAAGACGACACCAAGCGTGCGGCAGGCCGCACTCCTCAAACTCGCCGACGCCATCGAAGCGCACAGCGACGAAATCGTCGCAGCCGAAAGCGCCAACACCGGCCAGGCCCACCAGATGATCGCCGACGAAGAGGTCAAGGTCGGAGCCGATCAGATGCGGTTCTTCGCCGGAGCCGCACGACTTCTCGAGGGCAAGGCGGCCGGAGAGTACATGGAGGGTTTCACCTCGTACGTCCGTCGTGAGCCGATCGGCGTCGTCGGTCAGGTCACTCCGTGGAACTACCCGTTCATGATGGCGCTGTGGAAGATCGGGCCCGCCCTCGCGGCCGGCAACACGATCGTCCTCAAGCCCAGCGACACCACACCGGGCAGCACGCTGGTCCTGGCGAAGCTCTCGAAGGGCATCCTGCCGGACGGCGTGTTCAACGTCGTGCTCGGCAACGGCGGAACCGGCGCGACGTTGGTGGAGAACCCGGCCCTCGGTCTCGTCTCGATCACCGGTTCGGTGCGGGCGGGCATCGCTGTCGCCGTGTCCGCAGCGCAGCAACTCAAGCGCGCGCACCTCGAACTGGGCGGCAAAGCGCCGGCGATCGTCTTCGGCGACGTCGACATCGAGAAGACCGCCACCGGTATTGCCGAGGCAGCGTTCTTCAACGGTGGCCAGGATTGCACCGCGGCCACTCGCGTGATCGTTCACGAGTCCGTCCACGATCAGCTCGTCGAAGCCCTCGTCCGGAACGCCGAGAAGCTGCGCCCCGGCGCGCCTTCCGATCCTGATGCTTTCTACGGCCCGCTCAACAACATCAACCACTTCAACGCCGTGAGCGACAAGATCGCGAACCTGCCGGCGTCGGCCAAGATCGTTACCGGCGGAAAGCGTTCGGGCGAAACCGGATTCTTCTTCGAGCCGACCGTCATCACCGGCGTCGCGCAATCGGACGACATCGTGCAGGAAGAGACTTTCGGTCCCATCCTCACCGTCCAGAGCTTCTCCGACGAGAAGGAGGCGATCACGCTTGCCAACGACGTTCGGTTCGGCCTGGCCTCGAGCATCTGGACCAAGGATCACGGTGTCACGCAACGCGTCTCCGCCGCTCTCGACTTCGGTGCGGTGTGGATCAACTGCCACATCCCGCTCGTTGCCGAGATGCCGCACGGCGGCTTCAAGTACTCCGGCTACGGCAAAGATCTCTCGGCATACGGAGTCGAGGACTACACCCGTCTCAAGCACGTCATGAGTTCGCACGACTGAGTTGCCACCCCTCCTGCTGTGCGCCTTTATTAACCCCCCGCGGTTAATAAAGGCGCACAGCAGATTCCTCCAATCCGGAAAAGAGCCACCATGCGCCTTATCGTCGGATACCTCGCCACACCCAGCGGTAAAGACGGGCTGGTCCTCGGGGCCCAGCTCGCGCGCAGTCTCGGCGCGCAACTCGACATCTGCATGGTCCTCCCACCGGATCGGACACTGCCGGCCAAGGTTCCCTCGGAAGCCGGCTACGACGACATTCTCGCCGCACGTGCACACGACTGGCTCGCCGAGGCGAAAGCATCGGTGCCCGAGGACATCCAGGTGGAAGTACACCTGAGCTTCCACGAGTCGTTTGCTCAGGGCCTGCTCGACGAGGTTGACCGACTGAGCGCGCTGGCGATCGTGGTGGGAGCTTCCGGCGACGGTCTGCTCGGCCGTCACGCGATAGGTTCGGTCTCGACCGAACTGCTGCACTCCGCCCACGTCCCGGTAGCACTGGCGCCTCGGGGAACGCGGCATTCGGCGGCTACCGCAATACGAGAGGTCACCTGCGCGCTCGGTACCCGCGTCGGCGCCGACGTCGTCTTGAACACCGCCGTACGTACCAGTGAACTGATGCAGGTTCCGCTGCGACTGGTCTCGCTCGTGGCACTCGACCCCCAGAACGATCTGCGCGATCACCGCGACACCGCCGAGTCCGCCAGGGAGCGTGCACGAAATCACGCTCAGGACACGCTTGACATCGCAAGAGCGGCGCTCCCCGCCGAGTTCCCCATCGAGGTCATCATCGCCGACGGTTCAACAGTGGAATCCGCAGTGCGTCAACTGGACTGGCAAGACGGCGACCTCGTGATGGTCGGTTCCAGCCGTCTCGCGCAGCCCCGCAAACTTTTCCTGGGCTCCACCGCCGCCAAGATGCTGCGCGTGCTGCCCGTTCCCATGGTCGTAGTGCCCAAGCACGAATTCACCCAGCCGGAGGCACTGTCATGACCAGCACCGAACTGAGTTCCAAAGGACTCGCTACCGGCAAGATCGGCATGATCTCCGGCGCCGTACTCGGAATCTCCTCCGTGGCACCGGGTTACACCCTGACCGCCAGTATCGGATTGATCGTCGCCGCGGTCGGCCTCAAGATGCCCGCCATCTTCATCGCCGGCTTCATCCCGATGTTCCTCACCGCGTACGCGTACCGCGAATTGAACTCCGACACACCTGACTGCGGCGCGTCATTCACGTGGTCCACCAAGGCATTCGGACCGTACGTCGGTTGGATGTGCGGCTGGGGCATGGTCATCGCCACCATCATCGTGCTCTCGAACCTTGCTGCCATTGCCGTCGACTTCTTCTATCTGTTCATCGCGCGGGTGGTCGACAATCCGTCGATCGCCGATCTGCCGGGCAACAAATTTGTCAATGTCGGCACCACACTCGTCTTCATCGCCCTGGCCACGTGGATAGCGAGTAGAGGAATCACTACCAGCGAGCGCGTGCAGTTCGCACTCGTCGGCTTCCAGATGGTGCTGCTGGTCGTCTTCGCCGTCGTTGCACTGGTTCACGTTGGCGCCGGCGATGCCCCGGCCGGATTGTCCTTCGACCTGAGTTGGTTCAACCCGTTCAGCGGACTCGCCATCGGTGCGTTTGTCATCGGACTCACCGGATCGATCTTCGCGTTCTGGGGCTGGGATACCTGTCTCACGCTGGGCGAGGAGTCGAAAAACCCCAAGAAGACCCCAGGCCGCGCCGGTTTGCTCTGTGTCGCAACCATTCTCCTGACCTACCTGCTGGTCGCCGTTGCCGCGATGATGTACGCCGGCGTCGGCGAGGAAGGCCTCGGTCTCGGCAATCCCGACAACTCCGAGAACGTTTTCGGCGCTCTGGCCGACCCGGTCCTGGGCAACTGGGGCGGAATGCTCCTCTTCCTCGCAGTCTTCGTCTCTTCCGTTGCGAGCCTGCAGACCACGTTCCTGCCCGCCGCACGAACCATGCTCGCCATGGGCGCATACGGAGCTTTCCCCAAGAAGCTCGCCGAGGTCTCGCCTCGATTCCTGGTGCCGTCGTACGCCACCGTCGTGGCCGGCGCGGTAACCGCAGTGTTCTACAGCGTCGTCACGTTCCTCTCCGAAAGTGCGCTGCTCGACACGATCGCCGCCCTCGGCATCATGATCTGCTGGTACTACGGCATCACGGCATTCGCGTGCGTGTGGTACTTCCGCAAGACGCTTTTCGAGAGCGTACGAAACTTCGTCTTCCGGCTCGCGTTCCCACTCATCGGTGGTCTCATGCTGCTTGCGGTGTTCGTCATTTCGGTCCAGGAGAGTATGAATCCGGACAACGCCAGCGGAGCATCCATCGGCGGAATCGGCCTGGTCTTCTTCCTCGGCTTCGGAATTCTCATCCTCGGCGCGGTACTGATGATGGTCATGCGAGTGCGCAATCCCGAGTTCTTCGAGGGCAAGACCCTCAACCGCGACACGGAGGCTCTGCGCGACGAGAACGACCTCAGCGTGTCCTAGGAGACAGTAGGTTCGGGGGCCTGCGCGATCAGGCCCGCCATCAATACGCGCAAGCCGAATTCGAAGGCGGCGTCGGCACGTTCGGGATTTTTCCCGGATGTTGCCAACGCCGCCTTCATCGCGTCGTTAGCCTCGGGCCCCGACGCCCACTGGACATCCGGCGCCGCCAGATCCAATGCCGAACCGAGAACAAAACTGTCGACGGTTGTGATTGCGTGCAGCGTTTGAGCCGGGTCGAAGCCACCATCGGCGAATGCCTGCGCCAACGCGTTGTACAGGGTGAACGCCACACCGGCCTGCACCGTCTGGGCGGTGAAGAGCGGAATCAGGCGAGGATGTGCTGCGTAGCTTCGCCGGTACTCGGCTGCCAGCGCAGAGACGGTCTCGCTCCAGGATCCCGAGGCCGACTCCACGTCGATTCCCGCCATCAGCTGAGCCCTCATCAGTTCGACGATCTCGGCCCGTCCGGAAACGTGGTTGTAGAGCGACGACGGTCGCACCTTCAGTCGTGCGGCGAGTCCCGGCATGGTGAAGTCGCCGGATTCGTCCACCGACTCGATCGCTGCCTCGGTGATGATCGCCGGTGAGAGCAGTCGTTGCGATGGCCGCGGCATATGTCCTCCTGTAGTGATCCACACCGTTCGGGGCGCCGCAAAAAACAATTCCTCGAAAGTCCTTGATCAATCAGCGCTCACCCACCATACTTAACGAATCACATTCGTTTTACGTTGAACGTCGAATACCCGAGCACCGAGGAAACCCCATGCTGACGATCACCGCCCTCACCCCACCCGAGTCTCTGGCCGCGACTACGCCGTCCACGTCCACACCTCTGCGTGTAGGTCTCGTGCAACATCGCTGGCACGAGGACCAAGACGACCTCTACACCGAATTGAGCGAGGGCATTGCGTCCGCAGCGAAGCTGGGCGCTTCCGTGGTCTTTCTTCCGGAGCTGACGCTCAGCCGCTACCCCGCCTCCACCCCGGCCGGCGACAATCCCGGACGCGAAGCGGAAGACCTGCTCACCGGACCCACTCTCGCCTTCGCCGCCAAAGCCGCCGCCGAGAACCAGGTCCTCGTCCACGCATCGCTGTACGAGCGCAGTGAGGCCGAGGACGGACTGGGGTTCAACACCGCGATCCTCGTCTCGCCCGAAGGTGAGCTTCTCGCCAGAACCCGCAAGCTCCACATTCCGGTGACGGCCGGATACTACGAGGACACGTACTTCCGCGGCGGTCCGGCGCAGGACGCATACCCCGTCCACGAGGCACTCGGCGCGAAGTTCGGCCTCCCGACATGCTGGGACGAGTGGTTCCCGGAGGTCGCACGTGCATACTCCCTCGCCGGTGCCCAGGTTCTGGTGTACCCGACGGCGATCGGCTCCGAGCCCGATCACCCGAACTTCGACACCCAACCGCTGTGGCAGCAGGTGATCGTCGGAAACGGTATCGCCAACGGCACCTTCATGGTTGTTCCCAATCGCCACGGCAGTGAAGGTCTCATCACCTTCTACGGTTCTTCCTTCATCTCGGATCCGTACGGACGCATCCTCGTTCAGGCTCCCCGCGACGAATCAGCAGTGCTGGTCGCCGATCTCGATCTTCGGCAACGTGAAGACTGGCTTGCGCTGTTCCCGTTCCTGTCCACTCGCCGACCCGACACCTACTCGGCCCTGACCGCACCGGTGAACACTGCAGGAGCCAACCGATGACCTGGCGCATGCCCGCGGAAAGTGAACCGCACGAACGCACCTGGATGGCGTACCCCAGCGCCGGATACTCCCTCGGCCACACCGCCGAGGAACAGCACGAAGCGCGCTCGACGTGGGCGGCCGTCGCCCACGCCGTCGCCGAATTCGAGCCGGTCACCGTCGTCGTCGATCCCGCCGAAGTCGAAGAAGCACGAAAGTATCTGTCCGAGAAGGTCGACATCGTCGAGGCGCCTCTCAACGACGCGTGGATGCGCGACATCGGGCCGACGTTCGTCCTGTCCGACGAAGGCCGTCTCGGCGGAGTCGACTGGGTGTTCAACGGCTGGGGCGCACAGGAGTGGGCGCAGTGGGACAAGGACTCGAAGATCGGCGCATTTGTCGTCGAACAATCCGGTGCCCAGTTGATCGACTCACCAATCGTCAACGAGGGCGGCGGTATTCAGGTCGACGGTCTCGGCACCGTCTTGGTCACCGAAACCGTCCAACTCGATCCGGGACGAAACCCCGACCTGACGAAGGCCGACATCGAGGCCGAACTCGCCCGCACCATCGGCGCCAAGCACGTGATCTGGCTTCCCCGCGGGTTGACTCGCGATCAGGAGACGTACGGAACGCGCGGACACGTCGACATCGTCGCTGCCATCTCTTCCCCCGGAGTGGTACTCGTCCATGACCAACGCAATCCGGTGCACCCCGACTACGCCGTCAGCAAGACGATCATCGAGTTGTTCGAAAGCTCGACGGACGTCGGCGGCCGGCCGTGGAAGGTAATTCGGGTGCCCGCTCCCGAAATTCTGCGCGACGACGAGGGATTCGTCGACTACAGCTACATCAACCATCTCGTGGTCAACCGTGGAGTGATCGCCTGCAGCTTCGACGATCCGGCCGACGCCGAAGCGGCCCGGATCCTGTCAGCCGCTTACCCCGGACGCACTGTCGTCACCGTCGACGCCAGACCGCTGTTCGAACGTGGCGGCGGCATCCACTGCATCACCCAGCACCAGCCCGCTGAACAAGACTGACGGCGGCAGAATTAGCGGCGACCTCGCATGTAGTCACTCACGACGGCTGCGCCGAGGCCGTCCAGGTCCGGTGCGATGACGCGTCCACCCACCCGGTGCGCCATCCGGTCGACCACCCTGGCCAGACCTGGATCCTCACCGAGGCGGAAGAACGTGACCTTGGCACTCAGCCTGGCCACGGCGTCGAGTGCTCGAACCGTCAAACCGAGGGTTCGCGCACTCGGCGGGTAGTCGAACCTGGCTTCTCCGTCCGCTTCGAGATGAGCCGTCGGCTCACCGTCCGTGACGATCAATACCACCGGCTGCGCATTGGAATGGCGTCGAAGGTGTCTGGCCGCCAACAACAGTGCGTGGTGCAGGTTGGTTCCCTGGTCCCACGCGCCGTCCAAACCGGCGAGCTCCGACGGGCTCAGTACGTGCGCGTGGCGTCCGAAGGCGATCAACTGCAGCTCGTCGCTGCGAAACCTCGTGCTCACCAGATGATTGAGTGCCAGAGCGGTGCGCTTCATCGGCACCCATCGATCCTCCATCACCATCGAGAACGACGTGTCCACCAACAGAGCCACCGCAGCCTGACTACGCTGCTCGGTTTCGGCCACCTCGACATCGACGACGCTCAGCCGCACCGGCATTCGGCCCGGGTCACGTAGGACGGCGTTGGTGATGGTTCTCGTGACGTCCCAGGGTTCGGTGTCCCCGAACTCCCATTCGCGGGAAGCTCCGGTCGGTTCGCCCATCGCACCTGCCCGACGCGTATCGCGTTGGCCGGTTCGCGACGACAGTTGCCCGGCGACGTCACGCAGAGCGGTCTGTCCGAGCTGTCGCATGGCTTTGGGCGACAAGCGCCATTGACCGTCTGGTGCGCGATCGAAGAAACCCTGTTCCTGCAAAGCCTTTTCGAGATCGGCCAGGGTGCGAGCATCAGCGGCGGCTTCGTCGCCGAGTTGCCGCGCAAGTAGCTCGGGGTCGATGTCGTCGAGCGCTGCGCCTGCATACTGCTGCGACAGTTGATCTGCCAGCGATTCCAGCTCGGCGATGTCCTGCAGGGCACCGGTCCCCTCACCCAACCCCATTCCGTTGTCGCCGCGGAACTGTTGCGAACCTTCCCAGTCCTCACCCGGCCGAGCCGCCTGAAGGAACTGGTCGAGTTGACTCAGCTCACTCATCAGGCTCGGATCGCCGAACGCCTGCTGCGCCAACGCATCCAACTCGTCACGCTGCTCCTGCGAGAGCGAGTTACGCAATCGTTGTGCGGCCGCCGCGCGCTGCGCCAACGAATCCAGAAGTTCGTCGACGTTGCGCGGGTTGTCCGGGAAATACTGCCCGTGCTTGTCCATGAACTCCGCAAACTGCTCCGGAGTGTCGACGCCCCGAGAGTGCGCATCGAGCAGTTGATTCAGATCTGCCAGCATCTGGCGAATCTGCTCACGATCCTCGTCGGTAGCGCCCTCGAGTGCCTGCTTCATTCCCGAGAAGCGTTGATCGAGGACCTCACGTCCGAGCAGATCACGAATCTTCTCGTAATCCGCGCGAGCCTGTTCGCTGCGCCAGTTGTAGTCGGCCAGATCTTGCACGGCCTGAGCTGTCGACGGTGGCAACTCCTCGATCCGCATTTCGTTGAATCGTGCGTCGTCGTCGAGAGCACGTGCCAGTTCTTTGCGCTCTTCGAGCACCGCCTTGTCGAGAAGCTTACGAACCTCGTCGAGCGTTCCGTCGAGATTGTTGCGGCGTAGCAACTCACGTCGACGCCGGTTCGCCTGAGCAGCAAGGTCGTCGAGCCCGCGCAGGTCTCGGTTTCCGCGGCGCAGGAGTTCCCGGAGGGCATGGCGCGGCGACGTGCCTGACAACACGTCGTCGCCGATTGCTGCCAAGGCATCGCGCAGATCTACCGGAGGCGCCAGCGGATCGGGACCACCGTCGTACGGCCCGTACCGCGGATTGTGGATCATCACTGCCCCTTACGAATACACCGAGCGGCCGCCCGGGCCTTGATCTTTGGAGATCCGGCGCGCGAGGTAAAGCCCTTCGAGGGCAAGTTCGGCACCGGCGGCACGCTCGCCGTCGGATTGCGCGCCGAGGCGTTCGGCTACTTCGTCCAGGACCTCGAGGTCCGGAAGCTCGTCGAGAAACGCCTTGGCCGTGACAGATTCACCGGTGACGATCGTATTGCCCGTCTCCACAGCAGCAACCAACATCCCGAGGTCGATTCCGCCGAGTCGTACCCGAACCGTATCGGCGGTCGCGCGACGCAGCAGGTGCTCGAGCACCTCCAGTTCCCGTCCCTCTTCACCGGATTCGAATTCGACCTTGCCGCGAAGAACCTCGACCACGGACTCGAGATCGACGGGCCGTGCAACAGGATCGGCCTCGCCGAGCACCGCCGCGCGTCGTACCGCCGCTGCACTGACGGTTTCCGCGCCGGCGACGGCAAATCGTGCCGACACACCCGATCGCTGATCCACCGAGGTGGATTCGCGTAGCAAGCGCGTGAACCTGGCAAGAATTTCGAGAAGGTAGTCAGGCACCTCCGCGGCCAGGTGCGCCTCCTGCTCGATCACCGCGATCTCGCCCGCCAACTCGGCGGGGTAGTGAGTGCGGATTTCGGCGCCGAAGCGGTCCTTAAGCGGTGTGATGATGCGCCCGCGGTTGGTGTAGTCCTCAGGATTTGCGCTCGCGACCAGAAGGACGTCCAACGGAAGCCGAAGCGTGTACCCGCGGACCTGGATGTCCCGCTCTTCCATCACGTTGAGCAAGGAGACCTGGATGCGCTCGGCGAGGTCGGGAAGCTCGTTGATGGCCACGATTCCGCGATGCGCGCGGGGCACGAGACCGAAGTGAATGGTCTCCGGATCGCCGAGGCTCCTACCCTCGGCCACCTTGACCGGGTCGACGTCTCCGATCAGGTCGGCGACCGAGGTGTCCGGCGTTGCCAGTTTCTCGGAGTACCGCTCGCTGCGGTGTCGCCAGGCGATCGGGAGGTCGTCACCCAGTTCCTTGGCTCGACGTATCGAAGCCGGTGTGATCGGCTCGTACGGGTGCTCCCCCAGTTCCGAGCCTTCGATGACGGGCGTCCACTCGTCGAGCAGGAGCCCGAGAGTGCGAAGCAACCTCGTCTTTCCTTGACCTCGTTCGCCGAGCAGAACCACGTCGTGGCCGGCGATCAGCGCCCGCTCGAGTTGCGGGGCGACCGTGTCCTCGAACCCGACTATCCCGGGCCAGGGGTCACGGCCGTCCCGCAACGCGGCGAGAAGGTTCTCTCGTAGTTCTTCCTTGACACTTCGCTGTACGTGTCCGGAGGCGCGTAGCTCTCCGAGGGTTTTTGCGACAGTCACCACTCCACGCTACGAGTGTTTGCGGGGTTTCGCCTCTCGCCGAGGAAGTTCGGTCGCTCAGCCCTCGATGTTCTCGGGATTCATCCAGATGATTTCCCAGATGTGGCCGTCGGGATCCTGGAAGCTGCGGCTGTACATGAAACCGTGATCCTGCGTCGCGTTTCCTTCGGAACCGCCGGTCGCGAGTGCCTTGTCGACGAGGGTGTCGACGGCCTCACGGGTCTCGGCCGAGAGACCGAGCAGCGCTTCCGTCGACGTCGAGGTGTCGGCGATGCCCTTGGTGGTGAAGGTCTTGAAGAAGGGCTCGGCCAACAGCATCACGACGATGGTGTCACTGATGACCATCGACGACGCATTCTCGTCGGAGAACTGCGTGTTCTTGGAGTATCCGAGGCCCTCGTAGAAGGTGGTGGCCTTGCCGAGGTCCTTGACGGGCAGGTTGAGGAAGAACATCGGCTGCGGGTTTGTCGCCATGAAAGGTCCTTTCCGAGACTTTGCTGTGCGCCTTTATTAACCGCCGGCGGTTAATAAAGGCGCACAGTAGACCTAAACTCCACCCATGGATACCTGGGTGTTGCCCGCCATGCTCGGTCTCGGACTCGCCGCAGCGTCCGGAATGCGAACCTTCCTGCCGCTGCTGATGCTCAGCGCTGCCGTCCACTTCGAACTGTTCGGGATCACCGTCGGCGAGTCGATGCGGTGGATCGGATCCACCGGCGCGCTGGTGGCATTGGCGATAGCCGCTGTGGTCGAACTGGGTGCCGACCTCATTCCCTTCGTGGACAACGCACTCTCGGTGATCGGGAACGTCACCGGGCCCATCGCCGGAGTGATCGCGGCCTGGGCGGCCTTCAGCCATCTCGACCCTGCGATGGCCGCGTTGGCGGGCATCATCGTCGGAGCGCCGACGGCGCTGACATTCAGCGCCGCCCAGACAGGCACTCGCGCGGTCAGTACGGCCACTACCGGTGGACTGGCGAATCCCGTCGTCTCCGTCATCGAGGATGTGCTGACTTTCTTCACCTCCATGATCGCGATGATCTTGCCGCTCCTGATCATTCCGCTGCTCGCCGCACTCTTGTGGTTCAGCTGGCGCGGATGGCGACGTGTCCGGAGTCTGCGCACCGCCTGAACCTGTGGACCTGGTAGACAAGTCGTCATGTCCGACACCGAGATCTCGTTCCAATCCGGCGACGTCACCCTGTACGGGAGTCTTCGCCTGGCAGCCTCACCCGACTCCTCGGCGCCTGCCGCGCTAATTCTGGCCGGCAGTGGCCCCACCGATCGCAACGGCGACAGCGCACTCCTCGAAGGCGACATCGGAACTCTGCGGTTCATCGCGGATCTTCTTGAAAATCAAGGCATTTCAAGCCTACGTTACGACAAGCTCGGCAGCGGCGAAACCGCCCTCGGCGACTACGAGATCGAGGACATCGCCGATCTCGGCTTCAACACATTCGTCGACGCCGCCTCCGACGGACTTGACTACCTCGCCGGACAACCCGGCGTCGATCCCGAGCGCTTGTTCGTCGTCGGACACAGCGACGGCGCCGTCGTCGCGCTGGCACTTGCCACGGCGAAAGAGGGCACAAGAGTCAGCGCCCTCGCACTGCTCGAGCCACTGAGTGTCCGGCTTCTCGATCTACTCACGACGCAGATTCACCGCCAGCTCGACGCCGTCGTCGGTGTCGGTCAGTTGCCGGTCGAACTGGCTGACGAACTGCGCGTCGCGCTCGCCGACGCCGTCGAGTCTCTTCGGACCGAGGGCACGGTTCCGGATGATCTACCCGAACCGCTGCAGAACGCGGGACTCGTTCACGCCAATGCCAAGGCACTCGCCGAGGAAGACGCACTGGACCCGGTTGCGCTCGTAGCGGCGCTGCCGGCAGGCATGCCCGTTCTCACCAGCTGCTCGGACAAGGACATCCAAGTAATTCCCTCCGACGTCGCGGCACTCGACGCCGCGCTCTCACATACCGCGCTGACGTCAGTGCGGATGCGCAACGCCAACTTCGTACTCAAGGACATCGGCGAAGAACAGTCCACCGGGGCCGACTACGTCGCTCCGCTTCCGTACTCGGCAGAGTTCGCGGAGCCCTTCACAGCGTGGGTCCGCTCGTTCTCCTGATCACGTACAGACCGAACGTCCTCTTTTTCGGGTAGAAAGTTCCCTCCGCGAACCATCGCGGAGGGACTTCTGCTTTCTACGCCTGACCTGCAACAAAGGCTCTCTCAATCCAGCGAACCCGGGGACAAAAGTCACCCGGAGTTTACGTTCGCGGCGCTTTTTATTGGTGCGAACCCTCGATCCGTGCTGTACGGTCATCCATTAACCAGCAACGCCACACAGAAAGGAACGGACGTCATGTCGCTACACCCGAACTTTGCATCCGTACCTTCGTGGCGCAGCTGCACCGCAGGCAAGCACATTTTTTCGGCCGCAATGTCGGCCAAGCACATGGGCAACAAGCGCGGTGTACCCCGAGAATGATCCCCAGTTTCACCGGATTCGTTCTCGGGCACCCAGGGCAAACGCCTCGGGTGCCTTTTCTTTTACCTTTCACACGCAGGAGCACCACATGAAACTTCGAGTCAACCAACTGTCCATCGCGCCGCCGTATGTCGATCTGCCCGGTGACCTCACCGGATACGCCGTCACCCTGGATCTTTCGCACTCCGATGCTGCCCACGAAGCCACCCTCGGCGCCCTGATCAGCGAGATCCGCAGTCGCGGAGCCTCACGCGTGGTCATCACCGGCTCACCCCGCGAACTCCAGGGCACCCACAGCAGCGCAGCCTGAAAGAACCGGGCCGCCTGAAAGCAGAACGGGCCCCGAACTCCCGTTGAGGAGTCGAGGCCCGCTACCGAAGCAGAAAGTCAGTGCGCGAAGTGGCGCGCACCGGTCAGATAAAGAGTGACACCGGCTTCCTTGGCCGCGGCAATCACCTCGTTGTCGCGAACCGAACCACCCGGCTGCACAACAGCCTTGACGCCGGCGTTGAGAAGAACCTGCAGACCGTCAGGGAACGGGAAGAACGCGTCCGAGGCCGCAACCGAACCTACGACGCGGTCACCGGCTCGCTGAACAGCAAGATGCGCTGCATCGACGCGGTTGACCTGGCCCATACCGACGCCGACGGACGCGCCGCCGGAGGCCAGCAGGATCGCGTTTGACTTCACCGATCGGCTGGCGCGCCAAGCAAATTCGAGGTCAGCGAGAGTCTCGGCATCTGCAGCCTCACCGTTGGCGAGAGTCCAGTTGGCCGGGTTGTCGCCGTCAGCGTCCAGAACGTCGCGCTGCTGGAGCAAGGTACCGCCAGAGATCGGACGCAGTTCGATTCCGGTAGCGGTCGGAGCCGCAGCCTTCAGAACACGAATGTTCTTCTTACGCTGCAGAACCTCGACAGCCCCGTCTTCGTACGAGGGCGCGATGACAACCTCGGTGAAGATATCGGCGATCTGCTCTGCCAGTTCGACGGTGACCTCACGGTTGGCTGCGATGACACCACCGAAAGCACTGACCGGATCGCAAGCATGCGCCTTGCGGTGAGCGTCGGCAATGTCGGTGCCGATGGCGATGCCACACGGGTTGGCGTGCTTGATGATTGCGACGGCCGGATCAGTGAAGTCGTACGCTGCACGCCACGCTGCGTCGGAGTCCGTGTAGTTGTTGTACGACATCTCCTTGCCGTGCAACTGCTCTGCTTGAGCCAAACCTGCAGGCGCAGCCGGGTTTTCGTACAGCGCGGCGTCCTGGTGCGGGTTCTCGCCGTAGCGAAGGACAGCGCTGCGGTTCCAGGTAGCACCGACCCAGGCGGGGAACAGCGAACCGTCCTCGTCAGCTGCGATCGTGCTCGTCATCCAGCTTGCAACAGCGACGTCGTACGACGCAGTGTGCTGGAACGCCTGCGCCGCAAGCACAGTGCGCTCACGCAAGGTGAATCCGCCACCGGCAACGGCAGTCAGGACATCGGCGTAACGAGCCGGATCGACCACGACGGCAACCGACGGATGGTTCTTGGCTGCAGCACGCACCATCGACGGGCCACCGATGTCGATCTGCTCGACGCACTCGTCCGGGCTAGCGCCCGAGGCAACCGTCTCGGTGAAGGGGTACAGGTTCACGACGACCAATTCGAAGGTCGCGATGCCGAGTTCCTCGAGCTGAGCGAGGTGATCCGGCTTGCGGGTATCGGCGAGAACGCCGGCATGGACGCGCGGATGCAGCGTCTTCACGCGGCCTTCGAGGCATTCCGGGAATCCGGTCAGAGCCTCGACCGGCGTCACGGGGATTCCGGCGTCGGCAATCTTCGACGCGGTCGAACCGGTCGAGACCAACTCGACACCGGCCTCGTGCAGGCCCGTGGCCAGCTCGATCAGACCACTCTTGTCGTAGACGCTGACAAGTGCACGGCGCACAGCCTTGCGTTCACTCACTGGGGATCACGGCCTTTCGTCCATCGGAAACCACTCCGCGCGTAGCAACAGCGGCGATGACGTCCGCCAACAACCGTCGCTCCACAACTTTGATGCGTTCATGCAACGAAGACTCGGTGTCGTCGTCATGCACCGGCACAGCTTCCTGCGCCAAGATCGGCCCGGTATCAACTCCGCCGTCGACGAGATGCACCGTGGAACCGGTGACCTTCACGCCGTACGCCAGAGCGTCGGGAACCGCGTGCGCGCCGGGAAAGGCAGGCAGCAACGCGGGATGAGTGTTGATGATTCGGCCGCCGAAACGCGCGAGAAAGCTGGGGCCGAGGATTTTCATGAAGCCTGCACTGACCACGAGATCGGGTTCGTGCTCGGCCACCGCTGCTGTCAGCGCCTCGTCCCAGGCGGCACGATTTTCATAAGTCTTGATCGAGACTTTGAAGGACGGGATCTTCGAATCCGCAGCGTGCTCGGCGGCGAGGCAGTCACGATCTACCCCGACGGCAACGATCTCGGCCGGGTATCCCTCGGCGTGCGAAGCCTCGATCAGCGAAGTCAGCAGGGTTCCCGCGCCGGAAGCGAGTACGACTACCCGCGCGATCGAGTCGCGAAATTGGACCCCGTCGGGCATTGTCGGCTGCGGATTGTCGGCCGAGGCAGTCAGCGCACTACTCCTGAGAACTGGAAGATGATGCGGCCGGAGTATCGGCCGCATGACAGCCTAGTCGCTGGACTTCTGCGGCTTCGAGGGCAGGTCGGTCTCCGGCTCGGCCCCGGCTGCGGAGTCGGCTGTGGGGTCCGCCTCGGGTGCCGCGACAACCTCGGCGTCGACTACTTCGATCTCGACGGTTTCCTCTGTCACTACCTGCACGGGTTCGCCTGATTCCTCGACGATTTCCGCTTCGACGACCTTGGTGACAACGACCGCAGATTCCTGGGCCAGCACTTCGCCCGTATTCTCGTCGTCCTCGTCTTCCGGTGTGGCCGCAGCCGTGATCGCAAGTTCGGGCTCGACTGTTCGAGCCGGTTCAGCCGTCGGGGGCGCAACCTCGTCCTTCATGTGTCCGCGGTGTGAGAACCACATCGCGAACAGCGCCGAGACGGTTCCGAACAATCCCAGCCACGCAAAAGTCAGAAGACCGAAGCCCCACCACAGCACCTCGACGGTGCCGAACTGCCCGAGGTCTCCCCCGGCAGCAAGAGCGAGCAGCGCCATGACGACGCCGGCACCAGCAGCTGCCGTCAGCACTGCGAGCACGCTGTCCTGCCCGGCGATGCGTCGAGCGCAATCACGGCCGAGCATCATGCCCACCGCTGCCGGAACGATCAACAACACGGGCCAGATTCCACCGGCGACGCCTTCCGGAATCGCTCCGAGAAGGGGCAAGGGTGGCAGGTCACCGCCGATGTTGCCGAACACACTGATGGAGACATTGCCGAAATCGGCCGTCGATCCCGTCATCACCGCGGCTGCGCCGACCACGAGGTTCGGCAGGTAGAGCAGCGACAACACCGTTAATCCCAGTACGCCGACAAACCCGTTGCCGCGCGCGAGTATGTCACCGACCGTCGACCACGACACGAGTAGTGACACCACGACGGCCACGGCGCCCGCAGCCAACAGCGCTGCCGACGCAGCCGTTGCCGGTCGAACAGCAGCAGATGCCCACGGCGGAATCTCGGCGACGACGCGATCCCAGTGCGCAGCAGCAACACCGACGGACGCGGCGATCAGGTGAATCCCGGCGACCCAGCCGAAAGCGGCCAACGTGTTGGGGCTAGACAGCGGAATGGCTGCGGAGGCGTCGGCGACCACGGCGAGAGCGATTGCCGTGATAGTCAACGGTCCGGCTACCGCGGCCCCCACCAGGCGGAGGGTGTCGTCACGGGAGTCGGTGTGCACCGCAGTCGACGCGCATCGGCGTGCAACCACCCACATCATGACGGCCGTCGGAAGCAATGGCAGTACACCGAGTTGGACGCCGCTGATAGTCGCCGGCACTTGGTGGATGACCAACCATGTGGTGGCAATGGCGCCGAAGGTTCCGGTCAGGTCGCTGCTCGCCGATACCAAGGTGACCACAACGACAGCCGCGATCAGCAGCATCGTCAGACCCGACGGCCGGAAGGCGACCGTCAGCAGCTTGCGCGCCAGGTCCGGGTTCGGTGCCGGGCGACCGCCGCCGACGCGGCCGCCGCCAGTACGACCACGTCCGGGTCGTGAGGACGCGGGACGGGACCGGGTGCCATCAATCAAAGAACTCATCCCCTCGAGGGTTTCACTCGATAGTGCGCCGCGCACTCAGGCGCGCCGTCGGGCTCACGGAATGTGGCCTCCACCCGCAGCGGGTCGGAGGCCACATTCATGTTCGTGAAACGAAGTAGTACTACTGCTGACGCTCGTCGGGGTTCTGCGAGCCGAAGACCTTGGTCTCGGCCGCGGAATCGCTGCTGCCCTGGTCAGGCTCAGCAGACGGCGTCGGCGCTTCGAAAGTGGGCGGCTCGAAGCCCGTCGGCTGCTCGGTCGAGTCAGTCTGCTGCTGGTTGTACGGCTGGCCGTAACCGCGCGGAGCGGTGAACTGATCCGACGAGTAACTCGGGTTCGGCTGACTCGCGGGCTGCGAGGTCAGCGGATAGTAAGACGACGTCGTCGCGGCCGAGTCGGTCTGTGCGGGATTCTGCACCGGGTTCTGACCGTAGGGAGACGCAGTCTGGCCGTAAGGCGGCTGCGAAGCAGTCGGGTCGGCGGGGGCGGCGTGCGCTCCCCCGTATCCCTGCTGCTGCGCCTGCCCGTACTGCGGGTTCTGCTGGTACTGGCCCGGCTGCTGAGCCTGCTGCGGCTGGCCGTACTGAGCCTGTCCGTATCCCTGTGGCTGACCTGGCGCCTGCCCCGGCGCCTGGCCCTGTGGCTGGCCATAGCCCTGCGGCTGACCGTACTGCTGAGCTACCGGACGCGGCGCGGGAGCCTTCAGGATTCCGATCTCGAACAACAACGCGGCGACTGCGACGACCGTCTGCACGAACGAGAGGATCAGCACGATGATCAGACCCCAGCCGAGGCTGATGTCGACGTAGTCGCTGGTACCTACGGAGAACGCGGCGAACACCAAAGCGAAGAAACCCGTGAGGGTGAGCGCTGCGGCAATGCCTGCATACGACTGCTTCGGGAGGAGCGATACGCCTGCGACCACACCGCCGGCGAAAACGAATCCGAGGCCGTAGATGCTCGACTCGAAGAAGCTCGAACTGGTGTCCAGACCGCTACCGATGCCGCTGCTGCTTCCACTGATCGACGTGAAAGGCGCAAAACCGAGTAGGAAATTGATCAGGCCGAGTGCCGCGACGGCGATGAGCAGGATGAATCCGAGATTCTTGGTTCCACCGCCCGCTGCCGGCTGATTCGGTGGCCCGAAGCTGGGCCCTTGCGGCGTGAACGTCATGACTTCTCCTCGTAGACGGTCTTCGATGGTTACCAGCGTATGTGTCTCGACTTCGCACGCTAACACCGACAGGAGACAATGGGCAGATGCCCTTCACCCTCGCGCCCGGCGCCGACCATGTCGTCGAAACCGAGGTAAAGCACTCACGATTCATCGCCGCGCTTCGCCGGATCGACGACGCCGAAGCCGCCACGGAGTTCGCCGCGGAGCAGAAGTCGCTGTATCCCGATGCGCGCCATCATTGTTCGGCTTTCGTGATCGGATACGAAGCGAACTCACGCGTCGAGCGTGCGCACGACGACGGCGAACCAGGCGGGACTGCCGGGGTGCCGATGCTTCAGGTTCTCAAGTCTCGAGATCTGGTCGATGTGATTGTTGTCGTCACGCGCTACTTCGGCGGAATCAAGCTCGGCGCCGGTGGATTGGTCCGCGCGTATTCGGGAGCCGTCTCGGTTGCTCTCGATTCGGCCGAGCTTGTGGCCAGGGAGAGGAAGATCCTGCGCACTTTGGCGATCCGGCACTCAGAGGCCGGTCGGGTGGAAGCGGAGCTGAGAGCGCGGGGCGTCTCGGTGCTCGGAACTGCGTATGGATCGAAGGCGGTGATGACGCTCGCCGCCGGTGACGCCGACGATCTCGACTCGATCGTCGCATCCATCACATCCGGTGCCGGGCAGTTGGAACCTGCCGGGTCGATGTGGGTCGATACCACTGTGCGTGGTTAAGGAGTCCGGAGACTCCCTAACCACGCACGGGGGCGAAGCCCCTTACAGGGACTGAAGAATCTCGCGAGCGAGAGCAGCAGTGGCGGACGGCGTCTTGCCGACCTTCACGCCTGCAGCTTCGAGAGCTTCCTGCTTTGCCTGAGCCGTTCCCGAGGAACCGGAGACGATGGCGCCTGCGTGGCCCATGGTCTTGCCTTCGGGAGCGGTGAAGCCTGCCACGTAGCCGACGACCGGCTTGGTGACGTTGGCCTTGATGTAATCGGCTGCACGCTCTTCCGCGTCGCCACCGATTTCACCGATCATCACGATGACCTTGGTCTCGGGATCCTTCTCGAACGCCTCGATGGCGTCGATGTGGGTGGTTCCGATGACCGGGTCGCCGCCGATGCCGATGGCGGTGGAGAAGCCGAAGTCACGGAGTTCGTACATCATCTGGTAGGTCAGGGTGCCCGACTTGGAGACCAGGCCGATGGGGCCGGTGCCTGCAATGTTGGCGGGCGTGATGCCGACGAGGGCCTCACCCGGGGTGATGATGCCGGGGCAGTTCGGTCCGATGATGCGCGTCTTCTTGCCCTTGGACTCGTTGTACGCCCAAGCGTAAGCGGAGTCCTGAACCGGGATGCCCTCGGTGATGACCACGAGGAGCGGGATCTCCGCGTCGATGGCCTCGACGATGGCGTCCTTCGAGAAGGCCGGGGGAACGAATGCGATGGAGACGTCTGCGCCGGTCTCCTTGATTGCCTCTTCGACCGTCGCGAAGACGGGGAGCTCGACAGGGGAACCGTCAGCAGCAACGTGCGAGACCGTGGTGCCGGCCTTGCGAGCGTTGACGCCGCCGACGACCTGGGTGCCGGCCTTGAGCATCAGAGCGGTGTGCTTGGTGCCCTCGCCGCCGGTGATGCCCTGGACGATGACCTTTGAATCCTTGGTGAGGAAGATTGCCATTGTTCTGTGAGTCCCTTACTTCGCTGCGTGAGCGAGTTCGGCGGCCTTGTCGGCGGCCTCGTCCATGGTTGCGACGACCGTGACCAGCGGGTGGTTGGCCTCGGCGAGGATGCGACGACCCTCTTCGACGTTGTTTCCGTCCAGGCGAACGACGAGCGGCTTGTTGGCCTCGTCGCCCAGGGTCTTCAGTGCGCCGACGATGCCGTTGGCAACTGCGTCACACGCGGTGATGCCGCCGAAGACGTTGACGAACACGCTCTTGACCTGTGCGTCGTTCAGGATGACGTCGAGGCCGGCAGCCATGACTGCAGCGGAAGCTCCGCCGCCGATGTCGAGGAAGTTGGCGGGCTTGACGCCACCGTGGTTCTCGCCGGCGTATGCGACGACGTCCAGGGTGGACATGACCAGGCCTGCGCCGTTGCCGATGATTCCGACCTCACCGTCGAGCTTGACGTAGTTGAGGTCGTTTTCCTTGGCCTTGAGCTCGAGGGGATCGGTAGCGTCGCGATCCTCGAATGCCTCGTGGCCGGGCTGACGGAACGCCGCGTTCTCATCGAGGGTGACCTTGCCGTCGAGGGCGAGGATCTGATCGTCAGGCGTGCGAACGAGGGGGTTGACCTCGACGAGGAGTGCGTCCTCGTTGATGAAGACCTCCCACAGCTTCTGGATCGTGACGGCCGCTGCGTCGAGCACCTCTGCGGGCAGCTTTCCTGCCTCGGCGATGCTGCGCGCGAACGCGAGGTCGACGCCCTTGACTGCGTCGACGGGGATCTTGGCGAGGGCGTCGGGGTTCTCCTCGGCGGTGACCTCGATCTCGACGCCACCCTCTACCGAGCACATGGCCAGGTAGGTGCGGTTGGTGCGGTCGAGCAGGAAGGAGATGTAGTACTCCTCGGCAATGTCACTTGCCTCTGCGACCAGCAGCTTCTTGACGACATGGCCCTTGATGTCCAGGCCCAGGATTGCCTCGGCGTTTGCCACTGCGGCATCCACGTCGGGCGAGTACTTGACGCCACCGGCCTTGCCGCGGCCGCCTACCTTGACCTGTGCCTTCACCATCACGGGCTTACCGATTTCTTCGGCAATCTCGCGTGCGCCGGCGACTGTGTCTGTAACACGTCCAGCCGAAGTCGGCACTCCGTGCTTGGCGAAGAGTTCCTTCGCCTGGTATTCGAAGAGATCCATCTGCTCACCGTCTCGTCTGCGTTGTCACCCGCTCGAGGGGTAGGAGCGGGTCTGTTCTGGACTTTAACCAGTTGCCGCGTTCGGTTTGCGCCCGCACTGATGCTATGTGGCCCAAGTCACGCGCAAATGCGCAATGAGGCACGCCTCACCGATCGAGCAAGGTGGCCACACCGAATTTGTCAAGCATCAGTCTCACTGATTCTTGCGCTCGAGAACGCTGCAACGAGAAGCAACACTATGCCCGTGGCCGCTGTGATCGCACCCACCCCCACGGTTGCGTCCGATATGCGCGATGACGTGAGCGGCCACTCACTGACGTACACCAGAGCTGCCACGGCAGATCCGATCAGCAATGCCGCGCCTCGAGCCGGCCGCGCAGACGCTGCGATCACCGCGGCGATCACGACGGTGACGCCGACGAGCAGTTGCCCCCAGACGTCAATTCCCCACGGCCACTCCAGAACTGACGCCGCTGTGTAGGCGTCACCCCGATAGAGGGGAAGCGCGGTCCCGATCAGGACAGCGACTGCGCCGATCCCACCGACGAGAAGCACCAGCCCTCTCGAACCGCCGTCTACCGACGTGTCGACGTCTTCACGTTCTGCGCTTCCCGCCAGCCAGACGAGCAGTCCCGTCGCCGCAGCGAGGAAAGCCGAGCCGCAGAGCACGAAGGCACCGGCTCCCAACCCGACGCCTGGTACGTCCGTCGCGATGACCGCCGACTGCATGACAGCGGCGACTCCCATCACGACCGTGGTCCACAACACTCCGACGGCCGGACGCACCACGGCGGCGCGGCCCGGGGCAAACAGGCCCAGCGCGGCGACCAGCAGTACAGCAGCCGCGAGCAGGACAACTCGAGACGACAGCATCGACGGCTCCGGGATTCCGTCCGGCAACGACAGGACAGGCAAAGCCGAGCCGACGCCCGCAACAGCCGCAGTGATGATTGCGGCGGTACTGGCGACGCGGTGAAGTCTGTCGACCCGCGCTTGCGCCGCCCGGGACTGAGCCACCATCGCTGCTTTGAGCGCACCCTTTGTTGTCTTCGCAGGTGCGCGGACCACACTTTCAGCGGGAATCGCATCTGCTTCACGCCTGGATGCGAGGTAAGGCGCTGAAACTCCGATCACGACGATGACCACGGCGGCCAGCGCCCCGACCACGGATCCCGAACCGACGCCGATTCGATCGCCGGCCGCGAACCCAGCCATCACCCTGGTTCCACTGACTGCGAGTGCGCCGAGGCCGACACCGATCAGGGCGCCGCAGCCCACCGGTAGGGAGATGGACGTCAATGCCGCCGCGACCGCAACGAGCACCGCGACGCCGACCAATCCTGTACCGACGGCGGTGGCCGACGCAGAGTCGACGAGCGGTTTGACCAGAAAGATCGGATCCTGCGAACTGAAGGAAGGACCGAACAGGGAGAGGACGAAAATCACAGCAGCCAGAATCAGCAGCGCTGTCGGCCACGCGCCGATCCGTCCGCCAACCGATCGCCCGTCGAATTCCGCGGCGCGAGCGCTGCCGTATCCGTCCCGTTCCGATTCACGATGGACGGCGACAAGTCCGAGCACCCCGGACAGGACAAGAAGGCAGTGTCCCGCGAGCGCGAGATAAGCGCCAGGACCCGCATCGATCGAACCCGCCGAAATCGGACGGAAAAGGTCCAAGCGGTTTGCATCGATTGCGTCAACGAACAACTGGACGTCGAGAATCGCCGCTCCGAGCGACACCGCTCCGATACCGGCCAGGAGTCCACCGGCCAAGGCAGGCCTGCGGCCCGAGGTGAGCACTGCAACCAACGGCACGATGATCGTGCAGACGGCCGCGAAGAGAGCGGCAGAAGCAAGAGCCCCCGTCGTGTCGACCCCGCGGCCACTCCCGACTCCGACGACGGGGCTGGCCGCCACTCCGACGGCACCGAGCAGTCCGATTACCGCCGCGAGTGGCGCCCCGGACTTCACTCCGGGGTCGTCGAAACGCGCCTGCGACGTAGTTCCAGGTGTTGTGGACACTCGATCGACGGTAGTGCCTGAATGGACCGGTGATCCGGTTGTGACACGCGTGATCACGAAACGAGATGATTCGTCCGTTTTGCCCGTATCGACATATTCCCAGGTCAAGCTGTGAGGCACGTCACATAATCGGACAGGTTTCCGCTACGGCTTGCGCCCATCGCAATCATTTCGTTACCGTCAGTCGGTCTAAGTCACGGGCTGATCACGAACTCGAGGAGAGAACCGGCATATGCATCACCGCAGCCAGTTCACCGCTAGTAGGTTCTCGAACTCAGCTCCAGACGAGGTCACGACCACTTATCCAACGCACTCGGCCAGGCGTTACACCGAGACCAAAAGTTCTGAGATCTCTGCCGATATGTTCACTCGAAATTCATCCTCCACGTCGTCAGATTCCGACTCTCACGAGTTCGTCGAGTCCGACGTGATCAGCACCCCCACTTACGCCCCTTCCGCACCGACAGTCGATGTCGAATCTCCGGTTCGCCGCAGCGGTGCTCACCGACTCCCCACCCCTCCCTCTGCTCTCAAGGGCCGCGCCGCCGTTCTGGCAGTCGCAGCCGGCGCGGTTGTCGCCGCGGGCCAGGCAGTTGTCAACGACGGTTCCTCTTCCGCCGCCGACCACTCGGAAGTTGCACTCGCCAACGAGTCCTCCGCGATCGGCACCACCGCAGAACCGCAGGCCGCTCAGTTCGCTCCGGCCACCTCCACGGCAGCCACCACCGAGGCCGACGCTCCCCAGGTCCTCAACGTCGCAGCACCGACCGACCTCTCCCAGTTCAGCAACCTGCTTGCCAAGGGCCAGCGTTTCAGTGACGAGCGCGCAGCACGCGAAGCAGCTGCCCGTCGCCCGCTGTTCGTCCTGCCGGCAGTCGGCACGTTCACGTCCAACTTCGGCACCCGCTGGGGCACCCTGCACGCCGGCGTCGACATCGCCGCCCCGATCGGGACGCCCATCGTCGCAGTCGCCGACGGCAAGGTCATCGATTCAGGTCCGGCTTCCGGATTCGGCATGTGGGTACGCCTACAGCACGCAGACGGAACGATCACCGTCTACGGCCACATCGACACGTCCACCGTCACCGTCGGTCAGCAGGTCATGGCCGGCGACCAGATCGCCACTGTCGGCAACCGCGGCTTCTCCACCGGCCCGCACCTTCACTTCGAGGTTCACCTCGCCGGCGAGAACAAGATCGACCCCCTCCCCTGGCTCGCATCACGCGGCATCAGCCTCGGTATCGAGCAGGACTGACCGCAAGCCCAACGCTTCTGACAAAAAACTTCCGGCCCGCACCTTTCCAGGTACGGGCCGGAAATTTTTTGTCTGTCTTCTACAGCTTGACCATCGGCACACCGCCGATGAGCATCAACCGCACCTTGCCCGCGCTACCGAAGTCGATGGTGACCGTCGCGGTGGGTCCGGTGCCCTTGGTTTCCAACACGGTGCCCAGACCGTACTTGTCGTGACTGACGCGGTCACCCGTGGCAAGGACCAGAACGTTGTTGCGGCCACGCGCGGCACCGAAACTGGGAGTCGACGCAGCCTTGCCGGACCCTCCCCCGTAGTTCTGCCCGCCACCGTATCCCTGGCCGCCCTGGCTGCCGTATCGGCTTCCGCTGCCGTAACCCGGCCTGCCGCTTCCGAATCCACCACCAGTGCCCGGATCCTCACGGCGCCAATTGATCAGGTCCTCCGGGATCTCCTGGATGAACCGCGACGCCGGGTTCTGGATCGGTTGTCCCCAAGCCGAACGCATGATCGCGCGCGTCAGGTACAGGCGCTGCCTGGCACGGGTGATGCCGACGTAAGCGAGTCGACGCTCTTCGGACAGCTCTGCCGGATCACCGAGGGCGCGCATGTGCGGGAACTGCCCGTCCTCCCAACCGGTGACGAAGACGACCGGGAACTCGAGGCCCTTGGCGGTGTGAAGCGTCATCATCGTCACGACGCCGTCGTCGGAGTCCGGCAGTTGATCGGCGTCGGCGACAAGCGATACCCGTTCGAGGAAGGCGGCAAGCGAACCCGGATCGGGTTCGCCTTCACGCATTGCTGCGGTTTCCTCGTCGTCCGGATCGATCAGTCCGGCCGCGTTTCGTGCGTCGGAGCTGAATTCTCTTGCCACGCTGACGAGTTCGTTCAAGTTGTCGAGTCGCGCGCCGTCCTGTGGATCGCTGCTGGCCGCAAGCTCGGCGCGGTAGCCGGTTCGCTCGAGCACTGCCTCGGCGACCTCACCGATGTCACCGAGTTCGAAGGGTTCGTCCTCGTCGGCGGCTGGTGTCGGCAGCAGGGCCCGCAGCCCGTCCATCATCTCGAGGAACGATGCGATGGCCTTCTGTGACCGCGTATTGAGCAGCGCCACTTTGCCTTCCGCGCCGTCGCGCAGTGCGGCGGCGAAGCTGATGTTGCGATGCTCGGAGTGCACGGCGACACAGGCTTCGGCTCGATCACCGATACCGCGTCGTGGCGTGTTGAGAATGCGTCGCAGGCTCACGGTGTCGTCTTCGTTGGCGAGGACGCGCAGATACGCGACGATGTCCCGAACTTCCTTGCGCTCGTAGAAGCGAACGCCGCCGACCACCTTGTACGGCACACCGAGTCGAATGAAGATCTCCTCGAGCGCGCGTGAGGAGTTGTTGGTCCGGTAGAACACCGCGATGTCGGCGAACTTGGTCTCGCCCTGGTCCACCAGCCGATCGATCTCCGAGGCGACAAAAGATGCTTCGTCGTGCTCGTTGTCTGCAACGTAGCCGACGATCAGTTCACCTTCACCCGAATCGGTCCACAGACGCTTTTCACGTCGGCCGGTGTTCTTGGAAATCACGGAGTTGGCCGCAGACAGAATGTTCTGCGTCGAACGGTAGTTCTGTTCGAGAAGGATGGTCCGAGCGTCCGGGTAGTCGCGTTCGAACTCTTCGATGTTGCGGATAGTGGCTCCGCGGAATGCGTAGATCGACTGATCGGCGTCACCGACGACGCACAATTCGGCCGGGGCAACGGCATGGTCGGACTCTCCGGCACCGCCGACCAGTTCACGCACCAGCATGTACTGCGCGTGGTTGGTGTCCTGGTACTCGTCGACGAGCACGTGACGGAAGCGGCGGCGGTAGTACTCGGCGATCTGGGGAAACGCCTGGAGAAGCGCAACGGTCTCACCGATGAGATCGTCGAAGTCGAGTGCGTTCGCCGCACGCAACCGCTGTTGGTAATGGCCGTAGACCTTGGCGATCAGTCGCGGCAGTTCGGCCGGATCCTGATCGGCTGCGACAACCGCCTCTTCCGGTCCGACGAGTTCGTTCTTCAGGTTGGAGATGTGAGTGGCGAGAAGCCGCGCGGAGAATCGTTTGGTGTCGAGCTCGAGGTCCTTCGAGATCATCGTCAGCAGTCGACGCGAATCGTCGGAATCGTAGATCGAGAAATTCGAGTTCAAACCGGGCAGGAGCGCCGCCTGTGCTCGCAGGATGCGCACGCAACTGGAGTGGAACGTCGATACCCACATGGCGTTGGCACGCGGTCCGACAAGGGCTGCCACACGCTCGCGCATCTCGGCCGCAGCCTTGTTGGTGAACGTGATGGCCAGGATCTGACCGGGGGTGACACCCCGTTCGGCCAGCAGATAGGCGATGCGACGCGTCAGTACTGCCGTCTTGCCCGAGCCGGCGCCCGCGACGATCAGCAACGGCGAACCGGCATGGACCACGGCCTCGCGCTGTTGCGGGTTGAGACCCTCGAGGAGGGCGTCCGAACCCGCGCCATGTCCCCGCGCGCCGCCCCCGTCGTGCTGGGAATGTCCGTCGTGCTCACCGAGTGCTGGGTACGTGTTCATCGCCTGTCCACGCTACCGGCGTCCACCGACACGGTCGTCAGTGCGTCCACCTGCTGGTAGAGGCACTTGGATTACCTGTGTCGAGCATGGCAAACTGGACGCTATGTTCAGCATTTCCGTTCGCGACAACACGGCCGACCCCGTCGGCCCGCTGTGGCGTTACTTTACGTGCCCCGGACCTCGGTGCACGTGATCTGAACAGCTCACCCGCCCCTGGTCCGAATCGGATCCGGGGCATTTTCGTCAGTGTGCCTGGATCGGTAACGACCCGAGCCGAGACCACGATCCACGCAGTAGGAAGAGGAGACGAATAGCAATGAGCACCCAGGCTGCAGCCCCCAATGGAAATACTTTAAATACTGTAAACACTGCTCCGACAGACGTCGAGATCCCCCAGAGTGAGGCGGAGATCGACGAACTACGGAAAGAAATCGACCGTCTCGACGCCGAGATCCTCGCGGCCATCAAACGCCGCTCCGAGGTCTCCCAGATCATCGGCCGTACCCGGATGGCATCGGGTGGTCCGCGTCTGGTGCACAGCCGAGAGATGAAGGTCCTCGAACGGTTCAACGAGCTGGGCCAGGAAGGCCACACCCTCGCGATGCTGCTCCTGCGCCTGGGCCGCGGACGCCTGGGCCACTAGCGCACACCCAGATCACTTGCGAACGGCTACATCGGATGCCTCTGGCAGTCCCGATGTAGCCGTTCGTGTGTGTATCAGTTCTCGAGCGCGATGTACTTCGTGTTCAGGTATTCCTCGATCCCCTCGGTCCCGCCCTCGCGGCCGAATCCGGATTCCTTCACACCGCCGAACGGCGCTGCCGCGTCCGAGATCACTCCGCGGTTGACGCCGATCATTCCTGATTCCAGTGCGTCGGAGACCCGAAGCGCACGGTCGAGATCCCTCGTGAAGATGTACGCAGCCAATCCGAACTCGGTGTCGTTGGCGGCCGCGATGCCTTCGGCTTCGGTGTCGAAGCCGGTGATCGCGGCAACGGGTCCGAACACCTCTTCCTTCAGTATCCGCGCGCTCGCCGGAACGTCGGCCAACACCGTGGCCGGATAGAAGTACCCCTCACCACCTGGCGCTTTACCGCCCAGTCGAACCTTCGCCCCGGCATCCACCGCATCTGCAACCAACTCTGCGACCGTGTCGAGCTGGTTCTGGTTGATCAGCGGGCCGAGCTTCGTCTCCGGGTCGGTACCCGGTCCCATCGTGAACGCCGCCATCTTCTCGGTCAGCTTGGTCGTGAACTCCTCACGCACGGCGTTGGCGACATGGAACCGGTTGGCGGCGGTGCAGGCTTCGCCTCCGTTGCGAAGCTTGGCCAGTACCGCACCCTCGACTGCCTTGTCGACGTCCGCGTCGTCGAACACGACGAAGGGTGCGTTGCCACCCAATTCCATCGACGTGCGGAGCAATCGCTTCGCGGACTTCTCCACCAGCATCTTGCCGACGCCGGTGGACCCGGTGAAGGTGAGCTTGCGCAGTCGAGGGTCGTCGATGAGAGGGCCGGTCACTTCACCGGATTTCGATGTCGGCAACACCGAGAGGACTCCATCGGGCAGCCCTGCTTCGGCCATGAGCTGAGCGAGTAGCAGCATCGTCAACGGGGTCTCCGAGGCGGGCTTGACGATGATCGTGCAGCCGGCGGCCAACGCCGGTCCGATCTTGCGGGTGCCCATCGCCAACGGAAAATTCCAGGGAGTGATGGCCAGACACGGTCCGACCGGCGCCTTGGTGACAAGGATCCGGCCGTTGCCCGCCGGCGCCGGCGTGTAGCGCCCGCCGATGCGAACGGCCTCCTCGCTGAACCACCGGAAGAACTCGGCGCCGTATTTGACCTCGGCACGGCTCTCGGCGAGTGCCTTGCCCATTTCGAGGGTCATCAGCAGCGCCACGTCCTCGGCGCGCTCGGTGATCTTCTCGAAGACGGCTCGCAGAATTTCACCACGCTCGCGCGCAGGTGTGCTCGCCCACTTCGACGAGACGGCCACGGCTTCGTCGAGCGCGCGCATCGCATCCGCGGGGCTCGCATCGGCGACGTCGGTCAACGATTTTCCGGTCGCCGGATCCGCCACCGGGAAGGTCGCGTTGTTCTCCGCGGGCACGAACCGGCCGCCGACGAACAACTGGGTGGGAACTGATCGAATGAATTCGAATGTGTCCATGGGTTCCATGATGCTCGTCGGAGCCGCGTCCGTCTGCCCGCCAGCGAGACTCACGCGGAAGTTTCCAGCTTGTGCCACTAAAGTCGATGATCGTGAGCACTGACATCACCGGAACCTCAGCCTGGCAGAAACTGCGCGCTCATTACGCCGACATCGAAGGCGTTCACCTGCGAGAACTCTTCCAGGACGATCCAGCCCGCGGGCGAGAGCTGACGATCGACGCCGGTGATCTTCACATCGACTACAGCAAGCATCGCGTCAGCCGCGAGACTCTCGCGCTACTCGTCGAGCTGGCCCGCGAGGCCGGCGTCGAGGCACGACGCGACGCGATGTTCGCGGGCGATCACATCAACAGCTCGGAAGACCGAGCCGTGCTGCACACAGCACTGCGTCTGCCGAAGGATTCTGCTCTGACCGTCGACGGTCAGGACGTCGTCGCGGACGTTCACGAAGTTCTGGACGCGATGGGCGCTTTCGCGGATCGGGTGCGCAGTGGCGAGTGGACGGGCGCCACCGGCAAGCGCATCCGCACCATCGTCAACATCGGCATCGGCGGTTCCGACCTCGGGCCCGTGATGGTCTATCGCGCGCTACGGCACTACGCGGACGCCGGGATCAGCGTTCGGTTCGTCTCCAACATCGACCCGGTCGACCTGGTCGGGCAGCTCGACGACCTCGATCCGGAGACGACGCTCTTCATCGTCGCGTCCAAGACGTTTTCCACCCTCGAGACGCTCACCAACGCGACGGCGGCAAAGCGTTGGCTGTTCGCCGGTCTGGGCAGCGAAGACGTCTCGGCCGTAGCCAAGCATTTCGTCGCAGTCTCCACCCATGGTGATCGCGTGGCGGAGTTCGGCATCGACACCGCGAACATGTTCGGATTCTGGGATTGGGTCGGCGGGCGCTACTCCGTCGACTCGGCGATCGGACTGTCGGTCATGTGCGCCGTCGGACCCGTTCGTTTTGCCGAATTCCTCGACGGTTTCCACCAGATCGACACGCACTTCCGAAACCAACCGCTCGAGCAGAACGCGCCGGTTCTCCTCGGGCTCATCGGGCTCTGGTACTCCAACTTCTTCGGCGCTCAGTCCCGCGCAGTGCTGCCCTACTCCAACGACCTGTTGCGCTTTCCCGCGTACCTGCAGCAGCTGACCATGGAGTCCAATGGCAAGTCGGTTCGCGCCGACGGCTCACCGGTGACCACGTCCACCGGTGAGATCTTCTGGGGCGAGCCGGGGACCAACGGCCAACACGCGTTCTATCAGCTCCTGCATCAGGGCACGTGGCTCGTGCCCGCCGATTTCATCGGCTTCGCGGAATCCACCGACGATCTGCCGACGGCGGACGGCACCGGATCCATGCACGATCTGCTCATGAGTAACTTCTTCGCTCAGACAAAGGTTCTCGCGTTCGGCAAGACCGCCGAAGAAATCGCTTCAGAGGGCACGGCCCCGGAGTTGGTGCCGCACAAGGTGATGCCAGGCAACCGGCCTTCGAGCACCATCCTGGCCAAGGAATTGACGCCCTCGGTCGTCGGTCAGTTGATCGCACTCTACGAGCACCAGGTATTTGTCGAAGGTGCTGTGTGGGGTGTCAATCCGTTCGATCAGTGGGGCGTCGAACTCGGCAAGACGCAGGCACTGGAACTGGGACCTGCACTCTCATCCGAAGAGGCACCCGGCGACCTCGGCGACACGTCCACCGACGCACTCGTGCACTGGTACCGCAAGGAGCGCGGACGGGCCTGATTCACGCGGCAGCAGGGCCGAACCAACTCTCCGTCGCGTACACACGTCCGGATCGGTCGACGAGCCGAGCGCGAAGCTCTTGCTGTTCAACCCATTTGATGGCGCTGATACCCCGGATCAACGCTGCTTCGCTCGCGGCGTACGCCCACACCGCGTCGTCCGCGATCACCGAGACTTGCGCCCACTCCGTGGAGGGACGCTCCTGGTTCGGCTCCCAGGAGGGCAGCTCTACCGCCCGCGCCGTCGCCATCGCGGTTCCGTTGATCAGTTCGACTTCCTCGCTGCCCGGTACCGGAATCTGCCAGCCACCGGCCGGTGCATGGCCGGCCGTGGCGATCACGTCGCCGATCCGTACGGCAACACCACATTGCAGTTCGGCAGCCACGATCTGCGCGGCGCGATCGACGGTGTCTGCCTTGGCAACTCCGGTGATGTCGAACGACGCACCCCAGGGCGCGTACACCACGTCGCCGTGGAGCTGTACGTCCTCGAACGTCGGGGTCGGGTGGACCGGAGGGATGGACTCGTCCTCGGAGTAGTTGTCGGCAAGCGGATTGACTGCGCCGCCGGTCATACGGGCCGCCCACAGCGCCGACCGCAAGAGAGCAGACATACGCCGAGTCACTTTGACCGGAGTTCCCTGAGCGAGGTTGACGGCGTGAATCTCGGCGTCGCCCCGGCGAAGGTCGCACACCGCCTCGGTCTCGTCGATGGCAGCTGCGATCAACGCGTGCGCAGTGGGCAGCGCAGCGCCTTCGGTGACATCCACCTCCACGGCGGAATCCCACATCGCCCACTTCTCGACACTGACCATGTCAGTCCTGCCCTTCGAACACACCGCGTTGTAACCAGTATGCGCCGGTCAGCAAGCCCCGTGCCATAAGCCGCTTCCGAGGCCGAGGCACGCATCCTGCAGGAGGAGCAGCGCACGGCAGGGGCTGATGGTAGATCTGTGCGACAGAATTGCCGCCCTCCCTGTGCAAGCCGCGTAGTCCTTCGAAGGGTCCTGACACGCACCCGATGTCGACGGACGTCGACTACTACCGGCGCAGCGGGCTATTCCGATCCGAAAGACGCAGAGGCGACGCTCGACATGTCGTGCCGAGACGCTGCGCCTCGAGCTCGGTCTGCCGCAAAACACGTCCGGGCGACGCTGATATCACCGCAGGAGATAGCGGCGACTGACGAGAAGCACTGTGTTCCAACGTCGATGACATACCAATCGGCCGCTTTCGACGCGCGCCACTTTCGACAGGTCGACACACCTGCCCGCTCACTCTCGACTGCCGAGAAAAATACGCGCCCATCACTACGCGCGAGCGTCGAGCAGAGCACCTAGAAAGAGTTCCGAACACGCGGCGCGCCAACCGCCGGAGAGAGTGACGTCCGGCGCCCGGCGGCAGCGCTCGCACGTTACAGACAGGGCCACAATGCATCGACGCAGCTACATAGGACCGGCCGAAAGAACCTGCAGCGCAACGGCGTAACCACTGACATTTTGCTTATACGCCACCCGCACGCCCGTTGGCAAAACGAACGGTCAGTACGCGGCGTAAATCACATACTTTACAAAGTCTTTGGAATCTCTCCGCGCCAAATATCCGCAGGTGAAAGGACTTTCGACCGGAGTCCAGAATAACCGTGTCGTCTACTATGTGAAAACTGCGAAGTAGCTGTGACGCTGGGTCACGCTCGAGGGAGGAATTGTGACCGATTCATTCAAGGACCGCTTGAACGCCTTGTACCCGGCCACAGCCCCGAGACTCACCAACGCACAAGTTGTGGAAGCCCTTTCACAACGCGGATGCAAGATTTCGACACCGTACCTCTCTCAGCTCCGGAGCGGTGTGCGCACAAATCCGTCAGAGCAAGTCGTTTTGGCATTGGCCGATTACTTCGGCGTAGCAGCAGAGTACTTCTTCGGCCCGACGCCTCGCCAAGATCCCGAACTGATTCCGGAAGAAGACCGTTCGGTTGTCGAAGAGTTCCACGACAGCGAATTGCGTTCTCTGGCTATGAAAGCGGTCGATCTCTCCCCTGAATCGCAGGACCTACTCTCGTCGATTGCGGAGAAACTTCGCTCGTCCGAAGGACTCCCGGCCGTACCTCCGGATTGCAGCACGTACGCCCCACCGTTCACTCGTGACTGATCCAGCGCGAAGATCAGCGAGTCAAGCGGCCCAATAGTGCCGAGGCGGTGACGATTCCGAGCAGCGCTGCCCCGATCAGCACGCCGAAGTCGACGACATAGTTGGTCGGCATTCCGATGAGTAGACCGCGCAGTGCTGACACCTCGTAGCTCAGCGGGTTGATGCGGCTGAGCCACTGAACCCACGTCGGCATGAGTTCGACCGGGTACAGCGCGTTGGACGCAAAGAACAATGGCATGGTGATTGCCTGCCCGATGCCCATCAATCGATCTCGTTTGAGCACGATTCCCGCGATCGCGACCGACAAGCAGGCAAAGAACGCGGAACCCAGGACAACGACCAATACGACCCCGAGCAGTTTGAGCGGGTTCCACGTCATACTCACCCCCAACAGCGCCGCCACGATGACGACCACCATTGCCTGGGCGACTGCGCGGATCCCGGCGGCAAATGCCTTACCTGTCACCAATGCTGCGCGCGGCGTCGGCGTGACCATCAATTTGGTGAGGACTCCCGCGTCACGCTCCCAGATGATCTGGATTCCGTAGAAGATCGCAACAAAAAGAGCGGACTGCGCAATGATGCCGGGCGCGAGAAAGTCGAGATACGGTACGTCGCCAGTGGGGATCGCTCGGATATGGCTGAACGTCTGGCCGAAGATCACCAACCAGAGGATCGGCTGGATTGCGCGCGTAACCAATTCAGATCGGTCGTGCCGCAACTTCTGAACTTCCACGAGGCAGAATGTGTAAATTCTCGAGAGCAATCGAGCGAAACCGTTGGTAGTGGGATCAGCCCAAGCGGCGCGCTGTGCGACGGGCACTGCGGACATCGCGGAGACCTCCTGACTTGTCGCCGGTGAGGTCGTCGCCGGTGTAGTGACGGAACACGTCTTCGAGAGTGGCCTCCGGCCCCAGTTCGGCGGCCAACGCGCTCGGCTCGCCCACCGCCCGAAGTTCACCGTGATGCATCAACGCAACACGATCACACAGCTCCTCGGCTTCTTCCATGTAGTGCGTCGTCAGCAGCACAGTCATGCCGTACTGCTTCTGCATCTCCGCCACTCGCTGCCAGACAGATTCGCGGGCAATGGGATCCAGCCCCACCGTCGGTTCGTCGAGTACCAGCAGCGACGGTCGGTTCACCAGCGCCTGTGCAAGTTCGAGCCGTCGCACCATACCGCCGGAGAAACTCGACGCCAGACGATCACCTGAATCGAGCAGGTCCACCATCTCGAGCGCCTGGTCGACGCGCTCGCGTCGTTCGGACCGCGGAACGTCGTACAGTCTCGCGAACCAGGTCACGTTCTCGCGTGCGGTCAATGCGCTTTCGATCGAGAGCTGTTGTGGCACGTACCCGAGGTAGCGCCGAATGGTCATCGCCTCGGTACGAACTGAGCGACCGAGAATCCGAATGTCACCGTCTTGCAGAGGAAGTAACGTGTTGAGCAACCTGATCGTCGTAGTCTTTCCTGCGCCGTTGGGACCGAGCAGGCCGAAACACTCCCCCGCATTGATGACCAGACTCAGGTTGTCCACCGCGCGGTGGTCGCCGAACTTGTATGTAACCGAGTCGATCTCGACCGCGTGTGCGCCAGGGTCGGGAGAACCTGCCGCTCGGCTCTTCCACCACTGTGTCAGCATCTCACTGCCCCTCACCTTCTGATCCGGCTGCTGCCAGAGCGCTCGCCAATCGCGACAGGGCTGGTAGCGCAGCCTCGATCCTCGCCCTGTCTTCTCCGGTCAGACTCGACAATGCCTGACCGACAATCACACTCCGGCGATCACGCCACACTTCGACGCGGGCGCGCGCCTCGTCCGAGAGGACCAATCGCGCGACGCGTCGATCAGCCTCGTCGGCAACCCGTTCGATCACTCCATCGTCGACGAGCTGCCGAACCAGGGTGGACACCGTGTTTGCCGCGACACCCAATCGCCCGGCAGCCTCAGCCACCGACAGACCCGGGTTGCGCCGTAGCAGCCTGACGAGTTCGATTTGGGCGCCGCCGAGCGGTCGTTCTGCAAATGGTCGCCCCGATGCCTTCCTCGTGCCCCGGCGCAATTGCCCGAGCGTCTCCAGGACATCATCCGAAAGCCTGTGATCTGCTCCGATTTCATCCACACCTCACAATAGCTCTGTAACAGAGCTATTGTCGAGGAATCCAGACGCCCGGCGTTTTCAGCTCGTCCGCAACGGGTATCCCCGATTGCTTGTCCCGAGCACTCCCGCCCAGAACGGAGACGTCATGCGCAGACAGTGGTTGTTCGCGACGGTTGCGAGTAGCGCCCTGATCCTCACCGGTTGCTCGCCCGACGCCCTCGATTCCGGGGACAGCGCAGACAACGTCACTGCCATTGCGACGTCGCTGTCGCCACCCGCCGCCGCTGATGCACCCCTGCTGAAGACCGCCGACTCCCCACTCGGGACGATCGCCGTCGACGGCGAAGGCATGACCGTCTACGTCTACAACCCGGACGAGGAGAACTCACAAGCCGGGTCGTGCGACGAAGCGTGCCTGCGTTACTGGCCGGCGGTCACCTCGGTCACGGATTCGCCGATCGTCGAAGGAATCGACGCCGTCATCGACACTGTCGACGGGCCTGAAGGATCTTTCCAGATCACCGTCAACGGCAAGCCCGTCTATCGGTACCTCGACGACAAGGTTCCCGGCGACATGCTCGGACAGAGCGTCGGCAGCCTGTGGTGGATGATCGACGCCGCCGGAAACCCCGTGTTCAAGACTGAGTAACCCTCAGTTGTACGGCTGCCGCGCGGTTTCGGGGTCGCCGTACGTGATTGCCCGTTCCCGACGCGTTTTCGACGCCAGAGTTGCGCCCCAGTTCAGCACCGTGCTGGCGCGATTGCGGAAACCCGCGAGGAACGCGATGTGGATGATTCCCCATGACACCCATCCGATGAACCCGGACAACTGGACCGGCCCTGCCTGAAGCAACGCGTGGCGTCGCGAAATGTAGGCCGCAGTTCCAAGATCGCGGTACTTGAACGGTTTTCGGCTGGGCACGCCGTTTTCCACGGTTGCAGCGATCCGGGCACCGGCGTGCCGACCACCCTGCATCGCGACCTCGGCCACCCCGGCAAGTTTGTCCCGCGAGATGAGGTCGCCCACCACGTAGACGTTCGGGTGGCCGGGAACGGTCAGATCGGCTTCCACCTCGATGCGGCCACCGCCGACCTGCTTCACACCCAGCGCCGTGGCCAGTGCCTCGGCGAACGGCACTGCTTCGACGCCCGCGGTCCACAGAATCGTGCGGGTCTCGTACTGCCGCTTCTCTTTTGTCTTCTTGTCCGTCGTCTCGATGCTGGTCTCGCACACGTCGGTGACGTGCACGCCGAGGTGAGTCTCGACGCCGATCCCGTCGAGAGTACGTTTGGCGGCGGCCGAGAGCTTGCGACTGAACGAAGGGAGCACCCGATCGTCGCCGTGGAAGAGCAGTACCCTTGCCTCGTCCGGGTCGATGGACCGGAACTCGTTTGTGAGCGCGTGCATCGCCAATTCGCGGATCTGTCCGGCCAATTCGACGCCGGTGGGTCCGCCGCCCGCCACGGCGAATGTCAGCCACGGTCGACGTTCTTCCGCTGTCGGGAGCGATTCGGCCATCTCGAACGCAGCAATGAGACTGCGTCTGATCGCCAAAGCGTCGTCGAGGGTTTTCATGCCGGGCGCCCATTTGATGAACTCGTCCTGGCCGTGGTACGACTGGCGCATTCCAGCTGCCACGATCAGGTAGTCGTACGGCAATTCGAAGGTCGACCCGTCGAAGCGACTGGCAGTCAGTATCCCGGCGTCGGCGTCCACCGACTTGGCCTCGCCCAGAACGACGTTCGTGTTCTTGTTGTCCTCGAGCAGATGTCGCAGCGGACTTGCGATCTGCCCTTCGGAGAGCAGACCCGTGGCGCACTGGTAGAGCAGGGGCTGGAAGACGTGGCTGGTCCCTCGGTCGATCAGAACCACCTCGACGTCGGCCTTCTTGAGTCGTCTCGCTGCGTACAGTCCACCGAAGCCGCCACCGACGATCACTACGCGGGGCTTACCGTTCGAGATGTGGATGCTCATCAGACAAACCTCGCTGTCACGGAGTTGGGCAGGAATCGTAGGGCCGCATCTATCCCTTGCCACTTGAGGCCGGGTAGCGCCGCTCGGGTGGTTTCCTTCTCGATGGCGTCGACCATGGCACTGACGCCTTCGTCCAAACTGGCCATGAGCGCTGCGTCGTCGCCGGCGCCGGCGGACATGTCGGTCTTGATGAAGCCCGGCAGCAGGGTGGTGACGCGAATAGGTGTGCGCGCCAACTCGATACTGAGCGCCTCACCCAGAGCCGCTACCCCGGCCTTGCTTGCCGAATAGGCCGCTTTTGGCCCTGGCAGCCCCCGATCGGCGCTGATCGAGGACACGAGAACGAGGTGTCCGGAGTCCTGCGCGCGGAAGATCTCGAGCGCAGCTTCACACTGCGACAGCGCGCCGAGAAAATTCGTCTGCGCTGTTGCAAGATTCGCGTGCGCTTTTCCGGTTCCGATCTTGGCGCCCTTGCCGAGCCCGGCGTTCACGATCACCCGGTCCAGGCCACCCAACTCGTCGCGCAGCTCACCGAAAACCCGGACGACGGAATCGTGTTCGGTCACATCGAGTTCGCGCACTGCGACGCTGATCGACGGGTACTGCGCCACCAGCTCCCCACGCAGCGTGTCGAGACGATCCGTCCGCCGGGCACACAACGCGAGGTCGCGACCGGCCGCGGCGAATCTCCTGGCCATCTCCTCACCCAGACCCGAACTGGCACCGGTGATCAAAATCTTCTGCCGCGTCATGGGTGCAACTGTAACCATCTTCGAGTTCTCGTACCCGGCGGTAACCGAGCGAACTCGGACCGATCCGACATACCGTGGAAGCATGACCGACGAATTCGATGTCATCGTGATCGGCGGTGGGCCCGCCGGCGAGAACGCCGCCGCGTACGCCATCGCCGGAAGTAATCGCACCGCCGCAATCGTGGAACACGAACTGGTCGGCGGTGAATGCTCGTATTGGGCCTGTATGCCCAGCAAGGCGCTACTGCGCCCGGGGCAGGTCCTCGAGGCGGCCGACGCTTTGCCCGGGATCCCGGCCGGACCGCTGGACGTCGAGGCCGTCCTGAAACGCCGCGACTCGTTCACCCACAACCACGACGATTCGTCCCAGGTCGACTGGGCCACCTCCGCGGGAATCACAGTGATCAAAGGCCACGGGGTGATCGACGGCGAGCGCGCTGTGACCGTCGACGGGACCCGTAAGCTCCGCGCCCGCCAAGCCGTCGTACTCGCCACGGGCACAACTGCCACTGTCCCGAAGACGCCGGGGTTGCGTGAAGCACTCCCGTGGACGTCGCGCGATGCGACCAATCTCCACGAGGTTCCGTCGCGGGTGGCGGTCATCGGCGGCGGAGTCGTCGCAACGGAGTGCGCAACGTGGTTGTCGTCGTTCGGCGCTCACGTGACACTGCTCGTGAGAGGCGATGCTCTGTTGAAATCGGCAGAACCGTTTGCCGGAACGATGGTTGCCGAAGCACTCGGCGCCCGCGGCGTCGACGTTCGACTGAGCACCGCCGTCAACTCGGTGTCGCGACCCGACGCCAAGGACACCGGTGAGGGCCACATCCACGGTGGACCCGTCAGCATCGAGACCTCTTCCGGTGTGATCGAGGTCGACGAGGTCATCGTCGCGGCGGGCCGCGGGCCGACATCGGCCGATCTCGGCTTGTCCGTCATCGGCCTCGAGGACGGCAAGTACGTCACCACTGACGATCACCTCTGTGCCCAAGGTGAGTGGCTCTACGCCGTCGGCGACATCAACGGTCGCTCTCCCCTCACCCACATGGGCAAGTATCAGGCGAGAGTCTGCGGAGACGTCATCGCCGCGCGGGCCGAGAGCCGCGGACTCAGGGGACCTCGGTACACGGCGTCGGCGGACAACGGACAGGTCCCCCAGGTGGTGTTCACCTCACCCGAAATCGCCTGGGTGGGACGCACCGAGAAGAAAGCTCGCGACGACGGCTACGACGTCGAAGTCGTGGAGATCGAACTGGCCGTCGCAGGATCCTCGCTGTTGCGCGACGACTACTCCGGGCGCGCGAAGTTGGTCATCGACAAGGCCACCGAGGTGATCCTCGGCGCTACTTTTGCCGGGCCCGAAGTATCCGAACTGGTGCACGCGGCGACAATCGCGGTCGTCGGCGCCGTCCCACTCGAAACTCTCTGGCATGCGGTGCCCTCGTATCCGACGGTCAGTGAGGTCTGGCTTCGATTGCTGGAGGCTCGCCGCTGACGCGATCCCGAAGTACGTATAGTCGCGACATGGCGTCCGACATACTTGTGACCACGGCCGACGGCACCCTACGCGGCCGCCGGGTGGGAAAACTCCGTGCCTGGCGCGGAATTCCCTACGCCCGGCCGCCGGTCGGAACACTGCGTCTGACGCGGCCACAGCCGGTCACACCATGGACCGGAGAACGCGACGCGACCAGGTTCGGCGACGCCTCGGTCCAGCACAAGAAGGGGCTGCTGCTTTCGCCCGGGAAGTACCAGCCGAGCAGCGAGGACTGTCTGACACTCAACGTGCTCGCTCCAGCGAACGCCGGTAACACCCCGCTTCCGGTCATGGTCTTCATCCACGGTGGGGCAAACACCATCGGGACCTCGGCTACCGGCTTGTACTCCGGTGTGTCCCTCGTCGAACGCGGCGACATCGTCTACGTCTCGATCAACTACCGCCTCGGTGCTCTGGGGTACCTCGATTTCACACCCTTCTCCACGGCCGAGCGGGCATTCGATTCCAACCTCGGACTGCGCGATCAGGTCGCGGCCCTGCAATGGGTGCAGCGCAATATCGCTGCCTTCGGTGGGGATCCTGAAAAAGTCACGATCTTCGGTGAATCCGCCGGAGCCACTGCCGTCACCACCTTGATGGCTACTCCGGCTGCCAAGGGACTGTTCGCTGGTGCGATCGCCGAGAGTTCGGCTCCTGATCTGGTCTCGAGCACGCAGCGATCGCACGCCTGGGGCGCGCGTTTCGTCGAGATCCTCAATTCCGGTCTACCGCCCGCGAAGGCTTTGACCTCGGCGACTGCCGTCGAATTGGGCCGAGCAGGCAGCAGACTCGGTGCCGAGGTACTGGCGAACACGCCTGGACTACATCCCTTCGGTCCGGTCGTCGACGGCGACTTCCTGCCGCGCTCCCCCTTGGACGCAGTCAATGAAGGATCGGCACACCAGGTTCCGATGATCATCGGCACCAACAGACGGGAGGGAACGCTGTTCCCGAAGGTGCTCGACGCACTCCCGACCAACCCGTCGCGCATCGACACCATGTTCGCTCTCACCGATCCCGAGGCCGGAAAGCGCATCCTCGCAACCTATCCCGGCTATCCCGACGAGCAGTCCGCGATCGACGTCGGTGGAGACGTCACGTTCTGGCACCCTTCAGTGGAGTTGATGCAGGCTCACGCACAATCGGCGCCGACGTACGCCTACCGATTCGACTTCGCGCCGACGATGATGCGTTGGCTCGGCCTCGACGCCACTCACGGTTTCGAGATGTTCGCGGTCTTCGGTATCGGCGACACCCTTGTCGGGCGCGGCCTCACCCTTCCCTGCGGTCGGCGCGGACTGCGCGCAGTCACCGAATCTGTTCAGGGACACTGGCTTCACTTCGCCAAGCACGGCTCGCCGCGTGGGTCGTGGCCGCGTTACGACGCGCAGGAGCGTAGGACCATGATCTTCGACGAGATCGTCCGCGTCGAGAACGATCCCAGACGTGAACAACGCTTGGCCTGGTCGGGATACAGCGGTTACCGTAGCCACGGCACCGACATCTCCCTACCGTGACGAGCCCCCTCGAGATCACTCTCGATTCCGGGGTCGTACGCGGGCGCCTCGATCGAGGACTGCGCACCTGGCGAGCAATCCCCTACGCAGCGGCCCCGACCGGCCGCTGGAGATTTCGCACACCACAGCCGGTCGAGGCTTGGAATGGTGTCCGCCCGGCGGAAGCATTCGGCTCTCCGTCTCCGCAGCGCAAGAGCAACTTCGACGAGAACTCACTCTTCGTCAATGTCGTGGCCCCGCAGGTACCGTCGGATTCGTTGCGACCGGTCATGGTCTTCATTCACGGCGGCGCGTACAACGGCGGGAATCCGTCGACGCCCATGTACCGCGGAACGAGCCTGGTCGAACGTGGCGACATCGTCTACGTCTCGATCCAATATCGTCTCGGCGCGTTGGGCTACCTCGATTTCAGTGAGTATTCCACTGCTGAACAATCATTCGACACGAACCTCGGATTGCGCGATCAGATCGCCGCGCTGACGTGGGTCCAGCGCAACATCGCCTCCTTCGGTGGCGTCCCGAACGCCGTCACCGTCTTCGGTGAATCGTCCGGCGCCAACGCTGTCACCACTCTGATGGCAACGCCCGCGGCCCGAGGGTTGTTCGCTCGGGCCATTGCTCAAAGTCCGCCGGCTGCTTCGGCATACGGAAAGGATCGAGCGCAGCGATGGGCGCGCGAGTTCCTCGAGATCGCAGACGCACCGGAAACCGATCCTGCCTCGTGGCTGCGCTCCGCTTCGGTGAAGGAACTGGTCGACGCCGGCGAAGAACTTGCGCGACGCGGCGCGGACGAAGAACCCGGAACACGGGCATTCGCCCCTGTGGTGGGTGACGACATTCTTCCCGAACACCCGCTCGACGTGTTCGCCGCCGGACGGGCCCACCCCGTTCCGCTGCTCGTCGGTTCGAATCTCCATGAGGGGCGGATCTTTCCGCGCGTTCTCGACATCTTGCCTACCAACCCGGTTCGGATCGAGAAGATGTTCTCCCACACCACCCCTGAAGTGAAAGCACGTGCGCTCGCGGCGTATCCCACGTATCCGCATCGTTTCGCTGCCGCCGATCTCGGCGGCGACATCACCTTCTGGGAACCGGCAATACTGTGCGCACAGGGCCATTGCCAGGTAGCTCCTACCTACAGTTACCGCTACGATTTTGCGCCTCGCCTGCTCAGACTCATCGGCATGGGCGCTACCCATGCCACCGAATTGCTTGCGGTCTTCGGCCGTTCGGATGCACTCACCGCGGCCTTGACCGCGGTCGGTGGACGTCGCGGACTGGCCGCGGTGACCTCCACCGTGCAGCGCCACTGGATCCATTTCGCCCGACACGGAGTGCCGGACCAGGATTGGCCCGCCTACTCCGTCCCGGAGCGGCAAACGATGATCTTCGACGAGACGTCCAGAGTGGAGAACGACCCGATGGGTGAGCGTCGACGCGCCTGGATCGGCTACGAGCACCGACGCTGAAGCCCGGTCAGAAGAACTGGCCTTTCACGAAACCTGCGAGCAGGACCGCGAATCCGCCCACCTCACCGAGAATCAGCAGGAACATTCCGAGGTGCAGGGGCGGACCGGCGGACTCGAACTGATTGTCGGTGTCCTTCATCGCACCGTGAGCGATGTAGCTGAAAATCGCTGCGAGAAAGAAGAACACGACCACTGCGGCACTGGTCAGGTTGATCCACGTCGGCCACGCACTGAGTTCGACGAACACCGCGATCAGCAGCGTCGCAAACGAGTACATCAGGGCTGCGCGGTGGGCGATGTCGACATACGGATGGGCGAGGTGATTATCCGAGGTGGCCATCTGTCGGTACTTCCAGATTCCCAGGCACAGGGAGAGAAGGAAGATCAGACCGGCCGCGAGCAGCGTCAGTGTCGTGTCGATCCCCAGGGTCATCTGCTCACCCCGCAGTGCGCTTCCAGTGAGTCACCGCTGGGTGATCCAGTCGAAGGCTTGTCGTAGACGACAACCAGCACCACCGCACGATCTGCCGACACCGATCGCATCCGGTGTGGCGTATTCGCGTCGAAATACAGGCTGTCGCCGGCGTCGAGGTGCATCGTCTGTCCGGGGATTTCGAATTCTACGGATCCGGAGTGCACGAACACGAACTCCTCTCCCGTGTGGTCCATGAACTTGGGACCCATCACCGACGCCGGATGAACCACGAACGGCTGCATGGCCTTTCCGACCATGGAGGGCGCGATCGGATCGTAGACGGAAGACTGCACGGAGGAAGCCGGGTCGATCACGCGGTCCTTGGCGCGCACGATCGTCATGGCATTGCCCTCCATACTGTCCGAGAACAGTTGTCCCACATCGGCATCGAGCACCCGTGCAATTTTGAGCGCCACCGCGATCGACGGGGTACTGATACCCCGCTCGACCTTCGAGAGATAGCTCTTCGTCAGACCGGTCTGCTCGGCCAGGCCCTCGAGCGTCAGACCGGCGCGACGCCGATGTGTTCGCAAAAACGCTGCCATTCGGTTCCCCTCACGAGACTTTGTGTCATCACCCTACCAACACATTGACCTGCGACGATCAGCGACGCTCGCACTGAGGGTTGCACATTTCCGTCCTATATGACACTTTGTGTCCTATAGGTGACTGAATGTCATTGATTCCGGGCCCCGAGAAAGGCACACCCCATGACCGACACGATGCATGCGAGCAAGCAAGAACTCATGGCCACCGCCGAGACGAAAATGCTCACCGAAGTAACCACAGGCAGTTGGACACTTCGACAGAAGATCGCACTGACCTGCCGCGCACTGTCGGACGCCGGCCACGATTCCGGTCTCGCCGGCCAGATCTCCGCCCGCGGTGAGCAACCTGGCACGTTTGTCACCCAGCGACTCGGCCTCGGGTTCGACGAGATCACCGAGGACAACCTCCTGCTCGTCAACGAGGACCTCGAAGTCCTCGACGGGGAGGGCATGCCGAACCCCGCCAACAGGTTCCACAGTTGGATCTACCGCGCCCGACCCGACGTCAACTGCATCGTCCACACACACCCACTGCACGCGACGGCGTTGTCGATGCTCGAGATTCCCCTCGTCGTCTCCCAAATGGACATCGCGCCCCTCTACGACGACTGCGCATTTCTCGCCGACTGGCCCGGAGTTCCCGTGGGAAACGAAGAGGGCGAGATCATTTCGGCTGCGCTCGGCGACAAGCGGGCAATTCTGCTCGCCCACCACGGCCAACTCGTCGTCGGCAACACGGTCGAAGAAGCATGCTCCCTCGGGCATCTGATCGAGCGGGCCGCGCGGCTGCAGTTGCTGGCAATGGCTGCCGGCGACATCAAGCCGCTACCGCCTCGCCTGGCGAAGGAGGCTCACGATTGGACACTGACCCCTCGGCGCAGCGAGGCGAACTTCGCGTACTACGCCCGTCGGGCTCTCCGCAATCATCCCGACGCACTGACCAACTGAATTTCGTTTCCCACCAACAGAACAGAGAACCCCATGAGCAGCACAATCAAGGGAATCGTCGCCTACCCCATCACCCCGTTCGACCGGGACACCGGAGCATTCGATCCCAAGCCGCTACACACGCTCCTCGACAGCATGATCAGCAGTGGTGTCGACGCGATAGCCCCACTCGGCAGCACCGGCGAGAGCGCCTATCTCGACGACGCCGAATGGGAGTCGGTCGCCCGGGAAACTGTCGACTACGTCGACCGACGAGTCCCCACCGTCGTCGGAGTGTCGGATCTGACGACGGCGGGAGCACTCCGCCGAGCATCGATCGCGGCAGACGCCGGTGCCGACGCAATGATGATCCTCCCCACGTCGTACTGGCTTCTGGGTGAGCAGGAGATTCGTGAACACGTCAGTGCGGTCGCCGATTCCGTCGACATTCCCACGATGATCTACAACAATCCCGCGACCACAGGGATCGACATGTCGCCGGAGTTTCTCGTCGACCTCGTCTCCACCGTCGACGGCATCACGATGATCAAGGAATCCACCGGCGACATCACCCGCATGAACCGCATCAACGAACTGAGTGGTGGCACGATTCCCTTCTTCAACGGCAGCAATCCTCTTGCACTGCAATCTTTCTCTGCCGGCGCAAGCGGATGGTGCACGGCAGCACCGTGTCTGGCCCCCGAACAGGTGGTGCACTTCTGGCGTCTACTCGAATCCGGTGATCGGTCGGGTGCCGCCGCTGTGTTCGAACAGATCGAGCCACTACTGAAGGTCCTCGTCAGTCGCGGACTGCCGTCGACGGTCAAAGCCGGGTTGGAATTTCTCGGCGTCGACGCCGGCCTTCCCCGCCGGCCCCTGCTGCCCCTCGACGACAACACCAGGACAGCTTTGTCCGACGCTCTGTCGATGGCTCGCGGTGTAATCGTCGCGTCGTGACCTGATGTGGGAGTGGGTTCCGGCAAGATGGAATGCACACCGACCGAAGGAGGGACACCATGTCCGTAGATTCACGGTCTGCGAGGATCGCCGTCACCGGCGCTACCGGTCATATCGGCGGACTGGTGGCCCGGTCGTTGGCCGACGCCGGTGTCCCGCAGCGGCTGATCGCGCGTTCGGTCAACCGATTACCGCAGCTCCCCGGTGCCGATTCGGCCCAGACCACGTACGGGGATCAGGAGAGCGCTCTCGCGGCTCTGGCCGGAATCGACACCCTCTTCATGGTTTCGGCGGCCGAAAGCGCAGATCGCCTGGATCAGCACCGCACCTTCATCGACGCCGCAGCGGAGGCCGGGGTCAGGCACATCGTCTACACGTCTTTCCTCGGTGCCGCTCCGGACGCGACGTTCACGCTCGCTCGCGATCACTGGATCACCGAAGAACCTATCCGCGCTTCCGGACTCGCATTCACCTTCCTGCGCGACAGCTTCTACCTCGATTTCCTACCCGCTCTCGCCGGTGAAGACGGTGTGATCCGCGGACCCGCAGGTGACGGTCTTGTCGGCGCGGTAGCGCGGTCCGACATTGCTGCCGTCGCCGTGTCGGTTCTGCAGGATCTGGATTCTCATGTCGGACAGACGTACAACCTGACCGGACGCGAGGCACTGACGCTCTCCGAGGCCGCGAGCATCATCACCGAGGTCACCGGCAAGCGGACCACGTACGTCGAGGAAACGCTCGAGGAAGCCTACGAGTCGCGGGCGTCGTACAACGCACCCGCTTGGGAGCTCGATGCTTGGGTGTCGACGTACACCGCAATCGCGCAGGGTGAATTGGCGATGATCACGAGCACCGTGGAGGACCTTGTCGGCCGGCCTGCGCTCACGCTGCGTGAATTCCTCACAGCAGAAACCGCCTGATGCCACCACGCAAAGCAACCACGGCACGCAAGGCTGCCGCAAAGAAGGCTGCACCGAAGAAGGCTGCTCCCAAGAAGAGTGCAACCAAAAAGACCGCCGCAAAGAAGACTGTCGCAAAGAAACGATCACGCGCTGTGATGCCCGACGTTCCGACATCCGCTCCGGGCGAACGAGTCTGGCTTCTCGACGTACCCTTTCGGACGCCGGCGCCTGGTGCGCAGTTCGTCAAGAAATGGAAGAGCTACGCGTGGGTCGGCACGGAGTTGCCTGTAGAACTCGCTCCGTTCAAGGCACTCCCCTTCTCGTATCAGCAGTGGGTCGAGGACGACATCAATGACAGCACCGGCGAACGCCCGGTTGCTGCACCCAAAATTCCTCGGCCCGAGCAGGTTTCGGGGGCTGCGGCCGTCGTCGACGCTGCTCGGGCCGGCAAACGCGGATTTCTGTTGGCAGACAATGCCGGCCTGGGTAAGACGCTGATCGCAGTGATGTCGGCCAAGACGATTGCCGAGGAACGCGGCGAAACCAACATCCTCGTCCTCGTCGATCGACCCGCACAGATCACCATTCCGCATTGGCGCTATTCCATCGCCTCGGTGGGCGACGGCGGATTCCGCTGGCTGATCATGTCGCCTGACCAATTGAAGAAGCTGATCGCGCGAAACGGCCGTCCCAAGTACACCTTCGGCGTGGTGATCGCGGACGAGGCCCAGCTGTACAGCAACGACACACAGCGCACAGCTGCCTTCGAGAAGGTTGCGCGCTTTTCCAATTCACACGAGCAAGCGCCGTTCGTCCTGTCCGTGACAGCAACACCGGGACATACGCCGGCAGATCAGCGTTACCTGGCGCCGCTTTTTGCGCAGCTGCATTCAGAACCTTCGGAGTACTGGTCCGACCTGGGTGCCAGGCTTGTCGAGTCCGGCCTTCCGCTGGACAAGTCCTACGGGAAGTGGACGTGGAGCGCAGAGGCGAAGGAATCAGCGACCCTGCAATCCCAGGCGCTCGAGACCGTGCGTGGATGGATGTCGAACAGCAAACCGCCCTTGATGATTCATCGACCGACTCCATGGGGACCCGTTCCGCTCGACGGTATGCCGATCGACCTCACCCATGCCCAGCGCGCCGAGTACGAGACCGAGTGGGCCGAGTACGCCTACGAAATGGGATTGGCCCGCAAGAGCCGCAACATCGCGCGGGGCCGTGCGCTTGTTCTGCGCTATCGACAGAAGGCGGGCATGATCCGCGCCGAATCGACGGCCCAGTGGGCGCAGGCGCAGGTCAAGGCAGGCAAGCAGGTGCTGGTGGCCGTCGAATTCGTCTCCACGGCAGGCGATCCACTGGTCGAGATGATCGAAGACGCCGGGATCTCGGTGGCAAAACTGTTCGGCGCGGTGCCGGACAAGGAAGGTCAACGTCTGCGGTTTCAACGCGGGGATGCACCGGTCATCGTCTTCAATGTCACGACCTCGATCTCGCTCCACGCCAACGAAGCACTCCCCGACGGCACTCACGCGTCCTCGTTGCCACGGACGGGAATCTTTCATCAACCGCGATACTCAGGGATCGCGGCAGAACAGACATTCGGTCGGTCACACCGCGACTACCAGACGTGTCCATGGGTCATACCCTTCGGCGTGGGCACCAAGGAAGAGGACGTCGCCACGGTCATGTTGCGCAATCTCAATTCGGTCACAGGTCTGAAAGGCGGTGATCGATCCGGTCTGCGGTCGCTGTCCGAACTGCTCGGCGTCGAATGGCTAGAGCCCGATGTCTTGACCACAGAGACTTGACCTCGGAGGCTTGACCTCGGGGGCTTGACCACGGAGGCTTGACCTCGGAGGCTTGACCTTCCAATGGCCATCCAACGCGCGCACACGAACGGTTTCGGAGGTATGCCCCAATTCCACTCCACCAGAACCGAATTCGGCTGACCGCTTCATTCCTTTCGGGACCTTGGGACTCAGGTATCTGTGACCTGACGTGGCAGACTCTTTCGAGTCGAGGTGCACCAGCCTCGAAACAGTGCCGAGAAACCGAGGGGTCCTATGCGCAATATCTACCGGTCATTGATGCGCAATGTCGGCCATACACAATGGTTCTCGGATCTCGGCAAGGATCTGGTTCCGCTCGATCGAGCAGTGCAGAGAGTGTCGGGCGGCAAGCTCTCACTCGTCGGCGAGAACACGGTGACCCAGCTACTGCTCACCACCACTGGCCGCAAGACCGGCCGTTCTCGCACCACACCACTCCTGTACGCACCCGACGGCGATGCGTTTGTCGTCGTCGGATCCAACTGGGGGCAGGATACGCATCCAGCGTGGACACTCAATTTGATGGCAAATCCCACCGCAATCGTGACAGTGAAGGGCGTCGAAATACCGGTCGGTGCGAGTCTGGCGGAGGGCGCCACGCGTAAGAAGTTGTGGAAGCTCGCGACCACCACGTGGCCACCGTACGAAACCTACGCCGATCGAGCATTCGGGCGCCAGATCCGCGTATTTCGACTCCAACCTGTCAAATAGCTGCTGGCGAGCGCAGGATGGGAAGGACCACCCTGCCGATCTCAGGAGCATTCGCGAATGTCCACAGCACTGACTCACGCAGAAGACACACAGATCACAGCTTCCAACGGGCGGATCGCACTGGAGCCGAACCCCCGCCGCATTCGAGCATTCTTCGCTGGTCACGCCGTCGCGGACACCACTCGTTCGGTGTACCTTTTCGAACGCGGCCGCCTGCCGATGTACTACATCCCTCGCGCGGACGTTCGCACCGAATTCCTCGTCCCGACGTCGACGACCACCCATTGCCCCTGGAAAGGCGACGCCACCTATTGGACGATCGAGATCGGGCATCGCCGGGCCGAGGACGCCGTCTGGTCCTACCCTGAACAGTTCGACGGTTCCCTGGACCTGAGTGAGTACGCCGCGTTCTATTGGGATCGCATGGACGCCTGGTACGAGGAGGATCAACAGGTCTTTGTCCACGCCCGCGATCCATACGTACGTATCGACGCACTCCCCTCGTCCCGACACGTCCAGGTTTTTGTCGGCGACGTACTGGTCGCCGAGACGACACGACCCAGACTGCTGTTCGAAACCGGACTGCCCACGCGGTACTACATTCCGAGAATCGACGTTCGCAGCGAGTACTTTGTGCCGTCCCCGACCACCACGGCCTGCCCGTACAAGGGCACTGCGTCGTATCTGTCCTTCACCGGCACAACCGAACTCGCACCGATCGAGGATCTGGCGTGGTTCTATCCGTTCACCACCGCCGAAGCGTCCGGGATCGACAACCACGTGTCGTTCTATCCCGAACGCGTCGGCAAGATCCTGGTGGACGGTACCGAAATCTGACAGGCGCCGAAATCTGACAGGTGCGGGGATCCGAGAAGGTGCGGGTGCCTATCCCACCGAGACAAGGGATTCCGGGATTCGCAGTTCAGCCTTTTCCAGCCGGCGATCGTGCATCCACACCAACGCCGTTGCAACGGAGAAGACCAACCCGGCGATGCATACTCCGTTCCAGCCGTACGACTTCCACACCATCGACCCCACAGCCGAGCCCACGGCGGCACCCACGAAGTAGGTGGTCATGTACACCGAGTTCACACGCGAACGCGCTTCGGGGACAAGGGCGTAGATCACGTTCTGGTTGCTGACGTGCACGCCCTGCAGCGCGAGGTCGGCAAGAACGATGGCAACAAGAAACCACACTATATGCGTGGCACCGGAGGCAAAGGGAAGCCACGACACCAACAGAATCGCGATAGCTCCGCCCGTCGCCACCTGACCCAATCCCCGATCGGCCAGTCTGCCCGCCACGGTCGCCATCAACGCTCCCGCCACGCCGAGTAGTCCGACCAGGCCGATTTGAGTATCGCTGTAGCCGAATTCGCCGGAGAGAAGAAAGGCCATTGTCGTGAAGACTGTGCTGACGGCAGCAAAAGCCAGCCCGCCCATGGCCGATCGAGTTCTCAGGCGCGGCAAGGTCGCAGCCAACTTCCCTACCGACGCGAGCGTCGCGCCGTAGCTTGCCTTCGGTCGATCGGCGGAATCGGAAGGCAGAGATCGCCACAGTGCCACGGCCATCACCACCATCAGAACCGCCGCAACCTTGTAGACCGTCGACCAACCTCCCAGTCCGGAGAGCACGCCGGCAACACTGCGCGCCAACAGGATTCCGATCAGCAGTCCGCTCATGATCGTTCCGACCACCTGACCGGACCTCTCAGGTTCGGCCAGTGAGGCGGCAAACGGAATCAGTACCTGGGCAGCAACCGAAAAGACCCCTGCCACTGCGATTCCCACGGCAAGCGTGGCAAAGTTGGGCGCAAATCCGCTGACCGCTTGACCGGTAGCCGCCAGCAGCATGAGCCCTACCGTCAGCTTGCGTCGGTCGACCATGTCGCCTACCGGAACCAGAAGTATCAATCCGAGTGCATACGCGACCTGTGCGATGGTCACCGTCGCGGCCGCTGCGGAGGCCGAGACGTTCAAGTGGTCCGAGATGGAATCGAGGAGTGGCTGATTGAAGTAGTTACCGCCCGCGCACAGACCCGTCGCTGCAGCCATCAGCAGCACTATCGGTAGTCCGAGCCTCGGACGCGCGTCGCTTGAAATCATGTCGTCAAGCATGACCGCTCACACCGACGCGCGTCCAATAGATAGATATGCATGATCTATCTCCAGAAGCGATAGATTTGTGCAATGGAACTACGTCACATCCGCTACGCCCTGGCAGTGGCGGAAGACAGACACTTCAGCCGTGCTGCCGCGCGGTTGCACGTTTCACAGTCCGCGTTGAGTGCCCAGATCAGAGACCTCGAAAAGGAACTGGGAGTCGAATTGTTCAACCGCAACAGTCGAAACGTCGGCCTGACTGCTGCCGGGGAGGTTTTTGTCGCCCGCTCTCGTGAGGTGCTCGGCGCCGTGTCGAGACTGGTCAGTGATGTCTCGGCACGGAGCAACGAGCAAGTGCGGCTGACGGTCGGCACCATCACCTCGGCGGGGCGCGTCGACGTCGGTCGTGCGCTGGCAGATCTGACACGCCGCCACCCTGCAATCAACATCACCGCGCGACCGTACGGCAGTGAAGTAGTTATCGAAGGAGTCCGGTCCGGCGCAATCGACGTCGGCATCGTCGGATTGGCCGCAGGTCGCTTACCCAAGAGCTTTGCCGCCGCACCGTTGTGGAGTGAACCCACCGCAGCGTTTGTTGCTCCCGACCATCCCTTTGCCCAGGCCTCGTCGATCAGACTCGAAGACCTACGGGATCACACTCTCGTGGACTTCGCCTCCGGCAGCGAGGCCCGTGTCCAAACCGACCAAGCCTTCGCCGAATCACAGGTCCCACGCGGAAAAACGCTCGAAGCCAACTCGGTGGACCTGATCTGTTCACTGACCGCCAACGGCCTGGGTGTCGGTTTGCTCCCCCAGTCCATGAGCGCCCTACATCCCGAACTGGTCTGTATTCCGATCACCGATGCCCCGCATCGGATCGTCCACGCAATTACCGAACCCACCCATTCGTCGGCGCTGGCCCGTGAATTCGTCGAACTACTCGCGGCGCAGTTCGCTACTTGAGCAGTTTCGACATTCGCCTGTCCGCCAACGGCTTACCGCCTGTCTGGCACGTCGCACAGTATTGAAAAGAACGCTCCGCGAACGACACCTCGCGTACGACGTCACCGCACACCGGACAGGGAAGTCCGGTGCGAGCATGTACTCGCATCCCCGAGCGTTTCTCACCTTTGAGCCGCGCCGCGTCCTGACCTTCCGAACGCTCGATCGCGTCGGCCAGCGTGGACCGCATCACGGCATACAGCGTCGAAATCTGCTCCGGCGTCAGCCGCGACGAGGTCGCGAATGGCGATAGTTTCGCGGTGTGGAGGATCTCGTCCGAGTAGGCGTTCCCGATGCCGGCGATCAGCGACTGATCGACTATCGAGTTCTTGATCCGCGCCGACGTCCCGCCCAGAATCTCTGCGAACTCAGCTTCTGTCACAGCCATCGCGTCCGGCCCCAACCGGGCGATGCCCGGAACCTCCTGCGGATCGTTCACCACCCACACGGCGAGGCGCTTCTTGGTGCCGGCTTCGGTGAGATCGAACGCCGGCGTCAACCCTTCAGGTGTGAAGAAATGAACGCGCAGCGCCAACGGCCCCTTCCCCGGCTTCGGCGGCGTTGGCGACGGATTATCGAGCCACCGCATCCAACCGGCACGGGAGAGATGCGTGACCAACCACAACCCGTCGCAATCCAGAGCCAGATGCTTCCCGAAGCGGGCGGCGCCCGTGACGTCACGCCCTTGCAAAGCCGTGATCGGCGGATCGAAGGTCTTGAGCACACTCAATGCAGCGATATCGACGCGTCCCACTACTGCGCCGACCGCGTGCTGACGAAGGAACCCTGCCAGCGCTTCCACCTCGGGTAGTTCAGGCATGGCATCAGACTAACGCCGACCACGGACACTCACCGTGTGCTCAGTCCGTTTCGGTCAGCAGAACCACCGAGTGTCCACCGCGCGCCTTCGCTGCGTACATCGCGCGATCTGCACGTCGCAGCAAAGTGGGATAGGCGATGAGTGCATCGTCCGGCGATTCGAAAGGACCTGCGACCTTCGCGATTCCGACGCTCAGGGCGACCTCGGAATGGTCGGGAGCAGCGACCGTTGATCGCTGAAGTTCTTGTTCGAGTCGATCGACCGAGCGTTGATCGCCCGAATCGACGATGATGAACTCGTCGCCGCCGATCCGTGCGATCAAGGCCGCCGGGCCGGCGCATTCGACCAGTCTCGATCCGACCTTCTCGATCACAGCGTCCCCGACTGTGTGCCCGTACTCGTCGTTGATGGTCTTGAATCGATCGATGTCGACAGCGGCGACAACGACAAGCGCCGAATTCGCGTACGACCGCTCCAGTAGCAGTCGCACCTCGTCGGCCAGTCCCCTCCTGTTGAGTAGTCCGGTGAGTGGGTCCAACTGCGAATTCAACGCATCGGTGCCGAGAATGGAGAAGATGAACTGACAGGCAAAGGGGATCACGTAGATCGCGGCGCCGACGAGAACTGTCAAAGCGACCAGAACCGGAACATCCGAATAGTTCTCGACAACGGAAATGCGCGTCACAATGCCGATGACTACGACGAATACCCACAGCATGTGCAGGCTCTGTATTCGAGCATTGTGGAAGAACGCGATGTATCCACCGATCACCGAGAACATCACGGCATGGGCCAGTGCCGCAAGTGGATTGGAATACAACAGCATTGCGGCCGCTATTCCCACTTCCGAATAGAGCACAAAGGCGTATGACCAGGAACGGGAGAGGTTGCGCCTCGTCGAGAGGGCGACGGCCATCATCACGGTTATGACGATGATGACTGCGTTCGCGGTGCGCGCGTGCGGAGTGGTCGGTCCCTGTGGACTGAAGCGAGTCAAGAACATGATCACCGTGACCAGCACCAACGAGCAGACGACAAGAAACCGCGAGGCGACGGTCAACCCTTTGTCCGCGAGATAGCGATTGAAGGTGTCGAATTGGTCCGGACGCCGATACCAATCGACAAGTTGAGAAGAGATCAGCCGGAATGCGGGACCGGAGAGCGGCCGTTGAGACGCGACGGCGTCCGAACGCTCCACACCCTCGGCAGATTCCATAGGGTCAGGGTAATCCAGTCAACTCCCCGCAATCAGACAATTCTCACTGTTTGCCGTCCCACATCACAACTCGATCGCCGCCGGCGGCCTTCGCGCGGTACATCGAGGCGTCTGCTACTCGAAACAGTTCCGTCAACTCCTCGTCGGAAATGATCGAAGACCATTCGGCAGAGGTGATCGCGACTCCGACGCTGGTCGTCACCGCCGGATCACGATCGTCGATTCGCAGGTGCCTTCGCAGATTGTCCTCGAATGCGGGCGCTGCACCGACGTCGATCGTGTCCACCAAGACGAACTCGTCCCCACCGAATCTGGCGAAGAGCGCCTTCTCACCGCCGCACCACCGCAGTCGATCAGCAATCTCACGAAGTACGAGATCGCCTTCTTCGTGCCCCCGCGAGTCGTTGACGCTCTTGAACGAATCGACATCGACGATCGCAACGACATACGACGACTTGCTCGACGCATGCCCCGTTGCCCCCATTTCGACAACAGCTCGCTGCAGCCCGCGCCGATTCAGAAGGCCGGTCAACGGATCCACATCCGAACTGTCCGCGTCGGAGCCGAGAAGTGAGAGGACGAACTGGCAGGCGAACGGGATGACCACGATCCCGGTGGCGATGATCAGACACAGTGCGGTGGCCAACGCAGGATCCGCGTAGACCGCGACCTTTCGTCCGACCACTGCCAGAACCACGATGGACAGGGCGATGTGAATCGCCTGGAGTCTCGCGTTGTGAAAATACGCGATGTACCCACCGATCAGTATCAAGAGCACGCACTGGATCAACCCGATGAAGGGGTCACTGTTCAAGAACACACCGACAAATACGCCGACCTCGCAGTAGGCGACAAAAAAGTACGACCACCGACGCGTGATTTCGGGCAGAAGGCAGAAGAGCACGATCACCGCGACCGTGACTCCGATGATGACGGCGTTGACGACGCTGGTGACGTGGTTGTGCACGCCCGCGTCGCTGAAGCGCAGCAGAGTCATCGCAACGATGACCGTCGTCAGGGAACCGATGACCAGCAATCGGACGGCTAGCTCCAGGCCCTTCGTGGCGAGGTATCGATTGAAACTGTCGAATTGATCAGGACGCCGATACCACTGAACGAGAAGATCGAAAGCCGACTTCACAGCTGATTTTTCACGGCCACGCGGAGCGGGCAGAATCGACTGCAGTCGGTCCTGCCCGAACGATGTCATGCGCAGATCATAGGTGCGCAGACCGTCGTTCGGGATCAAGAGCGCAGGATCGAGGCCGCAAATCCGCGGTCGGTGTCAGCGCCGAACGAGGTACGTGTCCATGATCCAACCGTGCTTCTCGCGCAGCTCCGCCCGGCGCGCGACGATCCGATCTTCGACGTCGCGCAGGTTGCCGGAAATCAACTCCTCGTCCGCGGTTCCGAGGTATGCCCCCCACCAGATTTCGGCATGGTCTTCGGCCACCTGAGTGAAGGTGCAATGCGCGTCGAGCATGACGACGGCGTTGTCCACGCCGTCGGGTAATCCCTCGGCCAGTTTGCGGCCGGTCGTGATGTGGATGGGTTCGCCGATTCGGTTGAGGACGATTCGGTGCTGTGCGGCCAACGACTGCACGCTGGTGATTCCCGGGATGACGGAGTAGTCGAACGTCGCTCTCCCGCGAGCGAGCACCCGCTCGACGATCCGCAGAGTGCTGTCGTAGAGGGAGGGGTCACCCCAGACGAGAATCGCTCCGACGCCAGGTTCGGCCGCGAATTCCGCTTCGAATTTCGCGGCCCGACGCTCGTGCCAGTCCTCGACAACCCCCTCGTAATCGGTCGGGGTTCGGTCCCGCGGCGGGTCCGTGATCTCGACCACCTTGTAGTCGAGGTGAACGTGCTCGTCGAGGATGCCGGTTCGCAAGTCGACCAGAGCCTGCTTCTCGTCACCCTTTCCGATGATGAAGAACGTATCGGCCCTGTTCATAGCCTTGATCGCCTGAACCGTCACCTGGTCGGGATCACCCGCACCGATACCGATCACCAAGAGTTCGCGCATGTGCCGAGGCTATATTGCCGTGCGCCTTTATTAACCGCGGGAGGTTAATAAAGGCGCACAGCAAGGCAGGCCCTAGACTGATTCCCGTGACTGTCTCCACTGCGTACGAAGACCTCCTCCGGCTCGTCATGGAGACGGGCACTGCCAAATCCGATCGAACCGGAACCGGCACCCGCAGCATCTTCGGTCACCAGATGCGTTTCGATCTTGCCGACGGCTTTCCGCTCGTCACCACCAAGAAGGTCCACCTCAAGTCGATCGTCAACGAACTCCTGTGGTTCCTGCGCGGCGACTCCAACGTGGCGTGGCTGCACGAGCACGGCGTCTCCATCTGGGACGAGTGGGCCGACGAGAACGGCGAACTCGGCCCCGTCTACGGCGTCCAGTGGCGTAGCTGGCCCACCCCTTCGGGCGAGCACATCGACCAGATCACGCAGACCGTCGAGACCCTGCGCTCCAACCCCGATTCGCGGCGAATCATCGTCTCGGCGTGGAACGTCGCCGACATTCCGCAGATGGCGCTGGCTCCATGCCACGCGTTCTTCCAGTTCTACGTCGCCGACGGCAAGCTCTCCTGCCAGCTGTACCAGCGCAGCGCCGACATGTTCCTCGGCGTTCCGTTCAACATCGCCAGCTACGCGCTGCTCACCCACATGATGGCCCAGCAGGCCGGACTCGATGTCGGCGAGTTCGTCTGGACCGGCGGCGACTGCCACATCTACGACAACCACGTCGACCAGGTCACCGAGCAGCTCGGTCGCGAGCCCCTTCCGTTGCCGACCCTGAAGCTGAACAAACGCGACTCCATTTTCGACTACACCTTCGAGGACGTCGAGATCGTCGATTATCAGCACCACCCCGCGATCAAAGCGCCGGTAGCGGTCTGACGATGACCGATCGCACAGTCACCCTCATCTGGGCGCAGGCCCACGACGGCGTCATCGGCGTCGACAACACGATCCCGTGGCGCGTGTCCGAGGACATGGCTTACTTCAAACGCGTCACCATGGGACATCCGGTGATCATGGGACGGCGCACCTGGGACTCCATTCCGCTGAAGTTCCGGCCGTTCAGCGGGCGTCGGAACATCGTCGTCACGCGCGATCCGCAATGGCAAGCCGAAGGCGCCGAGGTAGTCCACAGGCTGGACGACGCCTTGGCGTTGCCGGACGGTGACGTATTTGTCGTCGGCGGCGGGCAAATTTATTCGGCTGCACTGCCATTCGCGACGCATCTCCTGGTGACCGAGGTCGACCTCGACATCGCCGGTGATGCCTTTGCTCCCGAGATCGGCCCCGAATGGAACCTGAAGTCCGACGAGCCCTGGCAGACCTCGGAGAAGAGCGGGCTGCGCTTCCGCTGGCTGGAATACACGCGCTGACCGACTTCCGCCGATAACGAGGCACCTCGCGAGTGAGTCGGTCATACTCCAAGAACGACATTCACCGCTTCCGAGAGGTCTTCGATGGACAAGAAGTCACTGACCGCTCTCGCTCGCCAACAGTTGAAACTGGCGGGCTCGGCGACCAGCGGTCGCAGTTCACAAACCGTCTACGGCGGCCACCAGCGCAGCCTGCGACAGACGGTGATCGCGCTGAGCGCCGGCAAGAGTCTCGCCGAACACGACAGTCCGGGCGAAGCCACACTGTTGGTCCTGAGCGGGAAGCTGAATCTTGTGTGTGGGAGCGACCAGTGGAAAGGATCCACCGGTGATTTCCTCACCGTGCCGGCCGACCGCCACAGCGTCGAAGCGCTCGAAGACGTTGCATTTCTGCTCACCGTCGCGATGAAGGGTTGAAGTCGGTACCGTCTTCCGGGTGAGCGAAACCGTGATCGAAGTGTCCATCGTCGCAGCCCCGTCCGTTCTGTGGCCCGCCCTGCGCGACCCGTCGCTGATTCGTCGTTGGTTCGGCTGGGAGTACGACGGTCTCGACGACGAAATCACCCAGATCTACTCCACCGCTGAGGCCGATCCCGAAGCACTGACGCTGAAACTCGGAAACGGTGACCGCTTCTCACTTCTCGAACAAGACGGCAAGACGGTCGTCCGCATCGATCGGCCGGCCAAATCTGCCGACGACGACTGGTACGACGACATCACCGAGGGATGGACGACGTTCCTCCAGTTGCTCAGATTCGCAGTGGAGCACCACGGACTCGCTGAGCGAAGAACCATCTATCTCGACGGCCTGCTGCTCCCTGGCGAGAATGCGGCAACCGTCCTCGGGCTCACCGAAATCGGTTTGGAAGCGGGAAGTCGGTACGCGGCGACAATCGCTCCCGGCGACTATTTCGAAGGCGTCGTCGACTACGTCACCGATCACCAATTCGGGTTGACAGTCGAAGATCTCGGCCCTGGTCTACTCTCTGTCGCGACCCAGTCGGTGACTCCGCAGCGGCCAGACGGAGGCATGTCCATCCTGCTGACCACCTACGACCTGAGCGATGACGAGTTCGACGAAATCAAGCATCACTGGTCGTCGTGGTGGGAAGGTCGCCGTCAGGAGGGCTGACGTCCTGCAAGGCGATATGCTTCGACCATGGTCGAAGCATCGGGTCACAGTCCGGCACGCACGTTCGGCGAGTTGCTCGACCGCCTGGGCGATTCCAATGCAGACATACCGACACTCCACCGTCTGCTCGAGGCAGTCCTGGTGGTCGGTTCAGGTCTGGATCTCGACCTGACTCTCCAACGGATCATCACCTCTGCGACAACGGTTCTGGATTGCCGCTACGGCGCCCTGGGGGTTGCGGCGCCAGGGGGCGGGCTCTCGGAATTCGTGTACGAGGGAATCTCCGGGTCCCAACGCGCGACCATGGGGCATTTCCCCGAAGGTCATGGCGTTCTGGGTGTTCTGATGAATCACCCGCAGACTTTGCGTGTGGCGCATCTCGGCGACCATCCCGAATCGGTGGGATTCCCCGCGAATCATCCACCGATGGAGAGTTTCCTCGGGGCGCCGATCATGATGCGAGGAAAGGTGTTCGGAAGCATCTACCTGACTGAGAAGCGCGGAAAAGCCGAGTTCACCCAAGAAGACGAGGTCATTCTCGAGGCCCTCGCCATCGCAGCCGGCATCGCTGTGGAAAATGCTCGACTGTTCGAGCAGTCACGAACTCGTGAAAGATGGCTCACCGCAACATCTGCCATTCGCTCGCGATTGCTGGCCGGTGACTCGCTTGAGGACGGCCTGCAACTTCTTGCCAGTCGCGTTCGGGACCTGACCGGCGTCGACGACGTGATCGTGGTGATCTGCGAGAACGGATACGCACAGGTTCACGCTGCAGCCAGCGCCAGAACCACGTCACGTGGAGTCAGAATTCCAGCGACGACCTATCCGTTCGACGTGGTGCGGAGCACTCGAAAGCTACAGGTACTCACCACTTTAGGTGCGCTCACCGAACTGGTGCCGTCGGCCGGAAGTGCGGTCGTGGCACCGATGTGCGTCGCCTCCGGTGTAGTCGGCGCGGTCATCGTGGCGTCGAACTCGACCAACACGCACTGGGATCACGACGAACTGACCCGGATCGAGTCGATGGCCGAACTCGGCTCCGTTGCAATCGAGTTCGACGAGAAACAAAAGGCGCAACGCCTGTTGTCGGTTCTCGCGGACCGCGACCGCATCGCACGAGACCTGCACGACAACGTCATCCAGCGACTGTTCGCGAGCGGAATGAGCCTGCAGAGCACGCTTCCGGACGAGACCCTCCCGGAGTCGGCGCGCGCGATTGTCAAACGATCCCTCGAACAGCTCGACAAGACAGTCCGCGAGATTCGGACAACCATCTTCGATCTGCAGACTCCCACAGCCACCGATTCGTCGAGCCTGCGCCGACGCCTCCTCGATGTCATCGGCGACGCCACCGCACAGTCCGCCGTGACCCCCAGCGTCCAATTCTCCGGCGCCATCGACACTCTGGTGAATCCCGGGATCCACCAGCACGCCGAAGCTGTGCTGCGTGAGGGGCTGAGCAACGTCCTTCGGCATGCACACGCACACCACATCACCATCGCAGTCACCGCGGACGTCGAATTTGCGATCACGATCGAAGACGACGGCGTCGGACTCCCCTCCGACTTCCACAAGAGTGGACTTCACAATCTCGAGCGCCGTGCCGAACATTGCGGCGGTACGTGCACGATCGTCAACCACGATCCGAGCGGTGCACGCCTGCTCTGGCGAGTACCGCTCGGGCGCACCAACTCGAATCGACCGAAGTCCGGTCGGTAGACCTACCGACTGCCGCTGCGGATTTCGGTGGCCAGCACCGCAGCCTGAGTACGACGCTGCATGCCCAGCTTCGAGAGCAGACGCGTCACGTAGTTCTTGACTGTCTTCTCCGCGAGGAACAATCGCGCGCCGATCTCCCGGTTGGTGAGTCCCTCTCCGATGAGGTCGAAGACTGCTCGCTCCTGATCGGAAAGTTCGGCCAACGGATCAGCGGTGCGGTCGCTACGGATCCGCTGCATCAGCGCCTCCGTCGCCCGACTGTCGAGCAGTGAACCGCCGCGCCCGACTGTGCGGACCGCAGCGACCAGATCGGTTCCGAGAATCTGTTTGAGGACAAATCCCGAGGCGCCCGCCATGATCGCGTCGAGTAGTGCCTCGTCGTCCGCGTACGACGTGAGCATCAGGCAGCGCAGGTTGGGCAGCATCGAGCGCAGTTCGCGGCACAGTTCGACGCCGTTGCCGTCCGGCAGCCGTACGTCCAGAACCGCGACGTCGGCATTGCTCTGCGGTACCGCAGCCAATGCTTCTCCCACGGATGCGGCCTCACCCACCACCACGAAGTCTTCGACCCCGCCGAGTAGGTCGAACAATCCGCGTCTGACGATCTCGTGATCGTCGACCAGGAATATCCGCGTTGTCATCGAACCCCTCCAAAAGACATCTCACGTCGAACGGTACCGGAGATGGTGGACTCAAAAGTCATTGAATGCATTCTCTTCACTTGTTGACGTGCCGGACGATGAGAACCGGGCAATCCGCAGTATGGAGCAGTGCCCGACTGGTCGATCCGAGGAGCATTCCCGCGAATCCGCCGCGCCCACGGCTGCCGACGACGATCAATTGCGCCGTCTCCGCGTATTCGCTCAGCACTCGGACCGGACGGTCACGCGCGACGACTCTCTCGACGACGACGTCCGGGTAGCGCTCGGTGAAACCAGCCAATTGCTCGGCAAGGACAACTTCCTCACCTGTCTGGATGCTGCTCCACAGTGGATCGTCGGGGGTGGCGCCCAGGGAGGGCTGCACGCTCACATCGCTCCACACGTTGACGGCGATCAACGTTGCACCCCGAGCGGATGCCTGTTCGAAAGCATGCTCGACTGCCTCGATGCTGCTTTCGGATCCATCGACGCCGACGACGACAGGACCTTCGGTCGGCGGTCGACCATCGAGGGTCCGGCCCCGGACTACCGCCACCGGAGATTCGCCGTGCGAGACGACCGACACCGTCGCGGAACCGACGACCAATCCGGTGAATTCACCATGCCCGCGGGGCCCGAGCGCAATGACGTACGCGCCCTTGGACAATTCGATCAGGCGATCGGAGACGCTGCCGTCGAGTAGTTCGGTGACGATCTGGAGGTCGTCGTCGATGCTTTGCCGCGCGAGGATCTGCGCGCTGTCCAGACGAGCGGTGGCAGTACGGCGAAGTTCGTCCTTGAAGCTCTCGGCGAGGTACGGCTCGGAGTAGTAGAAAGCGGGGATGTGCACCACCGTCGCGATGTGCAGCGGACGACCGAGCGCCACCGCCGTTCGAGCGGCCCAGACGACAGCCGACGACGCCGATTCCGAGCCGTCCACTGCCACGACTACGGGTTTGGTTGCACTCATGTTCGTCCCTCCACGATCGACCAGAGAATCTCTTCGCCCTCACACTATTGCCCAATGACGGCAAAAAGGATTCATCAGCCGACGCGAGTCCCGAATCGGACATTCGGAGTTCGGGTGGACTGCGGCAACGGCCCCGCCAACATCCCTTTCGGGCGTCAACGAGGCCACCGGTGCCGGATTCGCACGCAAACCCTGGCTACTCGATCCACGTTAGGCGAAGAACCCGACCGGTCAGAAGTGAAAAAAGTCCCATATGAAAGCGCCGAAAATCGGGTTTCGTGCGCAAGAGATCCCGAATCACCCGATCTGCTGTGCGCCTTTATTAACCGCCGGCGGTTAATAAAGGCGCACGGCAGGGTCAGTCACAAATCTTGCGGAACTTCTCGATCAGCTGAACACGGCCGTTGCGATCGGCCGCCAACGGCGTGACGTTGAGCGTCGTGACGCCAGCTTCGGCGAAGGCTGCGACGCGTTCCTTGACGTAGCTCTCGGGACCGATCAACGACACGGCGCGAACCAGCTCGTCCGGGACCGCTGCTGCGGCCTCGTCCTTCTTGCCCGCGAGGTAGAGATCCTGAATCTTCTCGGCGGCCTCTTCGTAGCCGTATCGCACCGCGAGGTCGTTGTAGAAGTTCTTGCCCTTGGCGCCCATACCGCCGATGTAGAGCGCAAGGCTCGGGCGTACCCAGTCGAGCATGTGGTCGACGTCGTCACCGATGGCCAGGGCCGGCGACGCGTACACCTGAAGCTCGCCGAGGCTCGGATCGCGCTTGGCCTTGCCCTTCGCAATCGGCTCGCCCCATACGCTTGCTGCCTTTTCCGGATGGAAGAAGATGGGTTCCCAGCCTTCGGCGATCTCAGCCGTCAGCTCGACGTTCTTGGGTCCGAGCGAAGCGATCAGGATCGGGATGCGCTCACGCACAGGATGATTGATCAGCTTGAGCGGCTTGCCCAGTCCGGTGCCCTTCTCGGCAGGGAGCGGAACCTGGTAGTACTTGCCCTGGTATTCGACCTTCTCGCGGCGCCACACCTGACGGCAGATCTCGACGACCTCACGCGTGCGTCCCAACGGAGCGTCGTACTTGACGCCGTGGAATCCCTCGATCACCTGCGGTCCGGAAGCACCCAGGCCCATAACGAAGCGACCGTTGGAGACGAAGTCCAGGCCCGCTGCCGTCATGGCGGTCAACGAGGGCGTACGGGTGTAGATCTGGAAGATTCCCGAAGCGAGTTCGATGGTGGACGTCTTGGCCGCCAGGTAACCGAGCTGGCTGACCGCGTCGAAGGAATACGCTTCCGGAACGAAGGCGATGTCCAGGCCCGCCTTCTCCAGGTCACCGACCTCTTCGACGGTTTCGGCGAACCCGCCGCTGTAGTTCAAACCCATACCGATACGCACGTTGTAACCCCAATCCAGACGATTGCCGCCGTGTGCGACGCGCACACAGCCTTGGTACTCCCATCGAACACCTAACTCACATCGAACACTACGGAACATGAGTCCGCATTCATGTGACTACCCCGTTCGTATTCGATGACCGAAACGAACGGGGTAGCGGGAGAACTTGGAGAGGTCAGGATTCTTCGGGGCGAACCACCATGACGGGGCACTTGGCCGAAGCGATCAGAGTATTGCTGGTCGAGCCGAGGAGCATGCCACGGAATCCACCACGGCCACGGCTGCCGACTACAACAAGCTGCGCCTTTGCCGACCAGTCGAGCAGCCGTCCTCGTGGGTTGTCGAGGTATACCTCGCGCCGGACCTTCACGTCCGGGTACTGCTCGGACCAACCGGCCAAGCTCTCGCTGAGTACTGCGTGCTCTTCCTCTTCGAGAGACTGCGGGGCAAGCGCAGCTGCCCTCGGGTCTTCGAATGCCGCGCTGCCGAGGTCACTCCACACGTGCAGCGCCACCAACTCGGCGCCGCGGAACGCTGCTTCCTCGAATGCCGCGCCCACTGCTTGCGCGCTGAGCGCACTGCCGTCGACGCCGACCACGACGGGTCCCTCCGAAGGCACTGCGCCGTCGCGGTCCCGCACGACGATGACCGGGCACTTGCCGTGACTGGCAACACCGACCGCTGTATTGCCGAGAACTGCCGTCGCCGCCTTGCCTGAAGCGGACGCTCCGACAACGACCCGCCTGGCCTGCGCCGAACTCTCGATCAACCACTGAGTTGCGCTGCCGATGGCGATTTCGGTGTGAACTTCGAGTTTCGGATCGATCTCATGGGCGAATTGTTCCGCCTCTGCCAAGATCGCTTTTCCCGCCTCTTCGACCCATTCGTACACCCCACCCGCGTCGACGTACGGTCCGCCGAAACCGTAAGGCGCGAAGTCGAGAGCATGGATGATGTCGAGTCGCAATTCGCGCTGGGCGGCGATCTTCGCGGCCTCGCGGAGCGCAGTGGACGCAGTGTCCGAACCCTCGACTCCGACAACAACACTGTTATGTTCGCGTGAACTCATGTGCCCACCTTCCTGAAGAAGTAACCGAGCCACTTTCACTCTAACCATCCCACTTGTCCGGCTTTTTTGGGGTCGCCCCCTCTTCATTTCGGGGACTTAGGTCCCCGAAACTGTTGACGGATAGGAGAATTAGCAGAGCAATCAGGACCAGGTGTGAACAGGATCTCCCGCCCGCATGTTCTCGACGTAACCGCGGAGCATTCCGGTGAGCGCAGTCGAGCGGTCCGCGCCCGAAGCCTCCGCGCGCGCCACGTGCTCTCGTTGCCAGGCGGCACCGGTCTGCCGATTCAGGCACCGCCCCTCGATGACGCCGAGATACCGATCGCGGGCCGCGGCGGACAATCCGAAGTCCGCCAAACCCTCGTCCGCCAACGGCAGCAGCCTTCGCAGGACCAACTCGTCGGCACCGACCCAACCGATCTCCGGCCAGTACAAGGTTGCGTCGAGTCCGTACTTGGCGCCGATGTGCAGGTTCTCTTCTGCCGCATGGAACGACATGTGCGACCACAGTGGCCGCTCCGCGTTCACCAGCGCCCGAACTGTGCCGTAATAGAAGGCCGCATTGGCCATGATGTCGACGACAGTCGGTCCGGCCGGCAGCACTCGATTCTCGATACGCAAGTGCGGCTTGCCATCCGAGCAGTCGTACACCGGACGATTCCAGCGATAGACCGTACCGTTGTGCATCTGAAGCTCGCTCAACTCCGGAACCCCGCCCGCCGCGAGCACTTCCAGTGGATCGATGTCCGACACGTCAGGCAGCAGGGCCGGAAAATACCGCGAGTTCTCTTCGAACAAGTCGAGCACCGAGTGGATCCACCGCTCACCGAACCACACCCGCGGCCGCACACCTTGGTTCTTCAGCTCGAAAGTTCTTGTGTCCGTGGCCTGCTCGAAGATCGGGATGCGCGATTCGTGCCAGAGTGCCTTGCCTGCCAGGAAAGGAGAATTGGCAGCCAACGCCACCTGTACGCCGGCCAGACACTGCGCGGCATTCCAATGCGCGGCAAACTCTTCCGGCGCAACGCGAAGATGCAACTGCATGGACGTACATGCCGCCTCCGGGACTACCGAATTGGTATCGGCCCGAAGAATTTCCACGTCGCTGCCAGGTAGCGCGACACCTTCGACGTCGAGTTCGATGTCCTCGCCTCGAGCGGTGAAAATTTGCTCGTTGAGCAATTCGTAGCGCGGGTTCGCGGTGATCCACTCTCGATCGAGATGCTCGAGTTGCAGGGTCGGCAGCATCCCGATCATCACCATCTCGGCGTCGTGCGCATGGATTCGCGCGTCTGCGACGTCGAGGGAGGCGCGCAGTTTCTTTTCCAATTCGAAAGTTGCATCACCGGTGAGTGGGCCGGGTTCGACGTTCATCTCGACGTTGAACTGTCCGAGCTCGGTTTGGAAAACCGCAGCGTCGTCGATGGATTCGAGCACTTCACGGTTGGACATCGCAGGAGCCATGTCCCCGTTCACCAGGTTGAATTCGATCTCCATGCCCAGCAGCGGCGCCGGCTTGTCGACGGCGTCTCGGAAGTCACCACCATCGAGCATCTGCTTCATGGCGTCGACGCATGACCGCACTTTCTTGCGAAAGAGCCTACGGTCCGCCCGCGTGAATTCTCGCGCCGTGACTTCTGCACCCATCGCGCATTCCCCCTTCGACGATCAACGTCACTGAAGGCTATCCGGCCGGTGTCACCGACAAACGAGAACTGCGGTGGCACCGGGAAGAATTTCCCGACGCCACCGCAGTTCTCCGAAAGTTTCTCTTACGAGTTGTCTACCCAGGTGACAGCCACGCCGCGAGCCTGCAGCCACGCTGCGGGATCGACCTTTGCGCCGTTCTCGGCAACTTCGAAGTGCAGGTGCGGGCCGGTGGACTGTCCACGGTTACCCACTGTGGCGATCTGCTGGCCAGCATTGACGCGCTGGCCGACGTTGACCTGGTAGTCGTTGACGTGGCCGTAGGTGGTGACCGTGCCGTCGTCGTACTGGACGCGAACCCAGAGGCCGAAACCTGACGCCGGGCCGGCGTCGATGACCTGGCCGTCTGCGGCAGCCAGAATCGGCGTACCGATCGGAGCCGCGATGTCGAGACCGCCGTGGTGTGCTCCCCAGCGCGAACCGAAGGTGGAGGTCAGCGTTCCGGACACCGGCTGCACGGTGCGAGCAGAGGTGCCGGGGTTGATCCCCGCGAGGAACTGCTGTGCCTGCGTGTTGAGATCGGCAGCAAAATCGGGAAGCTCGGGAATGTCGAGAGCGGGAAGTGCCGCCAATTCAGCCGGAACGACAACGCCCTCGGGGAGCAGACCCTGCGGGATTTCGATGCCGGCGATGGTCTGTGTTGCCGGCGCCGCAGCAGCGGTTCCTGCACCCATCTGGCCTGCACCGACGAGGAGTGCACCGGTAGCCGCAGCTACGACACCCGCCTTGACACCGGCACCAGGGCCAGCCGACGGGGTGCGGTGGCGGCCGCTTGCTGCCTCGGGATCGATCTCGAAGACAACATCGTCATTGCCCGTGCGGTGGTGGTTTCCCACAGTGTGTACTCCGTCAGTCGTCGGCGTGCAGCGTCCTTCTGATGAAGCCCGCTCCTCTGTCTGCCGAAGAATGTAACAGTTTGATCAAGGCGGCCGCCACCGTTACCCGATCTTGACCAAAACTATTTCTCGCCGTTCTGTCGGCTGGCGTCCAGTTCTGACTTGAATGCGTCGTATCGTGCCCGGTGAGCGGGTCGGCGACGAATGATCGCCCACGCGATACCCAGAACCACGAACCAGATCGGTGTGACGACAAGTGCCTGCAGGGTGTCGTCCTTGGTTGTCAGCGCCCAGAGGATGAAGACGAAGAACGCGAGCACGACCCAGCACATCACGATGCCGCCGGGCATCTTGAACTTCGACGCCTCGTGCAGGTGCGGACGACGCTTCCGGTACACCATGTAGCTCGCCAGAATGATCGTCCACACGAACATGAACAGCAGCGCCGAGATGGTCGTGACGACGGTGAAGGCCTCGATCACGGAATCGCCCGAGAACAGCAGGATCAGCGACGCCAGCAAGAAGATGCAGGAAAACATCAGGGCGTTCGCGGGGACCTTGCGCGAGTTCAGCTTGCCGAGTGCCCGCGGTGCGTCGCCCTCCTGCGCAAGACCGAACACCATGCGCGAGGTGGAGTAGATACCCGAGTTGGCCGAAGATGCCGCGGAGGTCAGCACGACGAAGTTGATGACAGATGCAGCGATGCCGAGGCCGGCGAGTGTGAACATGGCGACGAACGGACTCTTGTCTGCGCTGATTTCGCGCCACGGAGTCACCGCGATGATCACGGTCAGTGCAACGACGTAGAACAGCAGGACACGAATGGGGATGGAGTTGATGGCCTTCGGCAGGTTCTTCTCCGGGTCCTTCGCCTCGGCGGCGGTGGTGCCGACCAGTTCGATGCCCACGAAGGCGAACACGGCGATCTGGAAGCCGGCCACGAAGCCCATGAATCCGGTCGGGAACATGCCGCCGTCGTTCCAGAGGTTGTCGATACCCGAGGTGGCACCGTTCGGCGCCGTGAACCCGGAGACGACCATGACGATGCCGACGATGATCAGGCTGACGATGGCGACGATCTTGATCAGTGCGAACCAGAACTCTGTTTCACCGAAGGCGCGAACGGTCGGGAGATTGAGGAGCAGCAGCGCCGCGATCGTCAGCAAAGCAGGTATCCATGCCGCGAGACCTGGCCACCAGTATTTGAAGTATCCGGAAATCGCGATGACGTCCGCGATGCCGGTGACGATCCAGCAGAACCAGTAGGTCCATCCGGTGAAGAACCCCGCCCAGGGGCCCAGCAGATCCGCGGCGAAGTCGGAGAACGACTTGTACGCCATGTTCGAGAGCAGCAACTCCCCCATTGCCCGCATGACGAAGAAGAGCATGAAGCCGATGATCATGTACACGAAGATCACGGAGGGCCCGGCAAGCGAGATCGTCTTGCCCGATCCCATGAACAGTCCGGTGCCGATGGCACCACCAATGGCGATCAGCTGGATATGCCGGTTGGACAGCTGACGTGAGAGGTGGGGGTCTTCGCCGGACGGCTTCGTCAGGTCTGGTGTATTCGCGTGGTCGGACACGGAGGATCCCCCTCGTCATACGGTTCATCCGGGGCATCGAAATCGTGCCCGTCGGGGGAACCTCGGAAAATGTGCTCTCTCAAAGTACGCGTGCACTGGCTCACATCAAGCATCGGAATGCGGACGCCGATAACCTGTCGAGGTGAACACTGACAGCACGGCCCATCAAGACGGACATATCGCCGCGACGCTGTTCGATTTCTCCGGAACCCTCTTCCGTTTGGAGGAGAGCGACGATTGGACCGAGCACCTCGTCGATCATCAAGGCGATCCGCTCGACGTGCACGCTCAAGCCGAGTTGATGCGTCGGATGACCGCGCCGGTGGGCAGAACCGTCGAGATGGACGAAGCCGGGATCTACGCGTGGGAGAACCGCGACCGGGATCCGAAGTTGCATCGTCAGGCGTACCTCGACGTGTTGAGCAAGTCCGGAGTGCCCGATCCGGTTCGGGCCGAAGCTTTCTACGCGCTGCTGGTCGATCCGGACCAGTGGTCGCCGTACCCGGATACCGGTGAGGTCCTGAAGTCATTGTCGGAGAAGGGCGTACGCACTGCCGTCTTGAGCAACATCGCCTTCGACATCCGTCCGGCGTTCGTCGACCGCGGCTGGGACGTCTGGGTCGACGAGTTCGTCCTGTCGTTCGAGGTGGGTGCAGTCAAACCGGAACCCGCGATCTTCGAATACGCCCTGGCACAGCTGGATGTGGATGCGGCGCAGACCCTGATGATCGGAGACAGTGATGTCGCCGACGGCGCGGCCCGAGACATCGGTTGCCAGTTCGCACTCGTCGATCCCCTGCCGACGACCGAACGTCCGCACGCGCTACTCGACGCAGTGCGGAAGTTCGGGCTTCTGTAGGGAGCGCTCAGCAGTCGCCCGACTTACCGACTGTCTCGTATTCGCCGATGGCAGCAACCTTCTCGGCAGAGGCGCTCTGAGCGTCGAAGTGGTAGCCCAACCACTCCTTCGCCAGCCGTCTGGCGAGTTCGAGGCCGACCACTCGCTGCCCGAAACACAAGACCTGTGCGTCGTTGCTGAGAACTGATCTCTCCACAGAGAAACTGTCGTGGGCAGTCACCGCCCGGATCCCCGGGACCTTGTTGGCGCTGATAGCGACGCCCAATCCTGTTCCACACACGAGGAGCGCCCGGTCGGCTTTGCCGTCGGCCACCAACCTCGCGGCAGTAACAGCAACGTGCGGATACGCAGTGTGCTCGTCGTTCCCGACGCCGACATCGGTCACGACCTCCACGCGGTCGTCGGCTTCGAGGTCGGCCTTGAGTGCCTGCTTGTACTCCAAGCCGGCATCGTCGCAACCGACGACGATACGAAGTCGCTCAGCCATGATCGTGCTCCTTGCGTTCAGAGTTCGTGTTCAAGAAATCAGCGACGGTACGGACACACATCGCCATGGATATCGCGCCGGCGTCCGGGGTCCCGACGCTCCGTTCTGCCAGCGGTCGTGCCCGACCCACCAGCGGGCGCAATTGCGCCGTGGCGTCGGCTGCGGTCTGGGCAACGTCGGCGGCTTCGTCCCACGCTTGCGCCGTGAGGACCCCGTTTCCGACTGCGGCACTCAAGGTTTCCACGAACGGCCACAGAGCATCGAGCATCGTTTTGTCGCCTAGTTTTGCTCCACCGAGCGCCACTATCGCGTCATAGCCCGCCCGTACACCGTCAGCCAGATCATGGGCGCCTGGTTGTCCCTTGTCACCCAACCGGGTCCCCATCGCCGTAAGCGCGGCACCCCACAGCACGCCGGACGTCCCGCCCGCCTTTGCTGCCCAGGCTTCACCCGCTGCAGTCAAAACTCCTTGTGGACCGGCACCCTGCGCGGCTGCGGCCTGCGCTGCCAGCGTCGCGTATTCGGTTCCGCGAACCATCCCGCGCCCGTGGTCTCCATCACCTGCCACCGCATCGATGCGACCCAGTTCTTCTTCGTTGACCGCCATCACCCGAGCGAGAGCATCGATCACCGTAGCCACAGTTTCTCCGCACAGCCGTCCCCGGTCGTCGCCCGCAGCGCTCACACCGGACGTCTCTTGCACGGAAGTGGTAGTACGACGCTCCCCCGATCGTGTTGCCACACCGAATGTTCCGCGCCGAAATGCCGGAGTGTCCGCGGCTGCGGTCCAGAACGATTCGAGTTCCTCGTCCAGCCACATGAGCGTCAGTGAACAACCGGCCATGTCGAGGCTGGTCACCAACTCTCCGACCTCCGGCGAGACAACCGTGTATCCGGCCTCCCGCAACAGCTTCGCCGCGGTAGCCCAGACCACGAACAGTTCCTCGTACTTGGTACGCCCGAGTCCGTTGAGGATCACTGCGACGCGGGTCCCGGAGCCGTCCGGCCGTTCGGCAAGCACACCGTCGACCAATAGCTTCGCCAGTTCTGCGGCACTTGGCATCTCGTGCGTGGACACACCCGGTTCTCCGTGAATGCCCAGCCCCAGATCCATCATTCCGGTTTCCACGGCGAACAGTGGGTGATCTGCGCCCGGCATGGTACATCCGTCGAAAGCAACACCGAGTGTTCGCGTGTTGTCGTTTGCCGCGCGTCCTACTCGCTGTACCTCGTCGAGGTCGTATCCTGCTTCCGCAGCCGCCGATGCGATCTTGAACACCGTGAAATCACCGGCGATTCCGCGCCGCTTCGTGATGTCCTCCGCGGATGCACTGGCAATATCGTCGGTGACCGGTAGGTACCGAGCGTCGATTCCCTCGTGCGCCAAAGCTTGCACTGCGAGCGAGAAGTTCATCACGTCACCCGCGTAATTTCCGGTCGTCAGAAGCACGCCGGCACCGCTGTCTACAGCGCGAGCGACGGAGGTCGCCTCCGCTGCGGAGGGAGACGTGAAGATATTTCCCACTACTGCGCCGTCGGCGAACCCCGGCCCGACAACACCACAGAACGCGGGATAGTGGCCGGAACCGCCACCTACTACGACCGCAACCTTGCCCGGTCGAGTCTCCTGGGCACGTACAACACCGCCTGGCACACCGACAACATAGTCGGAGTTGGCGTCGAGGAAACCCTCGAGCATGTCTTCCGTAAATGTCGCGGGGTCGTTGAATAGCCGAGTCATGACAAAATACCTCTAACGCAGTCGATTTCCGGTTTCGGGGTCGAATAGATAGACACGTTCAGGAAGAGCAGTCGCCGCGCACTCGTCGCCTGCCGCAAACCTCTCGTGGGCCGGTGTCTGAACCATCAGCGTTGATCCCGAGCCCGTCGACTCGGTTCCCGCTGCATTCACCTGCACCAAACCGAACTCCATCAGGTGCTCGAAATGCTTCACGTGCACCGTGATCTGCCGATGCCCGGCAGGCCCCGACACCATAGTCATGTCTTGGGGGCGAACTCCGACTCGAACCGACTGACCCTCAACAACATTGCGTGTCGAGACCGGCAAGGTACCAGCCGAGCCTATGGCAACAACCGCAGATCCGTTCTCGAGGCGCACAATTCCGTCGAACATGTTGATCTGCGGTTCGCCCACGAACTCCGCCACGAAAATGTTAGCCGGATCGTCGAACACCTCGTCAGGAGTGCCGTACTGCTGGATGATGCCACCGTCCATCACCGCAAGCCGGTCGGCCAAGCTCAGCGCTTCGACCTGGTCGTGAGTGACCACGATTGTGGTGTAGCCGAATTCGCGTTGCAGCATCTTCAGTTCACGCCGAACCCGTTGCCGTGCCGACGCGTCGAGGTGCGAGAGCGGTTCGTCGAGGAGCAGCACCGGCGGGTTGCGCACAAGCGCCCGAGCGAGTGCAACCCGCTGCTTCTGTCCGCTCGACAATCCTGCCGGACGCAAGTCGAGTAGGTCCTCCATCTCCAGACGACGGGCAATGGTGGACACCAGTTCGTCTGCGCCCGCTACTTTTCGGGCTTTCAATCCGTACGAGAGGTTGTCGCGCACCGATAGCGGCGGATACAAAGCGTAGCTCTCGAATCCAACCCCGACGCCTCGTTTCCCGGGTGCCAGCTGACTGATCTTCCGGTCACCGATCAAGATCTCCCCGCTCGAGACGGTCTCCAGTCCGGCGATCATCCGAAGGGTTGTCGTCTTGCCGCATCCCGAAGGACCCAGTAGCGCAACCAATTCACCGGGTTCGATGTGCAGGTCGATTCCTTTGACCGCGTGGAATGTTGCCCGCCCACGCGAAGAGTAGGTCTTCTCCAGGTTGTCCAAGGTCAGTGATTGCGCGACCTTCGCGCCGCTACGACTATCGGCGGTAGTGGTCATCGCCCATCCTCCTGTGCTGCGTAGGTCGTTACACTTTCGCCGGTCCTACCGGCGCCGACGATCGCGCTGCCGAGTCGTCGACTGTCTGTTCCTTCTGGTGCGCCCTCGAACAGGTGAATGTTCTGGCGAGCCACTTCCACAACGATCTCGGCACCTTTGACCGCGAGCGAACCACCCGACGACAGACCGATCATCGTGACCCCGCCGCCGAGATCTATCGAGAGTTCGACATTGCGGCCAAGCCGCTCTACCAGTTGAATCCGGCCGCGTACGCCCACCGCGGCGGAGTTTCCCGAGTAATCTGCGCGAATCTCGATGTCACACGGTCGGATACCGATTCGAGCGCCGACCGACGACGAAATCGAGATGTCGGCCGGAATCTCGACCTCCAGCTCGGTGCCCAGAACCCGGAGCACCGCGCCGTCGACTGCTGCGTCGAACACGTTGATCTCGGGTTGACCGAGCGAGCGTGCCACGAACGTGTCAGCGGGCGCATGCCAGATGTTGGCCGGGGTGTCGATCTGGACCAGCCGCCCTTCCCTCAGGATTGCGATTCGATCACCCAGCGCGAGTGCTTCCTGATAGTCGTGCGTCACGTACACCGTTGTGGTGTTGGACATCTGGCCGAGCTGACGCAATTCTGCACGCATCGCAGCACGTAGTTTGGCGTCGAGGTGTGAGAGCGGCTCGTCGAGGAGGTACACGTCAGCCGGCCGCACCAGCACACGACCGAGTGCGACACGCTGCCGTTGTCCGTTGGACAACTCTCGCGGGAACCGCTCGAGCAAGTGGTTGATTCCCAGCGTTTTCGTGACCGCGTCGATACGGCGCTTCTGATCGTCCTCCGAGTATTTTCCGGTTCGACCGGATTTGAGTGGTGACGCCAGATTCTCCGACACCGTCTTCTGCGGGTAGAGGGCGTAACTCTCGAAGGCCATGGCGACGTTACGGTGGTATGGCTCGACGAGAGTCATGTCCACTCCACCGATGTCGACGGTACCGTCGTCGACTTCGACGAGTCCGGCTATCGACTTGAGCGTCGTGGTCTTGCCTGCGCCGGAAGGTCCCAGAATGACCAGGAATTCACCGTCTGCCACGTCGAGGTCGATACCGTCGATGCCCACGGTCTTTCCGTAGTGCTTCGTCAATGCTTTGACAGTAAGTGCGACCATCAGGATTTCACCGCCCCAAACGACAGCCCGCGGACAAGGTATCGCTGAATCGTCAACGCCAGAATCAGCGGTGGAAGAGCAGCGATCACCGCCGCCGCAGCTGTCAGGTTGTAGTAGGCCTGTCCGCCGCCACCGAGGAACTTGGTCACCGCGACGGTGACGGTTCCTGCGTTACTGTCGGCCAGGATGAGAGGGAATACGTAGTTGTTCCACGCGAAGATGAACGAAAGCAAAGCTGCCGCAGCGATTCCGGGACGAACAAGTGGCAGTGCCACCATCACGAAGGCGCGCTTACGGGTGTATCCGTCCAACAATGCTGCTTGCTCGAGGTCTTCGGGAAGGTCTTCGAAGTACGAGCGCAGGATCCAGACCACCAGAGGCATCGTCACCAGTTGAAGAACCCACACCATCCCGAGTTTGGTGTCGAACAACCCGATCTGGTTGTAGATGACGAACAGCGGGACGATCACCATCAGCTCCGGCGCAAAGCGGAAGGAAAGCATGTTGAACATCAAATCGTTGGATCCCTTGTACTTCCAACGCCCGGCAGCATACGCCGCCGGAATTCCGATAGCCAACGAAACAAGAACAGCGCCACCACAATTGATCAAGCTGGTCAGCAGGGCCGACTTGAAGTCGACACTCGTCAGATCCGTGCCCTTCTGACTCAGCACGGTTCCGAAGTTCTCGAACGTGGGACTGAACTTGAAGTATGTGGTGGTCTGCTCGGCCGGAGTCTTCAGCGCCAGCAGAAACATCCACAGGATGGGAAAGAGCGAGAAGACGAACCACACGACCAACACGATGTCCGCGGCTACGGCACCGATGGTGAATCTCTTCTGGCCTGGCATCAATTCACTGGCCATGACTTTACGACTCCGCTCCGGCAGCACGACGCTGCGCTTTGCCCAACACGCTCACCAGATAGCGCGCGGTGACGAACACGATGATCCACAGCAGGAACATGTAGGTGCTGCCGCGGGAATAGTCGAGATTGATGATCGAATCCTCGAATGCACCGATCTGGAGCGTTCGGGTGGACAGTCCTGGTCCACCCGCAGTCAGGACGTACACCGCGTCGAACACTTTGAGGTTGTCCATGAATCGGAAGATCACGGCGACCAGAATGTAGGGCCACAACATAGGCAGCATGAGCCTGCGGAACATGTAGAACCAACTGGCACCGTCCACCTCGGATGCTTCGAACGGCTCCTTCGGCAGCGAACGCATTCCGGCGAGAACAAGAATCGCCACGAAGGGAGTGAAGATCCACAGGTCCACCAGAATGACCGACCACAGTGCATTCTGACTGCTCAACCAGTCGAATGTGTTACCCAGTCCAAGAACGTGATTCAAAATTCCGAACTGCGGATTGAACATCAGTTTCCAGATCACACCGGCGATGACAGGTGCAATCATCAATGGAAGGATCAGCACCTTCTCGAAGATCTTCCCGATCAAGCTCGAACGGTTGAGCAGCAACGCGATGCCGACGCCGATCACGGTTTCGACCGCTGTGGCAACAATCGCGAAGACTCCAGTCACGCGCACGCTGGTCCAGAAGCTCGAGTCGCCCAGGACACTCGCGAAGTTCTTGAACCACACGAACTGTGGATCAGGATTCACCGCTGCGTAATTCAGGAACGAGTAGTACGCGCCGATCACGAACGGGTAGAGAATTCCGACAACGATCACCACAGCCGGAATCGAGAGGATGTAGGGTCGCAGCTTGCGTCGCCACATCGGCACTTCGGGAGGTTCGACGTTGCGGGGCGATGCGTCTGCCGGTTTCGCGGAGGTTGCCTCCGACGGCGGACGGGTGGATTGGGTAGTCACTATTCCTTACTCCCTTGCTCCGGTGATCCGCCGCGGATCAGAGGTTTACCTTGGATGTGTTGGTCTTGGCGAGCGAGGAGAGCGTCGACTGCGCATCCTTGCCGCCGTAGATGTCCTGCAGCGCCACGGCCCAGTCCTCCGTGGTGTCGAAGAACTTCTTCTGAGGCGTGAACTGGATTTTGGAACTGCCGATCACCGTCTCGAATGTTTCGAGGTAGCCCGGCATACCATCGCCGACTTCCTGTTTGAAAGTCTCGTCGAACACGGACTTGCGTACTGGGTTCGCGAAGATACCCGATTTGACGGCGTCGTTGAGTGTTCCCTTGCTGGTGGCCCACTGCAGGAAAAGCCAGGCCGCATGCTTTTTCTCGGAACGCGCATTCATCGCCAGCGACCACGTCCACAAGTTGGTCGCATAGCTGCCGTCCGGCCCGGCCGGCCCCGGGTACCAAGCGAGGTTCCCGGCTTCCCGACTCGCTCCGGGCTTGTTCTTCGGGTACGTCGCACTGTCTGCGTCGTACACCATCATTGCCTTGCCGTCACCGAGATCGCCTGTTGCCTGCGGATAGTCGTACGTTGTCCACGAAGTCGGTCCGGCAGCGTGCATCATGTCGATCCACTTCTGCGTGAAGGCCACCGCCTTGTCCGAATCCATGGTGGCGACCAGTTCGCCATCGCGGAGTTCGTAGTCCTTGGCACCCTCGCGGCTGAACTGCGTCATGAATCCGGGGTGAATCGTCGCCCAGGACTTCGACCCTCGCGTGGCGATTCCGTAGACGTTCTCACTTCGATCCGTGAGATCCGTTGCAAGTTCGATCAATCCGTCGAATGTGTCAGGGAGTGTAATTCCCTTGTCGTCGAAGACCCTCTTGTTGTAAGTGACGACATTGTTCTCGAAGCCCAACGGTAACGCCCACTGTCCCCCTGTTCCGAGAGGGGATCCCAGTTCGAAATCCCAACGGGTAGAAGTTCGCAGCCCCTCGTAGATATCTTCGAAGTCGTATTCGTCGCTCGTGGCGGACGTGTTCTCGAGCCACGGTTTCAGGTCCTCCAGCCAAGCCGGTGGACCGTACTGCCAGATGAAGTACGCACCGAGCATGAACACGTCGTGCTTACCGGTTCCGCCTGCGAGTTCGGTGTTGAGTTTGGTGAAGTAGTCCGCCTCCGGCACCAGATCCGCCTTGACCGTGATTCCGGTCAGCTCGGTGAAATCAGCAAGGAGTGGCTGCAACGCCTGCTGATACGGGTGCGGAGTCTGCAGGATGTTGATGCTCGTGCCTTCCAGCGCCCGCCAATTGAATCCGCCGGTCACCTCGGACGCGCCGTTAGTCGGCTTCTCACCACCGCCGACACCACAGGCGGAAAGTATGGGCACACTTGCAGCAGCCATTCCCGCGATACCGAACGCCCGCAGCATCTCTCGACGAGAGAGCTGCGGGCCACCGCTGAATGGGACGCGGGGTGTGAAACGACTCATGTGGATTCTCCGCTGAATGGATGAGTGGGATCTCGAACGACCTGCGGCACAGGTCGGTTGTGCGAACTGTCAGGGAATGAGTGAGACCTTCACGGACTCGGCACCACTGGCGACCAGATCGAGCCCCTTCTGGAAATCTTCCAGCGGAAGCTGATGCGTGCAGATCTTGTCCATCGGGAGCAGGCCGGACTCGATCATCCGGATTGCGGCAGGCCAGCAGTCGGGCCCCAGGTGCGCCCCGAGGACATCAAGTTCCTTGTCGTCGCTGATGATGCTCCAGTCGACGCTGACGTCGTCTTTGAACACCCCGTATTCGACGTAGGTGCCGAGCTTACGCAAGATGTTGAGGCCCTGGGGAACTGCGGACGGATGGCCTGTCCCTTCGAGATAGACATCGGCCCCGTACCCGTCGGTGAGATCCTTGACGATCTGCACGGCGTCCTCGTCGGCGATGTTGATGACGATGTCGGCTCCGCACAGTTTGGCGAGCTCGAGCTTTTCCGGTGCCATGTCGAGAGCGATCACGTGCGCGGGGCTTTTTGCTCGCGCCCCGGCGACCATTCCCAGCCCGATCGGCCCGCAGCCCGCAACCACAACAACGTCGTCGAAGGTAATGCCTGCTCGTTCGACTGCATGTAGTGAGCACGACAGCGGCTCGGCAAAGGCGGCATGCGCTGCCGGCAGATCCTTGGATACCTTGTGCACCAGAGCTTCCACTGGGTAGACCATGAATTCGGCCATCGCGCCGGGGGTGACACGCTTGAATCCGTACAGGTTGTGCGGCTGGCACATGTGATACTGCCCGCGCTTGCAGTAGCGGCACTCCCAACACGGGACGATCTGTTCGGAGACCACACGGTCGCCCACCTGGATCCCCCAGCGCTTCGACCCTGCCGCATCGATCGAGACAACCTCACCGACAAATTCGTGCCCCGGAATGACCTCGGTCTCGGCCCAAGCCGGACGGTTTTCGTCGCCCCAGAATTTTGCTGCACCGTGGTAGCACTTCAAGTCGCTCGCACAGATTCCGACTGCTTCGACCCGAACCAGCGCTTCACCGGGGCCCGGTACAGGCTTCGGCACTTCTTCGAGTCGATAGTCGCGCGGACCGTGGCAGATGACCGCCTTCATCGTCTCGGACATCTTTGTCTCCTCTTGGGATCAGGTCTGGATGGGGCGCAATGCGCTGGTCCAGTAGCTGCACATGAACACAATTTCATGTGTCGGCGGTCACAGTATCGGATCCTTTTACATATGTCCAGCACAATTGTTCATCTGAACTAGGTGCGTGAGCATCTGTTCATGCGGTACCTTTCTGTCATGCCGATCAGCAGCTCAGACGCGATGCCACTACCCGCATCCACGCCTGCCGGCTCGACATCGACCAGCACAAACAGCACATTCACGCGCGCGTTGCTCTACACCGCGGCCAAGCTCTACTACGACGAAGAAGCTACTCAGGCCGAAGTCGCAAAAGCCCTCGGCACCAGCCGTGCCACTGTCAGTCGCATGCTTTCCGAGGCGCGACGGCAGGGCATAGTCCGCATCCAGGTCGTACCGCCGCAAGAAGAAGCACACGGAAGCCTTGCCGAGCGGTTGCGCGTCAAACTCGGACTGCACCGCGTGTACCTGTCTGGACCTCTGCCCACTCCGGCGCAGCAGAAGGGCACGGTCGACGTCATGGGCTCGGTACTTGCCCCGGCGACAGCCGAGGCCCTCGCCGGGGCCGGCCTCATGCCAGGTGACGTACTGCTCGTGTCCTCCGGGCGCACGGTATACGAAGTCGCACAATATGATCTGACACCCATCCCAGGGGTCCTCGTCGCTCCCACTGTTGGTGGCAACGACCAACCGGAAGAGTGGTACCAGACCAACGAGATCACCCGCTTGATCTCGAACAAGATCGGCGGACGTCCGAATTATCTTTTTGCGCCGGCGCTTCCAGGACCCGATCTGTATCCGACCCTCACCAAGGATCCGGCCATACAGCGAGTTCTCGGCCTGTGGCCACAGGCTCGGGCTATCCTCATGGGCATCGGCGCTCCACCTCTACTGCGCGCCGACATTCCGCAGTTCGTCCCGATAACGTCGTCATCGCTTCGAGAAGCCGTGGGCGACATCTGCTCTCGATTCTACGATCGCGACGGCAACACCGTCGACTTCCCCGGTAGCGAACGCCTTATTGCGCTCGAACTGTCTGCACTGCAAGATATCCCGGTGGGCATCGCCGTGGCCGTCGGCGCCGAGAAAGTCGCTCCTATCATTGCCGGTGCGCGCAGCCGGTACTTCAATCAACTTGTCACCGACCCAACCACCGCACAACAGATACTTGCGGTCGAGTAACTTCGAAAGGCTTTGCCATGCCTACTGCGTCAGCTCGCCCGCTCGCCGGAAAACGCGCTCTTGTCACCGGAGCGTCGAAAGGCATCGGCGCGCAAATCGCACACGCCTTTGCCCAGGCCGGCGCGGACGTAATCGTCTCCGGTCGTAGCCGCTGCGAACTGACAACGCTGGCCGACCGACTCCGCGACAGTTTTGCCGTCCGCGCCGAGATTCTCGTTGCAGATCTCGCATTACCCGACGCACCGACACAGGTCGCACAGGAGTCTCTCGCGGTATTCGGTGGCCTGGATGTGCTGGTCAACAACGCTGGAATCTCGTATCCCGAATTTGTCACCGACATCACCGAACCCAACTTCGACGCGGTTCTGAACGTCAACCTCCGTGCGCCGGCCTTGCTCGCCGCGAAGATCGGCTCAGCCATGGCCGATGCGGGCGGCGGAGCCATCGTGACGGTTGCTTCGGCAGCAGCCTTGCGCGCGTTGCCCGAGCACTATTCGTACTGCATCGCAAAGGCCGGGTTGGTGATGGCCACCAAAGTGCTTGCCTTGGAATTAGGTAGCCGCGGCGTCCGGGCCAATTCGGTCTGCCCGACGGTTGTACTCACCGAGATGGGCCAGACGGTATGGGGTGAACACGACAAGGCTGCACCGATGTTGAACCGTATCCCGACTGGGCGCTTTGCCATGCCGGACGAGGTATCCGAAGCCGTCGTCTGGCTGGCGTCGGATGCCGCCGCCATGGTGAACGGAACCGACCTTCCCATCGATGGCGGCTACCTCGTAAGCTGAGCGGCCGCAGCCATCGGGCCGTTCAGCCGAACTCGGCGAGGGCGTGGATCTGTTCTTTCGTCGACGGGTACAGCGTCAACCACGTTTGATACAAATCCTCGTACATCGCCTTGTTGGCTGCGTTCGGCACTACTTCGTGCGACAGAGTCGTCCAATCGGTATCCGGCGCAACAAGTCCGGTCCCGATCGCAGCCAACAGCGCATCGCCGTAGCTGGCGCCGATGGTCTGAGCCGGAACCAACTGCGTGTGTCCGGTGATGTCGCTGATCGCCTGTGTCCAGACCCGACTCTTGACCCCGCCTCCCACAGCGATCGTGCGGCGAACAGGTTCATCTGTGTCACCGAACATTTCGAGTATCTGACGGATTCCGAAGGCGATACCTTCATAGGCGGCCCGAAACAGATGCCCCCGGCCGTGGCGCAACGACAGTCCTGCGACGACGCCTCTGGCTTTGGGGTCGAACACGGGGGTACGTTCGCCGGCGAAGTACGGCAGGATCAGCAGCCCTTCGGCGCCGGCCGGCACGGCCTCGGCCTCGGCGAGCAACTGTTCGAATGGTGCATCACCGGTGAGCTTTTGAAGCCATCCGGTCAGGCTTCCGGCAGTGGAAGTGCCGGCCGCGAGTGCCAGAGTATTCTCCTGAACCCCTGCGGTTGTCCACAGTGCCGGATTGCTGTGAAACTTGTCGAGCACCTGTACCAGGAACATCGTCGACCCGTACATGAGCATGAGATCCCCGGGATGACGGGCCCCCACACTGAACCCCTCGGAAAAGGCGTCGACAGTACCCGCGACAACGGGCGTCCCGGCAGGTAGTCCGGTCTGCTCGGCCGCATCAGCATGTACCAGTCCGACAACATCACTCGGCCATACCAAACGAGGCGATTCCAGATGCCCCAGAATGCGATCCAGCCAATCGGATTTCCAGCTGAAGTCTCGGACCGAATAAAGCGGATCACACTGACTGGCCGTGTGATGATCCTGAACGTACTCACCGGTCAGCTTTGCGGCGATGTACGAATTCGAGCCGTACCACCGCGTCGCCGCGGCAAAAGTTTCCGGTTCATGGATGCGTACCCACTCGATCTTCGGTCCTACGGCCTGACTCGACAGGAGTTTGCCACCACAATCGAGTATTGCCTCCTCGCTGAACAATTCGGTCAGCGAGGCCACTTCTGCCGAGGCTCGACTGTCGATTCCGTAGAGGATAGCCGGACGAACAGGACGAAGTTCACTGTCGCACAACACCAGTGCCGGACCGACGCCACTGACACATACGCCGGCCACCTTGGCAATCGTGGGAACCTGTGCCACAAGACGTTTCGAGATCTCACAGACCTCGGACCACCACATCTTCTCGGCGTCCACCTCGGCCCACCCAGGGCGGGGCATCGAGATCTGGTGATCGATCTGCTCGGTCGCCAGGACCACACCGTCAGGGGTCACCAGAACCCCTTTGCTGCTACCCGTCCCCATGTCTATACCTACCAACAAGTCCACGGAGTCACCCTAACCGAGCGAGCGGTGTCAGGCTCTGTGGTTACACACCTTCGGTGAGTTCGCGCAACGACGCGTAGCGCTCGCGCACGTGGGGAGCTGGTTCGGCGTCGAATCGTCGCTCTTCCGGTTTCGGCCACACCGGCGGCTGCGTGTCCCCGGACAGTGCCCATGCTGCTTGCCTGCATGCCCCTTCGGCGACGTACTCACCCGGGGCAGGGATTACGACCGGAACTCCGAGAATTGCCGGCGCAATCTCACAGAGAGCGCGAGACTTCGCTCCGCCTCCGACGAGGAGAACTCGCTTCACCTCGACGCCCTGACGAACCAGATCGTCGACGCCGTCGGCCAAGCCGCACAGGAGCCCTTCGACTGCGGCGCGCGCGAAATGCGCCGGCGTCGAGTTCTGCAGCCGGAAGCCGTGCATTGCTCCCGTGGCGTCAGGACGGTTGGGCGTCCGTTCGCCCTCGAAGTACGGAATCATGACCAGTCCGTCGTTTCCGAGGGGTGCGGTCAACGCCAACCGGGACAGTTCGGCGTGATCGACACCGAGAATGGACGCCGTCGCATCAAGAATGCGCGCGCCGTTGAGAGTGCACACGAGCGGCAGGTGCAGACCGGTTGCGTCCGCGAATCCTGCCACGTTTCCACTGGGATCGTGCGTGGGGGTGGCCGATACAGCCGACACGACGCCGGATGTTCCGATCGAGATGATCACGTCACCGGGGACTGCTCCCAAACCCAGTGCGGCTGCGGCATTGTCACCCGTACCCGGTCCGATGATTCCCCCGGAGTCAGTGCTTCCGATCTTGTCGTTCGGCGATGCAACTCGGGGAACATGGGGGGTGCGATCGCGAAATGCCAACGCCAGCAAGTCGGTACGGTATTCGCGCGTCGAGGCAGCGTAATAGCCGGTTCCACTTGCGTCGCCCGCGTCTGTGGCGAGCTCCTCGATTGAACCGGACCCGCCCAATTTCCAGGACAGCCAGTCATGCGGAAGACACACCGCGGCAGTGCGATCGGCGTTGCCTGGCTCGTGATCTGCGAGCCATCGAAGCTTGCTTGCCGTGACCGCGGCGACCGGAACTACGCCAACCGCGTCGGCCCACGCCTTCGATCCGCCGAGTTCTTCGACCAGATCCGTCGCAGCCTTCGCCGAACGAGTGTCGTTCCACAGCAGCGCCTGCCTGACGACCTCGCCGCCGCTGTCCAGACACACCATGCCGTGCTGTTGAGCTCCGACGGATACCGCTGCGACGTCGCCGAGCCCACCCGCCGCGGCGATTGCATTGTCCATCGCCTCGAGCCAGCATGCCGGATCTATCTCGGTACCGACGGGATGGGCCGCCCGTCCTTCTCGTACCAGTTCTCCCGAATCGGCATCACGGACAATGACTTTGCACGACTGGGTAGACGAATCGATACCGGCTACGAGGGTCACACTGGCGTCCTTTCCGAAGGACCGTCAGCTCGCGTTGGCGACCGCGGGCATCCGGTTGCTGCGCTTACGCAGCGATCGCACATATTCTGCGCGCTCGGTCTCCGTCATTCCACCCCAGATGCCGTACGGCTCGTGGACGGAGAGTGCGTGTTCGCGGCACTGCTGGAGCACGGGGCACGTCGCGCAGACCTTCTTGGCGTTGCGTTCACGGTTCTCGCGAGCGTGTCCACGCTCGCCGTCCGGGTGGAAGTACACCGCGGAATCGTGCCCACGGCACGCTCCCTGCAGCTGCCAGTCCCACACTTCGGCGGTCGGGTACGGCATCGGAAGGTGCTTGTGCATGATGGCGACCTCAATTCCTTACTCGGGTGAAACGGATTCGGGTAACTCGGGGCTGACGCCGGGTCGGACTTATCGACGCCTGGCCGATTGGCCGAGTCGATGTGCACAGACCGTTGCGAGTTCGCCGGTGACCGGCGGAGTCAGCGCTACGACGCCGTCGTCGAGAATTGCCTGCAGCCTGCGGAAATACTCGTCCGGGGCGAGGCCGAAGGTTACAAAGATCTCTTCGTCAGGTCCACCGTCGAACTGCTGCCACTTACGTGCGAACTCGACGATCTCTTGTGTATCGGTGCGGCTCATCAGGTTCTCCCCTGTTTGTGCGCCCTGCTTCACAGAAACTGCGACTCGTCTCCTCGGACGCCCGTGGCAGTGAGTCAAGACACAGACTATGCCTACTTCTGCTTTTTCACAAGACCTACTTACGTCTTTTTGTGGACAAAGTAAGCGAACTTTCGCACGCTGAAGTTACCGACGAGGAATGCTTGAATAGGACAATGACCCGACCGTCCACGACTCCGGCTACCGCGGGAGAGGTATTCACGCTGATACGCAGCGGTTCCGCGACCACGCGCAGCGAGATCGGGAAGCTCACCGGCCTGTCCAGGACGGCGGTATCGGCCAGGGTTGCAGCACTTCAATCGCTTGGTTTGATCGCCGATGACGACGAGGGCCCGTCGACGGGCGGCCGGCCGCCGTCCACTCTCACCTTCGCGAACTCGTCCGGCGTGGTTCTCGTCGTGGCAATCGGTCGATCGCGGGCACAACTTGCCGTCACCGACCTGGCGGGCACGATCCTCGCCGCAGAAGACATCGACAAGTCGGTCGGGGTCGGCCCCGACGAACTGATGCCCGAAATTGCCGAGCATCTTTCGTCACTACTGGCCCAGGTCCACCGCGCGTCTACCGAGGTCATCGGAATCGGACTGAGCATTCCCGGAACGGTTGACGTCGCCGCGGGAGCGAGCCTCGACTCTCCGATGATGGCGGGATGGGACGGCGTCGCTCTTGCCCCCTACCTGGCATCGGTGACCACGGCGCCACTGTTTGCCGACAACGATGCCAACGTGATGGCCCTGGCCGAATTGAGCGAACGACGCGAGAGCGCGCCCAACCTCCTGATGATCAAGGCGTCAACCGGCCTCGGCGCAGGAATCGTCATGGGCGGAATCCTCCAACGCGGTTCACTCGGAGCATCCGGCGAGATCGGGCATACCAAAACCGCTGCAGCGCGGGGCATGAAGTGTCGCTGCGGTGATGTCGGCTGCGTCGAAACCGTCGCCAGCGGTTGGGCTCTCGTGCACGCCCTCCGAGATCAGGGCCGAAGTGTCGGGCACGTGCGTGACGTCGTCCGCCTCGCCCTGGACGGCGACAGCGAAGCCCGCCGGCTCATCAGAAGCAGCGGCCGACTGATCGGCGACGTCATTTCCGGCGCGGTCAACCTCCTCAATCCCGAGGTCCTGATCATCGGCGGCGACATGGCCGAGGCAGACGAGCTCTTCCTCGCCGGACTTCGGGAGTCCGTCTACGGCAACGCAACGGCGCTTGCCACCCGAAAGCTTCAGATCGCTTCGGTCAGCCACGGCGCACAATCCGGGATCCTCGGTTGTGCGGTTCTCGTCCTCGACCATCTGCTCAGCGCCAGGGAAATCGATCTGCGGATCGCCGCGTCGCTCCACACCTGAGCAACTGATTTCTCGCATGCTCTGCACCAGATAATCAGACCTTTCCGGCACCCCTTGTGTTGACGCTCACACTTCTGCATAATTCATTACCTACCGATCATTCGGTTGCCAATATCGACAATGAGATCGCGCAGGAACGCTCCGAGTCAGCCAAAAGCATGCACCGAGCACACCGGCAACGTCGCAGATCGAACAGCGTTTCTCCCCTGTTCCGACTTCGCAGTTCACCGCGCCGGTGAACCACGTGACTGGCAGAAAGTAGCTCGATGACCACAACCAGAACTGGCACCAAGCCCGCCGCGAAGGAGTACGACCGCGCCGCGATGGCGTCGATGGTCGGCACCACCGTCGAGTGGTACGACTTCTTCATCTACGCCCAAGCCGCAGCCCTGATCTTTGCCGACCTGTTCTTCAAGCCGATGGGCTCGGCAGGCCAGATCGTCTCCTACGTCACGGTCGGCATCAGCTTTGTCTTCCGTCCTCTCGGCGCCATCGTGGCCGGATATCTCGGCGACAGACTCGGCCGTAAACGTGTCCTGGTCGCGACGTTGGCGATGATGGGGGCCGCGACGGTTCTCATCGGCGCGCTGCCGACGTATGCCTCGATCGGGATCTGGGCGCCGATCCTGTTGATCCTTCTCAGAATCGTGCAGGGATTCTCGACGGGCGGCGAATGGGGTGGGGCTGCTCTTCTTGCCGTCGAACACGCACCCACCAAGCGTCGAGGATTCTTCGGAGCGTTCGTCCAGATGGGCGTACCGCTCGGAATGTTGCTCGCCACCGGCGTTTTGGCACTGTGCACGTTCACCCTCACGGACGAACAGTTCACCACCTGGGGATGGCGAGTGCCGTTCCTGCTCAGCGTCGTGCTGATCGGCGTCGGCTTCTACATTCGAAGCAAGGTCAGCGAGTCACCCGTGTTCGCCGAACTCAAGGAACGCCGCACCGAGAGCAACACGCCTATCCGAACTCTGTTCAAGAAACACCCGAAGCAGGTCGTACTCGCGGCCCTCTCCTTCATCGGCACAAACGGCAACGGCTACATGGTGATCGGCGGATTCATCGTCGCGTACGCAACCAAGACCTACGGCCTGGGTAAGACCGAACTACTGATTGCCACGCTCGCAAGTGCAGTCACGTGGGGCGTTTTCACCATGATCGGCGCTTACTGGTCGGATCGGCGCGGCCGCACCACGGTGATGAACGTCGGCAACCTCGCAATGATCCTCTTCGCGGTGCCGTTCTTCCTCCTCATCGACACCGGCAATCTCGGCTGGATCTACGTGGCAATGATCCTGTTCTCGGTCGGACTCGGACTGTCGTACGGACCTCAACCGGCATTGTTCGCCGAACTGTTCCCAGCTTCGATCCGCTACAGCGGCGCGTCGATCTCCTACGCCGTCGGCACCATTTTCGGCGGCGCCTTTGCTCCCACCGTCGCCCAATGGCTCCTCGGCAAGACCGGTGGCACTCTTGCCATCTCGATCTATCTCGCCCTGTTGGCCGCAGTGTCGTTCGTCGCCACGATGCTCATCAAGGACCGATCTGGACGAGATCTGATGGTGTAATCGGCCTGAATGAGAACGCCCCACGGCGACGCGATGCCGGAGTTTGTCAGCCGAACTTTCGAATGGCGAACTCCGGCAACGTCTTCGCAGTATTCGCGGAGCGTACGATCTTGTGGTTCTTGCCTCTCATCAGCGCCAGTTGGATCCGCGATTCGATCCAGAACGCACCGCGTGGCGATCGGTTCCAGGTCTTGTGCAGCAACGTCTTCGTCGCTGCGACGGCGTCCGGCGAGCGAGTCATGATCTGCGACAACAGTTCCTGTGCCGGTTTGATCGGATTGTCACTTACTCCGCTCACGAACCCCCACTCGAGAGCCTGATTTCCATCGAACAGTTCAGCAGTCATGGCGAGGCGTTTCACGACGTCCATCGCCGCGAGTTCGCGCATCGTAACCGTTCCGGTCATGTCGGGGATCAATCCCCACTTCGCCTCCATCACCGAGAACGTGCAATCAGGGGTGGTGAATCGAAAGTCTGCGGCGAGCGCCAATTGCAGTCCCCCGCCGAAGCAGTGGCCGTGAACGACCGCGATGACCGGCACGGGCAATTCGCGCCACACCCAGCACGCACGTTGAAAGAGGTTGGTCTTCTGACCGGGAAATTTCGCAAAGGCCTTGGCCATCCGGCTCGGCTGCTTGCCGGCAGAAGCGAAGTCCAATCCGGCCGAGAATGCGTCGCCCGCGCCTTGCAGAACCACGCCCCGGATCGAACGATCAGTTCTGATCGTTCGGGCCGCGTCCACCAGCGCGTCGAGCATGTCCAGATCGAGACCGTTGAGTTTCTCCGGCCGGTTCAACGTCACGTACGCCACCGACTGCACTACCTCGACACGAACACGATCACTCACGGCAACTCCTCCGATTCGACATATCCCCGACGAACTTACCTGAGAGTAAGTTCGTCGGGGATTCGTCATACCATCTCGGCAAGAAGTTCCATCGTCACTTGCCCGGCCGGATCCGAATCAGTGGATGAAGGCACGGCCACGACGGTGTCCACACCGACCGCTCGATACGCCTCGAGTTGCTCGCGCGCATCGGCCGCGGTTCCCACGATTCCCACTGTCGCGACCATCGCGTCCGAGACCTGACTCAAGATCTCTCGAGGCGCGGTCCCGGCCCTGGCTGCCTCGATCACGGATGCAAACCCTGCTCGTACGAACATGTCCGAGTACCCGGGGGCAGCGAGATACGGCACAAGCCCACGTCTGAGCTGATCGATCGACATCTGAGTTGGGCCTTCGGTTGCCACGGCCGCCGGCGCCCAAACCGACACCTGGGGCATCGGCGTTCCCATTTCAGCCGCGATTTCCTTGCACCGTGCGATCAGGCGCCCCGCTTGCTCCGGGCTGACCAGATTGAGCACCAGTTCGTCGCCCAACTCCACCGCGGCGCGAAGGGCCTTGTCTCCGAAAGCTGCAACGATCAGCCGCCCACCCGGCGGCTGAAGTCGCAGTCGATATCCGCTGGTCCGCATCACCGTTCCGGCGACTTCGCCCCGCTCGCCGTCCATCAGCGCTCGCACAGCGCAGGCTGACTCCGCGAGTGCACGTGCGGCCCCCGATCTGCTTCGCCCATGCCATTTTTCGACCACGACAGTGCTGGACGTGCCCAACGCTATCGACACGTGACGCCCGGTCAGGTCGGCAACCGACGCCGCCCCGATCGCGATCATCGCCGGATCACGAACCGTCACCGCGAGCGGACCGACCACCAACTCGGAGTGCTCGAAGCCGGCGCCGACTGACGTCGCCAGAGCAAAGGCGTCGTACGTCGCCATCTCCCCCACCCACACTCGGCCGAACCCCAGTTTGTCGGCGAGGCGTGCAGTAGTGGTCACCTCCCGCGGCGGACGGTCCTGCCACAAACCCAAGGAGATGTCGATCGTCGGCAGTCGGCTCCTCGAAATCCCGCTTTTCGAAATCCCGCTATTCGAAATCGGAGACAAGACCCATTCCCTTCAAGAGTGTCGGACGGTCGTAGTACTCGAGCCACTCTGTGACCAGCCCGTCTGCCATGCTGAGGATTCCGACAACAGGAACGACGCCGTGGGTCCCGTCGAAGTGGAAATCGTCCACTCGCTGTACAAAAACCCTGCCGTCGATCACGCCGAGCGACTCGATCTTCAGGGTGATCCGTTCACACTTACTTGCCAGCAATGCAATTCGGCCCGCTACAGCCTCCTTGCCGACAAGAGGTTCCTGCATCACGCTGTGGAGCACACCGTCTTCGGCGAACAGGTCGACGACGCGTGCCCAGTCCATGACGTCCCACGCCTGGAACATCTCACGCGCCAACGCAAGCTTGTCACTGTCGTTCATCACACTCATGCCACACTCTTCTGTCGAAGCTCACGCTTGAGGATCTTTCCGGTCGAATTGCGCGGCAGTTCTTTCCGAATCTCCAGCCGCTCGGGAAGTTTGTACGACGCGATGCGCTTGTCCTTCAGGAACGCAACCAGAGCATCGAGTTCGAGTTCCGTCTCGGGTCGAAGTGTCACCACTGCTGCGACGCGCTCACCGAGCACTTCGTCGGGGTCGCCGATGACGGCCACGTCCGCGACGGCCGGATGCTCGGCGATCAACCCCTCCAATTCGGCTGGAGCGATGTTCATTCCACCGCGGATCACCAGGTCCTTGCCTCGATCCAGGTAGCGGAGGAATTGTCCGTGATCACCGGCAATCTCGAAGATATCTCCGGTGCACAGGAATCCGCGTTCGTCGAACGGTGACGGCCGATCGCCGAGATAGCCGGCAAAGACCGTCGGTCCGCTGATTCGCAACTCACCCGGGTGCCCGACTTCGGTGATGTCCTCGCCGGTGACCACATCGACCAAGCGAACGTCCATCCAGTCCGAGATCCTGGTGCTCCAGCGGAAGTTCTCGACACCGAAACGAGGGAAGTACCGTGCGCGGTCGTCCGGATCCGGCATGTCCGCAGGCGAGGAGAGCAGACTGATGCCTTCGTTGGACCCGAAGAAGTTGATGACTCCGATTCCATATCGCTCCTGCCATCCCCGCACCATCGGAGGTTGCAGTGGCACCGAACCCGAACCGATCCGCGTCAAGCTCGACAGATCGACCGCCGCGAGCATCGACTCGTCGGCGAGCAGCATCCACAACAGAGCAGGCGGCGCTACCGTGTATGTAACCCGCTCGGCCTCGATCTGCCCGAGGAACACTCGAAGGTCGAACGGGTGGTGCTGTACCAGTACACATCCCGTGCGGAGCCAGGGCAGGAACATTCCGTTGATTCCGGCCATGTTGACCATCGGGAACGGGTTCAGCAGGACGTCGTCGACGACGATGTCGGGAGCATCGATCGTGGCCCAGCAGATGGCCAGTCACTCGTAGTGCGAACGTGGGACCCCCTTCGGCTCGCTTTCGGTTCCGGAGGTCCAACAGATCGTCATCGCGTCGTTGGGGTCGTTCGGATCTTCGGTGTTTCGTCTGTCCAGAGCACTTCGCTGCGATTCGGTGGCTGCCCGAGGACTCAGCCCCACGACGCCGGTAGGAAGCTCAGCCGGAAGCTCTGATTCGGGAGCGTAGGCGAATACCGATCTCAGAGAGGCAATCCGGGATCTGATTGCAGCGATCTCGGTAGCCGGGAATCTGTCGCCGAAGCTGGGCACGGTGACAAATGCTGCAAACGCCGCCTGGTTGGCCATTCCTTCCACTTCACGTTCGCGGTACTGCATGGGCAAGGGTGAGACCACGATCCCCAGCGACCACGCTGCAAGGTAGACCTCGACCAGTTCGACGGTGTTAGGCATCTGAACGCCCAGAACGTCTCCCCGGCCCAAGCCTGCCTCGGTGAAGCGCGCAGCGAGCGAGATGACTTCGCTCTCCAGTTGGTTCCAACTGAGGCGTCGTGGATCTCCGCCGGACAACTCGCTGCGGTTCGCCGGATCAACTACGGCAAGCTCGTCCCCTCGGGTCCGCACCTGCACCCGGAACACGTGATCGATCGTCTCGTCGGACCACCACCCTTTCGAGGTGTATTCGTCCACCTTGACGCGAGGATGCAATCCCCTGTGTGTCTTGTTCATTCGCGCACTCGATTCAGTTCTCGTAACGGCCGGAAATGTCGATCACGTCGCCCTGCTTCTCGAACGCCTGAGTAGCGGCATTCCACTCGAACGGCTGAAAGGCCAGGATTCCCAACGCATGGTCCGCGGTCATCGTGAACTTGATTCCGTCGATGAACATCGGCGGGTGGTAGTCCTGCGTTCGCGCGGCACTCATGATGGTGGCACGTGAGAGTCCGTCGGATGACTGAGAGGCCCGAGTGAAGTTGTCCACCAAAAGGTCACCGATGGCCCAGCCGTTCACGGTGTAGCTGTTGGTCGGGGAATCTGCACCGTGAGCCGCTGCACCGGCGAGATAGTCGCGCACCGCCGCGTCATCCTTGTAGAGAGCGTTGTTGGGATCCTTGAGCCACACCATCACCTGCTGCCCGTCCGCAGCATCACCGGCGGGTGCATACAGGGTCGCACCGTCGACGCAGTTCGACGGCTGAATCACGGTGTCGGGCTTCCATCCGACACGTCCGATCGCCTGAGTGATCGCGAGGCAGTCGGTAGTGACACCGGCGACCACCAAAACCTCGGCGCCGCTGGCCTTGAGAGTCGAAGCCGCCGTCTTGGGGTCGGTCAGCGCCTCCTCCGCCGCGATCTCGAAGTTGGTTCCTTCGATCGCGGACTTGAAGCCGTTGGCGATTCCCTGTCCGGACTCGGTCTGGTTCGTGGCCAGTGCGACCTTGGCGCCGTTCGGATACTTCTTCTTCAAGCTCTCGACCACTACCTCCATCTCGACGCCCGGATCCGGTAGATACTCCGTGGTCCACGGGAAGTCTTCGATGACCCGGAACTCGGGCATGCCTGCCTGCGCGAAGAGCAGCGGCACGCAGGCAGTGGTCTGATCGTCCGCGATGGCGTTCAACTGTCCGGCCCCGAAGGTACCCAGAACGTCGACCTTGTCCTTCTGAATGAACTCTCCGACGTTGGCTTTGGCGCGCTCCGGGGAGAATGCATCGTCCTTGACCACGACGTCGAGCTTGACGCCGCCGACGCCGCCGGCCGCGTTCTCCACCTCGAACCGTGCTCGCATTCCTTCGATCACGTTGCCGACGGCATCGGCGAGAGGGCCGGACGTCGGCCCACTCCATCCCACCGTGAGTTTGTCGGTGATCGGCGCTGCGGCACCGCTGGGATCACTGCAGTCGTCGACCGATACTGCGCCGGCCGATGTCGACGTGTTGCTCTCTGCGTCGGAGCTACCTCCGCAGGCCGAAAGGAGTAGTGCCGCAGCGGCGATGACTGCGGGAATCGTGGTCTGCCTTTTCATATCGTCCAGTTCCTTGCTGTGAGTTGAGGGAAACGAGAGTGGGCGAGGGAGACGGCGCTCAGGTGCGAGGTTCACCCTCGCGATACTTGGGATGATCTGCGGGAACCACGAGGACGAACCGTCGGAGCACGCTGTTGATCCGTCCGACGATTCCGTCCGGCATCAAGAACACGATCGCGATCAGCACCGCGCCGAACACCACTCCCGACACGGGGCCGTCGGTGACGCTTCCGGTGTAGTACGGCAAGAACACCACTGCCGTTGCCCCAACGATCGGGCCGAATTGGGTTGCGATTCCGCCCAACACCAGTCCGGTGATGAACTCGATCGACTTCATCAGCGAGAAGGATTCGGGTGAGAGCGCGCCGATGTACATCGTGAACAGCGAACCTGCCAGGCCTGTGATCGCGCCGGAAAGCCCGAAAGCGAGAATCTTGACCCGCGCGACGTTGATGCCATTTGCGCTCGCCGCGATCTCGTTGTCACGCACCGCGACCATAGCCAGACCGAATCGACTCTTGACGAGATTGCGAATCAGGAGCATGACGATCGCCAGAGTCACCACCGACACCCAAAAGATCCAGAGGTAGGTGTCGGCTCGGGTCAACCCCGTCCATTTCGGCGGAACGAGCAGATTTGCGCGAACCACCATTCCGGCGGCACCACCGGTCAGATCCCCGGTCTTGCGGATCACCTCGGGAAATGCAACAGCGACGGCGAGTGTCACGAGAGCGAGATACAGCCCCTTGATCCGCAACGAGGGAAGACCGACGAGAAGCCCTAGTGCAAAACACAATACGACCGCCATCGGGATCGTGGTCAACGGCGAGTATCCGCGATCGACGATCAGAACGCCGGTCGTGTACGCGCCCAGGCCGAAGAAGGCAGAATGGCCGATGGACAGAAGTCCGGTGTATCCGCTGACGATATTGAGTCCCGCAATGGCAATCGCGATGATGAAGACGCTCGTGAACTGCCCCACGCGAAACGGCGCGCTCTGTGACGCGAGAAGCAACGCACACACGGCAGCCACCAGCAGAACCAACTGGAGTATCCGGTACGACGTCGATCCGGCGACCACTACCCGCGGTCGCCTGACTGCCTTTTCGGCGACGGTGGGTTCATTTCTCTCGGCAAGCGTCGTCATACCCGCTCCAGTTTCTTGGTACCGAACAGTCCATTGGGTCTGACGAAGAGGATCACCACGATGATCAACAGGGCGGATGTCTGCTGCAGCGAGCCGCCGATGACCGAAATGTAGCCGCTGAGCATCGATTCCAGGACACCGATCGTCAACCCGCCGACCACGGCGCCGACGAGACTGTCCAGGCCGCCGAACAGCGCTGCGGCGGATGCTGCGATGAAGATCGGGAACATGGTCGTGAGACCGAGTTGTTGCGGCGAGAGCGGAGTGACCAGGACACCGGCCAGGGCACCGATGGCAGCTGCTACTCCCCAACCGATTGCGAGTATCCGGCTGGTCGGAACTCCGGCGAGAGTGGCAGATTCGGCATTGTCCGCGACGGCGCGCATGTGCAGACCGACTCTCGTCTTGCGAAAGAGCAAGGACATCAACACAAGTAGGACAACGAGCGCCACCAGTACGCCCAGTGCGTCGCCGTAAACACGCGCACCCCCCACCGAGATGTAGTCGGTCGGACCGTTGGGGAACGGGCTCGGCATGATCTTCGTATCGCTCCCCCACAGCATTCCGGCCAACGAGTTGAGCCCGGTGAACAATCCCAGTGCCACGATCAGCACTGCCATGTCGCTTCGACGCTGAACCGGCCGGATGAGCAGACGCTCCATCAATGCTCCGAGCAGGAACCCCAAAGCCAGGGCCGCTCCGATCGCCGACCAGATCGGCCAGGACATCGTCGTCAGCCACCAGGCGACAAAGGTTGTGAACAGGGCCAACTCGCCCTGAGCGAAGTTGATCGTGCCGGTGGCGCGAAACACCACCACTAGTGCCAGCGCGAGAATTGCGTAGATCGACCCGTTGGTCAATCCGGAGATGAGTCGTTCGAGAAAGAGTGTCACCGTTTACTCCTGGTACCCGAGGTAAGCGCTGCGCACGACGTCGTCGGAACGAAATTCCTCGGGCGTTCCGGCAGCGACGATGGTGCCTACGTCGAGCAGGAAGACCTTCGACGCGAGTTTCATCGCGAGATCGGCGTTCTGTTCCACGATCAGCAGTGCAGTTCCGTCGCTGCGGTTGATCGCACCGAGCGTGTCGAACAATTCGGCAATGACGATGGGCGCCAGCCCCAGGCTCGGTTCGTCGCACAAAAGAAGGGTGGGACGGCTCATCAATGCCCGTGCGACCGCGAGCATCTGCTGTTCACCGCCTGACAGCGAACCGGCCAACTGTGTGGACCTCCTCGCGAGCACGGGGAATGTCTCACACCACCGCTCGATGTCGGCTTCGATCTCCGCTTTGTCCTTACGAAGGGCAGCGCCGACGAGCAGGTTGTCACGCACCGACAGTTGACCGAGAGTTCCGCGGCCCTGTGGGACAAGGCTGACGCCGGCGGCCACGGCGCGTTCAGGTTTGGATCCCAACGGCGAACCGTTGAAGGTGATCGTTCCCTGATGCGGGATCAATCCGGCAAGCGCGCGCATCATGGTGGTCTTGCCTGCACCGTTCGCGCCGAGGACGACAGCGACCCCGCCGGGTTCCACGTCGAGCGAAATCCCGTGCAGTACATTGCCTCGCCCGTAACCGGCGTGCAGATCGTCGACGCTCATCAGGGTCATGCGGCACGTCCCAGGTACGCGTTAATCACGGCGTCGTCCTGCTGGATCTCCGCCGGGGTTCCCTCGGCAATTTTGTGACCGAAGTTCAGGGCGACAACGTGATCGGAGATCCCGAGCACCAATCCCATGTGGTGTTCGACCAGAAGAGCGCCGAAGCCGAAGTCGTCGCGGAGCGAGACGATCAGTTCTCCCAGTTCTTTGACTTCACTGTGCGTGAGCCCGCCGGCAGGTTCGTCCAGCAGAAGCAGCGAGGGCTCGGACATCAATGCCCGTGCCAGTTCGACACGCTTGAGAGTTCCGAACGGTAGACCGGACGCGGGTGCGTTCGCGACGTCGACGAGTTCGAGACGTTCGAGCAGGTACCAGGCCTTCTCTCGAAGTTCTCGGACTCGCGCACGCGCCGGAGGCAGGCCGAGAAGCCCACTCACGAGCCCGAAGCGACCTCGCGACGATCCACCGACCATGGTGTTGTCGAAGACACTCATGCCGCCGAACAGCGCGAGATTCTGAAAAGTTCGAGCGATTCCTGCAGATGCCAACGCATACGGACGCAATCCCAACAGGTCGGTTCCTTGCCAGGTGATGACACCGCGACTCGGTTCGTAAATCCTTGTGATGCAGTTGAACAGCGTGGTCTTACCAGCGCCGTTCGGCCCGATGAGTCCGCAGATCTGTCCCGCGCGGACGTCGAATCCGACGGCGTCGAGAGCCGTGACTCCGCCGAATTCGATCGACACATCGGAAAGCGTGAGTACGACCGGTGCATTCCCAGGTTGTGCGGGTGGTGTGTTTCCAAGCATTGGTTTCACCTCCTCGTGACACTTCAATTAACAGTGTGATAGAGATTACTACAGTAAACAGAGGCACTCCGTCAACGTGCGGCCCCCGATCCGGAGCCGAGAAGGGACATCATCGTGAGGTCCAACAACATTCACGCAGTCGACAGCGGCGGGGGCCCAGACGTCAGGGACTACAGCCCGGTCGACGCTCTCGTCGCCAAGCAGGAAATCTACGAGGTTCTGGCTCGTTTCCTCCGAGCCGCAGACCGCGGCGACGTCGAGGACGCCAGGCGGTGTTATCTGCCCGGCGCAACCGAAGACCACGGGGGTGTCTTCACCGGCACCGCCGACGACTACATCGACCACATCGCCGGGGCCATCACCCACCCACGGTCACTGACCACCCACGCAATGACCAACGTCTTGGTCGAACTCGACGGGGATACAGCACACGTCGAGTCCTACGTGCTTGCCTTCGCACGAATCAAGACCGCGGACGGCATAGCCGACACACTCACCGCGGCGCGCCTGATCGATCGCTTCGGTTTCGAGGACGGCAGGTGGGGAATCCGCCACCGCGCACTGCGGTGGGACTGGAACCACGACATGGCCACAGCCGAAGGCTGGATCTTCGGGATGCTCGCGCCTGAAACGTCATTGAAGAAGAGCAAGAAATTCCCCGACGACCTCATCTACACCCGACAGACACAGGAGAACTCATGACAACCTTTCGCGGAACTCCGGTCGAGGGTGCGACCGTCCTCGTCACCGGCGCCAATCGAGGCCTCGGGTTGGCCTTCGTCCAACAGGCGAAGTTGATGGGCGCAGCCAAAATCTATGCGGGGGTGAGAAATCCCGACGAGGTGCCGGCCGAGCTCCGAGCCACCGGTGCGCACATCGTCGAACTCGACGTCACCGATCCAGGACTCGTCGACACTGCCGCCGCGGCGTGCGGTGACACCTCGGTCGTCGTCAACAACGCCGGGCTGTTCACCGGGAATCGGCTGATCGAGGCCGACGACCGAGAGGCCGCTCGAGCCGAGATGGAGGTCAACTACTTCGGACCGCTGACGATGATCCGAGCCTTCGCGCCGGTCCTCGCCGCCCGCGGCGGTGGATCGATAGTCAACGTCTTGTCAGTCGCCGCAATCGCACCAACCGCCTTCATGGGCGGCTATTCACCGGCCAAGGCGGCTGCTCTGTCGCTCGGCGGCATCGCCCGTGCCGAACTCGAACCGCACGGCATCACCGTCACCTCGTTGATCGTCGGCAGTGTCGACACCCGCATGGCTTCACACGTGCAGGGCCACAAGGAAAATCCCCTCGACATCGCCGCGACCGGACTCGCCGCCATGCAACGCGGCGAGTGGACGTGCGACACCGATTTCATGGCAATCGACGCCCGTGCGCGTCTGGCTCGAGACCCGATTCGGTACGAACGCGGACTGGGCAAGCTCCTCTTCGCCGGCGAACTGACCACTCGATCATGAGCGATCCGATTCGTGTTGCCCAGTGGGCGACCGGCGCCATCGGCAAGACCGCGCTCCGCGGAATCATCGATCGTCCCGACCTCGAGTTGGTCGGCCTGTACGTCTACAGCGATGCCAAGGTCGGGCGCGATGCCGGCGACATAGCCAGACGCGCGCCGACGGGCGTGATCGCCACACGCGACGTGGACGAGATCATCCGCTCGCGCCCCCAGGTTCTCATCCACAGTCCGCGTTTGCAGATTCCGTACGAACGCCACGACGACGATTTGTGCCGTCTGCTGCGCGCCGGGATCAACGTGATCACGACGGCCGGGCAGCACTTCCCCCGCGCACACGGCACCGAGCGCGAGCACATGTTCGCCCAAGCATGTAAGGAAGGCGATTCGACGCTCTTCGGCGTCGGAGTGAGCCCGGGCGTCATCGGTGAGCGATTGGCGTTGGCTCTGACGGGAACATCGATCGAACTGGACCGCATCACGATCGACGAGGTGCTCGACGCTCGCGGCATGCCTGACCCCGACTTCGCATTCACCGTCATGGGAATGGGCTCGCCCCCGGAGGAACTGGACGGAACCGGGCCGTTGCCCTCGCTGTACGCGTCGCTGTATCTGGAGACCATCGCGTTCATGTGCGAACGTCTGGGGATCACCTACGACGAGGTCGTATCCGATCACAGGGTCGTTGCGGCGCGAACGGATCTCGACGTGGCCGCCGGACGCATCGCCGCCGGAACCGTCGGAACCACCGAATGGCGCTGGCACGCAATGGTCGACGGAAAGCAGTTCCTCACTCTGGCCATCATCTGGACCATGGAACCCGATCGTGAGGAATACGCGGGGCGCGATCAGTGGGAAGTCCACCTGTACGGCAAACCCGAGATCGTGATGACCGTCAATCTCGTCGAACCACAAGATCCGAACAGCCGGACAACTGCCGGTCAGTTCATCACTGCGGGCCCGGCACTGCGCGCCGTCGAGCATGTACTCGCTGCTCCCACAGGCATTTTCGAACCCCCTGTCTTTGCCCCCTTCAGATTGGAGCATTCAGCATGACCACTCAGCCGACGGCCGTAGGTTCGACTGCCACCCGTGAACCCGCCACCCGCGAACCTTCTGTGAACGCACTCCTACCCGATGGTCGCCCCGTGCAGAATCTCGAAGACTTGCTGCGCAGCCGGGCGATTGCCAGTCCGGAGAGCACCGCCGTCATCTCCGATGACGGCCGTACCAGTTTCCGCGAGCTGGACATCGAAGCAAATCGTGTCGCGAATGCACTTCTACGCGATGGTGTTCGAACAGGTGACCGGGTGGCGTACATCGGCGCCAATGCACCGTCTTTCCTCTCCGTCCTGTACGGATCTTCGAAGATGGGCTCGATTCTGACGGCCGTCAACAATCGGCTGGCACCGGGCGAGGTCGACTACATCCTGAGCAACAGCGAGCCGACCGTCGTCGTACTCGGAGCAGGCGATGAGGGCCTCTCCGACGTCGCCGCGGCGGTCGGTAGCGTCCGGACCGTCGTCACGGTGGACGGTTCCGCAAACTCGGTCTCGTGGAACGACTGGCTCTCCGGTGCAGGGGACGACGACCCAGGAGTGTCACGCCTTCCCGACGATACCGCGCTGATCTTCTACTCGTCGGGAACCACCGGCCACCCCAAGGGAATCGAACTCACCGGCGCGAACCTCGGCCGCGCCCTCGCGACCATGTATCACCTGCTCGATCTCGACACCGATTCCGTGGCCATGTGCCCGGTCCCGTTCTTCCATGTGGCGGGGCTGGGTCTCGCTCTCGTCACGACGCTCGGCGGTGGCGCTCTACTTCTCAAGACCATCGCCGGTCCGCTGGAGCTGGTGGCGCTGATGCAGGAGTACCGGGTGACTCATGCGGTCGCTGTTCCCGCGGTGATCAGCGTCCTCACCTCCCTTCCTGCTGTACGCGAGGCGGATTGGAGTGCCCTGCAGTTCCTGGTCTACGGAGCGGCGCCCATGCCGCTACCCCTGTTACAGGACGCCACCAAGGTTTTCGGATGCAGTTTCCTGCAGGCCTACGGACTCACCGAGTCGACTGGCGGCGTCACCATGCTGACCCCCGAAGATCATCGGGCGACCGACGAGTCGACCGCGCATCGGTTGAAGTCCGTCGGGCAACCGATGTTCGGCGTACCCATCCGCATCGTCGATCCCGTGACGCTCGAAGACGTCCCGGTCGGTACTCGCGGCGAGGTGGTCATCGGCGGCGCTCATGTCATGAGGCGCTACTGGCGCAACGAGGCAGCCACTGCGGCCACCATGTTGGACGGCGACTGGCTCCGAACAGGAGACGGCGGATCGTTCGACGAGGACGGGTATCTCTACCTCCACGACCGCCTCAAGGACATGATCGTCTCCGGCGGTGAGAACGTCTATCCCGCCGAGGTGGAGAGCGTTCTCTCCGGCCACCCCGGCATTCGGGAGGTCGCGGTAGTCGGCGTTCACTCCGATCGGTGGGGTGAGACTCCCATTGCGGTGGTCGTTCGTTCCGGCGATTCGGCTGTCACCGAAGCGGAGATCATCGAGTGGTCACGCGAGCGACTGGCACACTTCAAGTGCCCCAGTGCAGTTCAGTTCATCGAGGAACTGCCACGCAACGCGAGTGGGAAGCTTCTCAAGACTCGTCTGCGACAGGACTTCGCTTGAGTCCATGACAAGAATTCGGGGCCGGTCGCTTTGAGCGATCGGCCCCGATTTCTGTCGTTCGATGTGAAGCTCGCTCAGCCTGGGTGAATCCGGAATTCGACGCCGCCGACGATCAGGCCGGGCTCGACGGTGTTCGCTCCGATCGACGCCGCCAGATCGACCGCACTGAGCATCGACCGCTCGCCCGGAACGAACGACACGGCGCGCGACCCCAGCGCAATCGAGAGTGATTGCGCCGAATCCAGTTTCTTGCCGAACACTTCGGCCCACAGCGCCGCCGTCTTGGCCGGATCGGGAGAGGACACGTCGACGCCGAGAATGTCGTCGACCCGTGGATCGAGGGAAACCTCCTTCTCCGTCTGGTCCCAGAACCACTCGTCGGCGTCGGGAATCTCGTCGAGTTCTACGAGAAGTCCGAGATCACCGGGATGAAGTTGGACGATCCGGTGACCGTAGGCCTCGAGATCTGCCACCGTCCGAACACCGGCCGCAGCTGCACGTTCCAGATAGGGCTCGATGTTCGAAACCTGGATCGAGAGTGCATAGCCGCCCTCCCCTCCGCCCTTGCGGATCCATCTCGCCAGCGAGACCGTCTCGTCGACCGGTGCGACGATCTCGAGAAATGCCTGCGGCCCGACGGCCAAGGTCTCGTCGGCCAAACCGATGTCTTCGAGCAGTGGATCCGCGAATCCTGATGCCAGACTAAACGCTTCACGTAATTGTTGACCGGTCTTGTCCAGGTCTCGTGCACCGATCACCACCTGCCGCAGGATCTCCCAGGTGCCCGCGTCGTGCGTGCCCGTCACAGTCCGACCGCTTCGGCGGCGGTGTCGGCACTCTGCCAGCGTCGGAGCTCGGCACCCGGCGCCCACGTCGAGTGGGTGCCACTCGAAATCCGTTCGGGAAGGCGAAGTTTGCACAATGGTCCGTCTCCGACGCGGGCAGCGTCGAAGATCAGGCAGAAGGACGCGTCCTCGTTCATGTCGGTGGTCAACGTGATGAGATAGCCGTCGTCTTCGGCGGTACCACCCACGCGTGGTGCCATCGAGGTCTCGCTTCCATACACGCCGTCACCGAAGGAGAATCGTTCCTCGTTCCCCGTCAGCAGGTCGTGTTTGACCAAGCCGTCGAACAGGAACCACGACGGCTTACCAGAAGCCGCATAGGCGTATCGGTACTTCTCACCCGCGAAATTGCCGTTCATCATGCCGAATTCGGTGATCGAGTCACTGAGTTGCTCTTCACGCGTGGCTCCGGTGACCAGGTTCAAACGCCAGCGGTGAAGCCGGGTCTGCATGCGATCGAGAGCGAGGAAACGGAAGGCGCGCTCCCACTGATTGCCCATACCGTTGTCCGACGGCTCCGGATCACCCTGGTAGAAACCGTCCAGAACAATCTCGTCCCCCTCTTCGTAGGCGTTCACGAAGTGCAGGACGTAGGTCGGATCGGCCTCGAACCACTTGATGTCAGCGGTGTTTCCGCGGCGTGGGATGACTCCGAGACGGAGCGGGATATCGGGATGGAAATTCGCGACGTGCGCGCCCTTCTGCAGTAGAACCGGATCCCAGAACAAGGGGCAGTCGTTGAGGATCGCGTAGTTCTCCGTGAAGGCCATGTCGTGTGGCAACCGCGGACCGGGAAGCGGGACGTCGACGTAGTGGACCAACTCGTTGGCCGAGTCCACGACGCCGTAGTGCATGTACGGCGCTTCCTTGCTGTAGTTGAAGAACAGCATTTCTCCGGTCTTGTCGTCCACCTTCGGATGCGCGGACACACCCCATTCGAAGGGGAACTTGCCGTTCCAGCTTTCCTTTCCAAGTGTCTCCGCCGACATCGGATCGAGACGATACAGATCTCCGCACTGGTAGAAGCTGGTGAGAGCAGTCCCCCGGTGAACGACGACGTCGGTGCTGGACGCGTCCTTCATCCGGGTGCGCGCACCCTTGCCGCCCTCGGGGCGACTGAGTTTGGGAGACTCGGCGAGTCCGGCCCACAAGGCGCCGCCGGCATCCTGCTCGGCCGCCAACCCGTCAGTCCGTACGAATCGATTGCGGTAGAATGACTCTCCGTCACGAAAGCCCACGATGTGAATCATTCCGTCGCCGTCGAAGGGATGATAAGCCTTCATCGAGGGATGGAGCGGATTCTCGGTGTTGCGCAGGTAGACACCGTCGAGGTCTTTCGGAACCTCACCGAATACGACTTCGAGGTTGTCCGCTTTGAACTCGGTGGTCTGGGGTTGCCACGGGCCGGTGCGATACGGGTGATCGTCATCGGCGGGAAGGGTGGACAACAACTTGCCTACGATTTCGACGTCCATGGAATTCTCTTTTCGACTGATGGGGAAAGGCTGGGCTGCACTTTCAGGAAACTGCGTCGACGACAAAACTGACGGTGGTGGCCGTACTTCCACCGAAGTTGAGCGTCGCAAAGCGGCTCGCACCCTCGACTTGGAAACCGCCGGCCGTTCCCGTCACCTGATGGGCCGCGTCGAGAAGCATTCGAACACCACTGGCACCCACCGGATGACCACCGCCGATCAGACCGCCGCTGGGGTTGATCGGTAGCTTGCCGCCCATGGCGATGTCACCACTCTCGATGGCTTTCCACGACTCGCCGGGCGCGGTCAGACCGATGTGGTCGATCGCGAGATACTCACTCGCCGTGAAACAATCGTGTGTTTCGATCCCGTCTATCCCGGCCAGGTCGACTCCGGCCCGGGAGAAGGCACCCATCACCGCATCCCGAACGTGTGGCATCACGTAGGGATTATCGGCGTCGCGTGCCAGCTTCTGCTCGAGACCTAAACCAACAGTCCGGTGACCCCAGCCCGCGATCTGGGCAAGCGGAGTCGCCGCGGCATCAGGATGCTCACGGAGGTACTTGTCCGTCACCAGCACAACCCCGGCGCCACCGTCGGTCACCTGGCTGCAATCGAATCGTCGAACACCGCCTTCCACAACAGGATTGGTGGCGTCGTCGCCGCCTGCATTCCCGAGTAGATCGGGTACCGCCCAACCGCGTGTCTGCGCATTGGGGTTGTTCTTCGCGTTCGCGAAATTGATCTGCGAGATCGCGCGAAGGTGAGATTCGTCGATCCCGTAGCGCCGTCCGTACTCCTTCGACACACGATCGAACATGTACGGCCACATGAATTTTGCTTCCCGACCTTCGTGTCCGACCCAGGCTGCAGCGCCCAGATGTCCGGCCGCGTCATCACCCGGAACCGTCTTCTCCAGTTCGATACCCATCACCAGAGCCGCGTCGTAGTTGCCGGCGCGCAGGTCTGCCATCGCGGCGAGTACGGCGATACTGCCCGATGCGCACGCCGCCTCGTGCCGGGACGAGGGCACGCCCCATAGATCTGGATGCACGGTGGCGGGCATCGCACCCAGCTGACCTTGGCCGGCAAACAATTGACCGAAGGCGTTACCGACGTGGATCACCTCGATGTCGGTGGCAGGAACCTTCGCCGCGGCCAGGGTGTGGTTCACCACCTCTTCGGCAAGGTTCGCGAAATCGAGTTCCTCACGGGTGAAGTTCCGTGCGAAGTCGGATTGGTACCCGCCGAGAATCCAAATGTTCGAAACAGTCATGACCTCTCCCCTTGCCGATCCGGCATCGGTGACGTCACCGAGATACCCGTGCATCGGCGGTTGTAATTTCATCGCAACCGTACTACAACTAGCAGAGTAACTCTACTAATTGAAGGGTTGAAAATGACTGATGCTTTTGTCCTCGACTACGTGCGCACACCGCGCGGCCGAGCATCGACGCGAGGTGCCCTCCACGAACACAGCCCAGTCGATCTTGTCGTCCACCTGGCCAAGGCTTTGCAGGGTCGAACGAACCTCGCCGCAGAGCAGATCGACGACGTCGTTCTCGGTTGCGCATCGCAGGTGGACGAGCAGGGCGCGAACATCGCGAGAACTGCCGCACTCCTTGCCGGTTGGGGCGATTCCGTTCCCGGCGCGACCCTCAATCGTTTCTGCGCATCCGGCGTCGACGCAGTCGGCCAGAGCGCAGCCCGCATTCGCAGCGACGACGTCTCCCTCGTCGTGGCCGGTGGCGTCGAAAGCGTCTCCCGCACTCCGATGTTCAGTGATCGCGGACCGCTGTGGATCGACCCGGCAACCATCGCGCAGATCGGCTCCATCCATATGGGTGTTGCCGCCGACTTGAATGCCACGATCGAGGGGTACTCCCGCGACGAGTTGGATGCGTACGGCGTCGAAACCCAGCACAAGGCTGCCGAGGCCTGGCGCAACGGCGCATTCGAGCGGTCCGTTGTGCCCGTTCCCGGCAGAAATGGTGAGGCCGGAATCGCGCACGACGAACTGGTCAGGGCAGAGACGACGGCAGAGGGACTCGCCGCGCTGCCTCCTGCCTTCGAAGGGCTCGGCGCCGCCGGTCAGGATGCACTCGCGCTCGCCGCCTACCCTGAGGTCGGCAAGATCGAACACCTGCACACCGTCGGATCCTCTCCCGCCATGGCCGACGGCGCAGCACTACTACTCCTCGGATCCGAGAAAGCCGCGGCCAGAGCCGGCCTGACCCCTCGCGCACGGATCATCGGATCCGCCTCGACTTCGGTGAATCCAGTTCTCATGCTCACTGCGGGTCAGAGCGCCGTGGAGGCAGTCATCGCTCGAGCCGGGCTTCGTCCACAGGACATCGACGTGTTCGAGTTCGCAGAGGCCTTCTCCGCGCTCTGCCTACGGTTCCGCCGCGATCTTGACGCCGGGCCGGACCGCATGAACCCCAACGGAGGCACGATGGCGATGGGCCATGCATTCGGCGCCACCGGAGCAATTCTCGTCGGCGCGTGCGTCGACGAACTGGTACGGAGCGACGGACGCTACGGTGTGGCCGCGGTCAGCGGCGCCGCCGGTGTCGGAGTCGCGGTGCTCGTCGAACGGATCGCCTCGTGACCGCCAGTTCACTCTCGGGCCGCATTGCCGTCGTCACGGGAGGGGGTAAGGGCCTCGGCCGTTCCGTCGCACTGCATCTCGCGAGCCGAGGGGTCACGGTGATCGTCAACAATCGAAATCGCACCGTCGACGCGAGCGGCCGGGGCCCTGCAGATCAGGTCGTCGACGAAATCCTCGAAGCCGGTGGCCACGCCGTCGCCAACCACGACGACGTCACCGACCCCGAGGTCGGTCGAAAGTTGGTGGACGACGCTCTCACTCGGTTCGGACGACTCGACTTCTGCATCACCAGTGCCGCGGTCAGCGGTCCACAGATGCTCCATCGCACCACCGCCGAGAACCTCAGCACCGTCATCACGACAAACGTCGTCGGGACCGCGCTGGTTGCCGCCGAAGCCTCCCGAGTGATGCGCGAGGCCGGATTCGGGCGCATCGTGATGATTGCCTCGACCGCAGGACTGCACGGCGAACCCACCGTATCCGCCTACGCCGCCAGTAAGGGTGCCGTCATCGCATTGGGCCGCACCGCGGCCGGCGAAGGCGCGAGTCGCAATGTGTTCACCAATGTCGTACTGCCCTATGCCACTACGCAGATGACCGAGTCCGGAATGGACCCACGATTCATCGACATCATGGGGGCCGACCTGGTAGCCCCGGTGGTCACTGCTCTCGTCGATCCCGAGTCCACGACCAACGGGCAGGTGATCGTCACCGCAGGTAACGGAGTGCGTTCGGCCGACGCCGTCGAGGGCTCGACCGAATTCTTGCCCACCACCACAGAACTCGATGCCAAAGCGCTCGACGCACTGCTCGTGACCAGCCGGCTCGGCACTCCTCACACCTATCCGAGCGCACAGGAAGCCTTCGCGGACTTCGCTTCCGAACTGCTCGACCACCACAATCAGAAAGCGCGCGCATGACCGACATCCCATTGGGCGACCTTGCACTGAACTTCGGTGTGAGCGCACTCGCCGTACTCGTCTTCATCGCAGTCGTGATGGCCGTAGCCATCCGGATGAACAATCACTCGATCATCGACATCTGTTGGGGGCCTGGCTTCGCCGTCGTCGCCGTCGTCTCGTACCTGACGTCCATCGGATCGGACGGCAACGATCTGCGTCGCCTCGTGGTGCTGGCACTGACCGTGGTGTGGGGAATGCGACTCGGCCTCTACATCGGTTTCCGAAACCGTGGGCACGGGCAGGACAAGCGCTACACTGCCCTGCTCAAACATCAACAGGGACCGCTGGTTCCGTTCCTGATTCGCAAAATCTACGGCCTCCAGGGCGTTCTCATTCTCGTGGTGTCGCTGTCGGTCCAGTTCGCGATGTACGAGTTTCGCGCCCTCGGAGTCCTCGGCGCGATCGGCATCGCAGTCTGGACCGTCGGCTTCGTCTTCGAATCGGTTGGTGACTACCAACTTTCCCGCTTCAAGGCAGATCCGGCCAATTCAGGAATGGTGATGGATCGTGGACTCTGGGCCTGGACCCGGCATCCCAACTACTTCGGTGACGCATGTGTCTGGGTCGGACTGTTCATCCTCGCACTTGGTGATCCATTGGCGCTGATCACGATCGTCTCGCCGATCGTCATGATCAAACTGCTGGTGAGCTACAGCGGTAAGGCCCTTCTCGAACGCGGCATGCGCAAGAGCAAGGGGCAGGCCTACGACCACTACGTCGCCCGGACCAGTGGCTTCTTTCCCCGTCCACCCCGTCCGGCACGAAACCACGCGTCGTGAGCGCCCCCACGAGTGGTCTCGCTGACGTCTTCGATCTGGAATCGACCGGCCCGGACCGGTGGCAAGGGTCGAACGACGGTGTTCGGCTACCTCAGTTGTTCGGCGGCCAACTGGTCGCCCAGTCGATTCTCGCTGCCGGGCACACGGTTACCGACGGCAAAGCGATCAGTTCCGTCCACACACACTTCCTTCGCCCCGGGTCGACGAATCGCGCGACCGAGTTCTCGGTAGATCGCCTTCGGGACGGAAAACGCCTGTCCACCAGAGGCGTCGACGTCCACCAGGACGGACGACTCGTCTGCCGTTCGACGGTATCAGCCTCCTCGATCGACGAGGGCATCACTCACAGTCGAGCCGTACCCGCCGCGCTCCCGCCCGCTGAGTGCGTGACGTTGCAGGAGTTGGCCGAGGCAGACGGTGGGCTGGGCGAGGTGTGGGAGGAGTTCTCCGCCATCGAGATTCGTGTGTCCCCCCTCGATTCGCAGTCCCCCACGACGCATTCGGCGGCGCCTCCGCGCAACATCTGGATGCGTTCGGCTCAGCGACTGAGCGACGATCCGCTGATTCACGTCGCTGCTCTCGCCTATGCCAGCGATTTGATGCTGATGGCAACCGCGCTGACTCCGCACGGCTACGACATCGGGCAGGAGCACTCGCTCGATACGGATTGGACGGGCGTGTCCCTCGATCACACGATGTGGTTTCAGCGTCCCGTGCGAGCGGACGAGTGGCTCCTCTTCGAGCATTCGACACCCACTGCTCATGCCGGCAGAGCAGTCGTGAATGCCGCGGTCTTCGATCAGTCCGGACTCCAGATCTGCCAAATCACCCAGGAAGCGTTACTCATTGCCCGTATCGAGTGATTCCCGACTCTTTCTGCAGACCACTCGGTACGGTCTCGCGGTGCCGCAGGGTTCGCGGCCTATGATTTCGGGGTGGTACGAGTGAATGCAACCGGATCTTCGGCGTCGGCCGGATCTCCGACACCCACGCCGTCGGTGGGCGTCACCGAGTTGCCTGCGGGCGGACCCAACGCACTGGCGGTCACGCTCGGGCTACTGGGAGACGAGTGGAACCTCTGGATTCTGCGGTTCGCCCTTTTGGGGTCGCGTCGATACAACGACTGGCTGGCTCTCGGGGGAATCTCCAACTCGGTGCTGTCCTCACGGTTGGCAGTCCTGACGGCCGGCGGAATGCTCGAGCGCCGGGAGTACCAGCAGAACCCGCCGAGGCACGAATACTCGGTCACTCGCAAAGGCCAGTCGATCTGGCCGGTCCTCATCACCATGTGGTCGTGGGAGAAGCAGTGGGCACCGAATGAAATCGCGCCACTACCGCCGCTGCGGCACAGCACCTGCGGAAACGATTTCACTCCGATCCTGCGTTGCAAGGAGTGCGGCGAGGACGTGGACGTGCGATCCCTGGACTCCCAAATGGGGCCGAGTGGGGACTTCTCACGCAGTGTGCCCGAAGCAACGTCGAGGCGCCGCTCCACCAAGTCCGAACGCCGACCGGAAATCCTGGCTCACACGATGGAACTCGTCGGCAATCGCTGGTCGGCAGCGATCATCGGGGCAGCTTTCCGAGGTGCCCGTCGTTACGGAGAGTTCGCCGAGATCACCGGTGCGCCGCCGGCAATCGTCGCCGATCGGTTGAAGCACCTCACCGAGATCGGTGTGATGGAAACGCGGCCGCTTCCGGATCGCCCACAGTGGTCGGAGTATCGACTCACCGACAAGGGAACCGCCTACTTCCCCGTCGTGATGTGCATGATCTCGTGGGGTCAGCGCTGGTTCAGATCCGCGGACGGTCCGGACATCGTTCTCCATCACAAGGCGTGTGGAAAGCGGTTCGAAGCAAGGCTGGGTTGTAGTGCGTGTGGTGAGGAACTGAGGTCTTCGGACATCGAGGCGATCGACCTCACCACCTCGGTGCACGTGCCGGGGTCCGGCTGGTCCTGAGATCCCCACTCAGCCGGCAGTGCGGATCCGGTCGAAGCTCCGGCCTCGGTGTTCGAGCGGCAGCCTGTCCCCTCGCCCGAACAATTTGTTGCGCAGCGTCCCCGCTTCGTAGTCGCTCTGGTAGGCGCCCCTCCTCGTCAGCTCCGGAATCACATGCTCCACAATGTCTTCGAAGGTTCCAGGAGTCACCGCGTACGCGAGATTGAAACCGTCGACGTCGGTCTCGGCGACCCACTCCTGCAACTCGTCGGCGACCTCCTCGCCGGAACCGACGACGATCGGGCCCAGCCCGCCGATACCCGCCCACTCCGCGATGTCTCCCACCGTCCACTCGCCGCCCTTCTCGTCCGCCTGACGAAACGATGCGACCGCGGATTGAATGGCGTTGCTCTCGACGTTCCCGATCGGCTCGTCCGCTCGGTATCCGGAGAGATCAATTCCCATCCACCCCGAGGTGAAAACGAGTGCGCCTTCACTACTCGCGTAGCTGCGGTAGTCCTCGAGCTTCGCCTGGGCCAACTCGGGGGTTCGGTCGGTGATGATCGTCAACAGTGTGAAGATGCGGGCCGAGTACGGATCGCGCCCGACCTTCGTCAGTTCGTTTCGGATTCGGGCAACGGTGTCTTTGAGAATCGCCTTTGTCGGTGCACCCACAAAGATCGCCTCGGCATTCTCGGCGGCGAACCGAACCCCGCGTGGCGACGCGCCGGCCTGGAAGATGACCGGCGTCCGCTGCGGAGAAGGTTCGGAGATGTGGATGCCCGGAACCGTGAAGTGCTTGCCTTCGTGCTCGATCGGATGAACCTTGGAGGGGTCCGTGTAGACCCCGGTGGTTCTGTCACGCACCACCGCGTCGTCTTCCCACGACGTTTCCCACAACTTGTAGAGAACTTCGAGGTACTCGTCCGCGTGGTCGTAGCGATCGTCGTGCTGGAGTTGGTCGTCCTCGCCCATGTTCCGTGCGGCCGACGGGAGGTATCCGGTGACCACGTTCCACCCGATTCGCCCGTTCGTCAGGTGGTCGAGGGTGCTCAAGCGCCGAGCGAACGGGTACGGATGCTCGAAAGCTGTACCTGCGGTGATACCGAAGCCCAAGTGCTCGGTCACGGCCGCCATCGCCGAGGCCAGCAGTAGCGGGTCCGAGACCGGTACCTGCGCGCCCTGCCGCAGCGCTGCGTCGTGATTGCCGCCGTACACGTCGTACGTTCCCAACACGTCGGCCAGGAACAGCCCGTCGAATCGTCCACGCTCGAGGAGTTTCGCCAATTCCGTCCAGTACCTCAGATCCGTGTACCTGGACGACTGGTCCTCCGGGTGGCGCCACAGACCTGGCGATTGGTGGGCGACGCAGTTCATGGCAAAGGCGTTGAAGCGGATTCTGCGGGTCATTCCCGCACCATGCCGTGCCTGCACCGCAGTGACCACCATTGCGATCAGTGCGATCGGTTCGGCTCCTGCTTGCACCCGGCGATACCGTCGACTTCGCGACCTCGTCGGCGGGCCGCTACACTGACTAGCGCAGCTGTGACGCCCGAGGCTTCGTGCCGACAGGTCGAGCGGATGCAACAGCAGTATCGGGAAGCGAAAACCCCGGCAGCACAGGGTTTTCAGCACTTGTCGGTACGCTCCCCGCCCTCGTAGCTCAGGGGATAGAGCATTCCTCTCCTAAAGGAAGGGTCGCAGGTTCGAATCCTGCCGAGGGCACCACACCGGTTTTCGGCCTTACGGCGCGCTCCGATTGCAAGAATTCGGACAGTCCACTAGGTTTCGGAAAGTGTCGCCCCAACTCGTTTCAGTAGTTATCCCGACCTACAACGCAATCGACACTCTCGATGCGCAGTTGCAAGCATTGGCTGCGCAAGATTATCCGAACCCGTTCGAGGTCATCGTCAGCGACAACGGTTCGACGGACCACCTCGAGGAATTTGTGGCATCACATCCATTGACAGATCATCTCGATCTCAAATGGGTATCCGCGGCGAGTGTGCAGGGCGCATCGCATGCAAGAAATGTGGGCGTCGACAACGCGCGTGGCGATTTCATCGCCTTCTGTGACGCTGACGACACGGTCCATCGCGATTGGCTGACGGGTCTGACCGAAATAGCTGCTCGATACGATCTCGTGGGTACCGCTGTCGAGACGGACTCGCTCAACGATGAAAAGACCCGAGAAGCAGCTGGGATCGCATCCGCGTCCAGCCAAGGCCAGTCGATGTTTCTACCCTACGTCAGCGGCGCCAGCATGGGGTGCAGCAAGTCTGCCTACTTGTCCGTCGGTGGGATGGACGAATCACTCTCCGCCAGTGAGGACCTCGAATTCTCCTGGAGGATGCAACAGGCGGGCCTGAGCCTCGGCTACGTCCAGAAGCCCCTCGTGTCGTATCGACTTCGGTCCGGCGTCAAGAGCGCATTCCGTCAAGCATTCAAACTCGGCGCCGGCTCCGCACGCGTGTGCTCGATGTATCGCGCCGCGGGTTGCCCCCGGATACGGATCAGGGACAGCCTTGGACCGCTTCTGGTTCTGTCTGTCGCGAATCCCGTCTTCCTCAAGCCGCTGTCACGGAATTCTGGCCAGTATTGGGCTCGCCAGGTCGGTGCACATCTAGGACTGATCTACGGAGGGCTGCGGCACGGGGCCTTTCGGCGCTCCGGGTAAATGTCCTTCGTGTAATTGTTGAGGGCACTCGGTGGGACTCTCCCCGCATCGGCGTGACCAACGTGCCATTCTTGAATTCATGACGACGCCCCACTCCACGGCAACTCCCCCGAAGAACATGTCTTTGATCCCGGGTGGGACGTACTGGATGGGCTCCGAAGACTTCTATCCGGAAGAACGCCCAGTTCACCAGGTCACCGTCGACGGATTCTGGATGGACACGACGGCGGTGACAGTCGCCGAGTTCCGACGCTTCGTGAAGGCAACCGGCCACGTCACCACTGCTGAAATCGCCCCGGATGCCGCCGACTATCCCGACGCCGATCCAGCCCTCCTCGTCCCGGGATCGTTGGTCTTCACTTCACCACCCGGCCCGGTCTCACTCGACGACTACACCCAGTGGTGGTCGTTCACCCCCGGCGCCGATTGGCGCCATCCCGAGGGCGCCGACAGCAACATCGGGGGACGTGAACGGCACCCCGTCACCCACGTGTCGTACTTCGACGCCCAGGCCTACGCCGCGTGGGCCGGCAAGGAACTCCCGACCGAGGCCGAGTGGGAGTTTGCCGCCCGCGGCGGACTCGATCGCCAGGCCTACGTGTGGGGCGATCACGACTCTCCGGGCGGGCGGCCCGGTGGCAACGTATGGCAGGGCCAGTTCCCCTGGGAGAACCTGCTCGAGGACGGGTACGAGCGCACCGCTCCGGTCGGAAAGTTCCGGCCCAACGGCTACGGACTGCTCGACATGGCCGGGAACGTGTGGGAATGGACGGCCGATCACTACACGTCCGACCACGCCCACAGTTCCAAGAACGTCGCGCCGGTCTCGTCGTGCTGCATTCCTCGCAATCCCCGCGCGGAGTTCGCCACCGAGGCCTTGGCCGGCGAACCCTACGCACGACGGGTGATCAAAGGCGGCTCACATCTGTGTGCACCGAACTACTGCTTGCGATATCGCCCCGCCGCGCGGCAGGGCGAATCCGAGGAGTCCTCGACCTGCCACGTCGGCTTCCGGTGCATCATCCGCATTCCGCAGGAGTAGATCAGAAGGGCCGGTCCCCCAGGATGGCCACCCGCTCCATGACGCGGCGATGAGGGAAGTAGTCGCTCGCAGCGTAGTGCTGGGTGGCCCGGTTGTCCCAGAAGGCAATGGAATTCGGCGCCCACTTGAAGCGGCACTGGAAGTCCGGGACCTTGACCTGCGCGAACAGCAGGTTGAGCAGATCGTTGCCTTCGACAGGATCCATATCCGGAATGTGGGTGGTGAAGAGGCTGTTGACGAACAGAGTCTTACGCCCGGTCTCCGGATGCTTACGCACCATCGGATGCAGAACCGGCGGGTACTGCTCCTTCATCTGCTCCAACTTCTCCGGACTCATGCCGCGTCCGAAGGACGGTACAAAATCGTGGATGGCGTCCTTGCCGTCGATCAAGTCCTTGATCTCGTCGGGGAGGCAGTCGAAGGCGTTACCCATATCGGCCCAGAGCGTGTCACCACCGGCAGGCGGTACGTCGATCGCCCGAAGTACTGAACCGAGCGGCGGCGTCTTCGTCCAGGTGACGTCGACGTGCCAGATGTTCTCGGTTCCTGGACTGTCCTCTCCGCGTTCGAATCTGACGACTGCCGGAACCTCTCCCTGCGGGAGAAGTGGATGAACCTCGAGTTCACCCCAATGGGCCGCGAAGTCACGATGATTCAAGCTCGAAATCGGCTGGTCCCGAAAGAACACGACCTTCCATTCGAGGAGGGCCCGGCGCACGTCCTCGATCTGCTCCTCCGACGGATCACGCAAGTCGATATCGCTGATCTCGGCACCGATGAACGGTGTGACGGGTGTCAGAGTGAACCGCTCGTACGGCCTCGATTCAACGCCTTCCGGATTGCGCCTCATTCCGCGTGGTCCGAATTCGATTGTGTGATTGCCGATTTGGACTGTTCGTGATGATGTAAGGGTAGCCATCGAATGACTCCGTCCTGTCGTGTCGTGTCGCGGGGTCACACGTCAGTCGACGCGTGCACCCGCTTTGCTCGTGTGCGTTTGTGTGCGCTTTGGGGCGCGGTCAGTGCTCCTACCGCGAGATCGACCAGATGATCCACCGTCGTATCGAAATCTGCCTGCACAACGGGGTTTTCGTCTTCGCGGCGCTGCTCGAAGATGGCCAGAGCAGAGACGCTCATGTTGAACGTCAGATCGATCCGTTCAACCGCGACGCGGCGGGGCAGATGCGGCAATGCCCGCGTCAACCTGCCGACAACCTCGTTGATTCCTTCACTGACCTCGCGAAACTCAGCACTCTGTGTATCCACTGACGGTGAAATTCTCGCGATGAACCGCGCATAGTTGGACCCGTCGACCGTCGCCATGAAATCGGCCAGCGGGTACAGGAAGGCTTCGACCAAAGCACGGACCAGATCGGTCCGCCCACTGGCGTCGACGTCGTCGAGATACGTCAGTCGCGCTGCATTGATCTGATCCATCCGATGCCGGAATACGGCCAGCACCAGACCGTCTCGCCCACCGAAGTGATACTGAACTGCAGAGTTGTTGCGCTGCCCGGCCGCAGTCGCCACGTCCCGCATGGACACTTCGTGAATACCGTGCTCGGCGAACATCCGCTCGGCGACGGCGATCATGGCGTTCTTGGCATCCAACGAGGCGGGCATATACCGACCATATAAGTCACTGACTTAATTCCGCAAGACCCACCCCTGTGCGCGGTTAGGGAGTGCAGGGACTCCTTAACCACTCACAGGGGTGATTGTCCCAGTCAGCGAGACCGAGACTGCTAGTGAAGTCGTGACCGTTACGCTCCAGATTAAGACGACTGCTTAATCGACCCGGTTTTGCATACGCCAAGGAGCCTGCTGGTGAATCGCCATTCCATCCCGATCATTCCCGAGACGCCGAACGTCGCGGCCGCCGTGTACTACCCCGATCAGAATCCCCCGTACACCCGCCCGGAACCGCTTCGCCCGCCGGCCGGGGCCCCGAACGTGCTGCTGATCATGATCGACGACGTCGGATTCGGCGCACCCTCCGCGTTCGGTGGCCCGTGCCGCACCCCCACCGCCGAGCGTTTGGCCGAAACCGGCGTGAAATACAGCCGATTCCACACCACGGCTCTGTGCTCGCCGACGCGTGCCGCCACACTGACCGGGCGCAACCACCACAGTGTCGGTATGGGTGTCATCTCCGAAATGGCCAACGCGGCACCGGGATACAACGGGACCCGCCCCGCCTCTGCCGCCACGGTCGCACGCGTCCTGCAGGGAAACGGCTATGCGACGGGCGCTTTCGGCAAGATGCACCAGACCCCGACGTGGGAGACCACCGCTGCCGGGCCGTTCGATCGGTGGCCGGTCCGTGAGGGTTTCGACAAATTCTACGGTTTTCTCGGTGCCGAGTCCGATCAGTTCACCCCGGTTCTCTACGAGGACTTCACGATGGTCGACTTACCCAAGACGCCACAGGAGGGTTACCACCTGTCCGAAGATCTCGTCGACCACGCGATCGAATGGGTCGAGGGCGTCAACACGATGGACCCGGACAAGCCGTGGTTCTGCTACCTCCCCTTCGGCGCGTGCCACGCTCCACTTCAGGTCCCGGACCGCTACCTGGACAAGTACGTCGGCGAATTCGATCACGGGTGGGATCGCCAACGTGAGATCACCCTCCACAAGCAGAAGGAACTGGGCGTCGTCGCTCCTGACACCGAGTTGGCCCCGTGGGCTCCGGGGCTCCCACACTGGGACGAACTCGACGACGACCAGAAGAAGGTCTCGGCCCGTTTGATGGAGTTGTACGCGGCATTTCTCGAGCACACCGACGACGAGGTAGGCAGGCTCGTCGACCGGTTGCAGGAAATGGGTGTACTCGACAACACTCTGGTGCTCTACATGATGGGTGACAACGGCGCCTCCGCCGAGGGCGGCATGGAGGGCTCGTTCAACTACCTCGCCGGCCTCAACGGTTACAAGAGTGCGACATCCGACGTACTGGCGCGCTACGACGAATTGGGGACCGAAACCAGCTACCCGCACTATCCGGCGTCGTGGGCTCTGGCTCTCGACACCCCGTACCAGTGGGCCAAGCAGGTTGCGTCCCACTACGGCGGTACCCGAAACGGTCTGATCGCCCACTGGCCCAAGGGGATCGACAAGCCAGGCATCAGGGAGCAATGGCATCACTGCGTCGACATCACGCCGACAATCCTGGAAGCTGCCGGCATTCCGGCACCGACCAGCGTCGACGGGGTCACCCAGAAACCGATGGAAGGCGTGGCGATGAACTACACCTTCGCCGAGCCCGACGCCGAAGAGCGCCACACCACACAGTATTTCGAGATCTTCGGCAACCGCGGAATCTACGATCACGGTTGGACCGCAGTCACGGCCCACCGCGCACCCTGGCTGATGGCCACTCACGGCCTCGAGCTCACACCGATGAGCGAAGACCGTTGGGAGCTGTACGACACCTCGGTCGACTGGTCGCAGGCCCGCGATCTCGCGGACGAGCATCCCGAGATCCTGGCCCGGCTCAAGGAAAAGTTCCTCGTCGAGGCGGCCAAATATCAGGTGTTGCCGCTGGACGACAGAACGGTCGGTCGCCACGCCACCGCGGAATCACGACCCCCGCATCCGATGATGGGCCGCAAGACCCTCACGCTGTACCCACACATGAACGGTCTGGTCGAGAAAGCCGCGCCGACGTTCTTCAACCGCTCGTACACGCTGACCGCGAGTCTGGGTAGCGTCGCCGACGGCATGCTGGTCAGCCTCGGTGGCCGGTTCGGCGGATTCGCTTTGTACATACTCGATTCCGTCCCCGTCTACTGCTACAACTTCAGCGGCGGTGGTCGGACCTTCGTGCGTGGGCGCAACCCGCTGGCACCCGATGCGCGCGAGGTGTCCGTCCACTTCGAGTACGACGGCGGCGGAATCGGCAAGGGTGGAACCGCCACCCTGAGCGTCGACGGCGAGGTGGTCTCCGAGGGCCGGATCGAGAAGACCACTCGGGCGATCTTCAGCATGAACGAACAGCTCGACGTCGGCATCAACCGGGGAAGCCCGGTCGCGGAAGAGTTAGCGGACAAGGGCACGTTCCGCTACGGCGGCAAACTCAACAGCGTGACGATCGACTTGCGCTCCACCCGCGACGTGGTGTCCGCGGAGGAACGGGAGAAAATCTCACTCGCCGTGCACTGATCGAACAGGCGACGCTCGCCGATTGTGCAGCCGCGCGCGATATCTGCCGTGCGGCTGCACAATCGCCCTGCGTCTATCCGACCGTGTACATCTGCAGGCACGGCCCCACCGGGCGAGCTTCCAGGATGTCGCGCGCCTTCTCACGCGCAGCGTTGAACTCCCAGGGCGCAGTGGTACCCGGCACTCCGAATCGATATCTGCTCAAGGCACATGAACGCTGCGGTTCCGGTATACGATCCAAGGCAGGTACCGCGTCGACAGAGAGCCCGTGCAAGTAGGAAACGTCGATGCTCTTGCCGCCCTCGAACCGCTCCACGTTCTTTTGCGCGATGTACGCATCGGGGTTGAACACCGCGAAGGCCAGCAGCGCGACGGCCGAAGTGGCGAGAACGGCTGTGGGCAGCCACTTCCCGGACATCCGAATACCTGCGACGAGCAACAACACGAACACGAAGCCCAGAAGCAGCTCTGTCGCGAAGACGCTGACCCGGAGCACCGTGAAACCGTACTGATTCTCGTACAACCACATCCGGTGCACAGCGGATGCCACGATCACCAGACTGAAGAGGCACAGTGCACCCAACAGTCCGCGGGCAAGACGCCTCGATCCAGCGTCGCGGCGGTCGATGTACCGCACTGCGACGGCGATGACGAGCAGCGTCAGCACGGTAACCGCCATGAGCTGCCAGAAACCCTCACGCGCGTAGTCCGCGTAGGTCAGTCCGTCGGTCACCTGTACGTGCTCGTCTCCCCCGAACAGCGTCTTCGTCTGTACTGCAACAAAACCGAGGAACAGCACGTTGAGCACTCCGAGCGGGACCGCCCACTCCCACATCGGCAACGGCGTCGCCGGCGCAGGTGCAAACGCGTCCACCGTCGGCGTTCTGCGACGCAGGTACACCGCAACCAGCGTGCCGAACGCCATCACGACGCCGGCAAAGATCCGTGCTCCCGGGTTCGACACCGAGATGGCAGGAGCGAAGCCGCCGAAGATCTTCGCGAACTCCGGATCCGCACTCACGAACAAAGATCCGAAAATCAGCAGGAGAAGAATCGACACTGCGCTCACGACGACAACTCGCGCCGCCGGCACCCGCGGAGCGGAGCGGGTAGCAAGTTTTCGACGACGAACGAAGTTGACCGTACGGTGGGGTGCCCGCCAGGGAGCGACCGTTCCCAGAAGTATTCCGGTCCACGTCCGCCCGCCGATCAGAGTCCACGTGAACAGAACCCACGCAGCTACGACGCAGAGGAACACCAACCACTCCGCACCCCGAACGGCGGCAACGCCCAGAAGTGCGAGCATCCCCATCGCGGCGGCCCACTGCGTCGTAGACATCCGCGGCGGCGTCAGAATCCCGAACACGATCACCACGCCGACACCGACGATCACGTACGCGATACTCACGAACCCTGGATCGAGGATCAGGGCCGCCAGCGCCCCAACGCCGCTCGCGCCGACGAGCATCGAGCGGGTGGCCATCGACGAGCGATCGGGACGCCAGAACTGGCTGGGTCGCTTGGGTTTTGCAACCGGTATCGGCGCTTTCGGCGGAATGACTATTGGAGCGCTCATGTGATCTCCCATGTTTCGGGTTCAAATTTCGGGTTCGGAACTACGGGCGAATGCCTGATGAAGGCATGCGCCATCGCGAGATCTCTCGATCTCGTTGGAAACTTTGATTCAGCTCTGCGGCAGCACTACTCGAATGCAGCAGCCCGACGGGGCATCGACGACGGCGATCCTGCCATCATGTAATTCGACCGCCCACTTCGCGATCGCGAGGCCGAGCCCGGTACCCCCGTCGGTCGATCCGCCGCGGATGAAGCGGTCGAACACTCGCTCACGGGCTTGTGGCTCGATGCCGGGGCCGTCGTCGTGGACATCGAGCACCAACTCCCCTGCACTGCCGGTACGTACTCGGATGACAACTTTCGTGTCGACGTTCCCGTGCTGAACCGCGTTGTCCACCAGGTTGGTCACCACCTGATGGAGGCGATCCGGATCGGCTACCACGGACAATTTCGGAGGCTTGACGTCTATCTCGATGTCGCCCGCACTCACACTCGACAGCTCACGTAGGAACGGCTCGACCTCGAAACGGCGGCGCTTCAACGGCATAGCGCCGCCCTCGAGTTTCGAGAGGTCGAGAAGGTCGGCCACCAGCGCTCCCAGTCGTTCCGTCTGCCGCAACGCCGATTTCATCATCGCCGGATCCGGTTCTTCGACACCGTCGACAACGTTTTCGAGCATGGCTTGCAAAGCGGTGATGGGCGTCCGTAATTCGTGGGAGACGTTGCCGATCAACTCGCGGCGGTACCGGTCGTCGGCCCCGAGGTCCTCGGCCATCCGATTGAACGCATGGGCGAGTTCGCCTACCTCGTCGCGGGAAGTCGCTCGTACCCGCCGCGAATAATCGCCGCGCGCCATCGCCTTCGCAGCGGCCGTCATCTCGCGAAGCGGTGACGTCATTCCGTGTGCGAGCACTTGTGTAACTCCGAGAGCGACAACCAGCGCCGTCAGGAGAGCAAAACGAAACGGTTGTTGCGACGTCAGCCAGAAACCGCCCGCGGCGAACAACAGCGCTGCGACAACTAGGAGGCCGACCTTCACTTTGAACGATCGCATCGGGTCCAGCGGCCGCGGCCACCGTGCAAAGAGTCGGTCGACGCCGCTCATCGCGGCACGTCCCAGGCGTACCCGACGCCGTGAACGGTCCGGATCACGGAAGGTCCGAGCTTGCGTCGTAGAGCCTTGACGTGGCTGTCGACGGTCCGACTACCCGCTCCCTCACCCCAGCCCCAGATCTCCTCGAGCAGCGACTCCCGCGGGATCGCCGCTCGCGGCCGCTCCGCCAGGTAGGCGATGAGATCGAATTCGGTGCGAGTCAGGTGGACTTCCTGCGTATCACGACGCACTCGACGTTCGGTCAGGTCGATCACGACGTCGCCGAACTCGAGCAAGTCGGCCACCGGGCGAGCAGCGTGCTCCGCACGATCAGCGCGCCGAAGCAATGCCTGAACACGGGCGACGAGGACACGCATGCTGAACGGCTTGCTCAGATAATCGTCGGCCCCGACGCCGAGACCGATCAGCATGTCGGTTTCATCGGCACGAGCGGTCAACATCAGCACGGGCACGGGGCGCACGGCCTGGATGCGGCGGCAAACTTCGAGGCCGTCGAATCCCGGCATCATCACGTCGAGCACCACTAGGTCGGCATCCATCTGCTCGCAGCGGGTCACAGCGCTGGGGCCGTCGAATGCCAACTCGACGTCGTAGCCCTCGGCACGCAGCCTCGCTGCGATGGACTCGCAGATACTGACCTCGTCGTCGACCACGAGCACTCTTCGCTGACTCATGGAACTGACTGTATTCGGCCCTCGTGGATGAACCTGGGAGGACTTGTGAAGGTTCTGTGCAGGTTCTAGAACCTGCGGATGTTGTTGATCGGCAGATCCGCCAGCGGCGTCAGTCCGGTCGGAACACCAACTCCGTAGGCGTTGAACACCATTCCGAATCCGGCGTAGATGCCGACGTGCGTCGCACCGGGGTAGAAGGTGATGACATCGCCGGGCGCGAGGGCCCACCGAGGAACCGGCTGTCCGACGTTGGCTTGCTGTTGGCTGGTCCGTGGCAGATTCACTCCTGCCTGCCGAAACGCCCATTGCACCAGCCCGGAGCAGTCCCACGAATTCGGCCCGACTCCACCCCATTGGTAGGGCTTTCCGGTCTGAGTGCTCGCTGCTGCCAGCGCGATCAGGCCTGCCGGACTCGGGATGGGGAGGGCGGCTGATCCACTGCTGATGCTTCCTGCGCTTCCCAGGCTGCCGGAGCTCCCGCTACTGCCGCCGCTGCCGAGGCTTCCCGGATCGGCCGAGGCGGGGGCAGCGGAGAGCAACAGGACACTTCCGGTCAGCAGAGCAGCGACCGTTCCCGTGCGGAGTGTCGACTTCTTCATGCATCCGTCCTTCGTGGGAGTCGTTTCGGCGCGCGGCAGCACACCTCGATAGCCGTGAACTGGTAAGACACGTGAAAACAAACACTTCGTTCGGATGTTAACGGCGTAGACGTGGTGTTCGGACAGGAATCATTGATCCCATTTGTCGGTTTTCGACAAACAGGCCTTACGTCCCGGCCTGGCAAAGATCAGGGAATGATCGGGGATTTCCTGGATCCGTCGGAGCCGGCGGATCCCTAGATTCGAAATCATGCGCTCATACCTCCTTGTCGCCGCGGTCATCATCGGAGCCACCACGGCGCTGATCGGTTGCTCGACGCTCCAGCGCGCAGTGGAGATTCAATCGGATCTCGACGGACTCACCAGGTCGGGTGTCGTCGGGTCGATCGCAACACTCGACGACGGCACCACGACGGCTGTCATGACCAGCGGCGTACCCAATCGGACCAACGGCGATTCGATCGGCAAGAATGATCGGGTCCGGATCGGAAGTGTGACAAAGACATTCACCGCTTCGCTCGTTCTGCAATTGGTCGCCGAAGGCAAGGTCGACCTCGACGCACCGATCGAGCAGTACCTCCCGGGCCTACTGCACGGCAGTGACATGGACGGCAGTGGCACAGACGGTAGCGCAATCACCGTGCGGCAACTGCTGCAACATCGCAGCGGCCTACCAGAGTTCGCCGGAGAACCCGGCGCCGACGAATGGATTGCCGCAAACGAGGACCGAACGCTGACGCCGTCCGCCGCGGTCGCCATCGCCCTCGGCAAACCGGCGCAATTCGTCCCCGGAACGTCGTTCGTCTACACCAACACCAACTACATCGTTCTCGGAATGCTCGTCGAATCGGTGACCGGCCGCAGCTACGCCGACGAACTTCAGTCTCGGATACTCGACCCGCTGGACCTGGAAGACACGTACCTCCCGGCGGCCGGTGAGCGCGATATCAGGGGCGATCACCTGACGGGCTATCAGGATCTCGATGGTGGCCTGACCGATGTTTCCCGCACGGAACCGTCGATCCCCTGGTCTGCCGGAGCGATGGTCTCGACGGGCACAGACCTGAACGCCTTCTGGCGCGCGCTACTCGACGGGCAGGTGGTGCCGGCCGAGCAGCTTGCCGAGATGACCACCCCTCAGGTCGGCGCCACCGAACTTCCCTGCGGCGTCACCTATACCGGCCACAGCGGTGGGATCTACGGGTACTACACGCTGTCCGGTGCGACGCCGGATCGTGCGTTCACCGTGACGCTGACGTCGACGCCGAAGGACCAGCCGGACACCGTCGCGATACTCTCGCACGCGCTCTGCCCCTGACGCTGTTACCAGTACTGATGACGCTGCCCGTCGGTATCCGCGACGAAGATGACCGCGTCGGCGCCGTCCAACTCCGACGGTTTCAGCGGCAGATGCCCTGGCAGGATCGCTTCTCCCGCGGTGATCGACGGGCCGAGCGCGGCTCGCAGGGCCGGAGTCGAGAACAGGGCACGCCGACCGGTCGCATCGGCCAACGCTCCCTGCAGAGTGCCCGGATCACTGTCGGGGTTGGCGTCGGTTGCCAAAAATACGTAACGCTCCCCGAGGACAAGTCCGACAAGTGAGCCGGCGCTCCCCCAACTGACCACGTTGCCGTTGACCGGCATGTCGGACGGCACTCGCAAGAGATGGGCATTGTGTGCGAACAGCAGGCTAGGCCCGCGTCGCTGCTCCTGGGCGACGAGGGCCAGCAGGTTCTCGGCCATCATCTCGGCACGCAGACTGAGCAGTGTTCCAATGCGATCAGGAGCGGAACTCGCCATCGCGGAGTGATAGCGCAAGAGCCCCAGAGCGGTGCGTGAATGTGCAAGGGCCAGATCGTACCCGGCCGGGTCGACGGGTCGCAGCACTGGTGCGGCGCGCCGCAGGACGCTGCCGAGGTCGTCCGCAATGATGCGCAGAGCGCGAGCATGATCGGAGTTGCCGACGGACGCAGCCGGATCGAACATCGCCGCCGGGTTGGTCCAGTCGGCGTCCTGCCCCAGTAAAAGGTCGGCGTCGTCGAGAGATTGTGGCCGCAACGCGGCGGGCAGGAAGTCACCTGCCGCAGACAGTGCGCGGCGCGGGCTCGGTGCACCGGAGTACTCCACCGGAGCGTCGAAGCCGTAGAAGCGAACTCGGTCAGCCGGAGCGCGGCCGTCGTTGTACTCGCGTAGCCATTCGACGAGTTCGCGGTTTCCCGGTACCGCACCGAATCCGTGGCTGAAGCCTGTGGCGAGCACCTTCTCGATGTCCGCCTCTCCCCCGTTCACGTACTCGTCGACAAGCAATGCCGCAAAGACATCTGTTTCGAGCACGATCGACCGATATCCTCGTTCGACCAGTTGGCCGAGAAGTTCGTTGCGCAGCAACGGAAAAGCCTTGATCCCATGAGTCGGCTCGCCGAGAGCGAGCAGAGCCGGCACCTCGGTTCGTGCTGCGAGCACTTCGTCGACGGCACGACCAAGACTTGCCGCGTCTTCGAGTTGGCGGCCGAGCTCACTCAGCGCTGGGGCAGTGGACATGATCATCCCTTTCGAAGGTGGACTGCCTTCGACAGTATCGTTGAAGATTCGGGTGAAACTTTTACAACAATTACCTGGGGTATACCGTGAAAAGCCTCAATCGGAGGTGATCAGTGCGGCCCATCGACCTTGCCCGTGAACACCGGTTGTCCGCACAGGCGATCCGCAATTACGACGACGCCGGCGTCCTTCCTCCGACCGATCGCAGCAACGCCGGCTACCGGCGATACACCCCAGTGCACGCGCAGGCCCTGCGAACTTTCCTCGCATTGCGCGGCGGTCACGGCCACCAGCGGGCCACGGAAATCATGCGTGCGACCAACCAGGGCGACACCGAGTCCGCCTACCGCCTGATCGACAGTGCACACGTGACACTGCTCGCCGAGCGAGGAACTCGCACCGAGGTAGCCGCAACGCTGGGGACTCTGTCCACCATGGCACCGGCGCTGGTCCACGGTCCAGCGCTGACAGTGGGTGAGCTCGCGCGCCGTCTCGGCGTTCACCCGGCGACACTGCGCACGTGGGAAGAGCACGGCATCCTGCACCCCGAGCGCGAACGAGCAACGGGTTATCGCGAATACGGTCCGGAGTGTGTGCGCGACGCCGAGATCGCGCGGCAGCTGCGGCGCGGCGGCTACCGACTGTCGCAAGTCGCCCAGTTTCTCGATTCGCTGCGCGAGGCCGGCGGAGCGGACTCATTGGCAGCGTTCCTCGAATCCTGGCAAGACCGGCTGGCCACACGCAGTCGCAACCTTCTCGCCGGCGCGGCTCAGCTCGATGCCTATCTCACGATGCTGGATCAGACCTAGCCGGGCCGTCGTCGACGCAACCTATTCTCGCCCTGTGACATCGCCCGGCTTCTTGTCCTCCCGCAGACCCCGCCAACTCGGATGGCGAAGGCGTCCGGTCCCCGTCCAATCCATGAACCGCGCCTCACCGACGAGTTCAGGCCTCACCCACACCGCACCCTTGCGGTCATCTGCTGGAAGTTCCTCCTCGAACGGACTTTCCTTCTGACGCAACGGTTCCAGCAACGCAAGCAGTGACTCCAATTCACGATCACTGAAGCCGGTACCGACGCGCCCCACGTAGGTCAATCCATCCTCACCCGGAATTCCCATGAGCAGCGCCCCGATCCCCTGCGCTCGATTGCCCTGCCCGGTGCGCCACCCACCGATCACCACCTCTTGGGTGCGCCAGTTCTTCACCTTGATCCAACTCGACCCACGCCGCCCCGGAAGGTACACCGATGCACGACGTTTGGCGACAACCCCTTCCCACCCGGCATCGGTACTCACCTCCAACGCGTTCTCCGCCGTGCCCTCGATCTGCGGTGGTACCTCGAGCTCACCGACCTTGTCCGCCAACGCATTCAACACGGTGCGGCGATCCGAATAGGACTTCCGCAGCAAAGACACTCCGTCGAGGTACAGAAGATCGAAGGCCAGGAACACCGGTTCCCCACCTCGCTGGAGGAGGCCGAAATCTGTAACTCCCGCGTCGTTGTACGCCACCACCTCACCGTCGAGAACCACGTCATGACCGTCCAGCACCTCGGCCAACCCGGCAAGAGCTGGATAGTCCCGGGTCTTGTCGTTACCCGCGCGACTGCGAAGCGACATTGTGCCCGAATGATATTCGAGAATCACTCGAATCCCGTCCCACTTTCCTTCGAAGGCCCACTCCTGCGGGTCGAGACCTTCGAGCGTTCCAGCGGTGGCAAGCATCGGCTCGAGATTCTTGGGAAACTCCGTTCCGAAACTCGCGTTCTGATCCTTCATCAGATGCATCAACCACTGATCACCCTTTGTCCGGATCAGCGCGAAGCGTCCCTGCACCCGCTCCCCACTCAAGCGCACGATCACCTCGTCTTCACGCCACTTCTCGGTCTCGTACGTCCCGGAATCCCAGATCGTCATCGAACCGCCGCCGTACTCCCCCTTCGGAATCGTGCCCGAGAATGTGGCGTATTCGAGCGGATGATCCTCGGTGTGCACGGCCAACCGATTTTCTCCGGCACTGGTCGGCACACCCTTCGGGACTGCCCAGGACACAAGCACACCATCCCGCTCGAGACGAACGTCGTAATGCAATCGTCTGGCGTGATGTTCTTGAATCACAAAGGTATTGCCCGCTGTCTCCTTGTCCACTGCAGCAGGGATCGGCTCCGGAGTCCGGTCGGCCGACCTCTTGTTGCGGTAGTGCGTCAACGTATCGGCTACAGACGCCGAGACCGGCGGATCCAGATCGCCCAGCAGATCACCGTCGGATTCGACGCGCTCCAGAACCTCGTCGAACAGCAGGTGACGCAGTTTCGGATCGTCGAGTTCGTCCCAACTGCGCGGCGCGGCAACATAGGGTTGATCGCGACCGCGCATCGAATACGGCGCAATGGTGGTCTTGGCTGCGTTGTTCTGACTCCAGTCAACGAAGATCTTGCCTGCCCGGACATTTCGCGCCATCGTCGCGGTGACGAGATCCGGGTGAAGCTTCTCGAGCCCGGTGGCGATCTGCTTGGCGACAGTCGACGCACCACTGCCGTCCAACGCTCGATCCAATGGAACGTAGAGGTGGATTCCCTTGCTACCACTGGTTACCGGATAGGCCGTCCACCCCAGAGTTGCGACCAGATCTCGAATCGACCTCGCCACCTCGGCGCACTCGGTCAATCCGACACCCTCACCCGGGTCGAGATCGAATACCAGTCGTGTCGCCGGACCACGCTCGGAACCGTCGAATCGCCATTGGGGAACGTGTAATTCGAGTGCCGCCTGTTGCCCCAGCCACGCCAGGGATGCAACGGAATCGAAAATCGGGTAAGTGACGACGCGATCAGAATGTTGCAGCGACGCACGCGTGAGCCACTGAGGGGCAGACGACGCCAGGTTCTTCTCGAAGAAGGACTGACCGTCCACACCGTTGGGCCAACGCTTACGAGTACCAGGTCTACCGACGACATGCGGAAGCATGACTGCGGCGATACGGGTGTAGTAGTCGATGACTTCGGCCTTCGTGGTGCCGCTCTCGGGGTAGAGGATCTTGCCCAGATTGGTCACGGACACGGTTGTGCCGTCGAGAGTGATCTGACCCCGATCCGTCGTTGCCATTTCCTCATTGTGCTGGATAGCGCTGCGTCTGGCAGTAGAAATCTGATGGATCGGAAACCTGCCGCTGCGCCAGGCCACGGGCAAGACTGGATTCTCGATGGGAGAGGAGACCACGATGACAGTTCGCAGTTCCGTGGAGCCGTTGGTGGACAACAACTGGCGGATGTTCGCCACCTGTAAAACAGTGGACCCGGCGGTGTTCTATTCGCCGGGTGAAGAGCGCGGACGCAATCGGGCTGCACGGGAGAGTTCCGCGAAGCAGGTGTGCTTCCGCTGCCCGGTCATTCGGGACTGCCTGACCTTTGCACTCGAGACCGCTGAACCGCACGGAGTCTGGGGTGGGACGACACCGTCGGAGCGCCTTGCACTGCGACGCTCAGCTGCGTGAACTCCGCTCACACGAGACCCCCGTCACGTCCAGACCGGACAAACAGGCAAGATGGCCTAGTGCCTATGACACGACGCGCAGTTGCCGTGACCGCGATCTTCGCTTCCTCGATCTTGTTGGGCTCGTGTTCGTCGCAGCCGGAGGCACCTGCGGCAGCAGATACCACCACCACGGTTCCCGAGGCGTTCACCAAACTTCCCTCGACGACCGCAGTGGACAAGTGCGGACCCCAGAGCGGGACCACCCTCGAAGACGGTGTCCTGACCATCGCCACTGACTCACCGGCGTACGCGCCGTGGTTCGTCGACAACGATCCGTCGAACGGCAAAGGCCTCGAGGGTGCGGTGGCCCGGGCGGTCGTCGACAAGCTCGGGTACAACACCGACCAGGTTCGCTTCACCACTGTCGCCTTCAACGACGCATTGAAACCAGGCCCCAAGGATTTCGACTTCGACGTCAATCAGTTCACGATTTCCGGGGATCGCCGCGCGAACGTCGACTTCAGCTCGCCGTATTACGCAGTGGCGCAGTCGGTGATCGCCTCACGCGGAAGCAAGGCCGCCGGTGCAAAGAATCTTGCGGATCTGGCCGGCTACCGTTTGGGCGCTCAGACCGGTTCCACCAGCCTCGCGGCGATCACCGACACGATTGTTCCGACCACTGCGCCACGCGAGTTCGCGACCACGGACGACGCGAAAGCTGCGCTGGCCGCGGGCGAGATCGACGCATTGGTCGTCGACATCCCGACCGGATTCCACATCACCGAGAACGAACTGCCCGGGTCGGTCATCGTGGGTCAGTTTCCGCGGCCCAACGCAGTCACCGAATTCTTCGGTTTGGTGCTCGAGAAGAACAGTCCGCTGACCGAGTGCGTCTCCGCGGCAGTCGATGCGCTCTACGCCGACGGAACCCTCGAGAAGCTCGCAACCGAATGGATTACCGACAGCGCCGACGCACCCGTTCTCGAGTAGTTCAGCCGGCGCGCCCACTGATCGCGCCGACGAAGACCTTCGGGATGTCTGCCGGTGTCGGAGCGAAGTGACTGTTACCGCCGGTGAGAGTCGAAATCTGCTCGAGCACATCGGTATCGGCATCATCGGTGACACCGATGGTGATGATCGGTACCGGCCGCGTCGGGTCCTGCTCGCGAGTCAGGGTGTCGAGAAGTTCCTGCAGGGCGATACCCGACGGATCGTCGTTGGCACCGTCGGTAAGCAGAATCACCGAATTGATCGAGGCCGGATCGTAGGACTGTTGCATGGACCGATACGCGGCGAGAACGCTGTCGTACAAACCTGTTCCGCCGCCGACGATCGAAGAGAGGTTGTCGATCCGAGACAGCAGTTTGCTCCGATGATCCGTGCCACCTTCAGTTGCATCCATACGGGCGACAGGTTCGAGTTCGCGGTAGTCCGTCCCGTCACCGAGGTCTACGGAGAACGCCCAGAGACCCAATTGTGCGTTGGCAGGAAACATTCGGATCGCGATGTCACCGGCCTGCGCCGTCGCGGCCATTCGAGTGACCCCGTCCTGCATGTAGTCCATGGACCCCGAGACGTCGACAACTGCCAGCGCGCGGGAAGGCCTGGACAGAATCTCGTACCGCGCAAGCGCTTTGGTGACCACGGACGGATCGGACGGCACCAGCGAGCCAACCTTTCCCACTCCACCGGCTACCGGTGGGGCCTGATCCGCGCCGCGGAACCCGAGGCCGGCAAGTACGGAACGTCCGGTGTCCGATGCCAGCGCTGCCGCCAGCAGTTTGCCGGCGTCGTCCGCCGCCGACGAGTCTGCACCCACGCTTGCCAACGGGTAGTCCATGAAGACCGAACCGGACGACGGTACCGACGCGGTGAGTCGACTGTCCGCATGTGCGGCGAGATAAGCCTCGAAGGTCTGCTCGGTAGTCACCGCGGTTCCACCGGACGCGTCCACGGTTTGGATGCGCCCGGTCGAACCGGTTTCCTTCAGATTTCCGTACTGCGCTTGTGCTACCGGGACCAGGGCTGCCGAGATGGATGTGAGGTCCCCGCCCCGCGACTGGGTCTCGGCAAAGGCCGCCACGATCGGCGCGCTGGAGACGGCACTGGTCAGGGGATCGCCGATGTGCAGCGATGGAGCGCCGAGGACATCCGTCCATGCGCCGGGTGCCTCGGCATCCGGCGCATGGACGGCGACAACCGGGGTGGAGGCGACCGAGTTACTGATCCGGCGAATCTCCTGCCCGCTCGCCGAAACCTTGTCCAGCCATTCGCTCGAATCAGGGATCCACAGTGCGGGCGCTGTACCGTCGGCGATCGCCGCGACGGTGAGCACGGGATCTTGCGGCCTCACGCTGAGCGAGCTGCATCCGAGATCCGCGGCGGGGATGGCAGCGGCGACAGCCTCGAGTCCCGAGGCGATCGACGGATCGGCCGCCACGGTCACGGTTTCCGGGTTGTCACAGTTGGTTGCCGTCGCAGCTGCAGCGGCGCCCGCACCGAGTTCTCCCTTGTCGCTGACGCTTTTGAACGTCACGGCGAATGCTGCGGTTCCACCGACTGCAACTACCGCCAAGAGTCCGATCAGAACCTGCACGGATCGAGGCATGGACGCAGGTGGTGCGCCGTACCCATGACGAGACGACATTGATCGAATCCTTTCCGGCGGGACCCGCATCAATAACCAACCGATGCCCGGTTTATCCCGCCGAAAAGAATCCTAACTCATGTTAGCGGTGAAGTAGCTATATGTGGAAATCTCTACAACCTAGGTGTAGATCTGGACAAACTGGGCCAGTGACTTCTCCACATCGCCTTTGAGCGCCCGCGCCACACTCGAACCGATCGGGCCGAACAAGGGCGCGCCGCCCAACTCGACTGTCAGCGCGAGTTCCGATCCGTCACCCTTTGCCTTCACGTCGAGTTCGAGACCGAGCTTGACCCCGCCCTTGCCGTCTCCCTTGAGCGAGATCGCCTTCGGGACGTCGTACTTCTTGATGGTCCACCGAACGCGGTTGCGCAGGCCTTTCACGGTCACGACCGAGCTGATCTCGGTGCCGACACCCAATTGCTCGGGAAGTTCACTGCGCCATCCGTCGTGAACCACGAGCCAGTTTTCGTAGCCGCTGAGATCGGAGGCCTTGTCCCACACTTCTTGAGGAGGAAGCGGAACGTCGATTTTCACTGTGAGCTTTGCCATGGCAGAACAATAAGCCCCGTGCGCCTTTTCCGTAACCAGAGGTACCAGAAAGACACACGGGGCTTTGCCCCTCTTAGTGGCTGACGGCCTTTTCGACGCCGACGCCGGTGAGGGAGCGAACTTCCATCTCCGCCTGCTTTGCCGGATCTTCGATCTTGTTGCGTCCGATGTACGTACCGACGATGCCGAGGACGAATGCCAGCGGGATCGAGACGATGCCGGGGTTCGAGAGCGGGAACCAGGCGAAGTCGGAGTTCGGGAACATCGACGACGGCTTGCCCGACACTGCCGGGGAGAACACGATCAGCGTCAAGCAGCTGACCAAACCGCCGTAGATGCTGAAGAGCGCACCGGTGGTGTTGAACTTCTTCCAGAACAGCGAGTACAGCAGGGTGGGTAGGTTCGCCGAGGCCGCCACTGCAAAGGCGAGGGCCACCAGGAAGGCGATGTTCTGCCCCATCGCCATGATGCCGAGAACGATGGAGACGAGTCCGATGACCACGACGGTGATTCGAGAAACTCGAACCTGCTGCTCCTCGGTTGCGTTGCCGCGCTTGATGACACTGGCGTAGATGTCGTGAGCGAACGACGCCGAAGCAGTGATCGCGAGACCGGCAACGACGGCGAGGATGGTCGCGAACGCCACCGCGGAGATGATGCCGAGGAAGATGGTGCCACCGAGCTCGAAGGCGAGCAACGGAGCGGCCGCGTTCTCTTTACCGGGTGCTGCCAAGATCTTGTCCGGTCCGACCATGCTGGCCGCGCCGTAACCGAGAACCAGTGTGAACAGGTAGAAGGCACCGATGAGCGCGATCGCCCAGGTCACCGAGCGGCGAGCTTCCTTGGCAGTGGGCACCGTGTAGAAGCGCATCAGCACGTGCGGCAGGCCCGCAGTGCCGAGCACCAAAGCGATTCCGAGAGAGATGAAGTCGAGCTTCGTCATTCCGGAAAGACCGTACTTGGCACCGGGTCCGAGGATGTCTCGTCCCTGCACACCCTTGGTGGTGGAACTGTTGACCATGTCCTGCGCATTGGCTAGCAACTGAGAGAAGTTGCCGCGCACTGCCCACAGAACGAGTACGAACATGATTCCGGCTCCGGCAACCAGCAGAACTGCCTTGACCATCTGTACGTAGGTGGTGCCCTTCATGCCGCCGACCAAGACGTACACGATCATCAGCACACCCACGATCGCGACGACGATCGACTGTCCCACCTTGCCGTCGATGTTGAGCAGCAGGGCGACAAGTCCGCCGGCGCCGGCCATCTGGGCAAGAAGGTAGAAGAGGGAAACGGCCAGGGTGGACAGGGCTGCCGCCATGCGCACCGGACGCTGCTTGAGCCTGAAGCTCAGGACGTCGGCCATCGTGAATCTGCCGGTGTTCCTGAGCAATTCGGCGACCAGGAGCAATGCAACCAACCAGGCGACAAGGAATCCGATGGAGTACAGAAATCCGTCGTAGCCGTACACGGCGATCGCACCTGCGATACCGAGGAACGATGCCGCCGAGAGATAGTCGCCGGCGATGGCGAACCCGTTCTGCGGGCCGGTGAACTGCCCACCGCCGGTGTAGAAGTCGGATGCCTTCTTGGTGGTCCGGCTGGCGCGGATGACCAGCGTCATGGTCACGACGACAAACGCGAGGAAGATCGCGATGTTGAAGGCGGGGTTTCCTACGTCCGTTCCGGACGCGGCGAGTGTGGTGATCACTGTGCGGGACCTTCCAGTTCTTCACGGATGGCGGCGGAGCGGGGATCGAGCTCACGACCGGCGAACTTCACGTACCACGCGGTGATGGCGAAGGTCGTGACGAACTGCCCGAGGCCGAGGAAGATGCCGAGATTGATGTTGCCGAGGACCTTGGTGGCCATGAAGTCGTGGGCATAGGTAGCCAGGACGACGTACACCGCATACCAGAGCAGGAAGAATGCAGTGATGGGGAAAACGAACTTGCGCAGACGCGTTCGGAGTTCCTGGAATTCGGGACTCGCTTGCATGTCTATGAATGCCTGGGCATCCGGGGTACGTCGCTCTTGCGGCGACCCCTCACTGATTTCTGCTGTGGACACTGCCGGCTCCTCGCCTCGCGTGTGAAGTGAACTACGCACAGACGTTAGTGAGATCGGAGTCACATGAAGATGCTGTGGCGCCAGTCACACGGTGAGCAGTCGCGCGCTGCGCCGAACGGTCAGGCAGGCGCGACCAACGGCAGAGGGTTCGGGCGGTGAAAGTCAGGGTTGGCGGAGATCGTCTTCGCGATCGGAGCCCATTCCGAGCCGTTCCGGGGCGTGCATCCGCGTGAAGATTCGCGCAATATCTGCCGGTATCTGCTTCGACGACACCTTGCTCACGACGATCATCGTGAGGAACGCCAGCGGCACGCTCACCGCGGCCGGGAACGCGAAAATGGCTGCCGGCCAGCCACCGAGGACGTCCTCCGACAAACCACCCAGGACGGCGACAGTGGCGGCAGTGCCCGCAACACATCCACCGACAACCATCCCCGCCCCCGCGCCGACGGCAGTCAGACCGCGCCACCAGATACCCAACACGAGCAGTGGGCAGAGCGTCGACGCGGCGACCGCGAACACCAACCCGACGGTTCTCGAGAGGTCGACCGACACCACCGCCAGCGACAGCACGAGCGGAACGAGCCCGGCCAGGAGCGCTGCAATACGGAAGTCTCGAACTCGTCCACGGAGAACATCGGTACTGACGACGCCCGCGATGCTGACGAGCAATCCGGACGACGTCGACAAGAAGGCGGCAATGGCACCGGACGCGACGAGGGCTGCCAGCAGTTGTCCGCCCCACCCCGAGAACACCGAGCCCGGCAGCAGCAGCACCGCCGCGTCGGAGGTGCCGGTGATCAGAAGTTGCGGAACGTACAGGCGAGCGAAGACGCCGAGGAGTGTCGGAAACAGGTAGAACACACTGACCAGACCGACAACTGCAAGCGAGGTCAGACGAGCGGCCCGGCCGTCGGGGTTGGTGTAGAACCGGACGAGAACGTGAGGCAGGCCGAGCGTTCCGAGGAAGGTCGCGAGCATCAGCGAGTACACCTGATACATCGGGTGCGGCCCACCGAAACCCCAACCCGGGGTGATCCAATCCGAGTTCTGCGCGGGCGCTCCGGCGACGACGGGAACCGCGGCTCCCGCGTCGAGAACCATGGACATGCCTTCACCGAGGGTGTGCTCCCCCGGGCCCAGTGTCACGGTTCCTTCGACCACTCGCCCGTCGACTGTGCCGCCGCTGACCGCCACCGGCTCGGATACCTGGACGACGACGTCGGTGGTGATGTCGACGGTCGTCGCAGTGGTGACCGTCGGCGGCATCGACGCGCCGACGTCATGATGATCGCCGAAGAAGTAGAAGGTCAGTGCCACAGCGGGAATCGCGACGGCAGTCAGTTTCAGCCAGTACTGGAAGGCCTGAACGAAGGTGATCGAGCGCATCCCGCCACCGACGACGTTGGCGATGACGATGACCCCGACCGCAACGCCGCCGATCCAGCTGGGAACCCCGAGCAGAATGTTGAGCGTCAGTCCCGCGCCTTGGAACTGTGGAATCAGATACAGGATGCACACCATCGCGACGACGAGCATTGCGAGCTTGCGCAATCGCGGTGAGCCGAGACGGAATTCGGCGAAATCGGGGACGGTATATGCACCGGAACGCCGAAGCGGTGCTGCGACGAACAGCAGCAGGGCGAGGTATCCGGCGGTGAATCCGATGGGATACCAGAGGGCGTCGGCGCCGTATTTCGCGACCAGCCCGGCCACGCCGAGAAACGAAGCAGCAGAGAGGTACTCACCGGAGATGGCCGTCGCATTCCACCGCGCGCTGACGGTTCTGGACGCGACGAGAAAGTCCGAGGTGGTACGAGCGAGCCGAACGCCGTAGATTCCGATAGCCACGGTTGCCACGGCCGCCGCAACGATGCCGAGCACCGTCAGCACCGGGATAGGTTGTCCTCCCACAGCGCCGCGCTCAGTCGTCCACGATGTCGTTGAAGTCCTGCTCGTTTCGCTCCGCACGACGCACGAACACCCAGCCTGTGGTCAACAGCAAGGGATACACGGCGCCGCCCATCACGAGCCACGGCAACCGGATGCCCAGGACTGCGACCTCCGACAGTGTCGGGAAGAGATGCGTCAGAAGCGGTACCGCACACAGGAGCCCGGCTGCGACGACGGCAAGGCGAATCGCCAGTCCCAACTGCGCGCGAACGAGACCGCGGATCATGGCGTCACCGACTTCGGTCTGTTCCTGCACCTCCACCCGCGTACGGACGATCCGTGCGCCACTACGTTGCGCCAACACAACGCGCTCACGCTGCGGAGGATCGGACTGCGACGTCACCGTGACAACCAGCTCTGCTTGGGCGCACGAACCAGTCGATCCTTGAGTTCGCGGGTGTGTCTGCGGCTGACCGGAAGTTCGACGGGAGGCTTGTCTCCGTGCGGGCGCAGACAGACCACCAATCCGCTGCCTACTGTGCGGATGCCGGTGACCAGCGCCAAAGACACCAGGTAGGAGCGGTGCACGCGCAAGAAGCCCGCGTCGGCCCAGCGTGATTCGAGTGTCGAGATCGGGATGCGTACCAGGTGCGACTTCCCGGCGGTGTGCAAACGCGCGTAGTCCCCGTCGGCTTCCACCCACTCCACCGAGGAGCGTTGAACGAGCGTCGTGACGCCGCCCAGTTCCACCGGGATCACCTCGTCGGTGGACGCAGATTCGGGCTTGTTCTCGCTCTTGGTGCGCCCGGCCAACCCCACGATCCGTTGAACGGCCTGAGCGAGACGCTCCTCTCGGAGCGGTTTGAGTAGGTAGTCGACGGCACCGAGGTCGAATGCATCAACCGCTCGATCGTCGTGCGCTGTCACGAACACCACGGGTGGTGGCGTCGCGAAATTGGAGAGGATGCCGGCCAGTTCGAGACCGTCGAGTCCGGGCATGTTGATGTCGAGAAATACCGCGTCGATGCTTCCACTGCGCAGTATCCGCAACGCAGTCGTCGCATCCGATGCCGTGTGAACGTGCGCCACCGAGTCCTCGGCGCGCAGCAAGAAGGCCAGCTCGTCGAGGGCTGGTTTCTCGTCGTCGACGGCAAGGACGGTCAGCTGGGCATCAGTGTCAGTCTCGTTCACAACAGGTCCATGTTCCCACGACGGTTTCAGCCTGATCATCGAAGGCGAGAATCAGACGTGAATACCCTGCTTGAACTTGGGAACACGCATGCTGACCTTCGTACCGGCACCCGGCGCTGTCTCCACCACGAGTCCGTAGTCGTTGCCGAACGCGGCACGAAGTCTGTCGTCGACGTTGGCCAAACCGACGTGAGCAGCTTCGCGTGCGCTGGGTCGTCCCGATCCCGACTCGATGGCGTCAAGTGAGCCGGAACGCAGTAGTTCAGGGTCCATCCCCACACCGTCGTCCTCGACGCTGATGATGCAGTCAGGTCCCTCGTCCGCGGCCACGATGCTCACGGTCCCGCCCTCCGGCTTACTCGAAATGCCGTGACGAACCGCGTTCTCGACCAGCGGCTGGAGAGCCAGGAAGGGAAGAACCACGTTGAGCACTTCGGGTGCTATCTGAAGGCGGACGTTCAGCGCCTCCCCGAATCGCGCGCGTTCGAGGGTCAGGTAACGATCGATGTTGCGTAGCTCGTCGGCAAGCAGGGTGAACTCACCCGCAGATCGGAACGAGTAGCGGGTGAAGTCCGCGAACTCGAGGATCAGTTCTCTGGCCCGGGCTGGGTCGGTTCGAACGAACGACGCGACCGTGTTGAGCGCGTTGTAGATGAAATGGGGACTGATCTGCGCGCGGAGGGCACGCACTTCGGCGCGATCCAACAGGGCTCTGGACGCGTCGAGGTCGGCGAGTTCGATCTGGCTGCAGGCGTATCGAGCCACCTCGGTGACCGCTCCGAGCATTCCAGGCCACGGGTCTTCGCTGGTGACGATTCCCAGCACGCCGACCACGCCGATGTCCTCGATCAGCAGGGGCTGAGCGATCAGCGCTCGCACATGGTGATCGCTCGGTCCGCGCACCAGGTCCGAGTGGGTGACGAGCACCCGGCGTTCGCCTTCGATCGCGCGAATGGCGGCGTCGTGGAATTGATCGGACAACGCTTCGTGACGGCCGTCCCACGCCAGCAGATTTCCCGACGCGTCTGCGAGGCCCAGACCGGAACCGCCGGTCAGCTCGCGTAGGTGAGGCGCCGCCTCGGCGGCCGAATTCTTGTCGAGTCCACGCCGAAGTGGCCGCGCGGCAAGTGAAGCCGTATGGAGCGCGGCATGGACGGCACGTTCGGTGGGGGTGGTCACCTCACGTCTGGTGCGCATCCACACCGCTGTCAGTGCCCCGGCCACTGCGAGAATCAGCACGCTGAGAAGCGCGACCACGGCCGGACTCAACGCGAATCCTCGTCCAGTTTCCGGATCAGTGTTTTCGGAGCCACCGTGCGGTACGCATCTTCGACGACGTCGGCTACGTCGTTCCAGAATTTCTCGTCCTCGGTCTCGTCGGCACTCGGAACGTCGAGGTACACACCGATCCATCCCCGGCCACCCACGTACGGGGGGACGAAGAACCTCGTCGGATCGCGACTGACCCAATCTGCCTGCGCCCCAGGTGGGGCCGCGGCCCAGATCGCGAGGCGATCGTCGTGGTGGTGATCTGCCATGGTGACGAACTGCGGCGCTTTGCGCACGAACCACGACGATTCACCGTGGCTGACCCGCTCGGTTGCCTCTGGCAATGCCAGTGCAAGAGCGCGGATTCGTGCCGACGCCGTCATCGATTCACGACCCGCAGGTATTCGGTGCCGGAACACCTGCAAATCGATCCTTCACCCACGCAACAGCTCCCGGCACAGCGGCGCCGTCCGCGTGACCTTCGCCCGGTCGCGCCTGGAATTCGATGACGTCACCCTCGGCGCAGGCACGTTCGACGGCCGCCTCGGTCCATTGCGGACGGATGAGGTTGTCATTGGTACCGACGACTACGTACATCGGACCGCTCGCGCGTTGACGTGGGAGAGCAACGTCGCTGAGCCACGCGTGAATTCGGTCCGCGTCCTCGGCGGTAGCTGGCCGGGTGTCGGCGGGCGTCACCTTTCCGACAAGACCCAACTTCTCCGTCGCGCGAGAGGTCAGGCACGAGGTGAGCAGGTCGTAGTTCTGCTCGAATGCGCCGCGCACGTAGTCGGTTCGTTCGAGCTCCGGATGGGTGAGGGACAGCCCTTCGAGTACATAGGGCAGCAGCAGTTGCTGAGGCAGTGACAGATTCACCTCGGAATCACTCGAGATGATCGGCGAGATGTCCGCTGCCGGGGACAGGTTTGCTGCACCGACGAATTCCAGTCCGTCGCCGTAGGTGTCGGCTTCCTCGGCCGCTGCCCAGGAAGCCTGCCCGCCTTGGGAAAGCCCCAGAGTTGCCCACCGAGTCGAGGTGTCCGGAACGACGTTGCGCGCCGCTCGAACCGCGTCGATGACGTTGAACGCCGCGGTGTCCGGTTGCAGGTAAGGATGCGGGTCCGGAGTGCCGAGGCCCTCGAAGTCGGATACAGCGACCACGTATCCCGAGTCGAGGAACGGCGCGACCAGGCCGATCGTGCCGAAGAGGGTCGGCGAGGTCGACGGCGCACAGTCGTCCGAAATACCCGTCGTGCCATGGCCGATGGAGACGATCGGCCAACCGCCCTCCGGCGGCGTTCCAGGCGGTGTGAACACGGTTCCCGATACCTGGGTCTCCCGGCCGTCGATACCGGAGGTGGAGCCGTACAGGATTTTCACCGCGCTCGCTCCGGACGCCGCCACTTCGGCTGTGCTGGTGAAGGGTTCACTGTCGAACACGACGCCGCGTTGCGCACTGCTCTCGACCGGCGGGGTCGTCGTGGTTGCGTTGTCGGTGACAGAGACATCTGGCGAGGCATCCGATCCGCAGCCGACGCTCACGAGGAGCGCGCTCGCCACCACGACTCCCCAGCCTGCGTGAACCCTCGAACTCCGAACCGTCATACGCAGTGTTCCCCTCTATTTGCCCGCGCTGCCTGCTCGGCGACGCCTGACACGTTCCTCGGCTGCGGCCTCTTCGATGTCGAGTCCTTCCAATACGGTACGCAATACCTCGTCGTCGAGATCTCCGTCGTCGCGCGCGGCGATCAGTGCGACTCGCTGCGAGCGAAGGGATTGATGCCGGAATTTGTCGAAGAGCGCTCCCGCATTCCACAGGGCGGCCTCGCGATCGGCGTCCTCGTCGACCTCTTGGAGTTGAAGCCTCGCCTGCATCGAGCGGCGTACGCGCTCGACGATTGCCTGCAATTCCTTTCCGTCGATCCCGGATGGAGGGTGCGCGGCCGCGTCGGCCAACGCCTTCTCACCGGCCTTGCGAGAAATGTTGCGTGCCAACTCCATCTGTTCCTGGGTACGCAATTGTTCATAGGGATCCGCGACGTCGAGACGACGAATGAGGAACGGCAAGGTCGATCCCTGGATGAGCAGTGTCCCGACCGCGACGATGAACGCGATCGCCTGAATGACGCCGCGTCCGGGGAACGGCTCGCCGGACGAGAGCGCGAACGGGATACCGCCGGCCGCAGCAAGAGTGACGACACCGCGCATTCCCGCCCACGAGACCACCAGATTCTGTTTCCACGTCAGTTGATTCTCGCGATCACGGCGCAGAGTTACACCGAATCGCACACGGGAGTAGCTCAGGAACAGCCACACCGGCCGAATCACGATGACCACGGCCAGGACTGCCAGACCGTACGCGAACACGTGAAGCACCGGAAGCCCGTCGGCGACAACATCGTCGATCACGAAGCTCAGTTGCAGCCCCATGTACGCGAAGACGAACATCTCGAGGAGCGTGTCCAGGCTCGACCACACCGAGCGCTCCTGCAGCCTGGTCATGATCGACGCGTCCGTCGAATAGTGTCCGATCACCAGACCAGCAACCACGACGGCCAGAACACCGGACGCATGTAGTTCTTCAGCGGCCAGGTAGGCAGCGAACGGAAGGACCAGCCCCAAGCCGGTTTCGAGTGGAGAGTCGTACATGCGGGCGCGAACGAACTTGACGACAAACGCGAGCACCAAGCCGACGACAACGCCGCCGATTACTTCGTACGCGAAGAACAACAGGGGCGAATCCGTCGCAATTCGCGTTCCGGTCACGGCAGCGACCGCGACGGTGAAGAGGGTCAGCGCGGTCGCGTCGTTGACGAGCCCTTCGCCCGTGAGGATGGCGATGACTCGTTTCGGGAGCCCGAGTTTCTGACCGACCGCCACCGCGCTGACGGCATCGGTCGGCGCGATCACAGCTCCGAGCACGAGGGCGGCGCCGATAGTGAACTCGGGAACCATCCATTCGGCGAAGAAGGCAACCACGAACGCCGTCACCAGCACCATTCCGACGCCGAGACGCAGAATGGGCGCAAGGTTGCGTTTGAAGGTCGCGACCGAGAACTTGAGAGCGGCCGAGTAGAGAAGCGGCGGCAGGACCACACCGAGAATGACGTGGGGGTCCAGTTCGGGCCGCGGCATACCGGGGATGAAGGAGGCGACCGAGCCCACGGTCACCAGGACCAGCGGGGCCTGCAGGTTTCGTCGATTGGACAGCCCGGTGACTGCAATGGCGGCAATGACAACCAGCAGAATCCAGGTGAAGTTCACGCGTTCATTCTGCCCGCCGACCCTGGGAGTTCACCCAGCGGACGCACAGAAGCCCGCAACCTTTTCGGTTACGGGCCCCTGAGCAACGGTATGGCCGAATCCGGTTTTACTGCTTTTCGGGAACAGCCTTCTTGGCGGCCTCGGCTGCCTTGTCGATCTGATCGCCGTACTTGTTGCCGGTCTTGTCGTCGGCGATGTCGGCCACCTTGTCGATCGCGTCGTGAACCTTGTCGGAGTTCTCCGCTGCGAGCTCCTGGCCCTTTTCGACCAATCCCTTGACGTTGTCCAAGAAACCCATGTCCGTGTCCTCTCCCGGTGCTGACGCACATCCTTCGGCGGAATCGTTCCTCCGCGCCCTTCGATTCTCACAGGTCGACGGCCTCTACGCCAGAAAGCAGGTCCGTGCGTTCGAGCCGCGCGCAACTCGAGGTAGCGTTAACCCGCCAATAGCTGATTGATCACCCATCGACATCGACAGGTGCCCGGATTGAATGCAGGACTGCGCGGGACGGGGAGCGACCCCCACCCCACGCGTGAACTGCTGTCCCGGTGGTGGTCGGATCGCACCGATTACACCTGGCTCCCCCGATTCCTCGACACTCGCGGACTGACCGTTCCCGGACGCAAATTAGTCGCGGTGTGGTGTTTTCTCTTCGCGCTGATCGCGGCGACCATGCAGTTGAGCCGCTTCGGTTCCGATTCCGCCCTTGCACGGTCCATCCTCGCAGTCGGGACCATCAGCGGGGTCTATGCCGGTTGCCGTTGGGTGCGAAACGAATCGTGGCCCACCTGGCGCCAATCCGTGGCCTTTGTCGTCTGGGCCGACCTCTGGCTCGCCGTCACGCTCTTCTTCGCGGTTCGCACAGCGTTCGTCGGAACGCTGGGTTGCGTCCTGTTCATCATGATCGGCTTCTACGCGGCGATAGTTCACAGTCCGCGTGTTGCCGTGACCCACATCGGCTGGGCTCTTGCTGTCTGCACGACGCTCGCTGCCATGGCGATGTCCGAGCCGGTCAACGACGACTGGGTGGTCGTGAATCTCTATCTGATGGTTGCCGGTGTGGTTTTCTCCACCGCGTGGATTCTGCAGATCGTCTGGCTGCGCCTGACCGACGACGCACGAAACGCTCACCGGGACTACCTCACCGCGACACTCAATCGCCGCGGACTCCAGGACGAGGCACAGCATCTGCTGCGCAGTGATCGAACGCAGGCTCTGATCGCACTGCTCATCGACGTCGACTCGTTCAAAATCCTCAACGACACGCACGGTCACGTAGCAGGTGACGACGGTTGACCGCTGTCGCCGACCGCCTCATCGCTGCCGCCGGGCCCGAGGCAGTGGTGGCGCGAATCGGCGGCGACGAGTTCGTCGTCCTGCGCGGAGTCGATCGAGGAGATATCGAACAGGTCGCCACCGAGATACATTCGGCGGTCTCGTCCGACTCCGATCCCTATCCCGTATCCGCCAGTACCGGCGTCAGCGTCTACCTCTGTCCCGAGACGGACTTACCGGATCGGGCTGTCAACGAACTGATCGAGCACGCAGACAATGCGATGTACCGGGCCAAGAAGCGCGGCGGCGATCGCATTGCCTGGGTGCAGATGTTCAGGCGCTGAAACTACTTACTCACTGTGGGCGTGGTGATGCTCGCCGGGCAGGTCGTCGGGCGTCGCGAAAATCTTCCGCTTCTCCCCGTGCAGGCGTGCGCTGATCCACCACGAGAGTTCCACGAGCACAACGCCGATAGCGCCGAGGGTGATCGCGAGCGTCGTCGCAGCGACGTTGCTCGGATCAAGCTTGAAGAACTCACGAGTGAACGGCAGCGCGAACAGGATGAGGTACCCGGCAACCGAACCGCCGATCAGAACGAGCTTCCACCACACGTACGGCCGAGCAACGACGGCCAGGACCCACACGGCGATCATGATCAACGTGATGAGTGCACTGGTTCCGGCCTGGATCTTCTGGGTCTCCGTCTGGTCGGGGCCTTGGTAAGCCAACACGTAGGAGATGAACGTGGTGATGCCGATGATCAGGCCCGACGGCAACGCCAGACGCATCACGCGGGAGACGAAACCGGTTCGGGCGCGCTCGTTGTTGGGGGCGAGAGACAAGATGAAGGCCGGGATACCGATCGTGAACCACGCCGCGATCGTGACGTGGCGGGGCAGGAACGGGTACGGCAGCGGTTCGAAGTCGAAGACCTGGGACAGGACGCCGGTGATGCCGATCAGGAACGCAAGCACCACCGAGTAGACGGTCTTGGTCAGGAACAGATTCGACACACGCTCGATGTTGCCGATCACTCGGCGGCCTTCCGCGACGACGTACGGGAGCGTCGCGAACTTGTTGTCCAGCAGCACGATCTGGGCCACGGCTCGGGTCGCCGGACTGCCCGAACCCATCGAGACTCCGATGTCGGCGTCCTTGAGGGCGAGCACGTCGTTGACGCCGTCACCGGTCATCGCGACGGTATGTCCGCGAGACTGCAAGGCAGCGACCATTTCCCGCTTCTGATCCGGTCGTACTCGACCGAACGTCGTTGCTCCGTCGAGAGTGTCCGCCAGCTTTTCCTGATCGCTGGGAAGATCCCGCGCGTCGATGGGACGGTCACCACCCTCGAGCCCGAGGGAACCGGCAACGGCGCCGACGGAAACCGCGTTGTCGCCGGAAATGACCTTGACCGCGACCTTCTGGCTCGCGAAGTACTCCAACGTCTCCTGTGCGTCCGGACGCACCTTCTGCTCGAGTACGACCAGAGCCTCAGGGGTGACGGTGCCCGGCGCGTCGGCGTCGTCGACGGGAAGGTTGCTGCTGCCGAGCATGAGGACACGAAGCCCGCTCGAACCCACTTCTTCTGCCTTGCGGGCCATCTCCGAGTCTGGATCGAGCAGCACGTCCGGGGCACCGAGCACCCAGTTGCCGTGACTGCCGTACGACTGGCCACTCCACTTCTTCGCCGAGGAGAACGGCGCGAGCGCGGTGGCTTCGCCCCAGCCGGAATCGTCGGAGAGAGACTCGCGAATCGCCAGAACGCTCGCGTTGGGGCGAGGGTCGGACGCAGCCATCGCGCTCAACGCTGACTTGACTGCAGACTCCCCTGATCCACCCGGCGCCACGTCGACCTCGGACAGGCGCATGCCGTTCTCGGTCAGCGTTCCGGTCTTGTCCGCGCACACCACGTCGACACGGGCCAAGCCTTCGATCGCCGGCAACTCCTGAACGAGGCACTGGCGCTTGCCCAATCGGATGACACCGACCGCAAAAGCAATGGACGTCATGAGCACAAGGCCTTCGGGAACCATCGGAACCAGCGCTGCCACCATGCCGTTGAGCGCGGGTCGGATCGGCAAGCCGATCGTGAAGAGCTGATTGAAGATGATCAGCGCTCCCGCCGGAATCATCAGATAGGTGATGAATTTCAGGATCTTGTCGATACCGCTGCGCAGTTCCGAATGCACGAGGGTGAACTTGCTCGCCTCTTCGGCCAGCTTGGCCGCGTATGCATCTCCACCGACCTTGGTGGCGCGGTACGCGCCGCTGCCTGCGGCAACGAAACTGCCCGACAGCACTTGCTGGCCGCTCGCCTTGTGAACCGGATCAGCCTCACCGGTGAGCAGCGATTCGTCGACCTCGAGTGCGGCAGAACTGACCACCTCACCGTCGACGACTATCTGGTCACCGGATCCGAGTTCGATAATGTCATCGAGCACAACATCTTTGGGCGCCATTGCCACGGCAACGCCATCACGCCTGACCATGGGCTTGGCCTGACTCACGATGGCCAGAGCGTCGAGCGTGCGCTTGGCGCGGATCTCCTGGATGATGCCGATACCGCTGTTCGCGATGATCAACAACCCGAACATGCCGTCGATGATCGAACCCGTCGCGAGCACGATCACCAACAACACGGTCAGGATCGCATTGATGCGAGTGAAGACGTTGCCGCGAATGATGTCCTTGACCGAGCGGGACGCCCGGTCCGGTACATCATTGGTTTGTCCCGACGCGATCCTTGCTGCAACCTGATCGGCGGTCAGACCGCGGGCGACGTCGACGTTGTCCGGCAATCGCTCAGGCGCTACCGCCACTGCTGTCTCTTCTGAACTGGTGTGCTCGTGAGCCATGGTCAAAGATTACGCACCCGGAGCAACTAATCAGGGTTCGACTCGACCGGCAACCACGTCCGCGGCACTTCTCCGCTCAGCCCAGTGGTATCCACCACTTCGACGGCGGTGTCGGTGACAACGCGTCGATCCTGCCGCCAGGCATCGGGACCGACACTGTTGTGCCCGCCTCTGCGGCCGACTCGTTGAGGCGAATGATCGGCTCCGACCACGAGTGAAACGCGAGGTTGAAGGTCGCCCAGTGGATCGGGACGAAGACACCGCGCGATCCGTCGCCCTTGTTGAGGTCGATGTGTGTCTGCACTGCCTCTTCCGGATTCATGTGAATGTCCGGCCAGCGCACGTCGTACGCGCCCACGGGGAGAAGCGTCAGATCGAAAGGCCCATAGGTTTCACCCAACTGTTCGAAACGTGATGTGTATCCGCTGTCTCCGCCGAAGAACACCCGGTGCTTCGGACCGGCGAATACCCACGACGCCCACTGCGTCGTGTTCCGGACGAGGCCACGACCGGAGAAGTGACGAGCCTCGGTGCACGTGAGGACCAGGTCGTCGATTTTTGTCGACTCGTCCCAGTCCAATTCCACGATCCGGTTCTCGGGCACCTTCCAGTGCCGCAGGTGAGCCCCGATACCGATCGGAACGACAAACGGAGCGGTCTGGGTGCGAGTCAGAATCTTGACCGTCGCCATGTCGAGGTGGTCGTAATGATCATGCGAGATGACTATCGCATCTACCGTCGGTAGATCAGCCAAGGCCACCGGAGTGGGATGCATCCGTGCGGGACCTACTGTGGCCGAGGGTGATACGCGTTCGCTCCACACCGGATCGGCGAGAACGCGGTAACCGTCGACCTCGACGAGGACGCTCGAATGGCCGTACCACGTCACGGCCGCGTCACCCGCTACCGACGGCGCCAGCGGAGTGGCCAACGGAATCGGCTGACGCGGCCGACCCGTCGACCCCCGTGTAGCCATCGACTTGAACATCCCGGCATCGGTGCCCGGAACCAGAGTGCTGCTGGGCTCCGAGTTGTGGAACTGGCGATCCCGGTATCGCGGGGACATCGCCGCGTACGGTTGCACTGTGTTTCGCGACGCCCCGATCTGCGTCGGGATTCCCCATGCGGCTCGCGCCACCCACCCTGTCGCCGCGGCAACAGCCGCAACTCCGAGAACCGTCGTCTTCTTCATTCAGACGAGCGTAGCCACTATCTGTCCCGCGTGCCTGGTGCCTGTTTTCCCTGCAACGAGCTTTACTTTCCCTTGAATACGGGAGGGCGGTTCTCGATGCGGGCGGCGCGGGCTTCCTGGACGTCCTCGCTGAGCCAGGCGGCGTGGAGGGCGTCGAGTTGCTCGGGAGACTGTTCCTCCATGGTGCCGTCGTCGTTGAGAACCATCTTCATGTGCCGCAACGACAGCGGTGCGAGATTGGCGATGCGGTGCGCCCATTCCTGAGCGTCGTCGAGGGTTCCGAGCTTGTTGGCGAGACCGCGCGTGAAAGCTTCCTCGGCGCCGATCTGTTCGATGCCGAGCAGAATGGTACGCGCCGGACCGCCGCCGACCAGCGACGCGAGCCGACGCATGGTCCACTTGTCCACCGAGACTCCGAGGGTGGCCGCGGGGATTCCGAAGCGAGCGGTCGGTGCCACGACGCGCAGATCCGACGCGATGGCCAGCTGGGTACCGGCGCCGATGGCCGGACCGTTGACAGCGGCAATGACGGGGATGGGCGCCGTGTCGATCGACCGGAGCATTTCGAACAAGCGGTCGGTGAAGCCCTCCATGTAGACGTCGCCGGACAGGTCCGCGCCTGCACAGAACGCCGATCCCTCACCGGTGATGACGACAACGTGCGCATGCTCGGCGACTGCCGCGTTCATCGCGTCCCGTATTGCGATGCAGAGTTCGGCGCTGAGCGCATTACGACGCTCGTGACGCTGCAACTCGATGGTCACGACGTTGCCGTCACGGGAGAACCCGATCATGTCCGCTCACTTTCGTTTCTGGAAGGCTCGACACACGGGAGTTCCGAGGCGCCGCTACCGTCCGCATACTTCTCTGCAGCTAAGTTCTGTACATCAGGAGGTTAGATTACCGATGAGTACAGACGACCTTGCCGCACAGCAACCACACCCGGTTGACGTGGTGGTGATCGGCGCGGGACAGGCCGGACTCTCCGCCGCGTACTACCTGCGCAAGTTCGGAATCGAACCCGAATCGGGGTTCGTGGTGCTCGATCATGCGTCCGGTCCGGGTGGAGCGTGGCAGTTCCGCTGGCCGAGCCTGACACTGAGCACCGACAACGGTGTGCACGACCTCCCGGGGATGTCCTTTGCGGAAACCACCGGTACAGACGCCGAACAAGTGCCTGCATCGGTGGCGGTCCCCCATTACTTCGAACTGTACGAAAAGCAATTCGAACTTCCCGTCCACCGCCCGGTACACACACGGGTGGTGTGTCCGAGGGAAGAGCGACTGCGAATCGAAACCGACCAGGGGGTGTTCGCGGCGCGAGGCTTGATCAACGCGACGGGAACCTGGGAGCGCCCCTTCATCCCCCACTATCGCGGGGCCGAGTCCTTCCGTGGCCGACAGCTCCATACGAAGGACTATCGAACCGCTGCGGAGTTCGAAGGCAAACATGTTGTGGTGGTCGGCGGCGGTATCTCGGCCGTCCAACTGCTCGACGAGATCTCACGCGTCACGACCACTACCTGGGTGACGCGGCGCGAACCCGAGTTCCGCGACGAGCCGTTCACGCCGGACATCGGCCGCGATGCGGTTGCCATGGTCGAAGATCGTGTACGACGCGGCCTGCCACCGGGATCCGTTGTCTCGGTGACCGGCCTCCCCGTGACGCCTGCCATCCGGGCAGCGCGAGAGCGTGGTGTGATGAATCGACTGCCGATGTTCTCCGAAATTCTTCCGAACGGCGTGAAGTGGGCCGACGGTACCGTCGTCGACGCCGATGTCATCTTGTGGTGCACCGGTTTTCGTAGCTCACTCGATCACCTGGCGCCGTTGCACCTGCGCGGACCGGGTGGCGGAATCCCGATGACCGGGCGCCTCGCCACGCAGGTCGAAGCCGACCCTCGCGTGCACCTGGTGGGATACGGACCGTCGTCGTCGACGATCGGAGCCAACCGCGCCGGCCAAGCGGCAGCGCGCGAACTGACCGCGTACCTGGGAATCGGCGAATGAACAGAATACTGATTCCGGGCGAAACCTGCTGGCGCATCGAACCGGCGGACAATCTTGCCTGCATCGTCGACGCCGCTGACTACTTTCATCATGCGAAGTCCGCAATGCTGCAAGCGGAAAAGCGAATCATGTTGATCGGCTGGGACTTCGACACGCGCATCAAACTCGAACCAGGCAAGCAGACGCTCGACGGCCCCAACCGATTGGGAATGTTCCTCCGCTGGCTGGTCCGCGAGAAACCCGACCTCGAAATCCTCGTACTCAAATGGAACATCGGCGCGTTCACCGCAATTGGGCGCGGCATGACTCCCGTCTTCGTGTCCAACTGGCTGACCGACGAGCGCCTGCGGTTCGAGATCGACGGCGCCCATCCCGTGGGTGCGGCGCACCATCAGAAAATCATCGTCATCGACGACGCTCTGGCGTTCTGCGGCGGCATCGACATGACGGTGGACCGCTGGGACACCTCGGATCACGTCGACCGCAACGACTACCGGATCACACCGAGCGGAAGACGTTACGGCCCTTGGCATGACGCAACCACGGCGGTCGACGGCAATGCTGCCGCGGCCATCGGCGAATTAGCGCGGGCACGCTGGAAATCCGCAACCGGAGAGGACCTCCCACCGGTCCAGAGCACGGCGACGCCGTGGCCGGTCAATTTGGCTCCTACCTTGCGCGTCGTCGACGTGGCCATCGCCAGAACGCTGCCGGAACTCGGCGAACGCACAGAGGTACGCGAGATCGAGGCGCTCTATCTCGCGGCCATCGCCGGGGCAGAACACACGCTGTACATCGAAAGCCAGTACCTCGCCTCACGCACGCTGGCCGAGGCGATTGCCGCGCGTCTACGTGAGGCCGACGGGCCGGAGATCGTTCTGGTCATTCCGCGCAATGCCGATGGATGGCTCGAACAAAAGGCGATGGACGGGGCACGCCACGACCTGCTGCATTTGCTGTGGTCGGCCGATATCCACGACCGGTTCGGTGCGTTCTATCCCGTGACCTCTTCCGGTGCACCAATTTACGTGCATGCCAAGGTCCTCGTGATGGACGATCGCCTCCTGCGAATCGGGTCGTCGAACCTCAACAACCGTTCGATGGGCTTCGACACCGAGTGCGACATCGCCGTCGAATCCGACGACGACGCAGATGTCGAGTTGCGCGCCTCGATCATCGGATTGAGGCGCCGGCTACTCAGCGAGCACCTCGACGTCACCGAGGAAGAAGTCGACGACGCGTTGGGTGAGCAGTCACTGTTGTCGACGGTTCGCGCTCTCTCGACCTCCGACGCTCGCAGTCTGCGCGAATTCGACCGGAATACAGTCGACGGCGAAGACCACGTGCTCGCTGAAAATGCACTGATGGATCCCGAGCGCACGCCGCCCAGACTGAGCGATCGAATCGAAGGATTGCGCCGCCTGCTCGGCAAACGCTGAGACTCTAGAACACGCGCACGCAGTGCCCGGCTGCCAGCGCGAGTTCGACGAGTGTTGCACCGTGAACACTCGGGACGAGCGCGATGAGAAACGTATCGCTGTCGCTGTCGAGCCAGGCAAGTGAAACGCCCGTCTCGGTGATGTTGTCGCCGACTCGAGCGAGAAGCGATTCGAGTCCGGCAGCTCGATCGAAGGCCATGGCAAGACTCTGCGCCCACTCCCACGATCCTGCCGGCGCCGACTCGAGCGCTCGTAGCTGACCGAGAACCTCGGCAGCGTCCTCGTTCCAGTCCACCCAGACCAGGAGTTTTCGGTCGTGCAACGCGTCGACGAGAGCAAACCACGCCAATTCCGGGTGCGGCTTCTCGAGCGTCTGTGAGTACAGCTCGTTCTGTACTTCGACATACCGTTCCGGATAGTCGATCGCGAGAGTCACACGGTCGATGACGACAGTGCTGTCAGGGGCTAGCAGTTCGGCGATCGCGCGCAACGCGTCGCGAGCAGGTCCACCCACTATGGCTCCAAGGTTCGATTCGGTCATCGGTGCGGTTTCCACAGTCTGACATGCGAGTGCGCCTCGTTCGGACGTGTCTTCGATGTCAGGTCCTGAGTCAGATCCCTCCGGAGATTCCCGCGCGCCGCATATCAACGAGTCGACGAGTTACCGAATCGAACAACCCGGCTATCCCATTCGCCGCACTTGTCCGTTTACCCTTTCACCTGGCCTTACAATCCGGATATAGTCATCGGCGATCCATGAAGCCAACTGGGATGTAGCGAGCCAGCGAACAGTCTGTTACCGTTCAGCTAACTACCCCTTCTGGTCAAACCGGATTGAAGGGGTTCGGGCAATGACCCACGGGGGGTTGACGTGAAGGGGCCATGTTCCGCATGAAACACGATTCACACACGACAACCTCTTGGTGGTCGATCGGCGAATGGCGCCTGGGATGGAAGGTCATCGCCGTTCTCGCATTGCCGATGATCGTCGCCGTCGTCCTCGGCGCACTTCGAGTTCAGACAGAACTCGAAGAAGCCGCACAGCTGAGTTCCTCGTCCGAGCGTGCCCTCGCAGTGCCCGCGGCGATCAACCTCGAATCCGCACTGTACGAACTCGCCGAAGCCGCATCGGCACGCACTGACACCGGCCCGGCAACACAAGCAGTTTCGGACGCAATGGACCAACTGGTAGACGCCGCGCGGGCGTTCCAGTCCGACGGCGACCTCAACGACCAAGTGGCTTCGGCGCTCGCCGAGAGCCGTTCCATCACCGAGGAGATCGCCGCCGGCGCGGTGGCTCCCGCACGCTTGGTTTCGCGGGTCGGCGAAGTCTCGCGCGCACTCTCGAGCACCTTCACCAGCGTCGTCGAGCATTCTCAACGCCCTGTCCTGCGCGAACAAGGTGGTCGACTCTCCGCACTCTGGGAAGCGCGACGAGCGCTGGCCGAACAACGAATCCTCTTCGGCTCCGGTGATCCGGACCAGCAAGCTCGTACGTCGATGGTCAGTGCTGCCGGTGCCGAACTGGTCGCTCTGAACAACATTCTGGCCATCGACGGGAGTAACGACACCGTCCAGACCCTCAGCAACTCTGCTCAGAACCGGATCAACGCCCTCGGATCAACGCCGTCGACCTCTCCTCTGGGGAGTCGCGTCGGCGCCGATCTGAAATCCGGCAACGACCAGTACAACAGCCTGACCGATACCACCGTCACCGAGTTCGGCGACACCGTCACCGCCGAATCCAATGCAGCACGAACCGCAGCACTCCGTGACACTGCAATCGTGCTCGGCGCGGTTCTGCTGGCACTGGCCATCGCCCTCGTCATCAGCCGATCGCTCATCGATCCGATCCGCCGGTTGCGATTTGCCGCATTGCAGGCCGCACGACGCGGACTCCCCGACGCGATCGAACGAATTCGCGCAGGTGCCAGTACCGACGAACTCGACTTCGCCCGTGTCCCGATCCGCACCCACGAGGAAATCGGCGAGCTTGCGCGCGCGGTGGACGACATGCACGGTCAGGCCATCACGCTTGCCGGCGAGCAGGCCACCCTGCGGCGCCAGGTCAACGACATGTTCGAAACGCTGTCGAGGCGCAACAAGTCCCTCGTCGACCAGCAACTCGGTTTGATCGAACAGTTGGAGCAGGACGAAGACGACCCGCGTCGCCTCGAGAATCTGTTCCGGCTCGATCACATCGCCGCGAGAATGCGTCGAAACGGCGACAACTTGCTGGTCCTCGCCGGAACCGATGTACGCCGCGCCAGGACCGCCCCCGTCGCTCTCGGCGATACGCTTCGCGCCGCGGTATCAGGCGTCGAGGAGTATCGACGCGTCGAACTCGGGCAGATCCCGCCCGGAGTCGTCACCGGTCATGCTGCCCCGGACGTCGTTCACCTCATCGCTGAGCTGCTCGACAATTCTCTGCGGTACTCCCCACCGGAGACCACCGTCTCCATCAACGCTGCCCGCACTATCGACGGCTCCATGATCGTCGAGATCGCAGATCTCGGTATCGGCATGTCGCCTGCCGATATCCTCGATGCCAACGAGCGCCTCGCCGCCGGCGGCGAGATGAGCGCGGATACAGCGCGTCGCATGGGTTTGTTCGTCGTGAGCCGAATCAGCCGTCGCTACAACATCTCTGTGCGCCTGCGCCCGACGGCAACGTCATCGACGCACAGCGGCATCACCGCCACGGTGCTCCTACCGACGTCGATACTCGATTCGTCTCGGGGACCCGAGATCCGCACGCCGCGAACCGGACCCGTTCCCACGCTCGATCGGACTCCCCCTCCCACACCGCCCGCACCGTCATGGTCACAGCCCGTCCCGACCGACTCCGCACCCCCGCGGCCTGCGACCAGAAGTTTCGCTGATCTCCCGCGTCGAACGCCCGGTAACAGTACCGATCGGACCGAGACGTTCGCCCCGATCACACCACAATCCACTCCTACGGCAACAGCGCCTTCGGGATTGCCACGTCGCACTCCGGGCACAAGTGGAGTACCGGCAGTCAGCACCTCGACTCCGACCACTGCTGCACCCGCCACCTCGGTGTCGTCCTTCGCTCCTCTGCCCGATCCCGAAGGCACAAGCACATCGACGTCCCTTCCCGTTCGTACTCCGTCGCCGGAATTCACCTCGCCGGCACAGGGTCCCGAGATCCCGGTGGGTCCACAACCGTCGACAACCCCGCCGCCGCGGCACCGGCTCTCAGCCCCGACGCCGACAAATACTGCGGCATTCTTCTCCTCACGCACCCGTGACGGGCTCTCTGCTCGCGCATCGGCGAGGGCTGACGGCGCGGGCGACGGCAACTCGAACGGCGCACCCTCTGCTCCGACCACGATGCCGATTTTCGCCCGGATGGTGTCGGAGTGGCTCGTGGATCCGACGGCGGAGACTTCAGCGGCTTCCACCGGCAGTTCGTGGACCACCGACGCGGATCAAGGCTGGCTGGCCGCTCGGACCTCGTTCGAGATGCCGGTCACCAAGATCGCCGATTCCGGTCTGCCCATTCGAGATCGCGGAGCCCGCCTGGTTCCCGGTGCCGTCGGCGGAGGCGGTACGACACAGCGCCATGCATCCAATCCGGCGGACGTCCAACGTGGTTGGAGCAGTTACCAATCCGGAGTACAACGAGGGCGTCGGCGCGCCGCCGACCATCAGCCCGATGGCGGACAGTCTTTCGAATCGTCCACGATGTTGCACAACGATGAAGGAGAACAGTGAACACTGTCGGAGCCCAAGAGACTCCCCGCGCACTCGACTGGCTGGTTTCGGCTTTTGCCCGAGACGTGCCGGGTGTGAGTCACGCGATCATCGTCTCAGCCGACGGGTTGTTGACCGCCTCGAGCACACACCTTCCGCTCGATCGGGCGGATCAATTGGCCGCTGTCACTTCCGGACTCGCCAGCCTGTCCGCGGGGGCGTCACGCCTCTTCGACGGTGGGGCCGTCATGCAGTCCGTCGTCGAGATGGAGAACGGCTACCTGCTTCTCATGGGCGTCGGTAGCGGCGCTTACCTTGCCGCCCTCGCTGTCGCCGGATGCGACATCGGCCAGATCGGTTACGAAATGGCGACTCTCGTCGATCGCGTCGGGACCACGATGGACATTGCCCCGCGAACGTCGCAGGGTATTTGAGTTCGATGCCTCACCATCAATCCGAGTACGACGACGCCGAACCCAGCTTGGTCCGGCCGTACGCGCTCACCGAAGGTCGGACCCTGCCGTCCATCGACCTCCCGCTCGAAGCGATCATCGCGACGATCGAGGACGTGGTCTCGAACAATCTTGCACCGCAGGATATTCGTGCATCGATCGTCGCACTCTGCGAGCAGCGGATCTCGATTGCCGAGATCGCTGCCCACCTCGGTGTTCCGATCGGAGTCGTGCGGGTACTGGTTGCCGACCTCGTAGTAGCCGGATCACTGGAAATACATGCCACTCTGCGAAGCGACGCATCTCGAGTCGAGCGACGCGAACTGATCGAAAGGACCCTCAGTGGACTTCGGGCACTCTGACTCATCGTCTCGCGTGAAATCGACAAAAATCGTGATCGCCGGGGGTTTCGGTGTTGGCAAGACAACGCTTGTGGGGACCGTCTCCGAAATCGTCCCCCTTCGCACGGAGGCAATGGTCACCGACGCCAGCGACGGTATCGACAATCTCGGTTCCACTCCCGACAAGAGCACCACGACGGTCGCGATGGACTTCGGGCGCATCACTCTCGCCGACGACCTGGTCCTCTATCTGTTCGGAACCCCGGGACAGCGCCGCTTCTGGTTCATGTGGGACGACTTGATCACCGGTGCGATCGGTGCGGTCATTCTGGTCGACACGCGCCGTCTGGAAGACAGCTTCGCTGCAGTCGACTTCTTCGAGGCGCGAGGGCTCCCGTTCATTGTGGCGGTCAACCGTTTCGACGGCGCACCAATCCATTCGGCGAGCGATCTCCGGCAGGCATTGGCGCTACCCAACCGCGTTCCCATGATCGAGATCGACGCCCGAAACCGCGAATCGGCCAAACGCGCGCTGATCGCCGTCACCGAGTACTCCCTCGAACGACTTGCAGCTGAAGCAGTCGTCTAGATGAATCACCAGATGCGAATCGTCGCCGAAAGGAACTGGCATGTCGGATGAAATGCACCATTTCTCGATGGGAATCTGGCTGCTCGGGCTCGCCTACGTCGTGTCCGTGGTCGGGTCGGTAGTCGGCCTGGCGTGCACCAGGCATTCAGCGTCGGCGACGACAACCGCCACACGCATGCGATGGCTCGCCATGGCTGCCCTGTCGATCGGTGGTGTCGCCATCTGGCTGATGCACTTCATCGCCATGCTCGGCTTCGCAGTCCCCGGCAGTCCCATTCGATACAACCTCGGATGGACCGTGATCTCCGCGATCATCTCAGTAGGTGCTGTTTTTGTCGGTCTGCTGATCATCGGGACCGAATTCCGCTGGACGCGGCTTCTGATCGGCGGCGTGGTGACCGGTCTCGCCGTGAACATCATGCATTACACCGGCATGCGCGCCTTGCGCTTTCAGGGTGAGATCCACTACGACCTGCTCTTCGTTGCATTGTCGGTTCTCATCGCAGTCGTCGCCGGAACCGCTGCACTGTGGTTCACCATGGTGCTCGAGTCCACGATTCTGCGTTTTGTCGCCGGAATCATCATGGGCATCGCCGTCGTCGGTATGCACTACACCGGAATGGCCGCAGTCGAGGTTGTTCACGACGCGGCAGCCCCGGCGCCGCAGGGACTCGAAGTGTTCTCATTCCTCTTCCCTGTCTTCGTTCTCGGCCTGCTGGCGTTGGCAGTTCCGATTGTCGCCGTGCTCACAGCGCCCAACCGTGCGACAGCACGGATGGAATCCGCCGCCGACGACCTGGCGTTCGAAGCACGAGAGTTCGCGACCTCGAACTGAGAGGAGTACGGGGCGAGTCGATGTGAATCGACGACGCCCCGTACATTGCGGGGATGGTGGATGCCGGACACAACCCCCCGCCGTCGGCCGACGCGGCACTGGTCGTGATCGGTGGTTTGCCGGCCACCGGCAAATCGACGATCGCGCGGGTGCTTGCTCAGCATCACAAGATCCCCTACGTGCGGATCGATACCATCGAACAGTCGCTGATCCGCAGCGGTATCGCTGATGTATCCGGGACCGCCGGATACATCACCGGGTACGCGCTCGCCGCCGAACAATTGCGACTGGGACTCTCGGTCGTGGTCGAATGCGTCAACCCAGTCGAGGCGACACGAAACGCCTGGTCCGCTACCGCACAACATAATTCGGCGCGCTTGCTCAGTGTCGAAGTCATCTGTTCGGATCCCGACGAGCATCGCAGACGCGCAGAACGGCGAGTCGTCGACATCCCGGATCTTGTACTACCTACGTGGCAGGAAATCCTGGATCGAGACTACGAGCCGTGGACCACGGAACGGCCCGTGCTCGACACCGCAATCATGAACTCCGAGAGCGCAGTACGACGAATAACTGCCAGAATGTTCACCGAATGAGAGCTGCTCACAGGGTGAGAACGAAGAATGCACTGTTCGGATCTTCGCGGTAGTTTCCGAACGGTGGAGACGGGACGAACCCGAATCTCGCATACAGTCGGCGTGCCGGATCGAAGAAGTCCTGTGTGCCGGTCTCCAATTCGAGTTGCCGGTAACCGCGTTGTCTCGACTCGTCCACGACGTGTTGAAGAAGTCGCGTACCCACGCCACGCCCTCGAGCTACCGATGAGGTTCGCATCGACTTGATCTCGCCACCGGTCGACGACCGTTCCTTGAGTGCAACACAACCGAGTAGCTCGTCACCTTCGCTCCACAGCGTCCACATGGTCACGGAGCTATCCGTCAGCCCGGTGATGTCCAGCGCGTGAACGCTGTCCGCGGGCGAGGTCGCATGCATGTCGGCGAGATGTTCGGTCAGTAGAGCACGGACCACATCCCGACTCAGGTCGTCAATTTCGATTCGCACGGATCCTCACTGTCCTCTTCGCTTCCGGCAGCATCGAATGAAAGTATGACTGGCCATCACTTCGGCGAAGGCTTGGCCCGTACGTGGATGCGTTCTCCTTGGGGGCCGAACAGACTCAGTACCTCGACCGGGCCGCCGCCGTCACTACCGAACCAATGCGGGTTTCGGGTGTCGAATTCAGCAGCTTCACCCGTACCCATCACGATGTCGTGATCGGCCAACACCAACCGCAACCTCCCCGACAAGACGTACAGCCATTCGTAGCCGTCGTGCACTTGCGGGTCGGGGTCCGTCTGGCTTGCCGGGATGGTCATCTTGAATGCCTGCAGCCCACCGGGTTGCCGAGTCAGCGGCAATACCGTTCGCCCACTGACGCTTCGAGGCGCACTCTGGATACGTGGATCGGCGACCTGTGGTGCCGCAACCAGTTGGTCCAACGGCACTTGGTGGGCAAGCGCGATCGGAAGCAGCAACTCCAGACTGGGTCGACGCTCCCCCGCTTCGAGCCTCGACAGGGTGCTCTTCGAAATACCGGTGGACTCGGACAGCGCTGTGAGCGTGACGTTCCTCTGTGTACGAATGCGTTTGAGGCGCGCGCCGATCTGCGAGATGGCGGCATCGATGTGCGGACCGTTGACATTCATGGTGCCGAGTCTGACGACGATTCCCAGAAATGGCAACATTAGTTGCTGACGAACCTCCTCCGCGAGCAATCTGTGCTCATGCGAACACACACTGAAACAGAGATCCTCGACGCCGTGATCGTCGGCGGTGGCGCCGCCGGACTCAGTGCAGCCCTGGTGTTGGGTCGTGCTCGGCGCTCGGTCGCCGTCATCGATTCCGGCAAACCGCGCAACACACCGGCAGCACACATGCACGGCTTCCTCTCGCGAGACGGCATGGCGCCAGGTGAGTTGCTCGCCGTCGGACGCAGCGAATTACAGACGTACGGAGTCGAATTCAAACGCGATGACGTAGTCGACATCTCCTGGCGCGGTATCGAACCCGGCTTTGTCGTCGAACTGTCGGGAGGCACGACGCTCGAAACTCGTACTGTGCTGGTTGCCACCGGCCTACTGGATTCACTCCCGAAAAAACCAGGCATCCAGGAGCTTTGGGGGCAAAGCGTGCTCCATTGCCCGTACTGCCATGCGTACGAGATCAGCGACCAACCGATCGGCGTTCTCGGCGGCGACGCTCGCGAGATGTCACTTCACCAGGCGTTTCTACTCCGACAGTGGTCGTCGGATGTGACGTTCTTCCCCGACAAGATCTCGCTCACCCCCGACGAACGCGCGCGACTGGCTGCCCGAGGAGTGACGGTTGCCGACGGATCGGTATCTGGATTGGTCTGCGAGAAAAGCAAACTGAAAGCCGTCGAACTCGACAACGGCCAACTGGTTGCGCGCTCAGCACTGTTCGTTGCGCCGCGTTTCGTTCCGAACGACGCACATCTGACGCGACTCGGCTGCAAAGCCAGCCCCACGGGATTCGTGGCTGTCGATCATTCCGGCGCCACCAGTGTTCCCGGTATCTGGGGCGCCGGCAACGTCGTCGACCCTCGCGCACAGGTAATCAATGCTGCGGCTGCAGGTTCAACCGCGGCGATCGCAATCAACGGATACCTGGTAGAGCAGGACGTCGAATCGGCTCTTCGCTCGACCGACCCTGAAGGTGGTTTCTCGGCGGCCATGGAGCAGGGCGTCTGCGAGATGAACGGCGGCAGCGCCCTTCACGGCATCTGACCGAAGCGTCTAGGTCGCGGGGCCGCCGTGCAACTTCTCGTAGGCGGCCTTCTCGGCGTCGTGGCGCGAGATCTTCTTCGGGTTCTCGAGGTCGGAAGGCAAACCGTGACGCTCGAGGCGACGCGACCTGTTCTGAGCCATGTAGGAGACCGAATAGAACAGCGCCAGAAGCACTCCGAGCAGCACCATCGACGCCCGCAGGGCCCACGGCCCGGGGAAGAGCATGAAGGCCGCGAAGACGGGAATGAACGGCACCATGCTGCGGATCAGGTGACGTGGCACAGCCCAGTCACCGATCAGGTCGTTTCGCACCCAGTCCTGCATCGAATCGGGCAACTTGCGCCCCACTGAATAACCCAACCACTGAAGGGGATTCGGGCTCGTGCGTTGCTTTTTGGAAGTCACGGAAGTCACCTGTTCGGTACGCATCGGTCTTGACGCAGTCGTCACGTTTCTTTCAGATGTGGTCATCACATTTCTCTCATTGGTCCAAAGCGCCGGCGCGGAGCGCGGCCTCGTTGACCCGCGTCAGAACGTTGTGGAGTTCTTCGAGTTCGGCGAGGCTGACGCCGAGCTTCGCGACAACCGCCGGCGGTATCTTCTCCGCCTCGTCACGCAGTGCCACACCGGCTTCGGTGAGGTCGACGTCGAGTTGACGTTCGTCGGCGCGGCTACGGGTTCGCGTGATCAACCCGGACGCCTCGAGTCGCTTGAGGAGCGGCGAGAGTGTCGGCGAATCGAGCTGCAATGCCTGCCCGATTTCCTTGACCGCCATCGGCGACTTCCCCCACAGGGCAAGCATCACCAGATACTGGGGATGTGTGAGGCCCATCGGCTCGAGCAGTGGCCGGTAGACGGACAGGACTGCCCGGTTCGCGACCGCAAGTGCAAAACACACCTGCCGGTCGAGAGCCAGCGGATCGTCCATCTGCGTCTGCGGAGCCTTCGTCGTCATGAATCCGATGTTACCAGATTGATTAGTGCAGTAACTATTATCGCACTAATCAATCTGGCGACGATCGTCACTCTTCTCCAACGTCGACGTGGGTTGCCCGGTGAGGCCCACGTGCGCTTCCGCCCTCATTCGCTCCACCATGTGCGGGTAGTGCAGCTCGAACGCCGGACGCTCGCTACGGATGCGCGGCAACTCGGTGAAGTTGTGACGCGGCGGTGGGCAGGTGGTCGCCCACTCCAGCGAGTTTCCGTAACCCCACGGATCGTCGACGGTGACCACCTCGCCGTAGCGGTAACTCTTGAAAACGTTCCAGATGAACGGCAGTGTCGACGCGCCGAGCACGAAGGCGAAGATCGTGGACACCGAGTTCAGCACCGTGAATCCGTCCGAGGGCAGGTAGTCGGCGTAACGACGGGGCATACCTTCGCCACCGAGCCAGTGCTGGACGAGGAAAGTGCCGTGGAAGCCGACGAACGTGGTCCAGAAGTGCCACTTGCCGAGGCGCTCGTCCATCATGCGACCGGTCATCTTCGGGAACCAGAAGTAGATACCGGCGTACGTGGCGAACACGACCGTACCGAAGACCACGTAGTGGAAGTGGGCGACAACAAAATACGTGTCGGTGACGTGGAAGTCGATCGGCGGACTCGCGAGAATAACGCCCGACAGACCACCGAAGAGGAAGGTGATCAGGAAGCCGACCGAGAACAGCATCGGCGATTCGAAGGTCAACTGCCCCTTCCACATCGTGCCGATCCAGTTGAAGATCTTAACACCTGTCGGCACGGCGATCAGGAACGTCATGAACGAGAAGTAGGGCAGGAGAACAGCACCCGTCGCATACATGTGGTGAGCCCACACCGCGATGGACAGAGCTGAGATCGCCAGTGTCGCGTAAACCAAACCGGTGTATCCGAAGATCGGCTTACGGCTGAAGACCGGGAAGATCTCCGAGACGATGCCGAAGAACGGCAGCGCGATGATATACACCTCGGGGTGCCCGAAGAACCAGAACAGGTGCTGCCACAACAGAACTCCACCTGACGCTGGGTCGAAGATGTGTCCACCGAGATGGCGGTCGACGAACAGTCCCATGAATGCGGCGGTCAGTAGCGGGAACGCCATCAAGATCAGGATGCTGGTGATGAAGATATTCCAGGTGAAGATCGACATCCGGAACATCGTCATGCCTGGTGCGCGCAAACAGATCACCGTGGTGATCATGTTGACCGCACCGAGAATAGTGCCGAGACCGCCTACTGTCAGTCCGAAGACCCACAGGTCGGCTCCGACGCCGGGGCTGTGCACCGCACCCGACAGCGGGGTGTACGCAGTCCAACCGAAGTCGGCAGCGCCGCCCGGCGTGAGGAATCCGCCGAGTACGATCAAACCACCAAAAGTGAAGAGCCAGAAGCCGAATGCGTTCAAGCGCGGGAAGGCCACGTCCGGGGCACCGATTTGCAGCGGAAGTATGTAGTTCGCGAAGCCGAAAACGACGGGCGTCGCGTACAGCAGCAACATGATCGTGCCGTGCATGGTGAACAACTGGTTGAACTGCTCGTTCGAGAGGAACTGCATCCCGGGGACAGCCAGTTCCGCACGCATGAACAGGGCCATCAGGCCGCCGATCAAGAAGAACACGAAAGCCGTGATCATGTACATGATCCCGATCTTCTTGTGATCGGTGGTCTTGATCATGTCGAACATCCACGACCCCTTGGGATCACGACGCTTCGGGTACGGCCGCTCCGGAATCGGCTCCAGCTCTCCGGTCCGCTCGTCCGGCACCGTTGTTGTCATGCTCGCGCGTCCTCTTTCGTGCTCGATACCACCCTCAAGAACTTTCCGCACGACCATATCGCATGTTAATAGTTAATGCACAAACTAAGTTTGGTCGACGTGGACATCAATCGAAAACCGAACGTACGCAACCTTTTGCAGATTTCGGTGAGATAAAGTCAGGCGGCGGAATAGGTCGAGGGTCCGCCGCGTTGAACAAACCCGTGACTCTTCCCGACACATCGACAGCACCCGAGGCCCCCGCGTTGCGCGGCCTCTTCGAGCCTTTCGAGGTCAAATCACTCTCGTTGCGCAACCGTTTTGCGATGGCCCCGATGACTCGCGCCTTCTCTCCTGACGGAATCCCCGGCGCCGACGTGGCCGAGTACTACCGTCGTCGCGCAGCGGGCGGGGTCGGCCTGATCATCACGGAAGGCACCTATATCCCGGACCCGGCAGCCGGCCCGCACACCCGCGTACCGCGCATCTACGGTGATTCGAGCCTGGGCGGCTGGAAGTCGGTAGTCGACGCCGTGCACGCCGAGGGTGGATCGATCATTCCTCAGCTGTGGCACCTCGGAGTCGAGCGCGGCGAAAACTCGCGTCTGAACCCCGAGGTCGAAACCGTCAGCCCCTCCGGCCTGGCGCTGGACGGCACCCGTCTGGGACGAGAATTCACCACCTCGGATCTCGACACCTTGAAGCAGTCGTGGGTCGACGCCGCACTCAACGCGAAGAACACCGGTTTCGACGGTCTCGAGTTGCACGGAGCGCACGGTTACCTGCTCGACGAATTCCTGTGGGCCGGAACCAATGTCCGCACCGATGAATACGGCGGATCACTGGAAGCCCGCACCCGCTTCCCAGCCGAGGTCGTCGCCGCAATCCGAGAGGCTGTCGGAAACGAGTTCGCGATCGTCTACCGATTCTCACAGTGGAAGTCCGGCCACTACGACGCTCGTATCGCCCAGAGCCCTGCTGAACTCGGCCGCATCCTCACTCCCCTGGTCGACGCCGGCGTCGACGTTCTGCATCCGTCGACGAGGCGCCACTGGGAACCGGCGTTCACTGAACTCGACGGTGAAGACGGCAAGCTCGGCCTCGCCGGCTGGACGAAGAAGCTGACCGGGTTGCCGACCATCACCGTCGGCTCGGTCGGACTCGACTCCGTGTTCACGACGGCATTCACCGGCGACGCCGCATCGGCTGTCACGGGGCTGGAGCGTCTCGAAGCTCAGTACGATAGGGGCGAATTCGACATGGTTGCCATCGGACGCGCGCTGCTCGCCGATCCCGAGTGGGTCGAGAAACTCCGCACCGGACGCGCGGACGAGCACATCGCATTCACTGCAGAACATCGCACGCACCTGAACTGACCTCGCACGACAGAACGGCACTCCCGCGATTGCGGGAGTGCCGTTCGTGGGTCTACCGGAAGTTCTAGCTGCCGAGCGTGACCGGGTCGGGGCCGATGCGGCCGGCCGGGTCGTCGAGAGCACCGATCGCGTTGATCTGTTCCGGCGTCAGTTCGAATCCGAAGACATCGAAGTTTGCGGCGATACGTTCGGGGGTCACCGACTTCGGAATCACCACGTTTCCGATCTGCAGGTGCCAGCGAATGATCACCTGAGCCGCGGTGACGCCATGAGCGTCGGCGATAGCGGTGATGACGGGGTCACCGAGAACAGTTCCCTGGCCGAGCGGGCTCCACGCTTCCGTCGCGATTCCCTTGCCGGTGTGGAAGGCGCGCAGTTCGGCTTGGTTGAACTTGGGGTGAAGCTCGATCTGGTTGAGGACCGGCACCTCACCGGTTTCACCGATGACACGCTCGAGGTTCTCGATGGTGAAGTTGGAGACGCCGATGGATCGAACCCGTCCGTCCGCCTTGAGCTTCTGGAATGCCTTGAAGGTCTCGACGTACAAGTCCTTGGACGGAACCGGCCAGTGGATCAGGTACAGATCGAGGTAGTCGAGACCCAACTTGTCGAGGCTGGCGTCGAAGGCGGCAAGCGTCGAGTCGTAGCCCTGATCGTCGTTCCACAGTTTTGTCGTGATGTACAGGTCTTCGCGGGCGATGCCGGATTCGGCGATCGCGCGGCCGACGCCCACCTCGTTGCCGTAGATCTTGGCGGTGTCGATACTGCGGTAACCGGTCTTCAGAGCGGTGGAGACGGCTTCCTGCGTCTCGTCGTCCGGAACCTGGAACACACCGAATCCCAGTGCGGGGATCGTCTTACCGTCGTTCAGAACAATGGTCGGTACAGAGGTCACATCGTTGGTCTCGGTCATATGTGGATCCAACGCGCGGGCGCCAGGAGGCATTCCCCACCGAACCTCCTCTTCGCACCCTTGTCGCACCCGAAATGCCGGTCTACCTTGGAATACAAGTAATCGAATCGCCTCGAGAAAAGAGAGAGCGATGAATCTCGGATATCGCCTCGCCTACAAGGTCGGCGTCACTCCATGGGAGCACACCGGTCACGGCTTCGCCGCTCAACTGTCCGGCCTTCTGGATGCGATTCCCCTCCCGGAAGGTGGCCGCGCACTCGATATCGGTTGCGGCACCGGACGCCATTCCATCGAGCTGGCGCAACGCGGGTGGCACGTCACCGGCGTCGACGCCGAACAGGAACCGCTGGACAAAGCGCGCATTCACGCGCGTGAAGCACACGTCGACGTCCGGTTCCTCCACGAGGACGCGGCAGACCTGCACATTGCTGTCGACGGCGGGCACATGCTGGTGCTCGACATCGGCTGTTTTCACGGGCTCACCGATCATCAACGACGGGACTACGGGAGGTCGGTCAACGCGATCACCGCACCGGGAGCGTCCATGGTGATGTTCGCATTCGGGCCAGGTCACCGTTGGCCGATGCCACATGGCGTCTCCGAGGAGGACGTCATGCGAGTATTCGACGGTTGGTCGATGGCCTCGAGTACGGCCGCCGACGTGAGTGAATCGCCACTTCCGGTCCGTGCGGCACATCCGTGCTGGTACCACCTGGTCCGTGACTGACTGCTGTGCGCCTTTATTAACCGCCCGCGGTTAATAAAGGCGCACAGCACCGATTAACACAGGCGCACAGCGCCGGGGATACTTCTCAGGTGACTGCAACACTGCGCATCAGCGGCCTCTCTGCCTCCCGGGGAGAACGCACTCTGTTCTCCGACCTCGATCTCACCGTCGCGCCCGGCGACGTCATCGGCCTCGTCGGCGCGAACGGCGCCGGCAAGTCGACGCTTCTCACTGCACTGGCGGGAATCGGAACTGCCGACGTCGAAGGTTCGATCATCCTCAGCCCGCCAGACGCTGCGGTGGGCTATCTCGCGCAGGAACCCGACCGCATCGAGGGCGAGACCGTCCTCGAGTTCCTCGGCCGACGCACCGGCGTCGCGCACGCCGAGGCGGTCATGAACGCCGCGGCCGAAACCCTGGCTGAAGCGGAGGAGGATCTGTACTCTCCGGCTCTCGAACGCTGGCTGGCTCTCGGCGGCGCCGATCTGTTCGAGCGCGCTGAGAAGGTGGTCGAAGAACTCGGGCTCGGAGTTCCGCTCGAAGCTCACATGACGGCACTGTCCGGCGGTCAGGCCGCACGCGCCGGGCTCGCGTCGCTGTTGCTCTCGCGCTACGACATTCTCCTGTTGGACGAACCCACCAACGATCTCGACCTGCGGGGTCTCGAGCAGTTGGAGCGATTTGTCGCCGAGACCCGAGCGGCGCTGGTTGTCGTGAGCCACGATCGCGAGTTCCTCTCGCGCACCGTCACGGGGATCGTGGAACTCGATCTGGCACAACAGGACATCGCCGTTTACGACGGCGGCTACGAGTCTTACCTCGCCGAACGCGAGATCGCCCGCCAGCACGCACGCGAGGCGTTCGAGGAATACGCAGGCACCCGCTCCGATCTCGAAGATCGCGCACAGATGCAGCGCAACTGGATGGAACACGGCGTCCGCAATGCGCGTCGTAAGGCCAAGGACAACGACAAGATCGGACGCGGATTGCGGACCGAGTCGACGGAGAAGCAAGCCGCGAAGGCACGCCAGACCCAACGTCGCATCGAGCGACTCGAAGTGGTCGAGGAACCGCGCAAGGAGTGGGAACTTCGCATGGAGATCGCAGCAGCTCCGCGGTCCGGATCCGTTGTCGCAACCACGAATGGTGCCAAGGTAACTCGCGGTCAGTTCACGTTCGGTCCGGTCACGACACAGATCGACTGGGGCGATCGAATCCTCGTCACGGGCGCGAACGGAGCCGGCAAGACCACCCTCCTGAACGTCCTGCTCGCCAAACTCGTCCCGGACGAGGGCATCGCGTCGCTGGGCTCCGGTGTCGCGATCGGTGAGATCGATCAGGCGCGTGGATTGTTCGAAGGTGATCAACCAGTCGTGGAGGCCTTCGGCGCTCAGGTTCCGGACTGGCCCGATGCCGATGTCCGTACTCTGCTCGCCAAGTTCGGCCTGCGCGGACACCACGTACTCCGATCTGCCGCTTCATTGTCCCCCGGCGAAAGAACAAGGGCTGCACTTGCTTTGCTCCAAGCTCGCGGCGTGAACCTACTGGTACTGGACGAGCCGACGAACCATCTCGACCTTCCGGCGATCGAACAGCTCGAGCAGGCGATGGAATCCTTCGAAGGGACCCTCCTCCTGGTCACTCACGATCGACGCATGCTGCAGTCCACCCGAAGTACGCGCCGGTGGCGAATGGAGAACGGACAGCTCTTCGAGGAGTAGCCAACCGACTCTGCTTGCGCAGACAACCCGCGTGTGCAACTATTTATCAGGCGCACGCAATAGTTGCATGCGCGGCATAGGTGGGCACGGGCGACACGATCGCCCGTCGAACCGCCACACCCAGTCTTGAAAGGCGCTCTTCAATGTTGTCGATCCCCGACCGCACACTGACTCACGGAACCACCGGCGAACCGATCACCATCCCGCAACTCGGGTACGGCGTTTTCCAGGTACCGGACGCACAGACCGAAGAGGTCACTGCCACCGCTCTCGAGATCGGCTACCGCCACATCGACACGGCCGCAATCTACGGAAACGAAGCCGGTGTCGGCCGCGCCATCGCTAGTTCGGGTGTTCCGAGGTCAGAGCTGTTTGTCACCACCAAGTTGTGGAATGACGATCAGGGCCACGACAGAGCGCTCGCCGCGTTCGACACGAGCCTCGACAAGCTCGGCCTCGACTTCGTCGACCTGTATCTGATCCACTGGCCGGCACCGGCAAAGGGCCTGTTCGTGGAGACGTGGGCCGCTTTCGAGGAGATCCTCGCCTCCGGCCGCGCCCGTGCGATCGGCGTGTCCAACTTCCTGCCCGAGCACCTCGAACTGCTGGCCGAGCACAGCTCGATCACCCCGGCCGTCAACCAGATCGAATTGCACCCCAGACTGCAACAGCACGCGTCACGGGAATACGCGCGAAGTCGCGGCATCGAAATCGAGGCATGGAGCCCACTGGGACAGGGAACTATCCTCGACGACCCGACCATCGGGAAAATCGCTGCAGCACACGGAAAGAGCCCAGCGCAGATCATTCTGCGCTGGCATCTCGAACAGGGACACACCGTTTTGTCGAAGTCGGTGACACCTGCCCGCATGCGCGACAACGCCGCAATCTTCGACTTCGCACTCGATACCGACGAGTCAGCTGCCATCGCAGCGCTGAACACCGACAGCCGTGTCGGACCCGATCCAGTCGAATTGAACTGAATCGAAACGGCTTCAGGAATTTTCGTGGGGAGTCAACGTCAGCAGCACAGAATCGACGGACTGCTCGGCCAGGAGCGCGTCCAGCGGTAAGTGACGGAACAACGCTCGGTAATAGATCGGCGACGCCAGCGCGTCCAGGACGAAGTCCAGGTCGAAGTCGCTCCGAATGTCGCCGCGTAGCCGCGCCGATTCCAGCACTGCCGCAGTGGAATCGCGTCGTGGCTGAAAGAATGCCGACTGGAAATCCCGCGCCAATTCCGGGTCCGCCGCCAGATCCGCGACCAACGCGGGCAGGATCCGCCCAACTACCGTTTCGCTCAGTCCCACAACCAATGTCGTGATGCCGGCGACCAGGTCTGCCCTGAGATCGCCGGTGTCCGGCGTTGGATCAGTGCCGATGTGCGCCACGACGACGTCGACCACCAGATGCCGCTTCGACGGCCATCTCCGGTAGATGGCGGGTCGGTGCACGCCGGCTCTCGTCGCCACCGAACCGATCGACAGCTCCGCATAACCGTTCTCCCCCAACAACTCCAGGGTTGCCGCCAGTACGGCGTCGTCGATCCGCTCGTCGCGGGCGCGCACCATCTACAGCACCGGTCGCGGCATGAGCACCAGACGCCAGCCGTCGGGATCTTCGAAAGTCATCCCCGCATTCTCCTCCCAATACGGATTCTCGGCGCCAACGGGTTCGTGCCCTGCTTCACCCAACCGCTGAACTACCTCGTACATCGCCGACTCGCCGGCGAAGTAGAGCACCAACAGGTTGTCCTGCGTCGGCGCCGGGCACGGGCTTCCGTCTTCGTGGGTCGTGAATTCGAGGTGGTAGTTCGAATCCGGCAGCCCCAGCATGATTCCGTCGTACCCGGCATGACCGGAGAACCGGTAGAGCTCGGGCAATCCCAGACAGTCGCGATAGAACGCAATCACGTCGTCGAGCCTGTCGGTGGGTCGCGCTATGCGCACTTGCACTACTGCGAGTTCGTTCGGCCAAGTTGCCATTCTTAAACAGTACAGTACGTACCGTAATCTTTCGAGAAGATGGCCGCCAGCCTCCCGACGGCAGCTCGCTGCAACTACAAGCGATCATTCTCCGGAAACGCCGCTTTGGGCATGAACTTCGGCCTGGCGAACAGCACAGAGAGATTGGTGGGCTGCGACTCCACCGGGCGATCGGACCGATACAGCAAGGCCTGCTGCGGGGTACTCACCCATTCGCTGGCGAAAATCTCACCGATACGGCCCACCGGCACGTGCGATCCATCCTCGAGTCGAACGGTGACGTCTGCCCCGGCGTCCGACTGGCCGTACACGACCCACCACGATTCACCCTCAACGTCCCCTGGAGTGTGCTGACCGATACCGATGACGGCACCTTTTTCCATCGCATCGCGCCAGACCACTTCACGCCCTTGCGGTCCCACGCTGTAACTACCGTCCTCGCGCACCTGCACGACGAGACAGGACTTCTCGAGCACCAACTTTTCGACCACCATGCGACGCCCCTTCTGTTGCCCGAACCCTATCCGCCGACACCACCCAGAAACGGCATCTTCGCGGTTCATGTTGACAAACTGTTGGGTTTTTACAACACTTTGATGCATGAGCCCAGTCCGACGGGGAGACGCGCTCCCCATCTTCAATCGCATCGGAGTGCTTCGCGCCGAGCGGAAGATGAGTCGGGCCCAGCTTGCACAACTCGTCGACGTCAACCCGCAGACGGTGGGGGCGCTCGAACGCGGCGATCACTACCCCAGCCTGGATCTCGCGTTCAGGATCTGCTGGGTGTTCGACCTTCCGGTCGAAGCGGTGTTCTCCCGGACGGAGTTCGGGCCGCTGTCGACGGAGGTCTACCGGAATGCACCGTCGACGGAGGTCTACCGATCTGACCGCACTACCGAGGGGAGTGAAAAGCCCAGTGCCTGAATCAAATCTGATCGACCGCTACCAGGCCCACCGCACTCGGCGGTTCCTGCAGAACGAGGAGACGTTCCGACATTGGCTCCCGAATTGGCGAACCCGTCGACGTCGGCGGATGCTCGTCATCGCCCTCGGAGTCCTGTTCGCCACGATGGTTGCCATCGGCATAGCGTGCCTGTTCAACCCACTGTTCGCGGTGGCATGGCCGGTCCTCACCCTGTTGTTCCTACCGACGTGGTCTTCACTTCAAATCGTGTCGGGCAGGCAAGGGGATGCGCCGCGGCATGCTCTGGACGAATGGGAGATCCAGCAACGCAACGACGCCCGTTCCGTCGGGTTGAGCGTGACTCAATCGTTGGTCTTCATTGTCGCCATTTTCCTCATTTTCACCTCGTCGGTGCAGTGGAATGTAGAGAGACTGCCTTACTCGGGAGGTTTATTGGCACTGACTGCAATGCTGATCGGCGCGTGCACGCCCGCGATGATTCTCTCGTGGACCAATCCAGACCCGGATCCGATTGATTCCGAAGAGTTCGACCTCTGACCCGTATTTCCGAAGCGCACCACTCGACCGATGGGAAGGACCCATGTCAGCCACCCTCACGATCGACGGCATCTCGAAACGCTACGGCGACGTCGTTGCACTCGACAACCTGAGTTTCGAAGTGCGACCAGGCGAGATCTTCGGATTCGTCGGCAGCAACGGCGCCGGCAAGACGACCACGATGCGCATTGCGCTGGGTGTGCTCGGAGCAGATTCGGGGGAAGTTCGCCTCGGCGGCAAACCCGTCGACCTCGACGTGCGTCGCACTATCGGATACATGCCGGAGGAACGCGGCCTCTACCCCAAGATGAAGGTGGGCGCGCAACTTTCCTATCTGGCCGAGCTACATGGGCTCTCGAAAGCCGACGCGCACGCGGCGACAGAGCGATGGACCGAACGTCTGGGTATCGCCGAACGCGTCAAGGACACCGTCGACTCCCTGTCCCTCGGTAATCAGCAACGTGTGCAGCTCGCGGCCGCGCTGGTTCACGATCCAGCGGTACTCGTTCTGGACGAACCGTTTTCGGGCCTTGACCCCGTAGCGGTCGATGTCATGAGTGACGTGTTGGTCGAGAAGGCTCGCACCGGTGTTCCCGTAATCTTCTCCAGCCACCAGCTGGATCTGGTGGAGCGCCTGTGCGATCGCGTGAGCATCATCAGCCGCGGCAGCATGCGAGAGATCGGAACCGTCGACGAACTACGAGGCAAGGGCGACGGCCGAATCGAAGTCTTCGCCCCTGACGCGCCGGTCGGCTGGGCACACCATCTGATCGGTGTCACCACACTGAGCCACCTCGACGGTCGAACGCTCCTGAGCGTCGACGGAACCGCCGACGATCAGCAGATCCTGCATGCAGCGTTGAAAACCGGACCGGTGCACGAGTTCACGCTACGACGTCCGTCACTGACCGATCTGTTCCGAGAGGTAGTAGCCGCATGAGCAACCAGTTGAGCGGAGGTCGAGCCATCGGGTTGGTCGCCCGACGCGAATTCATGACGCAGATCTCGAAGAAGAGTTTTGTGATCAGCAACGTCATCATCCTGGTCGCGATCGTCGGCGGCATCATCGCCTTCTCACTCTTCTCCGGCGGCGACGAGGACAAGTCGAAGATCGGCTTGGTCGGCAACCAATCACTCAGTGCCACGATGGTGTCCATCGGCGACACCCTCGGAAATCCGGTGACGGTGACGGAGGTTTCCGACGACGGAACCGCGCGTAACCAGGTCAAGGACGGCGACCTCGACGTGGCCGTGATCGCTGGATCGGGCGGCGGCGTCACTGTCGTGACCAAGAAGGAAGTGCCCACGAATCTGCGCGCCGTCATCGAGAGTTCCGTTGCACAACAGGCACAATCGAATGCGCTCTCCGCCGCGGGGATCGATCCGGCTCAGCTCGCCGAAGCCACGTCCACCGCAGTGGTCACCATCGATGCCATCGATCCCCCGGATCCCGAACAGGGCCAACGCATAGCGATGTCGATCGCTGCTGTGGTGCTCCTGTACATGCAGATCCTGCTGTTCGGAACGTACGTGGCGATGGGCGTCGTCGAGGAGAAGTCCAGTCGCGTGGTCGAGCTGCTGCTCTCCACTCTTCGTCCGCTGCAGTTGTTGTGGGGCAAGGTTCTCGGAATCGGTGCTGTCGGCCTGATGCAGATGGCTGCCTATGCCGTCGCGGGCGTCGCCACCGGACTGGCGACGGGCGTCCTGACCGTGACGGGCACCGCAATCGGCGTTCTGTTCGGCACTCTCGGGTGGTTCATTCTCGGCTTCCTCTTCTTCGCCGTGCTGTACGCCGCCGCCGGGTCCATGGTCTCGCGGCAGGAGGACGTCAACGCCACCGCGATGCCTCTCGCGCTGCTCGTCATGGCGATGGTCAGCGTGGCTTTCGTTTCGGTGAGCAATCCAGAAGGAACCCTGAGCAACGTGTTGAGTTGGATTCCGCCGTTCTCGGCAATCCTCATGCCCCTGCGCATTTCCGCCGGCGTTGCTTCTCCGTTCCAGATCGTGGGAACGATTCTGCTGATGCTGGTCGTGACTGCTGCGCTGTCGATGATCGCGGCAAAGATCTACCAGCGCTCCATCCTTCGTATCGGCAAAGTCGTGTCATGGAAAGAGGCGTTCGGACGCTGATTCTCCGGCGCACAACTGGCGCCACGCGATCCCGGCGGCACCCCGTCCAGGTAGGTTCATCCTGGACGGGGTGCTGCTTACTTGGAGGACGTTGTGCGAATCTCGGCCGAAGAACTACTCACTGCGGTACTCGATCCCGAGAGCTTCGTCTCTTGGGACTCCCCGCCCGTCGACGTCGGACCTGGCCCGAAATACGCAGAAGACCTGGCGAAGGCCCGCGAAAAGAGCGGAGTGGACGAGTCCGTCGTCACCGGTGTCGGTACGGTTCGGGGCCGTCGGGTCGCGGTAATTGCCTGTGAATTCAGCTTTCTCGCCGGTTCCATCGGAGTCGCCGCGGCCGAGCGGATCGTGACCGCCGTCGAACGTGCTACGGCAGAACAACTCCCGCTGCTCGCCTCGCCCACCTCTGGCGGAACGCGGATGCAGGAGGGCACCGTCGCCTTCGTTCAGATGGTGAAGATCGCTGCGGCAGTGGCTGTTCACAAAGCGGCACACCTGCCCTACCTGGTATACCTGCGCAATCCCACCACCGGCGGGGTCTTTGCCTCGTGGGGATCCCTCGGCCACATCACCGTCGCGGAACCCGGTGCTCTGGTGGGATTCCTCGGACCCCGTGTCTACGAATCGCTGTACGGCGAAAAGTTTCCCGACGGTATCCAGACGTCCGAAAACTTGTATCGCAACGGCGTTATCGACGGCGTCGTACCCGTCGACCGCCTCCGTCTGCTGGTCAATCGAGCGTTGTGCGTGCTCACCGATCCCCCGGCCCCGGCGGCCACGGACCCGATTCCCTCACCCGAGATTCCCGATGTTCCCGCCTGGCAGTCGGTGATGCTCTCGCGCCGGGCCGATCGACCCGGCATCCGGCAGTTGCTCCGCCATGCCGCAACTGAACAGGTACCGCTCAGCGGCACCGGGCAGGGTGAAACCGACAAGACGATCTTGCTCTCGCTCGCCCGCTTCCGAGGCTTTCCGTGCATCCTGCTCGGCCAGGACCGCAGTGGCCAATCCGCGCTCACCACGATGGGACCGGCCGCGCTCAGGGAAGCGCGACGGGGCATGAAACTTGCCGAAGAACTACAACTCCCGCTTGTCCTCGTGATCGACACTTTGGGCGCCTCGCTGTCCAAAGAAGCTGAAGAACGTGGACTGGCCCCTGAGATCGCCCGTTGCATCGCCGACCTCGTGACGCTGAAGACCCCGACAGTGTCGGTGTTGCTCGGTCAGGGAACAGGCGGCGGGGCGCTCGCGCTGCTGCCCGCCGATCGGGTACTCGCGGCACAGAACGGGTGGCTCGCTCCCCTGCCGCCGGAAGGCGCAAGCGCGATCGTCCATCGCGACATCAGTCACGCACCGGAGATGGCGGCAGCGCAGGGCATTCGTTCGTTGGATCTGCTTCGAGACGGCGTAATCGACGCGATCATTCCCGAAACGCCTGACGCGGCCGACGAACCCGTGGAATTCTCCAAGAGGGTAGGGGCTGCGATAGCGCACGAACTCTTCATGCTTGCCGAAGAGTCGGACACCGATCGCCAGTCCTCCCGTATCGCGCGCTATCGAAACCTGGGAGTTCCGCAATGACGACGAAGGACCGGAACGCGCTGACGCTGCCGCACAGTTACGACCGCGCGGCACTCGCTCGTTTCGAATTGTTCCTGTTCGCCGGCGTCGCGACCGTGCTGATCACCCGCGCTTATCTGGCGGCAACGGGCTATCCCCAGATCGGGGGCGGCGCCCTCCACATCGCACACGTTCTCTGGGGCGGATTGCTGATGGCCGTCGCCATCGTCGCGACCGCCATCACCGATGGCTCTCGCACGCGTGACCTGGCCACGCTCGTCGGCGGAATCGGATTCGGTCTCTTCATCGACGAGGTCGGAAAATTCGTCACCGCCGACGTTGATTACTTCTACCAACCTGCCATCGCGATCATGTACGTCGTCTTCGTTCTCTTCTATCTTGCCGCGCGCGAGGTGGTGATTCGGCGCGGAATGAATGATCGTCATCGGCTCGCCATCGGGGCGCGAGCGCTCTCGGACCTCGCTCTCGGTCAGCTCGACGAGATCCAGTACAACCACGCCCTCCGCGTACTCGACGGCGTCGAAGACCGCAGCCTCACCGACCTCGTCGATTCGATCAAAGCCGGCCTGCATTCACAGACTCCGCCGACCGGCGGTATCGAATCGAAGATCACTCGTGGCCGCAACGCGTTCTTCCACCGTGCTGAGGAACTGCTCCGGCACCGTGTCGTCCGCCGACTGGTACTGACCCTGTTCGTACTGCAGGCTCTTCTGGCGATTTTCCAGGTGATCTACGCGTTGGTTTCCGAGAACGTCGTCGAAGCCGACGACGTCTCCGATCTGGTGGTCCAGATCTCCACCGTCGCAACCGGAGTTCTTGTGGTTCTGGGAGTGTGGTTCCTCTTCCGCGGTCCGTACCTGCGAGCCCTGAGACTCCTGCGTGCATCCCTCATCGTGAGCCTTCTGGTGACGCAGGTTTATCTGTTCACGCAGGACCAGTTCGGCGCGCTTTTCGGTTTCGCAGTGTCACTGTTCATGCTCGCGACTCTTCGCATCGCGATTCGAAGCGAAGAGGCCGCCGCGGCTCTACCGCAGTAATTCTCTACCGCAGTGAGATCGCAGGCCGACTCGGTAGATCGCGGATCCCGCGGAGCGGGCTGAAGAGCAGGACCAATCCACACGGCGCGATCAGGCAGGCCATGATCCACATCGTCCCGCGCGGTCCCACCGCGTCGCCGAGGTAGCCTGCCGTCAGCGCACCGAGCGGAATGCTGCTGTGCAGCAGGAACATACTCGTTGCCACTACTCGTCCGAGGCGGTCCGGCGGACAGTAACTTTGACGGAAACTGCCGAGCACCACGTTGCACGACACGACACCCGCAACCATCACCATGCCGCCGATGCAGAACCAGAACAGGCCGGCACCGTACGTCGTCAGAGGCGCCAACAGGATGAACGGTCCCGTCACCAACTGACAGATGAGAACGCTTCGGGCAGTGCCGAATCTGCGGCCGAGCGGGCGCGCGATCATCGATCCGACAATTCCGCCCACCCCGGCAATCGCCAAGAGAAGCCCGAGTCCGAACTCCCCCACACCAACCGTCTTTTCCAAGAACACGATCTGAATCGTGGTGTACCCGGTGAGACCGAAATTGAGCAGAGTGCCGTAGACGACGATCGACCGCAGATACGGATCACCGGCAACGAATCGCAGTCCGAGCGCAATCTGCCGTCGCAACGGTTCTCGCTGATTCTGTCCGCGATGGACGGTCTCCTGCACACGAATCAGCCAGATGCATACGAAGCAGAAGGCGAACGTGAACGCGTCGACAACCAGACCGGCCGCGAGCCCGACAGTTGCAACCACCAGCCCACCGACGCTTGGGCCGATCACCCGAGTTGCGGCCTCGGCGCCCTGAATCTTCGAGTTCCCTTCGACAAGATCCGCTTCGGCGAGCACCGTGGGGAGATACGAGTGATAGGCCGCCTGGAAGAAGACCGTGGCTGTACCGGTGAGCAGCGCGACCAGGAGCAGGTGGCCGTATGTCATCGCCTCCAGGAAGCCGGCGATCGCGAGGCTCGCGAAGAGCAGCGCGCACGCAGCGTTCGCGATCATCATGATCGGACGCCGTGGCAGCCGGTCGATCCAGGCACCGGCAGGTAGTCCGACGATCAACCACGGCAACCACACTGCCGATGCCAGCACACCGATCTGGAAGCTACTCGCGTCCAGTTCGCGAAGCGCGACCAGCGGCAGTACGACGGTCGTGACACCGTTTCCGATACCGCTGACTGCGTCGCCGGTCCACAGCAGTCGGAAGTCACGCAGAGCGAGGACTCCCCAGAAGCCTGCGCGTTGCGCTGCACCTGTCACATCGATCCCCCTTTCCGTCCCTGGCTTATCCCACCCCTACGCGCCACTGGCCGACGGGACGGGCCCGCCCGGCGCAAAGGGACGGTACCCGCACCGCTACTGAGGCGCACCGCACTGACGGTGACCTAAGGTGTTTCAGGTCACCGGTAAGCGAAGTTCACGAGAGGACACACGTCGATGAGCTCTTCCGAGCAGGCGTCCCACACCACGTATGCCGACGCATATCGCGAGAGCATGGATCAGCCGGAGAAGTTCTGGCTCGACGCTGCGCGGGCCGTCGACTGGGATGTCGCCCCCACGAAGGCTCTCGACGATTCTGCCGCGCCGATCTATCGCTGGTTCCCGGATGCTTCGCTCAACACCAGCTTCAATGCCCTCGATCGGCACGTCCGCGACGGCCGCGGCGATCAGACCGCGTTGATCTTCGACTCCGCGATGGTCCCAGCCAAGACGACCTACACCTACGCCGAATTGCTCGAGCAGGTCTCACTCTTCGCCGGCGTCTTGAAAGATCAGGGTGTGGTGGCGGGCGACCGCGTGATCATCTACATGCCGATGATCCCCGAGGCCGCGATCGCGATGCTCGCGTGTGCACGTATCGGCGCGGTGCATTCGGTGGTGTTCGGCGGCTTTGCGGCCAAGGAACTCGCAACCCGTATCGACGACGCCGGTCCAGTGGTGCTCGTGACGGCGTCCGGCGGCCTCGAACCCGGACGAACAATCGAGTACCTGCCGATGGTCGAGAAGGCTCTGCAACTGTCCGCCACGCCCGCGCACACCGTGATCGTGAAGAATCGCGAGCAGATTCCCGGCGCAGCTGCCGACTACAAGTCAAGTGCCGCAGCCTGGTTCGACTGGGACGAGCTGATCGCCGATGCAACTCCTGCCGACCCGGTGTCGGTCGCCGCGACGGATCCGCTCTACATTCTCTACACCTCGGGAACGACCGGTAAGCCCAAGGGCGTCGTCCGGGACAACGGTGGCCATGCCGTTGCCCTGACGTGGACGATGAAGAATCTCTACGACATCAGCCCCGGCCAGGTCTGGTGGACCGCCTCAGACGTCGGTTGGGTGGTCGGCCACTCCTACATCGTCTACGGGCCATTGCTCGCCGGAGCTACGACGGTCATGTACGAAGGCAAGCCCGTCGGGACCCCCGATGCAGGTGCATTCTGGCGCATCATTTCCGAATACAAAGTGTCGGCACTCTTCACCGCTCCGACAGCGATCCGCGCGGTCCGCAAGGCCGACCCGGATGCAAAAGAGCTTGCCAAGTACGACATCTCGTCGCTCGACACACTGTTCGCGGCCGGCGAGCGCTTGGATCCCGACACCTACGAGTGGGCTACTCGGATTCTCGATCGCCCGGTGGTCGATCACTGGTGGCAGACCGAAACCGGTTGGGCCATCTGCGCGAACCTGCGCGGCCTCGAACCGATGGAGATCAAAGCAGGCTCACCCACCGTCGCCTGCCCCGGATACCGCGTCGAAATCGTCGACGGCAAGGGCGAACTCGTGGGTCCGGGCACCGAGGGCAACATCGTGATCGGCCTGCCGCTTCCTCCCGGAACACTCGCCGGACTGTGGCGTGACGAGGACCGGTACGTGAAGTCCTACCTGTCGACTTTCGAAGGCTATTACCTCACCGGCGACTCCGGATACATCGACGAGGACAACTACGTCTTCGTGCTCGGACGAAGTGACGACGTGATCAACGTTGCCGGACATCGCCTTTCGACCGGAAGCATGGAGGCCGTCGTCGCCGGCCACCCGGCTGTCGCCGAATGCGCGGTCATCGGCATTCACGACGAACTCAAGGGGCAACGCCCCAGCGGCTACGTCGTGCTCAAGTCCGGCGTCGACATCGATCCCGAAACACTCCGACAGGAACTGGTCGCCCGGGTGCGAGACCAGATCGGTGCCGTCGCCACGTTCCGGGACGTCACCGTCGTCGCTGCACTACCCAAGACTCGTTCCGGCAAGATCCTCCGCAAGACCATGCGGCAGATTGCCGACAACGAGGAGTACACGGTCCCGTCGACCATCGAGGACGCGAGCGTACTGGACGAGTTGTCCAAACTCCTTCGCGGATAAGGATTCAGAGAATTCCCCTGCCTGGCTCGCACCGAACGTAGCAGTATGAACACGTTCCAGTTTTCAACGATTCAGACGGGCAGGGGAAGTTCGATGGGCAATTTGGACGGTCAGGTCGCATTCATCACCGGAGCGGCGCGCGGTCAAGGGCGCGCACATGCCGTCAAGCTCGCGTCCGAGGGCGCGGACATCATCGCGGTGGATCTGTGCGCGCCGGTCGCAACGGCGGGGTACGACATGGCCACCGAAGCCGACCTCGACCAGACCGTCGCCCTGGTCGAAGCTCAGGGCCGGCGCATCGTCGCATCCGTCGCGGACACTCGCGACCTCGATGCCCTGAAATCAGCGGTCGACGCCGGAGTCGAGAAGCTCGGCCGACTGGACATCGTGATCGCCAACGCGGGAATCGCGGCGTCGGCGAAATTGTCCTGGGACCTGAGCGCCGAAGAGTTCCGCGAGCTGATGGACATCAACGTCACCGGCGTTTGGTTGACGACCAAGGTGTCGATTCCGCACATCATGAACGGCAATCGAGGTGGATCCATCGTGTTGATCAGCTCGATGGCCGGGCTTCGAGGCGTGCCGGGTATCGCACACTATTCCGCGTCGAAGCACGCCGTTCGGGGGCTGGCGAAGTCTCTGGCCAACGAACTCGGCTGGGCGGACATTCGGGTCAACTCTGTACACCCGGGCAATGTGCGAACGACGATGATCGACAACGAACCGATGGTTCGTGCGTTCCGTCCAGACTTGGAGAATCCTGTCCTCGCCGATACCGCTCCGATCATGTCGAAGCTGAATCTGCTTCCCCACCCATGGGTCGACCCCGAAGTGATTGCGGATGCGGTGTTCTATCTGGTGGGGCCGGCCGGGCGCGGGATCACCGGCATCGCGTTGCCGATCGATCTCGGCACCTCGGAAAAATTCGCCGGCGGCTGAAGGCCCGAACTGATGCAGAATTGCCTCTGCCGGATGGGTCTCGAGCACCATCCGGCAGAGGCAATTCCGGCTTGATCAAGCCTTCGTAGCAACAGAACAAGTAGTCGACAACCTCATAGGCGCTCCTCGTCTGGCGTGGGAAAAACCGTTGTGGGATGCGCAACAAACCCAAGACCCAGCGTAGAAGCATTTGGCCGCAAACGCGCGTCATTCGGCACTATTTTTTTGGATTCGGGCATACTGGACAACGCTCCCACCACGTATTATGGACCCGAGTTCACACTTACAGGGGGTAGGCACAGTGACGGTCAAATACGCCGTAATGGACCCGATTCACGGAAAAGTCGAGATCTCGTTCGATGTCGACACGGGGGTCGTCGACGTCCGAAACGGCAACTCACACGCTCTGTTGACGCGTCGAGTCGATGCCCCGCGCCGCGAAGGCACACCCATCGGAACGCGCGCCGCCGCCGACTTGTTCTTCACTGTCGGTGGCGACGAAGTCGAACTCACTGTCGGCAAAGGGTTTCTGTCCCGTCGCTCGTACTCTGTCTCGGCACTCGTCGACGGCGTGAGTTTGAACTTCGCCCCAGTCGACGACGCGAACAGTGCATTCACCCGCGACGGATTGCGGATCGGGCACTTCTCCAAGAACGAGGAATTCGATCCCAGACAGACCGACGCAGTCTGGTCGAGCACGCCGAGCACCGACGAACTTGTCATCGGATACGCCCTGGCCGAAGCCTTCGATTGTGGAGCACTCAACGGGGCTTTTGCGTTGATCGAATCACTGGTGCTCGGCGGCGGATAGAGACCACTCAGAGCAGGTGGATTACCAGCAGAACAACGGCAATAGCTGGGAAAAGCATCTGCACGACGGCTGCGCGGGCTTTGTCGGGAGACGAGAGAATCAGCACCAGTCCCGCGGCAACCATCGATCCTGTGCCTGCCAGGACGAGGGCAATTCCGACCGACGCGGAGCCGGTCGCCGCAATCACGATGCCGACCGCCGACACGATCGCCAGGAAAAGGTTGTAAAAGCCCTGGTTGAAGGCGAGCGGCTGCGTGGTGATCGCCTCTTCCTCGGACTTCACGCCGAACGTGGCGCGGGTCTTCGGGGCCGTCCAGAGAATCGATTCGAGGACAAAAATGTACACGTGCACTGCTGCGGCCAGTCCCGCGAAGATGTAGCCGGCGACGTTCATCGGTGAGCTCCTGTTGCTTCGAGTGAATTCTGTATCGTTCGGTCCAATATATACTGGACCGAACGATACAGAAAGAGCGAGGCTTTGATGGGCAGATCACAAGAATTCGACACAACAGCCGTGGTCGCTGCCGCGTTGGACGTTTTCTGGGCACGCGGATACGAAGGCGCCTCGCTCGGCGACCTCGAATCCGCGACGGGGCTGAGTCGGTCAAGTCTCTACAACTCGTTCACCAACAAGCGCGGATTGTTCGACGCCGCCGTGCAGATGTACCTCGAACATGTCATCCGGCCACGTCTGCGCGGCCTCACGACAAATCCCGGGACAGACGCCGTCGACGACTACCTTTACTCGCTTGAGCACGCGATCGGCACCATGACCGCCGACTCGCCTCGGCGCGGTTGCCTACTTCTCAATACGGCTGCCGGACTCGGCGCGCACGACGATGCGGTGGCAGCCGTGATCCGCGCCTATCGGCAAGAACTTGCCGTTGCAATTCGCAGCGGGCTACAAGCCACATTTCCGACCGAGACAGACGCCACGCTCTCAGACCGCACTCGAATCCTTCTCTCCTGCACAGTAAGTGCACTGGTCCTCGCGCGAGTTGACACCGAAGAGGCGATCGCAACTCTGGAATCTGCGCGCCGCCTGAACGAAGAGTGGCAGAGCCGGAACACGTAGGCTGTAACCGCACTGTCCGAGTGGGCATTCCGCGAAGTAGGGTTTCATCGCTTGGAACTCGCACACTCGATCCACAACCCACGATCGTGCCGAGTCGCCACCAAAGCAGGCTTCAGCGAAGAAGGTGTTCGACGAGGCTCCGCCAGGCACGCCGACGGCTGGCACGACATGCACGTCCACGCCCGGCTACGCAGCGATCAGCCTTCGGCACCGACCCGCGCCGCGAGCGCAAGTGTCTGATCCACTAATTCCGCAACTCGCTGCGGCGCGACCGGTTCGAGGTCGAACAGAATTCGGTAGATGATCGGTGCCACCACGTGGTCCACTACCGAATCACCATCCACGTCAGCAGCTTCCGGCCAACGAGCTAGTATCACGTCGATCTGTGTCCGACAGAAAAAGGCGCACTTGAACTTCTTCGTACCGTCCGGTGCGTGCGTCTGGTCGTCGCTCATCAGCACATCTCGCAGCGATGCGCGACCGACGGGTGCAGACATCTCCTCCAGATAGTCCTGCGCCCAGATCGTCAGATCCCCTCGGAGCGAACCCGTTTCACGCGGGTCGGCGTCCGGTCGCAATCTCTCGATCGAGACATCGGCAAAGACTTCGTTGATGTCGCCCCACCGCCGATAGATGGTCGACGGGGTCACACCCGCATCGGTCGCGATCATCGGCACCGTGATCTCTGCCCGATCACGCTGTTCCAACAACTTGCGCGCCGACGCATGCACTGCCTGTTGGATGCGCGCACTGCGGCCACCGGGGCGCGGACCTGCGGACGGACTCATAAATCAATACTAACGCAAAGATGTTGCATTAGGCTACGGCCAGGCGTAGCGTCCCAAACGCAAAGTATTTGCGTTTGAAGTCTTCACCACCCGCACGGGAAGCGCTACGACAATGACAACGACCATTTCACCGCCGACCGAGAGCACTTCACGCCCACGCTTGGGGCGAGGCGCCGCTTTCACACTCATCGCCGTCATCATCGCTACGTTCCTGGGCGCCTCCGCGACCCCGACACCGTTGTACGAGCACTATCAACAGTTGTGGGGATTCTCCTCGCTCGCGTCGACGCTCGTGTTCGGCATCTACGCTCTCGCATTGCTCGCCACGCTCTTGACCGCCGGATCCCTGTCCGATCACATCGGCAGGCGACCGGTCCTGCTCGGAGCGCTCGCCTTGGAGGCGGTCTCGCTCGCCCTGTTCGCCTCGGCCGACGGTTTGACCATTCTGCTGATTGCCCGGGTCGTGCAAGGTGTTGCCACCGGCGCTGCAATCAGCGCTTTGGGTTCGGCGTTGATCGACCTCGAACGCACTCCGGGCCGCGGATCGATCATCAACAGCGTCGCTCCGACAGTGGGGCTTGCCGTCGGAGCCGTGGGTTCGAGTCTCATCAGCGAGCACCTGCCCAGGCCAACCAGCACTGTCTACCTGGTCCTTCTCGTACTCGTCGTCATCGAGATCCTCGGGGTTTGGGCCGCTCCCGAGACTTCGGGCGGACGCCCCGGAGCCTGGCAGTCGCTACGCCCCACCCTTGCTGTTCCTCGCGAGGCCCGAACCATGATTGCGCTCACCGCACCGTGCCTGATCGCGGTCTGGGCGCTGGGCGGTTTCTACCTCTCACTCGGACCGGCGCTGGCGCGCAACGCACTTGACGTTCACAGCTCGCTCATCGGTGCCATCATGGTCGCAACACTGACGGGATTCGGAGCCGCAGCGGTGCTCACCTTCCGCAAACTCGGCGGCCGAACCGTGATGCTGATCGGAACAACCGCCTTGGTGCTCGGGGTGGCCGTCACACTCATCGGTGCTGAAACATCCTCTGCAGTATTGATTCTGGTTGGTACGGCTGTTGCCGGGATCGGCTTCGGAGCAGGATTCCAGGGAACCATCCTCACTGTCATGCCGCTGGCCGAGAACCACGAACGCGCGGGGTTGTTGTCCACCGTCTACGTCATCGCATATCTGGCCAACAGCCTTCCGGCATTGCTGGCCGGCTACCTGGTCGGCAAGGTGGGGTTGGTGGATACGACGCGTGGCTACGGCGCACTCGTCATGGTTCTCGCGGCCGCCGCACTGATCGGACTGCTGGTCACCAGCGAGCGAAAGGTCGAAGCTGTCTCCGTGTCGGAGTAGGTGTCCCCCGATCGGTGGACACACCGTTCCTCCTGCACAGGGTCCCGGAAGTGGACATACGACATCGATCCACTCCGACATAGTTGTCTTCGAGAGAGCCAACCGAACGCTCACCCGGACAAAGGACACCGACGATGACGAACCCACGCTACGTAGTTGCCGCAATCACAGCTCTGGCCGCCGGCGCCGTCACTTTGGGATTGAGCGGAATCGCCAGTGCCGGAACTCTTCCCACGACCGGCAACACCATCACGATGACGATCAGCAACGACACCGAACAGACAATTCATCTCGAAGGCGCCGACAACCCCTACGGACAGTGGATGCAGAGCCCACGCCAGTCGCTCGCGCCCCACGAGACCGAGATCGTCACGGCATACAACCAGGACCCGCGCGGCCTGACGGTCGACGTCGCCTATTCCACTCCCGGCGGCGGACAAGCCGTCTTCATGGCCAACGACTATCCGCAGTTCGACACCGACGGAACTCGCACCACCGACCCTGATCACTACTTCATCTCGAGCTACATCGACGGCTACTACCCGAACCTGAGCGTCGGGTACCACCTCAGTGCGGTGTGACTGCAGCAGTCGTCATAAGTAATCCATCTGCCTCTCAGACGCACTCGTTCTTGGACATTCGTCCGGCGCGCGGGAAGTGTTGAACACGGCCCCGCACGACCAGGCACACGCCCCGCTGCCGGTGGCCCGAACATCAACGGGAGAGGGAAAACCACAGTGCGACTACCCAACCAGTTTCTGATCTACGTCAGCGATGCCGCCTCCGCAGCAGCGTTCTACGGCGAATTGTTCGACGCGAAGCCTGAGGTCCTCAGCCCTCGGTACATGACCTTCGACCTCGGCGGCGGCGTGGTCCTTGCACTGTGGAGCGGCAAGTCCCGCGAACTCGATCCCGCGACTCCGCGCAATTTCGAAGTCGGCATATTGGTCGACGGCAGGAGCAATGAAATTCGGGCGATCTACGACGAGTGGGTGGCCAAGGGAATTGAGGTCGTCGAAGAGCCAAACGAAGATGTCTTCGGCCTGACATTCGTCATTTCAGATCTGGACGGAAACCGCCTCCGCGTAGCGCCCGCAGATCACTGAGCACTCAGCCCTTGATCTCGCCGTACCGGCGCAAGGCTTCCTCACGCTCATGCGCGTGATCGACGATCGGGTCCGGGTAGTCGACCGGGCGCATCGCCTTCAACGAGTGGACGGCCTTCCCGGGAACATCGCGGAGTTCGAGAACCCACCGACGGACGTATGTGCCGTCGGGATCGAACTTCTCCCCCTGCGTGATGGGGTTGAAGACGCGGAAGAAGGGCGAAGCATCTGTGCCCGACCCTGCAGTCCACTGCCACCCGTGCTGATTGGAGGCCAAGTCACCGTCCACCAGATGCGACATGAAGAACCGTGCGCCACGCCACCACGGAATGTGTAGGTCCTTCACCAGAAAAGACGCGACGATCATTCGCACCCGATTATGCATCCAGTTCTCGGCCGCGAGTTGCCGCATGCCGGCATCCACGATCGGGAAGCCGGTCTTGCCCTCACACCAGGCCGTGAAGGCGGCGTCTGCGTCCACTCCACCGTCGTGACGTAAACGGTCGAACTTGTCGTCGTAGTTTTTCCGCGCGCTGTCGGGGCGTTGAAACAGGATGTCTGCGTAGAAGTCTCGCCACGCCAACTGGCGACGGTAAGCCTGAGCGCCGTCGCCCAGTCGCTTGGAGAGATCTGCCAACATCGTTCGCGGATGGATCGTGCCGTACTTGAGCGGAATCGACATCCGGCTCGTGGTGTCGAGGTCAGGCCGATTTCGTTCGTCGTCGTACCGGTCAAGATCGTTCTCACAGTATTCTTTCCACTGTTCGAGGGCGCCGACCTCACCGACGAAATCGCTGACGGAGGCGGATGGCGCGGGGATACTCACCCGGCGCGGGCCACCCTCCTTGTCGCTCGGATCGAACCAACGGACCGTCTGCGCATCGGTCGACGCGGGGCCCCGCCAACCGTGTTCCATCCACTGACGGAAGTACGGCGTGAACACCTTGTACGGATCACCGTCCGCCTTGGTGACGCGTCCGGGCGCCACGGCATACGGAGATCCGGTGGCGATCAACTCCACCTGCTCCGCCACGGCCGCGTCGCGCCGTCGGCCGTAGGGTCCGTAGTCGGCACTGATGTGAACTTCTTCGGCGCCAACGGATTCCGCTACACGGGGCACCACGTCCGCCGGATCACCTCGAACCACCATCAGATTTCCGTCGAGTTGATGATCGAGCGCCGTCAAGTTGGCGAACAGTTGATCCTGACGAGGTGAGCCTGCCGGTCCGAGCAGGTTCTCGTCGAGAACGAACAAACCCAACGTCCGCCCGCCGGCATCCGACGCTGCACTCAGGGTGGGAAGGTCACCTACCCTCAGATCACGTCGAAACCAGACCACAGAGTTACTCACCCAGTCGAGCCTACCGATCAGATCCCAGAACGCATCCCACCGCACGAGCTGCAAGTTGCGCAGCTCGTTCTGCTGTCGGTTCGGAAGCGAGCCCGAGCAGTCGCTGCCGGTGCTCCTCCCCGAGCAGCAACGTGTACAACTGATCCGCGCACAGCGCAGCCTTCTGGCCGTGCTGATCGATCAATATCTTCTCCAGAAAGGCAATCGACTTGGCCGGGCCGGATTCGTAGAACGCGGCGGCCAGTTCCGGGAACTGCACGGCCTCGCCGATCATCATGCGGTGCAGCGCAATCGAGTTGTCGCTGTGCAGGGCGACGACGATGTCCACTGCAGCGGCGAGCAGGTCCGACTGGTCGCCACCGGCGTTCTCGACATACGCGTGCTGACGCGAAACAGCAGCAGCGAAGACCGCGGATTTGTCGCCGAAATAGCTGTACACGGTGCGCTTGGCGACGCCGGCCGCCGTGGCAATGGCGTCGATGGTCGTTCGAGCGAACCCGACTTCTCGAAACGAGTCGACCGCAACGTCGAGAATCTCGTTGCGTCGATCAGCTCGCTCCGCGTCGCTGGTTCTCCCACGTCTTCGCGGTTGCTCCATCAAGTCCCCTACTACCGTGCCACTCAATTAATGCTACGTTGACGTTTCATTATTTCGAACACTACAGGAGCACTGCATGACCGGACAACGACTCGTCCACGTCGCCATCGCCGACGACTGGGAAGCGTGCAAGCGTTTCGGTGAGTACGAGGTCTCGACGCGCGGAATCAGTTACGACGAGGCGGGATTCATTCGCGCAACCACCCCGAACGCGCTCGCTTCGGTGCTCGATCTGGTGTTCGGCGACCTCACGTTGCCACTGATCGTCGCCGTCATCGACCAGGACGCTCTGACCTCCGCAGGCATCGACGTCGAATGGGAGGCGGGAAAGCCCCGAATCCTCCGGCCTCTACCGATGGACGAGGACACCGTGGTCGTCGAACTGGTCGTGGAACGCGTTGACGGGGCCTGGCCGATTCCCGACCTGACCCCGTACGCAAGCCCCGCCGGCTAGACCAGCGCAGCCTCGGGTTCGACCACGGGGGTCGACGCCTTCTTCCGGCCGGCGGCGACGCACAGCGCGATCCCGACGGCAATCCAGCACACCAGCACCAGAAGTGGCGTGGCGGCGCCATGGCCGTCGAAGAACGCCATCGAACGGACGGATGCTCCTGCGGCGCCAGGTGGGAGCAGCTGCCCCAATGCACCCCAGCCTGCGGGCAACCACGCGGCAGTTGTCGCCATCCCCGAGAGTGGGTTTCCGATGAACATCATCGTGACGGCACCCAACGCGAATCCCTTCATCCCGAGCAGGGATTCGAGTCCCAGAATGGGCAGCGAGATGGCCGACATGCCCATGGTGAGTGCGAGCGCGGTGAGCAGGTAGTTTCCGTCAAGACTGTTGGTGCCGAACTGCAGAATGGCAGTCAGTGCAAAACCCGCGACAACCGCGACGCCGGCAGCGCCCAAGACTCGCTTGACAATGCTCCGCGGAAACAGTTGCACGAGAACAACAGCAGGCATGATTCCGCCGAACACCAAGGGCAAGGCCAATGCCGTGAGCCCAGCACCGGTCGGGTCGTCCGCAGTCAGCGGCACAACGTCTTCGACAGGCACCTTCGCCCCCGAGGCCTCCGAGAGGCCGTTGGCCACCCCGGTCAGGGTCTGGGCGATCGGGGTTCCGCCTGCAGTCGCGATCAACACGTGAGGACCGTTGGCATCAACGGCGATTCCGCCGACCACGTCGCGATTCCGAATCGCGTCACGCAGGGCGTCGGCGTCAGCGAATTCTCGAGTATCGAAGGCGCCTTGCTTACTCGCCTCGAGCGAGGTGCTGATCTGTTCGGTTGCCGCAGCTGGACCGGTGATGCCCAACTTCAGTTCGTGCGGGCCACTGTTGACCGAGGGCAGTACGAAGGCAAGCAGCATCAGCCCGATCACGGCGGACAAGCCCAACACCACAGCCACCAACTTCTTGCGGTCCCGTGCTTCAACTTCGGCGTTCATAACTACCTTCCCTAAGTGGAAGTTTTTCCTCCACTATTTGTGGAAGATATTCCTCCGGTTATGATGAACTGTCAATACCGGAGGTGAATGTGCGAGCCGATGCACGTGAACGCAGAAACGCAATAGTCGACGCCGCACGAGCGGTGTTCACCGAGCGCGGGCACGACGCGCCCCTCGACGCAGTCGCAGAACTCGCGAAAGTGGGCATCGCCACGCTGTATCGGAACTTTCCGACGCGCGAGGACCTCGTGACCGCCGTCGCCGTCGCAACACTGACCGATGTTCGCGAGGCTGCCGACATCGCACTCACGGCAATGTCCACCGATCCCACAAACGCGTGGCACACGCTGGTGGACCGCCTCGTGGAACTGCGCCTGGGTGCGCTCATTCCTGCACTGGTGGAACGCAGTTTCACCGAGCTGGCGCCCGAAGTTCTGGCGGTGCGTGAGGTGACGAAATCGAAGATGACCGCGACGATCGGCGCCGCTCAGAGCGCCGGACTGGTTCGCGCCGATCTGCAACCGCTCGAATTCGTCATGGCTCTGGCCAAACTGACGCGCCCGCAAATCGAATTGTCCGACGAGGCCATGCCGAACCTGGTCCCGCGGTTGGTCGCGGTGTTCATGGCCGGTTTGCGTCCGGACGGTACCGACTTGCCGGTCTGATCGGCGAAACCCGACGTACCAGGCAAGGCACAATGGGGCTGTGACCGAGATACCGAAAATCCTCGTAGTCGACGACGACGCAGACGTCCTGACCTCACTCGAACGCGGATTGCGGCTCTCGGGATTCACCGTACTGACGGCAGTGGACGGCGCCGACGCGCTCCGAGTGATCTCCGACAAGCGACCGGACGCGGTAGTCCTCGACATCAACATGCCGGTGCTCGACGGCACCGGTGTGGTGACGGCGCTTCGTGCCGCCGGCAACGAAATCCCGATCTGCGTGCTCAGCGCACGCAATTCTGTCGACGATCGCATCGCCGGGCTCGAATCCGGCGCAGACGACTACATGGTCAAACCGTTTGTCCTCGCCGAACTGGTTGCCCGGATCCGCGCAATGCTCCGTCGCAGCAACACTCCGGCCGGTGATCACTCCGAGGGAACGAACACCCTGCGGGTCGGCAACCTCGACATCGACCTCTCCGGCCGGCGGGTTCGCGTCGACGGCAAGGAAGTACCGCTCACCAAACGCGAATTCGAGCTACTCGAAGTGCTCGCTCACAATTCCGGCATCGTGCTTACTCGCGAACGTCTCCTCGAACTCGTATGGGGCTACGACTTCGTCGCCGACACCAACGTCGTGGACGTCTTCATCGGCTACCTGCGTCGAAAGTTCGAATCCGGCGGTTCACCTCGTCTGCTGCATACCGTTCGCGGCGTCGGGTTCGTGCTTCGGGAGAACCCGTGAAGCGTCGCCGCTTCTCACTACGAACTCGCGTTGCCGCGGCCGCGGCACTGGGGGCGACGTTCATCGTCATCGCACTCGGCGTGGTCGTTGCACTGGCTATCGCACGAAACAATCTGGCGCAGTTGGACCGTCGCTTGGAGACGGCATCGACGGTCATCGTGGCCAATGCGGCAACAGCGGGACCTTTTCTCGGCGCGTTCGGTGACGGCGGAGCGTTCTCCGTGACCATCCGCTCCGATACCGACGGAACCGTCAAATCCAGTACCCCGACGCGACTGCCCGAATTACCGGTCGGCTCGGCGACCGTCGACGTGGACGGTACGAAGTACCGGGCTTACACCGCCGAGGCCGACGGAATCAATGCCCTGGTCTCGCTGGCGGTTCCCTATGCCGAGGCGCGGGACATCACGGTCGACCAACAGCGTCAGGTTGCGTTCTTCGGCGTCGGAGCCGTAGCGGCCGCAGCCGCGTTGGGATGGTTGTTCGGTGGCCCGGCGGTGCGCCCACTCGTGGAATTGACCCGCCGGATCGCCAGGCGAGATCCCGATCTCGCCACCGAGGTTTCCGGCATCCGTGAAGCGGACGAGCTTGCCGCAGCAGCAGAATCGATGCTCAGCGACGTCGCCCGGGCACAGGCCGCGACCAACTCGGCCCTTGCTGCCGCTCGGGACTTTGCTTCCGCCTCGGCTCACGAACTCCGAACTCCGTTGACGGCGATGCGAACCGACATCGAAGTGTTGTCCATTCACGATCTCGACCACGAGCAGCGACGTGAGATCCTCACAGATCTGGCCCGCGCACAGGGCCGCGTCGAATCGACTCTCCGCGACCTGGAGCGACTGGCGAAGGGCGAGTTGTCGACGGCTGAGGACTTCAAGGACACCGATTTGACCGAGGTATGCGACATCGCTGCCGACGATGCACGACGCCACCACCCGAGCGTCGATGTCAGTGTCGTCACGGTGGATTCCCCACTCCCCTATTGCATCCGGGCCCTTCCCGGCGGAATCCGGTTGATCCTCGACAACGCGATCACCAATGCAGTCCGCCACGGCGGCGCGAGCACGGTGCGCATCACCCTCGCGCGCCCGGTCGATTCACCGGACACCGTCACGATCACGATCGATGACAACGGTTGCGGAATACCGGCCGAGGAACGCTCGAGCGTCTTCGAACGCTTCACTCGCGGATCGACGGCAGGCAAGACGGGTTCCGGTTTGGGCCTGGCACTGGTGGCGCAGCAGGCGGCCCTGCACGGCGGACGCACGACCTTTCACGACAGTCCGCTCGGCGGGGCTCGCCTGCTGGTCGAACTCAGGGATCAGCCCGGACCCGAATAGCGCCTTCAGGTCTCGATCAACTCGCCGATCCCTGACGCTGTCACTTCGATGACCCGAGCCGAGCCGATGTCGAAGAACAGTCCGGCGATACGCAGGCGACCATCCACACGGGCCTGACCCACCAGAGGATGCCGTTCGAGAGTCTGCAATTGGACTGCAACATTGACCATTCCGAGCTGATCGACCTCCGAGAAACCTGCCTCGGCTGCAGCACGCGCGACCGGATGGCCACTCGTGTACGCCTGCAGACTCGTCTCCGCATGCCGCAGCCATTCCCCGACAACTCCCGATTCCGACGAACTGTTCGTCAGGAGTGCTTGCATCGCTCCGCAGCCCGAATGTCCGCACACGATCACCGAACTGACACCCAACTCGTCGATCCCGAAGGCCAGTGCCGCTTCCACCGACGTATCGCGGCCGCCGGCAGGAACCAAGTTTCCGACGTTGCGCACAGTGAACAGGTCACCTGGGCCACTGCTCGTGATGATGTTCGGCACCACTCGCGAATCTGCGCAGGTAAGGAAAAGAGAGTCGGGATTCTGGCCGTCGCGCAACTGATCCATGTGCGGCCGTATCGCTTCGGCGCGATGGCGATGATAGTTGGACACCCCGTCGAGAATGGGTCGCAAGGCTGGCGGGCTGCTCAGATTCCTTCCCGAAGCCTGTGGTTGCCAACTACCCCACGGAGCGAGCAATCCGCGCAGGTCGGTGACTGCGGCGCCGCGCTTCGGCGGACCGGTGGTCGCGCTCTCCATACTCACCGAGCCGACTTCGTCGATGATCACCGAACCACCTGCCAACTCGTACTGCCTCGCCCACTCTTCGATGACGTCGAAGACGGCATGGTCGAGGAAGTCGACGGACAACTCGACGGTGACGTCGGACCGCGGCGGGATGCCGGCGAGTACCGAGGTGAGCTTGGGCAGCACCAGGAAGGTGCACGACCCTTCGACCAGCACCCGCCACTTCCCGGAATCCTTGTCACCCAACTCTTCTGCCGTGACCGATGCGCGGATGACCCGCCACACCAGGAGAGCGATCGCCAACGCCAATCCGATCAGCACGCCCTCGAGCAGGTTCAAGAACACGACGCCGACCACTGTGATGCCGTACACCCACAGATCACCGGTCCGTCGCGCCAACCGAATGTGCGCCAGCTTGACCAGTTGAATGCCGATGACGATCAACAGTCCGGCAAGCGCAGACTTCGGAATCTGCTGCACCAACCCGGCGAGCGCAGCCGAGAACAGCAGAATCCACAGGCCGTGCATGATCGACGACGCACGGGACTTCGCCCCGGCTTCGACATTGGTGGCGCTGCGTACGATCACACCCGTGACGGGCAGGCCGCCGATGGCCCCGGACACCATGTTCGCAGTACCTTGGCCGAGCATCTCGCGATCGAAGTTCGAGCGCGGGCCGGAGTGCATCTTGTCCACGGCCACAGCCGAGAGCAGACTCTCGGCGCTGGCGATCAGGGCGATGGTCAGGATGCCGGTTGCGACGCCGAGCCACTGGCCGTCGGGCAGAGCGGGAAGTCCGATCGAGTCCAACAAAGATCCGTCGAGAGCAATACGTTCGACGTCGATCGGCAGCAGGAGCGAAGCGAGAGTTGCCAATACGATGCCGACCAATGCCGCAGGCACCTTCCGGACGCCCGCGGGGAGATAGCGCCACCCGAGAAGAGTGGCGATGACAACGAGTCCGATCATCAAGTCCTCGACGTGCAGGGCACCGATCTGTGCGGGCAACTGCCGTAGATTGTCCAGCGCCGAACTGGCCGAGCTTCCGCCTAGCAACACGTGAACCTGTTGTAGCGCAATGGTGATGCCGATACCGGCGAGCATCGCATGCACCACCACCGGCGCAATAGCCAGTGCCGCACGGGCAATTCGGCTGAGCCCGAACACGATCTGCAGAATTCCGGCGCCGACGGTGATCAGGCAGGTGACTTTCCACCCGAACTTGCCGATCAGTTCGGCGACCACCACGGTCAGACCGGCTGCGGGACCACTGACTTGCAGTGGTGAACCTCCCACCGCGCCGGCCACTACTCCGCCGACGATGGCGGCGATCAGACCTGCCATGATCGGCGCCCCGGAGGCGATAGCAATTCCCAAGGACAAGGGAAGCGCCACCAGGAAGACGACCAGCGACGCCGGCACGTCGTATCTGATCAGTTGCTCGAGATAACGCCGGCTTCCACCACCCGGCGGAGACGAATCCCCCACGACGGCTTCGTCTGCGGATGATTGTGCGTGCACTACGGACTGCGTCGACATAGATCTCCTCGCCGGACCCCGGATCCGGCTGCTGGGCAACATGTTCGAAGCGAATCGGCGATCGGTATCGCCGATCGACTGTGACCATGGTAACCGCGATTCCTTACCGTTCCCTTAGATGCGAACCCAGACGTGGTCGACGTCACCGCCGCCCGGCACTGTGACTCGAACCTGAACGTCGGTCCAGAAGAGCAATCGAATTGCTTTAACCCGCAAGCATTTTCGCACGGGCCGCCCGAGTGTTCAGCACACCTGAATGCCGTCGGCGATAATGGTCGGGAGTAAATGCTCAACCACAACGATGTGAAGGCAGGCACCATGTCCGATCAGTACGTCGCCGCGCAGGACCGCTACGAAGCCATGCCCTACCGCCGAACCGGTCGGAGCGGTCTCAAACTCCCGGCGATCTCGCTCGGGCTCTGGCACAACTTCGGCGACGACGTACCGATCGAGAACCAGCGCGCAGTCCTGCGGCGGGCATTCGATCTAGGAATCACGCACTTCGATCTGGCCAACAACTACGGGCCGCCGTACGGAAGCGCCGAGACGAACTTCGGCAGGATCCTGCGTGAGGATTTCTCTTCGTACCGCGAGGAATTGGTCATCTCGTCGAAGGCCGGGTGGGACATGTGGCCCGGTCCTTACGGGTTCGGCGGTTCCCGCAAGTACTTGCTGTCATCCCTCGACCAGTCGCTCGGCCGACTCGGAGTCGATTACGTCGACATCTTCTACAGCCATCGCCCCGACGGCGAGACTCCGATCGACGAGACCGCAGGCGCGCTGATCAGTGCCGTCCAGCAGGGCAAGGCGCTGTACGCGGGTATCAGTTCGTATTCGCCGGAGCGCACCCGTGAAATCGCCGCACTGCTCGCCGCTGCGGGGGTCCCCTTGTTGATCCACCAGCCGAGCTATTCGATGCTGAATCGGTGGATCGAACAGGACCTGCTTTCGGCTGTCGACGATCTCGGAGTGGGCGTCATCGCGTTCTCGCCGCTCGCGCAAGGCATGCTCACCGACCGGTATCTGAACGGCGTCCCCGAGAATTCTCGCGCCGCCCAAGGTAAGTCACTCGATCCGTCGTGGTTGACCGACGACGCTCTCACCCACATCCGCGCGCTCAACGACATCGCGGCAGACCGCGGCCAGTCGCTGGCTCAGCTGGCACTGAGCTGGGCACTCCACGATTCGCGGGTCACCTCGGTATTGATCGGTGCATCCAGCGTCGCCCAACTCGAAGCCAACGTCGGCGCGCTCGACAATCTCGAATTCAGCACAGCCGAACTGGCCTCCATAGATCAGCACGCCAAGGACAGCGGCATCAATCTGTGGGCAGAGGCCAGTTCGATCTGAGCGATCACACGCGCTAGAGCTGAGGCAACTCCACGTTCACGTGCTCGCCCTCTTCGAATACGGCCGAAGCAGGCCCGACGATCAAGGGATCCGGAGTACCGACTGCCCGGTGATCCTTGTTGGGATAGTCGAAGCTGGCGAGCACGTGACGCATCGCTTCGAGGCGGGCGCGCTTCTTGTCGTTGCTCTTGATCACCGTCCAGGGCGCATCCCCGGTATCGGTGTAGAAGAACATCGCTTCCTTGGCCTGCGTGTAGTCGTCCCACTTGTCGAGCGAAGCCAGATCAGTCGGTGAGAGCTTCCACTGACGCACCGGGTCTGTTCGACGGGCCGCGAATCGCGCCAACTGCTCTTCCCGGCTGACCGAGAACCACAGCTTGTGCAGATGGATCCCGGAGTTGACGAGCATCCGCTCGAAGTCCGGGGTCTCTCTCATGAACTCGAGGTACTGAGTCGGCGTGCAGTAACCCATCACTCGTTCGACACCGGCGCGGTTGTACCAGGACCGGTCCATCATCACGATCTCGCCGCCGCTGGGTAGGTGTGCGACATACCGCTGGAAATACCACTGCGTTCGCTCGATGTCTGTGGGCTTCTCGAGCGCGACGACCCGGGCACCACGAGGATTGAGATGCTCGGTGAACCTCTTGATCGACCCACCCTTACCGGCAGCATCGCGACCTTCGAAGATGATGAGCACTTTCTGCCCGGTTTCCTTGACCCACAGCTGCAGCTTGAGCAACTCGATCTGCAGACGCCGCTTCTTCCGCTCGTACTCGCGGCGCGACATCTTCTTCTCGTACGGATAGCCCTGCTTCCAGGCATCCGCGAACTCTGAGGGCTCGAGTCCGCCGAGCTTGTGCTTGAGACTCGAGAGCTCGTCGATCTCGGCCGCATAGTCCTCGGTGACGGAAATTCTGGTCGACGGGGTCGGCAGGTCAGGAACCCGACCGTCCACACCGCTGGCGTCGGGGCTCATGAATACGCACTCCCTGTCGTCGAAATGAACGAACGTCCGGAAAGTGAATTTTACGCGCCGAAGCCCTCCGCCGCGGGGCCGAAGCGAATGTTGCTTGGCATCGAGGAGGTAACGACAGGTCCGGCTTCCCAGGCGCAGAACCCCCACGCGGTACCTTGATCGAGGTAACTGAGACGGTCGGTAACCCCCGAGAGAAGAGAGTTCTGGCGAGATGCGAGTAGACGGACGGGAGATCCCGGTAACGGGAAGCCTCCTGCCACCACTGCACCGCCGTACGAGCGACATCATGCGGGTCGCGATCGCTGCCGTGCTGCTCGGCGGCGTCATCGCGGGCTCTCTGATCACCCGAAGTCAGTGGGACGCCCTCGAAACGTCGGTGTCCAACATCGTCGGAGTGCTGTCGCCGAGCCTGTCCGACACTGTGTACCTCCTCTACGGCATCGCAATCCTGGCGCTACCGTTTGCCATTCTGATCGGGCTCATCGTGGGGCGCCGATGGAAGTTGCTGGCCGGATACGCCGCTGCCGGCCTGTGCGCCGGACTCGCGCTGTCGTTCACCGGCACAGGACTCGCCGCACCCAAGTGGCACCTCGACGTCCCCGACCGACTCGACGCCACGTTCCTGTCCCAATTTCTCGACGATCCGCGGTGGATTGCGATGCTCGCGGCGGTGCTCACCGTCTCGGGTCCGTGGCTACCGAAAAAGTGGCGACGAGCCTGGTGGACGCTGCTTCTGCTGTTTGCGCCCATTCACCTGATCGTCAGCTCGATCGTTCCCGCCCGATCGATGCTGGGTCTCGCCGTCGGCTATCTGATCGGCGCGGTGATCGTTCTTGCCGTCGGCACACCTGCCCTCGAAGTGCCGTTGGACTCTGCAGTACGCGTGCTCGCGCGGCGTGGTTACCGCGTCACCGCTTTCCGCGTCGTGAGTCCCTCGGGAATCGGCCCGCTGGTCATGTCCGCCGACATCGACAAGGCTCCGGACGACGAACCGTTCGACGAACTGATTGTCGAGTTGTACGGACAGAACCAGCGAAGCAGCGGAGCAATTCGACAGACGTTCCGCTGGATCTCGTTCCGGAACCGTGAAACTCCTCCCCCTTACGGATCGCTTCGGCGCGCCGTCGAACATCGCGCGCTGATGGGTATCGCGTTCGCCGACATCGGTCTGGCCAGTTCCAAAGCCGTCGCCATCTCGGTGCTCGATCGCGGATGGGAGATGTACGCCCGCCCGAGCCCCCGCGGTATCCCACTTGCCGTCGCCGTCGAAAACCAGGCGGACGAGGAAGAATCCTCCAAACTGATCGACGCGTTGTGGCAAACACTGCACACCATTCACGTACATCAGATGGCGCACGGTGACCTGCGCGCTTCCGAGATTCGCGTCGAGGGCGGAACGATCCTCTTCGGCGGCTACGCGTACTCCGAATTCGGCGCCACCGAAGTTCAGATGCAGTCCGACAACGCCCAACTTCTTTTTGCCACCGCATCACTGTTCGGCGTCGACGCAGCGGTGGACGCCGCGATTCGTGCGCAAGGCGCAGACACGATTCTCGCTGCCTCCGGCCGATTGACCACCTCGGCGTTGCCCAACCGAATTCGGCGGACCGCCGAGGATTCCGCAAAATTGATGACCGAGATCCGAGACGAGGTCGGCGCGAAGAACGGGATCGAAAAGGTCGCTCCCGCACAGGTCACCCGATTCAGTCGCAATCAACTGATCCAGCTCGTTCTGCTCATCGGACTGGTCTACGTCGCCTATCCCTTCATCAGCCAGGTACCCGCATTCATCACGGAGTTGAAGACAGCCAACTGGTGGTGGGCACTGCTCGGCCTCGGCGTCTCCGCACTGACGTACGTCGGCGCGGCAGCGGCCCTGTGGGCCTGTGCGTCGTCGATGGTCAGTTACCGCAACCTCCTGATCATGCAGGTGGCCAACACCTTTGCCGCGACGACTACTCCGGCCGGAGTCGGCGGGCTCGCCCTGAGTGTGCGGTTCCTGCAGAAGGGCGGGCTCGGTACCGTCCGTGCAACGGCCGCAGTCGCGCTTCAACAGACGGTTCAGGTGGTCACCCACGTCGGCTTGCTGATCTTCTTCTCGATCGTCGCCGGACGCGATACGAACCTCTCGCACTTCATCCCGGGATCCACTGTTCTGTATCTGGCGGGTGGCGTCGCGCTCGGAGTTCTCGGTGCATTCATGTTCATTCCGAAACTTCGTGGGTGGCTGCGCGACGATCTGCGTCCTCAGATCACCGAGGTGTTGGGTGAACTGAGCCAACTTGCACGAAACCCGACCCGATTCCTCATCATCGTGGGCGGCAGCGCTGCAACAACTCTCGGTGCCGCCCTGGCTCTGTGGGCAAGCGTCGAGGCATTCGGCGGCGGAACCACGTTCATCACCGTCACCATCGTGACGATGATCGGTGGAACCCTCGCCTCGGCAGCTCCGACACCGGGTGGCGTCGGAGCCGTCGAGGCCGCCCTCATCGGTGGCCTGTCCGCGTTCGGATTGCCGGCAAGCATCGCAGTGCCGTCGGTTCTGCTCTACCGAGTCCTGACCTGCTGGCTCCCGGTGTTCTGCGGCTGGCCGACGCTGCGATGGCTGCAGAAGAACGACATGGTCTGAGCGTTCCCGCTACTGCCGGCGAACGATGTGGGCCTGCAACGCTTCACCGTCGTCGTCGACCCAGCCCTTGCTTTGGGCGTAGTCGACCATCGCCGCCACTCCGTCGACGTCAGTGGCGCTCTCGCGAACACGGGCTACCGAGATGAATGCACTACCACCGCTGACGTATCCGTAATTCCGAAGGCGCAAGAGCTCGTCCAGTTCGGAATCGGCGATGTCGCCGGTCACCTCGACGTGAAAGGCCTTCAGGTTGTCCACTTCGCGGACGCTGACGCGGCCGTTGTCCACCAGTACATACATGGCAATCCTTTCCTGGATCACTCACGACGGTGAGTGCGTACCGAATACACGCCGGTGATAGGTCAGTGGATTCGCCTCGCAGTGCCAGGCGTCGTCCACCGATCCTGTCACGATCTTGTGATCACCACCGTCCACGACGGCGTCCACGGTGCACACGATCCAGATGGGAGCGTCCGGCAGTCTCGGTGAGCACACGTGCGCCATGGCTTCTCGAAAACACAACGCCCTGTTGCCCTGTGGATCGTTCACGACGTTAGCCCTTGTCTGCCAACTCTTGTGCGTACTTCTTCGTCATGTGGTCGACGGCGTCGAGTTGCGCCTTCGCATGCCCCTCCCTGACGCCGCGCGCGTGAGCGCGGACAGCATAAGCACAACTTCAAAAAAACGGACAACTTCGCTGCCTACCAGCACTGTTGATGCCGATAACCGATACTGAGCTTTATGTCGGAACTCGGAAATGAACCAGACTCGAAGCAGAAGGCGGTGCTCGAGCGACACGCGTCATGGATCGAATTGTTCTTCGACCTGGTCGTAGTTGCCGGTATCGGTCAGCTGGCTCACCTGCTCCACGGTTCGCCGTCGTGGTCGGATGTCGCGCTCTACGCCTTGCTCTATCTCGCGTTCTGGACCGCGTGGGCGACGTTCACGATGTACGGCAACATTGCCGGTGACCGTGTCCGAATCCCGAGCATGCTGATCGCCATGTTCGGACTGGCCGTCATGATGGCGGCCGTGGCCGGCATCCACGACAACCATGCGCTGGCCTTCGCTGTCGCCTACGTGGCCGTACGCCTGCTGGCGAGTCGGGTGTGGCACAACGGCCAGATAGTAGTGGACTGGCCGATCGCCCAGATGTCTCTCGGTGTGATCCCGTGGATCGTCTCGTTCTGGTTCGAGGGCGAAACTCGGTTCTGGCTCTGGACCGCCGGTGTGACCATCGATCTGCTGATCATGTTCGTCGTCTCCGGCAGCGCGATCATGGAAGACGCGCAGGAAAAGCTCGACCGAATCATCAAGGTTCGCGGGTTCAAGGACGACCGGATGCCCGAACTCGAAGCCCTGCACTCCGATCGGGCTCATCTTGCCGAGCGACTGGGCCTGTACGTCATCATCGTGCTGGGTGAGGGTGTGATCCTCGTGATCTCTGCAGCCTCGAAGCTCACCTGGGACTCCACGGTGGTCAGCCTCGCCGTCGGATCGTTTGTCCTGCTCTCGGGCATGTGGGCACTCTCGCTTCTCTACGGCCACGCCGGTGTTCCGCACCTGCAGCCCGAGAAGTTTCCCGCTCGCATCGACATGGCACTGCACTGTTTCACCACCGGCGCTATCGCGGTTCTGGTCGCGGGCCTCGGAGCTGCCACCGAACACGGCGCGGAACACACACCCGCGAACCTGCGGTGGTTGTTGTGCGGAAGCATCGCAGTCTATTTCGGAATCAGCACCGTGGCGGGGCTGTTTGCGCGATCGGACCGACGGTGGCTGCTCGGCTGGGCGCTCCCCTGCACCGCCATCCCTATCGTCATGGGCATTGTCGGCACGCACATGAGCGCCACGTGGATCATCTGGGTGCTGGTGGCCACCGTGACCTGGCAGAACGGCTACGAGTACGCGCAGGTGCGGCGTTCGCGCCGCTCTGCTGTGCGCCTTTATTAACCCCCCGCGGTTAATAAAGGCGCACAGCAGGGACGGTTTTTACCCTCACCGCCGGGTCGAAGCGATAGGGCTGAGCCAACAGGATTCCAGCCAATCGCTTACGCAACCTCGACATCTCGGCCCGGACGGTCACCGTCTTGCGCGGATCGCCGAACAACTCTGAGGCGAGCTGCGAGGCCGTGAGACCCTCGGGCGCCTGTGTCAGAGCCAGGAGGATCTGCGAATGACGCGGGCTGAGGTCGATACTCCAACCTCCCAAGTCCGAGGAGTACCGCAGTTCCATCGCATTCGGATCTCGCAGGTCCAATTCGACTTCGGCACAAACATTTCCAGACGCCGGGTTCACCTGAGGACGGATGAGCCAGCCGCCCGGCAGTGGCTCGCACATACACAATCCGAGTGACGGGAGCCAATGCTCGCCGCTGGTCATCACTTTCGGCAGTGCGATGCGGTAGATCGGCGCCATCGAGTCCACCGCAGCAACCCAGCCACTACGGTCCACAACCATTGTCGGCTGACTCGCGCGAGCCAGCGTCGACGCCGAGATCATCCGAAGCCGATCCAATCCGATTCGATGCTTCTCCCGCAGTGCGGATTCCGCCAGCCTGGCCACGCTGTCCACCAAAGCGAGAGTCGACGGGTGGACAGTGCCTGCGGCGCCGGCGACGTTGACGACGGCGAGCGCCCGGCGACTACGCGGATCCCGAACCGTCGCCCCGGAGCAAGTCCACGGATGCTGCGAGCGCGAGTAGTGCTCGGCCGAGAACACCTGCACTGCCGAACCTGATGCCAACGAAGTACCGATCCCATTGGTACCGACAGCTTCCTCGGTCCACGACGCACCCTCGATCATCCCGAGGCGTTCGGCCCGATCCAGCATTCGACCGGGCCCGTGGCGCCAGAGGATGCGACCCTGTCGGTCCGCCACCACTATCAAATTCGCGTCGTCCGGGCCGACGAGCGGTGCCAGACCGCGTACCGCCTCGTCGAAGATCTCAGTCATTCCGGTCGCACCCCGACTCTCTTCGATCTCCGAGGCACGAGTGGTCTTCGTGATCGAACACCGCTCCGGATCGAGACCGAGGGCGCGCAGACGCGACCACGAATCGGCGATCACGGAGCGCGGGCGCGCGGGCGGTTTGCGCCCGGACATCGTTGCTTCGTACACGGATTCGAGAACACGTGCGTACTGCGCCGGGTCTTCACCACTACCCAGGGCCGGTTCGAGTCGATTCGTTGCGCCGATCACACTCCAGTCCTATGTGATGGGGTCATCGAAAGCGAGCGTTGCACCCGGTTGCAGAGTTGTCCGCGTGCGTGAACGTAGGACGGCGTTCACGCACGCGGACTGTGCTCATGCGTTGAGGGGTCTCCCCAGCGCCGAGAGCACAGACTCGTGCATTGCCTCCGAGAGCGTCGGATGAGCAAACACGACCTCGGCGAGATCATCGCCGGTGGCTTCGAGGGATCGGGCGATACCGAAACCCTGGATCTGCTCGGTCACATCCGGACCGACCATGTGCGCGCCGAGCAGTTCCCCGGTATCGGCGTCGAAGATCGTCTTGACGAAGCCTTCGGCCTCGCCGATCGCCAATGCCTTGCCGTTCGCCTGCAGGTCGAAGTGTCCGACCCGCAGCGTGCGACCAGTACCGGCGCACTGCTTCTCCGTCAGACCCAGACTCGCCACCTGCGGGCGGGCATACGTGCATCCCGGAACGTAGTCGCGATCGAGCGGATGAACATCGGGCACGCCTGCCAGCTTTTCGACGCACAGGACAGCTTCGTGACTTGCCTTGTGCGCCAGACATGGAGCGCCCGCGACGTCACCGATTGCGTAGATCCCGAAGGCACTGGTACGGCACCACTGGTCGGTGACGATCGCACCGCGCTCGATCTCGATGCCCAGAGCCTCCAACCCCAGATCCTCGACGTTGCCGGTTATCCCGGCCGCCACCAACACCCGGTCCACGGTCAACGCCTGGACACCGTCGCTCGTCTGCACGTTCACTTCGACGGCGTCGGCGCCGACGGTCACCGCCGACACCGAGGCTCCGGTGTGAATCGTGATGCCACGCTTCTCGAACTGCTTGCGAACGAACGCCGAAATCTCTTCGTCCTCGACCGGCATGATGTGTGGTGCCATCTCGACGATGGTCACCTCGGTGCCGAGATCGCGGTACAGGCTGGCGAATTCGACTCCGATCGCGCCGGACCCGATCACGAGCAGCGACTTCGGTAGTTCCTTCGGGACGAGTGCGTCGAAGTAGGTCCACACCCGATCACCGTCGGGGGCAACCCCGGGAATCGAACGCGGCCGGGCGCCGGTTGCAATGATCACGTGGTCGGCTCGATACGTCTGACCTTCCACGGACACGACGCCCTTGTCCACCAACTTCGCGGTGCCTGAGATGACGTCTACGCCGTTCTTCTTCATCAGGTAGGCAACACCGCCGGACAATTTCTCCGAAACCCCTCGGCTGAACGACACCAACTTCGAGATGTCGAACTGGACAGACGCCGAACTGAATCCGTATTTGTCGAGTTCACTCAAGGTATGCGCGACGTCCGCGCCGTGAAGCATCGCTTTGGTGGGGATACAACCCCAGTTGAGGCAGATCCCGCCGAGGCGATCACGTTCTACCAGCGCAACGTTCAACCCCAACTGGGCGGCCCGGATCGCCGCCACGTAACCACCGGGGCCACCACCGATGACAAGAACGTCGTACTTCTTCGACGTATTGCTTTCCACCACAGCCCCTTACACCAGCATCAGCGCGGGAGAAGCGACAAAGCGCTGGAGCTCCCGAAGGAAGGTCGCGCCCAAGGCTCCGTCGATCACCCGGTGATCGCACGAGAGGGTCACGGTCATCACGGTCCGGACGGAAACACTGTCGCCGACCACCACGGCCCGCTTCTCCCCCGCACCTACGGCGAGGATCGCTCCCTGGGGCGGGTTGATGATCGCGTCGAATGCCTTGATCCCGAACATGCCGAGGTTGGACACCGTGAACGTTCCGCCTTGGAATTCTTCGGGACGGAGTTTGCCGGTCTTCGCCTTGGTGGCCAACGAGAGCACCTCACCGGAGATGTCCGCCAACGACTTTGTGTTCGCGCCACGCACGATGGGCGTGATCAGCCCGGTCGGAAGTGCAACTGCCACCGAGACATCCGCCGACGCGAATCGAAGAACCGATTCGTTCGCGGCATCGAATTGGACGTTCACGTCCGGCACCTTCATCAGCGCAGCCGCGCAGGCCTTCACGATGAAGTCGTTGACCGACAGCTTGACAGCCGGGACAGTCGAATTGATCTCCTTGCGCAGAGCGAGGAGCGCATCGAGCTCGAGATCCGCCGTGAGCCGGAAATGGGGAGCCTGCTGCTTGGACGCCTGCAACCTGCCCGCGATTGCCGATCGCATGGGCGTGAACGGAATTGTGTCGTACTCGGGTTCGACGGCAATGGTTCCCGTCTGAGCCGCCGCTTCTGGCAGGAGCTGCGCGGAACGAGCGGCGTCGTGCACGTCGGCGACGCAGACGCGTCCCCGCGAGCCTGTCGGACGACAGTCGTGCAGGTTGACGCCCAGCGATCGGGCAGTTCTGCGTGCGACCGGGGTGGCAGGCACGGCACTGTCGTCGGCGGTTGATCGCAGCGGGAGGCCGGATCTCGTGGCCGGCGCTGCTGTCGCAACAGTGCCACCGGCGTCACGAATCGCGTCGTCGATGTCTCGGACACTGATCCGTCCGAGTGGGCCGGTACCCACTACGGCGGCGAGATCGATTCCGAGCGCTTCGGCACGTCGGAGTGCTCGAGGACTCGCAAACACGTCGCTCTGCGTCGTGCCCTGCAGAACACTCGGTACGACGGTGGAACCGGTTGGTGCAGGTTTCGCTGCAACAACCACCTTCGCAGCGGGTGTAGCCGTAGGTGTCGCGGGAGCCTCCGGTTCGGCAGCTGGTGACGGTGCCGGCTCTTCCGCCGGCGCGGTTGCGCCGCGAGCGGCGAGGAACTGCTCGATCTCCGCATCCGTCGTGGACGCATCGGCGGACACACCGATCACGGCACCGACGGGCAGAGTCTGCCCCGGTATGCCGACGATCTTGCGGAGAACACCGTCGAACGGCGCCTCCAGCTCGTTGGTGATCTTGCTGGTCTCGATCTCACAGATCAACTGGCCCTTGGTGAACGAGTCACCTTCCTCGATGAGCCACGCGTTGACCAACCCCTCCTCCATGGAGAGCCCCCATTTGGGGATGTCGATAGCTTTGATGTCAGCCATGATCAGGCTCTCACCAGCTTGCGAACCGACTCTTCGATGCGCGCCGCGTCAGGCAGCCAGGCAGTTTCGAGGGTCGGTGAGAACGGAACCGGAGTATGTGGCGGCGTGATCAGTTCGATCGGCGCTTTCAGGTAGTTGAATCCCTTGGTGGCGATCAGCGCGGCCACGTCGTGCCCGAAACCGCAGCGGGCGGCGGATTCGTCGACGATCACGACGCGTCCGGTCGATGCGACGGATTCGAGGATGCCGTCCTCGTCCAATGGTGAGACGGTACGAGGATCGACGACCTCGACCGAAATACCCTCGGCGGCCAGCTTGTCCGCTACGTCATTGGCGCGGTTCACCATTGCGGACAAAGCGATGATCGTGACGTCGTCGCCCTGCCTGGTGTAGTTGGCGACGCCGAACGGAATCGCGTACGGCTCGTCCGGCACCTCGCCCTTGAGGTCGTAGAGCACCTTGTGCTCGCAGAACACAACAGGATCGTCGTCCCGAATAGCCTGGATGAGAAGGCCTTTGGCGTCGTAGGCGTTGGACGGAGCGACCACTTTCAGGCCAGGCACCGCAGCAAACACGTTGTACGGAGACTGAGAGTGCTGCGCAGCGGCGGAGAAGCCGGCGCCGATCATTCCTCGCACCACCAGCGGAGTTCTGGCTTTGCCACCGAACATGTAGCGGAACTTGGCAGCCTGGTTGTAGAGCGCGTCGTAGGAGACTCCGAAGAAGTCCATGAACATCAGCTCGGCGACCGGCCTCAGCCCGGTCAGTGCGGCTCCGGCAGCCATTCCGATGATCGCGGATTCGGTGATCGGGGTATCGATTACACGCTCCGATCCGAACTCCGTCCACAATCCCTTGGTGACACCCAGGACACCGCCGAATGCCTCGATCTTCTTCGTCTCCAGATCGGGATTGGTACCGGCATGCCCACCGCGTACGTCCTCACCGATCAGGACGACGCTCGGATCTCGTTGCATTTCTTGAGCGATGGCCTCTTTGACGGCCTCGCGGTAGGTCTTCTTCGACACGTTTGTGGCTTCCACGCTTGTCATCTCGGGCTCCTCAGTACGACACGTAGACATCGGTCAGCAGATTTTCGACTGGTGGGTACGCTGCGGCGCGCGCCTTCGCTACCGCCTCGTCCACCAGCACTCGCGACTGCTCGTCCACCGCGTCCAGATCAGCGGTGCTGACCTTCTTCGCATCCACACTGCTACGGAAATTCTTGAGCGGATCCTTGGTTTCCCGTAGTTGCGCAACCTGTTCCGCCGTGCGATACAGCTGCGCGTCACCCTCGAAGTGGCCGTGCCAACGGAATGCGGCCGCCTCGATCGTGGTGGGGCCACCGCCGGTCCTGGCTCGCTCGGATGCTTCCGCCATTGCGTCGTAGACCGCGAAGAAGTCGGTGCCGTCCACCTTGACGGCAGGCATTCCGAAGGATGCAGCGCGGGCGGCGATGTCGGGTGCGCCCACCGCGTAGTCGGTTCCTGTTGCTTCACCGAATCCGTTGTTCTCGATCACGAAGACGATCGGAAGATCCAGCACCACAGCCATGTTCATCGCCTCGAAGACGGTTCCCTGGTTGGATCCACCGTCTCCCGTGAACGACGCTGCGATGACGCCGTTTCGAAGTGTCTTGCCACTCAGTGCAGCGCCGATCGCCAACGACGGTGCTCCGCCGACAATCGCATTGGCACCCAGCATTCCCACGGACAGGTCGGCGATGTGCATCGACCCACCCTTACCGCGGCACAAGCCGTCGTCCTTGCCGAAGATCTCGGCCATCATGCCGTTCAGATCGCAGCCCTTGGCGATGCAGTGCCCGTGACCGCGGTGAGTGGATCCGATGTAGTCGGCGTCGCTCAGGTTCTCGCACACTCCCACCGCGATGGCTTCCTGGCCCGAGTAGAGGTGAATGAAGCCGGGGATGTCACCGGTTGCATTCTCTTCGTGCAATCGATCCTCGAACGCGCGGATGCGCGACATCTTCTCGTACGCCTTCAGCAATGCATCCCGGTCCAGCCCTGAATGAGGCTTGGCCCCGGTCTTTTTCGATCCTGACGTTGCCGGCTTCTGCGCCGTCCGTTGAACCACCGTCACACTCCTCGTTCTCGATCACTCGTCGCCATGCAGTGTCGTGTAGGTCACGGGCGAAGAGAAAGAGTTGCGTGAGGTTGCCGGGAGTTGCGAAGGGTTGCAGCTGTTGACTTTCGAGCGTTGACTCAGGCGCCGCTGAGGCTGCCGCGTCTGATCTTGGACAGCGCGCGGTGTTGTACGAGTTCGACGGCGCTCGTTGTTGTTCTCAGTGACAGCGCCGTCTCGCGCACGTCAAAACCGACAACGATGCGAGCTACCAAGACATTGCGTTCGACGGCCGACAGATCGCCGAACGGCAGAGTGAGTCGACTGGATGCGGGTAGCGAATCGATTTCGCGACTGATCGCGTCGTACAGATGCGCGAGGAACGCTTCTCCGGCGCGTCGTCGTCGCTGGATATCGGCCAGGACGGAACCGCAAATGCCGACGGCAATACGGTCAGCGTCGACCGGTCGCAATTCGGCACGACAGCGCCGCGTCACCAGAGGCACGATGCGTTGAAGGAGTTCCGCAATCGCGTCACGATCCCCTCGGGACGCATCGTCGGCAACACCGTCGATCGAACGTCCACCTGCCCTGCTTGTCATTCCGATCTCCCCCTGGTTCCACCCTTGGTCGAATTCCCGACTACTGCTCAGGTTTCGAGCTCGCTAGGGGCGTATCGGCTCGGGGCAGATCCCGGTTTGTTCCCCGATGATGTTGATCTCGGCGTTGGAACGAGGGTCAGCGCCGTAGTTGATCTGGTCAGTGCACTTCTCGGGGGGTTCGACGGCACCGGATGGGAGCGGGGCCGGGCATGAACCCATCTGCTCTCCGATGCTGTTGATCTCTGCATTCGAACGAGGATCGCCCGCATAGTTGATCTGATCGGTGCACTTGGTCGACCCGGTAGCCGGACCAGGGGCCGCAGGGGCAACTGTGCTGGCGGAGACCGGCGTCCAGGCCGGTGCTGCTCCACCCGCCGGGACTCCCGGGGTGGATTCGTCCGCGCTGCCGGCCGAATTCGAATTTTCGACTGTCTCCGACGTAGGTGCCACCGTGGTCAGCGGGGGTGTGGTCGCGGACGCCGCGACCACTGACGTAGCCGTCGAACCGTTTTCAGGTGCAGTGGTGTCTTCACTCGAACACGCGGTCATGGCGCACGCGCTTCCGATCGTCAGTACGGCAAGCAACACTCGCAGGCGCCGAGACTTGTTGGTCAGCAAAACATCAGGCATGTGGTCTCACGCTCCTCGATACAGAAATTCGGGTCCGTTCACCTCAAATGGCGAACATCGACGTGACTCACTCTAAAAGCCTGATTCCATCGGTTTCGTAACAGAATTCCGGCGGTCGCGTACCAACTCTCAACGGTCCCGACATTCATACGATTACGTAACGGTGGGTGGCGAAACGCCGATATCGAGATCACGTGTGATCCTATGAAAAGTGCGCATGCCGATGAGACAGTTCGCACCGGCCGGGGAGGGGAAAGTGTTGTATCGGAATGAGATCTGCGAGGGCCGAACAGGCCGCACTCGCAGGCTGTTCGGTACGGCACTCGCGACAGCGGCCGTCGGAGCGTCCGTGATCACCGGATGCGGGTCCACTCAGGGTGTTGTGATCGAAGGCGATGTCGCTTCCACCGGATTGTCCGTCACACAGCCCGCCGACCTGGCCAGACGGGTTGCCGAGAATTCGAGGTTGGGCCGTGCGCTTCTCGACGACCCAGGGGTGTCGGAGGGCGTGAAGACAGAACTCCGATCGTGCCCGGACTGGTATCCGATCTCTGTCGGATCCATCCTTCTCGATCCAGGCGCACCTCGTATCGTGCCGGAGACCGAACTGGTCGTCATGAATGTGTATCCGTGCCAACCGGCCCACCAACCCGGGACCGGAGTATCGATTTCGGTCAACCTCGCCGGCTACGTCTACCGCAGCGGCAAGGCCGGTTCGAGTGAAGACAATCCCGAACTGGGTGAGCGCCTGTTCTCCGTCGAAGAGCGCGGAAAATTCATCGTCAGCGGTCAGCGCGCCGCGAGTTTGTCTGTCCTGGAAACGGATCCGCGGCCACCGGAGTTCGAATGTTGCCCGCGTCCGCCGCTGCGAACCGAGTTCCACTGGGATGGAACGGAGTTCATCCGTGATTGATCGCCGTCGCCGCGCGATGCTCGCCGGTCTTTGCCTGCCGGTCGCGTTTGCTCTCGCCTCCTGTTCCACCGAGCCTGAATCAGAACCCACTCCGAATATCGCAGCATCACTCGACCCCTCGGATCTCTCACAGGGCTTGAGCATCGATCCTGTTGCCCTCCTCAGAGCAGACCCGGAAGTGTCCGATGCGGTCAAGGACAGTCTCCGACTGTGCGGGGATGCGAACTTCCCCTTCGAAATCCGGTACTCCCACGTGACGGACGCCGTTTGGCAAGATGCCGTCGTCAATGTCTTCACCTGCGAGTCTGTCGGCATCTGGGGACGACCGGCCCCACCGGTCAGCTTCATGGTCGCCGGATTCGTCTACCAGATCGACGAATCGGGCGCTCACAAAGTCTTCGGAGTGCAAGACCCAGGACGCTACGTCGTCGGCTCAACCGGAGGATTGTCGGTCATGGTCGACCTGTGCAAAGACCCCGGCATTCCGGAGTTCTGTCAATCGTCGACTGCATACAAGTGGACCGGTGAAGGGTTTGAGAGTGTTCCGTTCCCATGAAAGCGAAGGCCGATGACCGATCCGTTGATTTTGCTGGTCGAAGACGACGCTGTCATCCGCGAAGCAACGCAATTGAATCTCGAACGCAACGGGTTTCGGGTGATCACCGCATCGGGTGGGTTGACCGGAATGGATTTGGCGGTCGACGCCAAGCCGGATATCGCCGTCCTCGACGTGATGCTTCCCGACCTGAACGGAATCAGCCTGTGCCGACGCATTCGTGAGGAACTGTCGGTGCCGGTCATCATGCTGTCCGCGCGCGACGACCCGGTCGACATCGTTCTCGGATTGGAAGCCGGTGCCGACGACTACGTCACCAAGCCCTTCGACAGCGGTGTCCTGGTGGCCCGTATCCGAAGTGTGCTCCGGCGGGTCGAATCCCATTCCGGTACGGAGAAAGACATCGTGACTCTCGGCGATCTGGAGATCGATCGCGAGTTGGTGACCGTCACGCGTTCGGGCGCCGAAGTGGCACTCACCCCCACTGAAATGAAGCTGCTCCTGATCATGGTGAGTGTGCCGCGCAAAGTCTGGTCTCGCTCCGAACTGCTCTCAGACGTCTGGGATTACGACTGGGGCGGCGATACGCGCATCGTCGACGTTCACATTCAGCGATTGCGCACGAAGATCGGCTCCGAACAGATCCGAACCGTCCGGGGGTTCGGCTACACGATGGACAACCATCGGTGAGATCGCGGGATCTCGCCGCCAAGCTCCCGTCCACCGGGAGGCGGTTGTCGTTTCAGTGGAAGATCGCGGCGGCCATCACGTTCGTGATTGCCGTCGCCTCGATCACGCTCAGTACCGTGATGCATCAAACCTTTTCACACAACCAAGAGGATGCAGCGCGGGCGGCAGCTGATCGCAATCTCCAACTGGTGCTGCAGGACGAAACGGGCAGCATGCGTGCGCTGTTCCGCGCCACCACAGATGGTCTCGACGTTCCGGAAGAGTTGCGTCAGGCCGTGGCGGGCGGCAAACGTGCCACCTACCTTGTCAACAGCGGGGACCAGCCATTTGTCTGGGCTGCTGCCGACGTCAACACTCAGGTGGTGGCGATTCGCGTCCCGTACACCGCGCAGCGGGAATCGATCGCCAGCGTCGATCGGACACTTCGCAACGCCACCATCGCAGTGATCGCAGCGGGTGCCGTCCTGGGTGTGCTGCTTGGACTCGCGATGTCGTATCGATTGCGCTCGGCCGCCCGTGCGGCTCGCAAAGTGTCCACCGGAGCGAACATCCGCGTCCGCTCGGTCACCTGGTCGCTTTTCGACGACGAGATCACCGAGCTGGCGGATGCGGTCGACGCAATGTCGGATGCGCTGCGGGGACAATTGGACGCCGAGAAGCGCGTGACAGCCAACATCGCGCATGATCTCAGAACACCCATCTCCGGACTGGTCGGCGCCGCAGAGCTTCTGCCGCCAGGTAGGCCTACCGAATTGGTGCGCGACGGCGTCCATAAACTCAGAAGGCTTGCCGAGGACGTCATCGAAGTGGCCCGCCTCGACACCACGTCCGAGCAGGCTGACATCCAATCGGTGGAACTGGCACCGGTGGTTCACCACGCGATTTCCACCACCGGGGTGGAGTGCGAAGTGAGAGTTCACGGGACCCCTGTGTCGCACACCGACGCACGTCGGCTCGAGCGGATCATCGCCAACCTGATCTTGAATGCTCGAAATCACGGAAAGCCGCCGATCAATGTCGACGTCGACCACTCCCGCATCACGGTGCGGGATCGGGGCAGCGGCTTCACTGAAGAGTGGCTTCGTCAGGGGCCGAAGAGATTTCAGACCGATTGCGTCGAACGCGGCCCGAACTCGGGCCTGGGCCTCGGCTTGACGATCGTAGTCGGGCAAGCGGCGGTCATCGGCGCTCGTATCAACTTCTCGAACCATCCGAACGGCGGCGCTGTGGTGACGATCGACCTCCCCGAATGCCCGCCAGACGAGTTCGCTTGACACCGAGCCAGTTCGGCCGATCGGCCGGGACGCAGTGCCCCGGCCGATCAGTGGTGTCTCAGGTTCAAACCTGTCCGACAGCGACTCCGGTGCGAACGTCCGGTGCACCAAGGCGCGCCGCATCAGCGGTCAGGTCATCGGGCTGCTCCTGCGATTCCCGCTCGGCTGCAACACGCAACCGGTAGTGTTCGATCTCCTCGGCAATGTGCTCGGGAGTCCAACCCAGCACCGGCGCAACCAGTTCGGCTACTTCCGCGGCTGCCGCGTCGCCGCGGTCGGTCACCTCGATGGAGATGCGGGTACGACGGGTGAGGATGTCGTCGAGATGCTGCGCACCCTCGTGACTCGCGGCGTAGTGAATCTCCGCCTTGAGGTACTCAGGGGCGGAGTCCAACGGCTGCCCCAGTTCAGGCCTCGCCTCGATGAGTTCGAACAACTCGTCAGCCAAAGTGCCGTACCGCCCGAGTAGGTGCTCGATGGTCGAAACGTGGAGCCCGGTGCGCTCAGCGGTGAGATGCCGATTGTTGTGTGCGGCAAAATAACCGTCGGCACCCACCAGCTGGATACGCTCGGTGCAGGACTTCGGCACCTTCTGTTCGAGTCCGTGTACCGCGGAATCGACTGCGTCCTTGGCCATCACGCGGTAGGTCGTGTACTTGCCACCGGCGACCACCGTCAACCCTCGAACCGGACTCGACACCGCGTGCTCACGCGAGAGAGTGCTGGTCGAGTCCGATTCGCCGAACAACAACGGACGCAGTCCCGCGTACACACCGACAACGTCCTCGTGCGTCAACTCGTCCTGGAGCAGCTTGTTGACATGTCCGAGGATGTAGTCGATATCGCTTCGGCTCGCTGCCGGATGCGCGAGGTCGAGGTTCCAGTCGGTGTCCGTCGTACCGATGATCCAGTGGCTTCCCCACGGGATCACGAACAGCAGACTCTTCTCGGTCCGCGTGATGATTCCCGTAGAGGAGTTGATGCGGTTTCGCGGGACGACCAGGTGCACACCTTTCGAAGCGCGAACCTGGAATTGCCCTCGCCCACCGACCATTTCCTGGATCTCGTCGGTCCAGACCCCGGCGGCGTTGATGACCTGACGAGCACGGATCTCGAACGCGCGACCCGTTTCCAGATCCACTGCCTTCACTCCGACAACGCGGTCCTCCTCACGGAGAAAACCGATTACGCGGGTGCTGTTCACGCACAGTGCGCCGTATTCGGCTGCTGTGCGCGCCAGCATCATCGTGTGGCGGGCGTCATCTACCTGGCCCTCGTAGAACTTGACCGAACCCCTGATAGCAGAGCGCTTTCCGGAAGGGAACGACTCGAGAGTCTTCTTCTTTCCCACATGCTTGTGGTGTGAGGGAACCCCGCGGCCTGCGCCCATCACGTCGTAGACGCCGATGCCCAGACCGACGTACGGCCGGTCGATCAACTTCTCGAGCGGGTAGATGAACGGCACCGGTTTCGCGAGATGCGGGCACAGCGAGTTCAGAACGAGCGACCGCTCACGCAGTGCCTCGAACACGAGCGCAAAATTGAACTGCTCCAGGTAACGCAGTCCGCCGTGGAACAACTTGCTGGACCTGCTCGAGGTTCCGGACGCGAAGTCACGAGCCTCCACCAAGCCCACCTTCAGACCACGAGTTGCGGCATCGAGCGCGCTACCCGCGCCGACCACGCCACCGCCGATGACCAGGACGTCGAGTTCGGTTTCTTCCAACTTCTTCAGCGACTCCGCCCGCGAGGACGGACTCAATGCTTGTGCTGTGCTCATGAAAAGGGTTCCTTCACTTGAAAATAGGTAGAAATTCGGGCGCCGCTATCAGTCTGCGTCGACCCAGTCGAGTGTCCGAGTGACGGCTTTCTGCCAGCCTGCGTACAGCCGCTCACGCTCGGCCGAATCCATCGACGGCGTCCAGCTCTTGTCCTTCGCCCAGTTGCTGCGAATGTCGTCCTCGCTCTCCCAGTACCCGACCGCGAGACCAGCGGCGTACGCAGCGCCCAATGCCGTGGTCTCCGCAACGACAGGGCGGATCACCTCGACGTCGAGCAGATCGGCCTGGAATTGCATGAGGAGTTCGTTCGCGACCATTCCGCCGTCGACCTTGAGTACCTTCAAGTCGACGCCCGAGTCGAGGTTCATCGCCTCGATCACCTCACGGCTCTGGTACGCAGTCGCTTCGAGTACCGCCCGGGCAAGGTGCCCCTTGTTCACGAACCGGGTCAGACCGACGATGGCACCGCGGGCATCCGCGCGCCAGTGCGGTGCGAACAGACCCGAGAACGCAGGCACGAAGTACGCGCCACCGTTGTCGTCCACAGAGCGCGCATTGACCTCGATGTCGGCCGCGTTGTCGATCATGCCGAGGTTGTCCCGAAGCCACTGGACCAGCGAACCGGTCACGGCGATCGATCCTTCCAGCGCGTAAACCGTTGGCTGCTCACCGATCTTGTAGCAGACCGTAGTCAACAAACCGTTCTTGCTCATCACCTTTTCGGTGCCGGTGTTGAGGAGCACGAAGTTGCCGGTTCCGTAGGTGTTCTTCGCTTCTCCGGGTGAGAGGCAGGCCTGACCGAAAGTCGCTGCTTGCTGATCGCCGAGGATTCCGGCGATCGGCACGCCGGACAACGTTCCGCGTTCGCGCACGAATCCGAAAGTTTCGGACGAGCTGCGAATCTCGGGGAGCATCGATTCGGGGATGCCCATGTCGGCGCAGATCGCCGAATCCCAAGCGAGAGTGTCGAGATCCATCAACAGGGTGCGCGACGCATTGGTGGGGTCGGTTGCGTGCACTCCGCCGTCGACGCCGCCGGTCATGTTCCACAGCACCCAGGTGTCCATCGTGCCGAAGCACAACTCTCCTGCTTCGGCCTTCTCACGCGCCCCCTCGACGTTGTCGAGAATCCACTTGACCTTGGGACCCGAGAAGTACGTGGCCAAAGGCAATCCGGTGACTTCGGTGTACTTCTTCGGCCCGTCCTCGCCGGCGAGTGCAGTACAGATTCGATCGGTGCGTGTGTCCTGCCAGACGATTGCGTTGTAGACGGGTTTTCCGGTGGCGCGTTCCCACACCACCGCTGTCTCACGCTGATTGGTGATGCCGACGGACGCGATATCGGCCGCGGTCAGGTCTGCGTTTGCCAAAGCGCCCGCGGTGACGTTGCGGACGTTGTCCCAAATTTCGATCGGATCGTGTTCGACCCAGCCTGCCTGCGGAAAGATCTGTGTGTGCTCGTGCTGTTCGACAGCGACTACGTGCCCACTGTGATCGAAGATCATGCAACGTGTGGAGGTGGTTCCCTGGTCTATCGCGGCTACGAACTGCGTCATCGTGCTACCCCTTTGGTATCGAAAGAAAGTACGAGAGATTGACTGTCAGAGATAATGTTTCGCGGTCACGCCGGTATCGACGCCAGCTCTTCGGTCGCTTCCTCCGCCGACTCGTCGTCAGGCAGGAATCTTCCAACCAGCTTGTCGTAGAGGAACACTCCGATCGGAGCGCCGATCAGGGGTCCCACGATGGGCACCCAGAAATACAAGCTCCCGTACTGATCTCGCCAGGCGCTGCCGTAGCCGGTGATGAAGGACGCCAGTCGTGGCCCGAAGTCGCGCGCCGGGTTGATGGCGTACCCCGCGTTGGTCGCCCAGGCGAATCCGATTCCCACCACGATCAATCCGACGACAAACGGCGCGAGATTCGCGAGCGGCGGAGTTCCACGAGAATCGGTGACTGCAACGATGAGGAACAACAGGATGGCGGTGCCGATGATCTGATCGATCAGAGCCGAGCCGAGACTGACCGGAAGCGTTCCGTTTCCGGGCATCGTCGAGAAGATCGTCTGGGTGGCGGTTGTGTGTCCGGGATCGATCGCATTGAGCATGTCGTTGTAATTCCACCGGACTATCAACGCGGCGACAAAGGCTCCAGCGGTCTGCGCCAGGGTGTACGGCAGCACCTTGCGCCAGGAGAATCCCCGGAAGATCGCGAAGGCGAAGGTCACTGCGGGGTTCAGATGAGCACCCGTCACCCGGCCTGCGACATAGATGCCGAACATGACGCCGAGTCCCCAGGCCCACGCAATACTGTCGTGTCCGCCGAGACCCCCACCGCTCCCGCCGGACACAACCTGCGCCACAACTCCGACGCCGAACAAGATCAAGATCATCGTTCCGGCGAACTCGGCTGCCAACTCGCCTGGAAGCCCCAATCGCTTGGCTTTCTCCATCCCCACCCTCAGTTCGTTGTGATGCATGTCATAGTTTGGATTGCTGCACCCGTAGCGTAAAGCCCATTGCACATTCACGCATAGCTCGTGCACATATGTGCAAATGCGTCATTTGCGCACCGTAACGCGGGTAACAGACACACTTCTGGGACTTTGCGTGATCGAGCGGCTCAACCTGGTTCTACTCGGATAAGATTCGGTTCAGTGCTCTTGCACGTACGTGCAGACAGGACGAACCCATGGAAACTCCCACTTCCGACTCCGCTACCTCCGATCCGGCGGACCCTCGCATCGCCGACGCCGTTCAGGCCGCACGCCTCTATTACTTCCAGGACCAGACCATGGCTGCCATCGGCCGCGACATGGGGGTGTCCCGATCCACCGTCTCCCGATTGATCACCTACGCGCGCACCTCAGGCCTCGTCGAGATCAAGATCAGCACCCCGCACGGCCAGGCTCCTCGCATCGAACGCGAGTTCTCGGAACGGTACGGAGTGCGTGCCCACGTGGTGACGGTGCCGGAACTGGTGGGCGATCTCGAGCGACTCGAGAAGGTCGCAACCTTTGCCGGACGCCTGCTCGCGTCGTTCTTCGACAGCGATATGGTGATGGGGATCGCCTGGGGAACCACTCTCAGTGAAGTCAGCAAGCACCTTGCCCCCAAACGCACGTACAACTCGTACGTCGTGCAACTCAACGGCGCAGCGAACACTCGCACCACCGGAATCTCGTACGCCAGCGACATCATCCGAACCATCGCCGACGCCTACGGCGCTCTCCCCCAAGGATTTCCGGTCCCCGCATTCTTCGACTACCCGGAGACCCGGGAGCAGTTGTGGCGCGAACGAAGTATCAAACGCGTACTGGACATGCAAAAGCGAATGGACCTGGCAGTCTTCAGCATCGGCGTACCGGGCGGCAACGTCCCGAGTCACGTCTACACCGCCGGATACCTCGAACCCGATGAAGCAGAAGCACTTCGACGCGACGGAGTAGTCGGCGACATCGCAACCGTGTTCTTCCGGTCAGACGGGAGCTACCGCGGAATCGAACTCAACGAGCGCGCGAGCGGCCCACGACTGGACCTTTTCGAGAAGGTCGCCAGGCGCGTGTGCATCGTCGCCGGAACAGCAAAACTGCCCGCGCTGGAGGGCGCACTACGGGGCGGGCTGATCACCGACCTGATCATCGACGACGTCAGTGCCACCGCGCTGGTGTCCTGACCGCTGCACCAGCTTCTCGATTCCGTCGAGCAGTAAGCCAAGCGAGAAACTGAAATCGAAGGCATCGTCGCCGGCGGCCTCACCCTCCGGGCTGCCGTCCTCGAAGCCACCCTCCTCGATTGCGGCACTCAGGTGGGGGAATTCCTCCCGATTGATGACACGGGCAATGAGAGCACCGTATGCGACGTCGTCATCTGCCGACTGCGCTGAACGAGTAGCCAGGTCAGCCGAGAATCGGGCGCGGCCGATGACGAACAACGACACGTTGGTCACCACCTGAAACTTCGACGCGGCACTCAGGTCGACACCGTCGAGGGCGCTCAGACCCGCGTCGAGCCACGCCATGTTGTTGGGCCCGGTCGGTGGAGCCGTGATGGGCAGCTTGAGCCACCACGGTCGACTCAGCATCGTGGCGTACTCCTGATTCGCCCACGCCTCGAGCTTGACGCGCCAGGTCACGCCGTCGGGAATCACCGGCGGTGGCCCGATCACCCGATCCGAAATCAGTTCGATCAGTTCGTCTTTGCTTGCCACGTAGCGGTAGAGCGACATGGTCGTGAACCCGAGCGCTTTGGCCACGCGGCCCATCGACAGAGCCGTGACACCTTCCGCGTCGGCCAACTCGATCGCGGTGTCGAGAATTTGCTCGAGACTGAGCCCCTTCCTGGGACCCCGCGTTCCCGGCTGGTCCAGTCCCCAGGCCAGTTCAACTGCTCTCGGTAGCGCTCCGCGATCCATAAGCTCCCACTCTTCACTCTTGCCATCATCCTAGAACTGTGTACGCTATAAACACGAGTTTATGACATACACAGTTCTTACTTGGAGGTCTCGATGTCAGGAACGATCCCCGCAATCTCGGTCCGCGGACTCCGTAAGCGCTACGGCGATCAACAGGTACTGGGTGGACTCGACCTGTCGGTCCCGGCCGGATCGGTGTACGCACTCCTCGGCGCGAACGGCGCCGGAAAGACCACGGCCGTAAGAATTCTCACCACCCTCATCCCCTTCGACGGAGGCGAGGTCACGGTCGCGGGGCATTCACTGCCCGGAGATCCACAGAACGTTCGGCGGCGCATCAGCGTGACCGGGCAGTACGCGGCCGTCGACACCTTGCTGACCGGATTCGAGAACCTGATCCTACTGGGCGAACTGAATCACCTGGGCCGGAAGAACTCCCGTCGCCGTGCCGAGGAATTGCTCGACCAGTTCGATTTGACGGACTTCGGCGACAAACGCGCCGGCGACTACTCGGGCGGCATGCTCAGACGACTCGACATCGCAATGAGCCTCGTCGCCCGACCGGACGTCGTCTTTCTCGACGAACCCACCACCGGCCTGGACCCGCGGAGCCGCCACGAAATGTGGTCGATCGTTCGAGGACTTACAGCGTCAGGCGTCACCATCTTCCTCACCACCCAATACCTCGACGAGGCAGACGAATTGGCCGATACAGTCGGCGTGCTGAGCGGCGGTCGCCTCGTCGCCGAGGGAACACCGGACGAACTCAAACGCCTTGTTCCCGGCGGCCATGTCGCTCTGCAATTCGAGAACCTGGCTCAACTCGAACTCGCCGCGGCATCACTGCCGCAGGCGCATTCGAATGCCGAGACCTTGACTCTGCACATCCCTTCCGACGGGGCGGTTCCTTCGATCAAAGCCATCCTCGACTCGATCGACGATCCGTCGATCACCGTCGAGAAGTTCTCCGTTCACACTCCGGATCTGGACGACGTGTTCTTCGCGCTCACCGGATCAGGTCAACCCGAGATTGCGAGCGTTCGATGACCTCCACCATTGCAATCGATTCCGCGGTGATGCTCCGCCGGAATCTCAAACACGTTCTGCGCAGTCCGGATTCGATGATCACCGCGATAGCCCTTCCGGTCATGCTCATGCTGCTGTTCGTCTACGTCTTCGGCGGCGCCATCAACACCGGTAGCGAGTACATCGACTACGTCGTACCAGGAATCATCCTTCTGTGCGCCGGTTTCGGTGCCTCGACCACCGCGGTCAGCGTCTCGAGCGACATGAAGGACGGGGTCATCGACCGTTTCCGGACCCTGGCGATCTCTCCGTCGTCGGTCCTGACCGGTCATGTACTGGCCAGCGTCGTCCGCAACGTCCTTACTACGGCGATCGTGGTCGTCGTTGCGCTGATCATGGGGTTTCGCCCGACCAGCGATCCGTTGCGCTGGCTCGGCGTCGCCGCTGTGATCGTCGCCTTCGTCTTTGCCATGTCGTACCTCTCGACAGCTTTGGGGCTCTTGGCCAAGAACCCGGAGGCTGCAAGCGGATTCACCTTCGCCATCATGTTCCTGCCCTACGTCAGCACTGCTTTCGTACCGGCTGAGACAATGCCGTCATGGCTGCAGGGATTTGCCCGGCACCAACCGGTAACCCCGATCATCGAGACGGTGCGCGGACTCCTGATGGGCACGCCGATCGGGAACAGCGCGGCCATCGCCCTCGCGTGGTGCCTGGGCATCGCCGCCGCGGGATTCGTGTGGTCGAACTGGCTCTACCGACGAAAGACCGCGAGCTGACCACACAAGAAAGCCCCACACCTGACGGTGCGGGGCTGCTTGTGCTGTGCGCCTTTATTAACCGCGGGGGGTTAATAAAGGCGCACAGTGAATTACTTGGCTTCCAGCAGATCGATCACGAAGACCAAGGTCTTGCCGGAAAGCTGGTGCCCTGCACCGGCGGGGCCGTATGCCAGCTCCGGCGGAATGGTGAGCTGGCGACGTCCGCCGACCTTCATGCCCGGGATGCCGTCCTGCCAACCCTTGATCAGGCCACGAAGCGGGAACTGAATGGACTCGCCACGGCTCCAGGAAGAGTCGAACTCTTCACCGGACTCGAACTCGACACCGACGTAGTGAACGTCGACGGTGCCACCGGGAACGGCTTCGGCGCCTTCTCCGACAACCAGATCCTTGATGACCAGATCGGTCGGCGCGGGGCCTTCCTGGAACTCGATTACGGGCTTGCTACTCATGGGTCCTCCTCGTTGAGGCGAATATAGGGGCAGAAAGCTAGCGGGTTGTAATATCGCTAGGTCCGCGTCAGCGGGACGTGATGTCGCTAGGTCACGCGTCAGCGGGACGTGATGTCTCTGTAGTCACGCTCGGTGTAGCCGGTGTAGATCTGGCGCGGGCGGCCGATCTTCGTAGCCGGATCCTCGTGCATTTCACGCCAGTGCGCAATCCAGCCGGGCAGACGGCCCATGGCGAACAGCACCGTGAACATGCGCGGCGGGAAGCTCATCGCGCGGTAGATGAGGCCGGTGTAGAAGTCGACGTTCGGGTAGAGCTTGCGCTCGATGAAGTAGTCGTCCGTGAGGGCGGCCTCTTCGAGTTGCATTGCGATGTTGAGCAGTTCGTCGTCGCCGCCGAGCTTGGCGAGGATGGTGTGCGCGGTTTCGCGGACCAGCGCAGCGCGCGGATCGTAGTTGCGGTAGACGCGGTGCCCGAAGCCCATGAGCTTCACGCCGTCTTCCTTGTTCTTGACCTTGCGGACGAACTCGGCTGCGGTGCTGCCGCTGGCCTTGATCTCGTCGAGCATCTCGAGCACTGCCTGGTTCGCGCCGCCGTGCAGCGGGCCCCACAGTGCGTTGATGCCGGCAGAGACGGAGGTGAACAGGTTGGCGTCCGACGAGCCGACCATGCGCACGGTCGACGTGGAGCAGTTCTGCTCGTGGTCTGCGTGCAGGATCAGCAGCATGTCGAGCGCCTTGGCGACCTCGGGATCACCCTGGTACGGCTCGGCCGGGAAGCCGAACGTCATACGCATGAAGTTCTCGACCAGGTTCAACGAGTTGTCCGGGTACAGGAACGGCTGTCCGACGGACTTCTTGTACGCGTACGCAGCGATGGTCGGCAGCTTCGCAAGAAGACGGATGGTGGACAGTTCCACCTGCTCCGGATCCTCGGGATCGAGCGAATCCTGGTAGTACGCCGACAGTGCGTTCACTGCGGAAGAGAGAACCGGCATCGGGTGAGCGTTGCGCGGGAATCCGTCGAAGAACCGCTTGAGGTCCTCGTGGAGCAGGGTGTGTCGACGAATGCGGTCCGTGAAGGACTCGAGCTGGGCGTCGGTCGGCAGTTCGCCGTAGATCAGCAGGTAGCTGACCTCGATGAACGTCGACTTACCTGCCAACTGCTCGATGGGATATCCGCGGTAACGCAGGATTCCCTTCTCACCGTCGATGTAGGTGATTGCAGAACTGGTGGATGCAGTGTTCACAAAACCGGGGTCAAGGGTGGTGTACCCCGTTGTGGCCAGCAGCTTTCCCAGCTCGATGCCGTCATTGCCCTCTGTTGCCCTGGCAATGGACATCGTGTACTCACCACCGGGGTAAGTAAGCGTGGGCTTTGTGTCATTGTCAGCGGGCACGAAGGATCCCTCTCAAGCTCGAACCAACGAGTAACTACATGCGATCAACTAGAAACTAGTCGCACGGGAGAGATCGTGCCGAAGGAGGGTCGCTCCACGGCTATTTTTCGGGTACTCACGAACCCGACATACCCACCGAAACTGAAACACGTTCCAGGCTGGGTTTTCCCACTCGCGTGACCGGTACTCCAGTCTACGGAATCGCGCATTTACCCACACTGATCTGCAAATCTCGGCAGCAATCCGAGAATGGGACCAATGTCGGACCGTCCGGAGCACTGACACGAGGTACCGAAAACCGATTGTTATCGGCCGATGCCTACTCGGCGTTACACGATCCCACGGTATGAGAGCCGGATCACAGAGCCTTGATGCCCCAGCTACCCGTCCACGTCTGCCCCGGGTGAAGCACCAGGAGGTCGATGCCCGAATTGAAGGCGTCAGGCGGGCAGGTCATCGGTTCCAAAGCCAATGCGCGGCCGCGATCGGGATACCCCTTGTCGTTGGCGGGATCTGCGATGAAGGCCTGAATCCACGGGAACTCGCGGTTGGTCCACAGGGCAGTGCCCGTTCCATCCGGAGCCAGCAGCTCGTGTTGCGTCCGACCACTGCCGTCGACGACGTCCAATGCGCTGTACGGCGTGTCCAACTGAACCCCGTCGAGCAGTCTCGGTGTCCGGAAGTCGTAATCCGTACCGGCGACTGCCTGCGAATACGCGTTCGGCAGCATCCTCGCCGGATCGATCGGCAACCGCGTGCCTGCGGCCAGATGCAGCGCACATTCGTCGAGCGGAAAGTCGCCGGCGCGAATGAAAGTGTGCATTCCGAGCCCGAACGGAGACGAGGTCGCACCCTTGTTCGTGGCCGTATGCGTGACGGTCAACCCGTCGGCACCGACCTCATAGGCGATCGTCAGCTGCAACGGATACGGCCAACCCTTGTGCAGTCCGACGTCCACCGACAGTTCGACGCGCTCGTAGGTGTGGTCCACGAGGCTCCAATTGCGACGACGGACGAACCCGTGGCTCGCGTTCCCCAGCGCAGGTTCGGTGATCTCGAGTTGATGCTCGATGCCGTCGAACATGAAGTGCCCGTCGCGAATTCGGTTGGGCCACGGCGCGAGAACCAATCCGGCCGACAGCGGTGGCTTCGATCCGAGCGCCCAGGTCTCGGTCAGCGCGCGCTGACCGTTCGGACCTTCGTGGTCGAGAAGCCGCAACCCGGCACCGGCCGCGGCGATCTCGGCTCGATAGCCGCCACCACGGATCTCGAACCCTCCCCTACCCGTGCTGTGCGGCGCAGTCATACGTACCAGTTTCCACCACGAGCGACCGGTTAACCAGGACGTCAGACGGCGCGTCCCACCTTGTAGCGAACGAACGCCGGAAATGCGAGGGCAGAAAGGACAACACCGACAATCACCAGGAAGCCGCCGCCCGCTGCCGCGACACCGGTCCCGAACAGGAAGGCCGCACCGCCGTGCAGGACGTCACCGATGCGCGGACCACCTGCCACGACCACGATGAATACGCCCTGCAGTCGTCCGCGCATGTCGTCGGTTGCCACTTGCTGAAGCATCGTGCTGCGGAATGCGGCCGAGACCATGTCGACGGCGCCGCCGAATGCCAGGAATGCAACCGCCACCCAGAGCAGAATCACACTGGAACCGGGACTCGCGAAGTACACCGCTACGCCGAAGCCGACCATGGACAGCCCCCACAGCGCGATGCAGACCAGCACGGCCCGCCCCTGGTACTGAACCCGTGGCAACCAACCCGAGAACACTCCGCCCAGAACGGCTCCCACCGACATCGCTGCGAACAGCAGTCCGAGCGCAAAACCGCCGCTGGCGGGGTCACCGAAGGATTCGTGTGCGATTTCCGGGAACAGCGCTCGCGACATCCCGAACACCATCGCGATGATGTCCACCACGAACGACGCGAGCAGAACCTTCTGCGTCGCGAGATACGTGAAACCGCCGAGGACCTCGCTCAGCCCGGCCCGCCGAGACGTGCCGGTCGGCGGAATCGCCGGGAGCTTCCATACTGCCCACAACGTGGCGATCAGAAAGATCGAGTCGAGCAGGTACAGCAGTTGCAGACCGGCCGACGGTATGAGGACACCCGCCAGTAGCGGGCCGGCTATTGCACCGAACTGCACGACAGTCATGTTCAGCGAGTTCGCGGCAGGTAACTGCCTGCCCGGAATCAACCGAGGGATGATCGCCGCTCGCGTCGGTTGGTTCACCGCGAAGAACGCCTGTTGAACCGAGAACAATCCGAGCACCAACCACACGTTGTTCACGTTCAGAGCAGCCTGGATCCAGAACAGCACCGACGTGACACCGAGTCCGATCGAGGTGATCATCAACAGCAGTCGTCGATCCATGACGTCGGCCAGTGCGCCGCCCCACAGACCGAAAACGACCAGCGGGACCAGACCGAAGATTCCCGTCAGACCGACGTAGGCCGAGCTTCGGGTGATCTCGTACACCTGTTGCGGTACGGCGACCACACTGAGCTGAGCGCCGATGACGGTGACGATGCCGGCCGTCCACAGCCGTCGATAGTCGCGATTCTCGAGCGGAGTCGTGTCCGCGAGTAACCGGCTCACGGCTGGAGACGGACGGCGGACCACTGTCCGTCGACCAGGCTCGTGCGAACTCGATTGTGCATGCGGTTGGCGCGTCCTTGCCAGAACTCGACGGACTCGGGCCGAATCAGAATCCCGCCCCAGTTCGGTGGCACCGGAATTTCACCGTCCACGCCGAATCGGGCGGCGACCTCACGCAGTTGCTCGTCGAGATCGGCACGCGAGTCGATCGGACGAGACTGCGACGACGCCCACGCGCCGAGCTGCGATCCACGAGGCCTGGTTCGCCAATACTCCTGCGTCAGTTGAGCACTCACGCGCTCGGTGGTGCCGCGGACGATCACCTGCCTGGCAAGGGTCAGCCACGTGAAGTTGGCCGACGCGTACGGGTGCGCGTCGAGGTGACGAGCCTTGTCGGATCCGTAGTTGGTGAAGAAGAGGACACCGTCTTCGCTGAGCCCTTTGCAGAGCACGGTCCGCGACGCCGGACGGCCACCGTCGTCCACCGTCGACAGAGTCATGGCGTTGGGCTCCGGCGCGTCAGCTTCGACGGCGTCCACAAGCCATTGACGCATGAGGGGCAGCCAACCGGTCTCGACGACCGAGGTATCCAATTCCGCACTCATGCGGTCCTCGACGGACTCCGATTCGCTGCCTGCTTGCGGATAGCCCACACGCATGGCCGCGAGTTCGTTGTCCACCGCCTGCGGGTCCTGACGTTCATTCGACACAGCCGAGAACGCTACTCCCGGGTACTCACTGGCCAACGGCTACGCGGCACGCGCTAAAGTTTGCCGTGGCTAGACCCGACCCGGACCGCGAGCCGCACCAGCGACAGCAACCGAATCGGGACGAGACGATTGCGCAGTACAAAACACGGTGCGTGCTCATCCCTGCGAGCACCGAGGCGCAGTCACTGAAGCTGAGGCAGTGCGACTGTAGACCTGGCGCACTCGAACGAGGAGAGTCCACGAGAATGGCAGCGAGCGCAGCAATACCGGACGATTTTGTGAGCGGACTCGAAGGCGTCGTCGCCTTCACCAGCGATATCGCAGAACCCGACAAGGACGGCGGCGCACTGCGCTACCGCGGAGTCGACATCGAAGACCTGGTCGGCCAGAGGGTCACCTTCGGCAACGTATGGGCCCTTCTCGTCGACGGCCGCTTCGGCCCCGGCCTCCCGCCGGCCGAGCCCTTCCCCCTCCCCATTCACACCGGCGACGTCCGTGTCGACGTCCAGGCCGGACTGGCGATGCTGGCTCCAATCTGGGGATACCAGCCGCTCCTCGACATCGATGACGAGACCGCCCGCGACCAGCTCGCCCGCGCATCCGTCATGGCACTGTCGTACGTCGCGCAGTCCGCTCGCGGCATCTACCAGCCTGCAGTCCCACAGAGCCGCATCGACGAGGCCAAGACGGTCACCGAGCGCTTCATGGTTCGCTGGAAGGGTGAGCCCGATCCGGCACACGTCGAGGCAATCGACGCGTACTGGGTCTCGGCAGCCGAGCACGGCATGAACGCCTCCACCTTCACGGCCCGCGTCATCGCCTCCACCGGCGCCGACGTCGCTGCCTCGCTTTCCGGCGCCATCGGCGCGATGTCCGGCCCGCTGCACGGCGGCGCACCGGCCCGCGTTCTTCCGATGATCGAAGAGACCGAGAAGACCGGCGACGCCCGCGCACTGGTCAAGGGAATCCTCGACCGCAAGGAAAAGCTCATGGGCTTCGGACACCGCGTCTACCGCGCCGAAGATCCCCGTGCTCGCGTGCTCCGCGCTACCGCGAAGCGCCTCAACGCTCCCCGCTACGAAGCTGCCGCAGCTCTCGAGCAGGCTGCACTGGCAGAACTGCGTGAGCGTCGTCCCGATCGCGCGATCGAGACCAACGTCGAGTTCTGGGCCGCCGTCATCCTCGACTTCGCCGAGGTTCCCGCGCACATGATGCCTGCCATGTTCACCTGTGGCCGCACCGCCGGCTGGTGTGCACACATCCTCGAGCAGAAGCGTCTCGGTAAGCTGGTACGCCCGGCCGCCATCTACACCGGCCCGGCGCCCCGTACTCCGGAGTCGGTCGAGGGCTGGGACCAGATCAGCCACGCGTAGTACCCCGCTCGAATTCGCCAATCACGGTAGTACAGAACACAAGTGAAGGAACAGAAAGAAGCGATGACCTCCACACCGATCATCCCCGCCGACCTCAAGCCCGCCGACGGACGCTTCGGCTGCGGTCCTTCCAAGGTTCGCCCCGAGCAGCTGCAGTCCCTGGTCGAGGTGGGCGCTTCGGTGTTCGGCACCAGCCATCGCCAGAAGCCGGTCAAGAACGTTGTGGCCAGCATTCGTTCCGGCCTCGCCGATCTGTTCTCACTGCCCGAGGGCTACGAGGTCGTCCTCGGCAACGGCGGAACCACTGCGTTCTGGGATGCGGCCGCATTCGGCCTCATCCGCGAGAAGTCGCTGCACCTGACCAACGGCGAATTCAGCTCCAAGTTCGCTTCGGTCGCCAAGGCCAACCCGTTCATCGGTGACCCGATCGTCGTTTCCGCCGATCCGGGCAGCGCACCGGTGCCGGTCTCCGACCCGTCCGTCGATCTCATCGGCTGGGCGCACAACGAGACCTCCACCGGTGTGTCGATCCCCGTCTCGCGCCCCGCGGGTTCGGAGAACGCACTGATCGCCATCGACGCCACCTCGGGCGCCGGTGGACTTCCGGTCAACGTCGCCGATTCCGACGTCTACTACTTCGCTCCGCAGAAGTGCTTCGCCGCAGACGGCGGACTGTGGATCGCGCTGATGAGCCCGGCCGCCCTCGAGCGCGTCGCGGAGATCAAGGATTCGGGCCGCTGGACGCCTGACTTCCTCTCACTGCCCATCGCCGTGGACAACAGCTCCAAGGATCAGACGTACAACACCCCGGCCCTGGCCACCCTCCTGCTCTTCGCCAACCAGATCGAGTGGATGAACAGCAACGGCGGCCTCGACTGGACCACCGCTCGCACCGCGGATTCGTCCTCGCGCCTGTACAACTGGGCCGAGGCCAGCGAGTTCGCAACGCCGTTCGTCGCTGATCCGGCACACCGCTCGCAGGTTGTCGGCACCATCGACTTCAACGACGACGTCGACGCTGCCGAGGTGGCAAAGATCCTGCGCGCCAACGGAATCGTCGATACCGAGCCGTACCGCAAGCTCGGCCGCAACCAGCTGCGCGTCGGCATGTTCCCGGCCATCGACCCCGATGACGTCACCGCTCTCACCAAGAGCATCGACTGGGTCGTTTCTCAGCTCGGCTGATTTTCATAATGCTTCACCGCTCGGCCCCCGACATGATGTCGGGGGCCGAGCGTCGTTTGCGCCAGGCCTTGTGAGCTACCACACCGGTGGTCGGATCCGAGGTCATCTCGCCCTGCGTGTCCTGCCGAGTCCATGGTCACGAATGAATTACAGTTGAGCGCGGCGCAAAGTCGCGAGCCGGCGCGATAAGGAGGTCAATGTGCGAGAGCTTCGAGTGATCGGACTTGAACCCGATGGATCGCATGTGGTGTGCGCAGATGCTGAAACCGGCCAGAAATTCCGGCTTCCCGCCGATGACAAACTTCGTGCAGCTTCCCGCGGAGACGTGGCTCGACTCGGCCAGATTGAGATCGAAATGGAAAGCCAACTCCGTCCCCGCGAAATTCAGGCGCGCATTCGTTCCGGTGCTTCCGTAGAGCAGGTCGCCGAAGAAGCGAAGATCCCCATCAGCAAGGTCGAGCGCTTTGCGTACCCCGTTCTGCTCGAGCGTTCCCGCGCCGCGGAAATGGCGCAGGGCGGACACCCGGTGCGCGACAACGGTCCGACAGTTCCCACCCTCTCCGAAATCGTGACCCACGCATTCCGCGCCCGCGGCCACAGCATCGACGAGGCCACCTGGGATGCCTGGCGCGACGAGGACAATCAGTGGGTCGCGCAGTTGCAGTGGCAGGCCGGCCGCACCACCAACGCCGCACACTGGCGCTACCAGCCCGACGCGCACGGCGGAACGATCGTCGCACTCGACGACGCGGCATTCGACTTGATCGATCCCGACTTCGGTCGCCCGCTCCGCGGCCTGGTACCGGTGGTTTCGAACGAGCCGCAGCAGCTTGAACTGTCCCGATTCGACGTCGAACCGGTGGCGGAGATCGAGCCGGAGCCCGCAGCAGTTTCCGAGCGGACAGCAGTTTCCGAGCGGACAGCAGCTTCCGAGCGGACAGCAGCTTCCGAGCGAACGGTGGTGGCGGAACGAATCGTGACGCCCGAGCCGATTGCTGTCGAGCCGGAGACAGTCGTCGCCGAAGAGGTTCCCGAGCCTGCACCGGACGTGACCCCGAAAACCGCTCCGCAGCAGACGCAGACCAAGGACAAGCGCGGACGGCCTGCTCTTCCCTCGTGGGACGACGTACTCCTCGGGGTCCGCAGCAGCGGTCGCTGACCCGAAGGAAAGTATTCTTCTTTCGAGCGAGGCTGAGGAGAGAGGGCTGCCGGTGGCTGCACGGGTATCGACGATCTGGTTTCTGGGCGGCGCAGACGCTCGCACCGAATTGAGCAAGTACCCACAGCCGGATCAGACCGAGGCGCTGAAAATCGCCATGTCGCTGTACCCGGACAAGGAGTTCGAGTCTCTCGGTCCTCAGCCGCTGTCGATGGCCGCGACGGTGAGCCCCGGCTACGTCTTCGTCGGCGCGTACGGCCGAGTGAGCGTCGTCTGCAGCTCCGAACTCAGCACATTTGTCCCCTCGAAACTGCCTGAGTCCTGGCACCTTTCGGCCGAGGGCGGCTCGACGCTGTTGATCAGCTCCGTCCCCGAAACCGCGCAGGGTTCGTTTGCACTGTGGGAGGACGGCGAGCTACGACGCTCGTTCAGTGCCATCCCGATCGACATCGTCGAAAATCTGGGGATCCCGCAGACGTGGGAACTGGAATTCTGGGCCGGCAACCATCCCCTGCGTTACCCGCCCGGGATCCTGCCCGATCCGCAGTCACTTCCGTTCCACCCGCAACAGTTCGCGGAGTCCGCCAACCTCGAGTGGCTGGGATTCCGATACACCGGCGCGCCGCGAGAACACGAACTCGATACAACGCAGATTCTCCTGTGGGGCTTCAAGATTCACCGCCCCGGCGAGGCACCCAAACCTGCGCCCCCAGCTCCCGTACCGGTACCCGAGCAGGCGCCGACAGAGATACCCATGCCCGAAAACATGCCGCCGATCCACGACGCACCCGCGGCCAAGCCGCGCGGTCGCCTCGCCCGGTACTTCGGGTTCAAGTAGCGCGAACAAGCATCACACAGTCACGCGGCTATCGCTGCGATCCACCCGAGCGGAACGCCGACTACCGCGCCGTAGACCACCCATCGCCACACGGGGACGGCTCGCCAGCGCCACACGGTCGGCGCAAGTCCACCTACCGCAATGATATTGACGACAACCGCCAGGAGCACGTTCACGTTGCCGAGCGCGATGCAGAACGCCGCGACGGCGCTGGTCGAGAGCATCGCGGCGAATACCGACACCGCGATTCCGGTGAACCAGGGCGTGCGGTCCAGAGTCACCGGCCGGTCCTGACACGTTCGTAGAAGGCCATCGCCGCTGCGGTTGCGACATTGAGCGAGTCGGTGCCGGGAGCCATCGGTATCTTGGCACGAATGTCGGTGGCCCGCATCGCATGTTCGGTCAGACCTGGCCCCTCGGCGCCCAGCAGTAGTGCCACCTTCTCCCCGGTCATCGCTTCGGCCAAAGTGACCGCTTCCGGATTCGGAGTCAAGGATATGAGCTGAAAACCGTTGCCACGCAGCTCATCCAAGTCATGTGGCCACTTTGCCACATGCGCGAAGGGCACTCGCAGCACGTGCCCCATCGACACACGGACCGACCGCCGGTAGAGCGGGTCAGCACAACCCTTCCCGAACAGAACGGCGTCGACGCCGAGCCCTGCAGCGTTGCGGAACATCGAGCCGAGGTTCTCGTGATCGTTGACGCCTTCGAGGACCACGACGGTCTTTGCGTCCTTCAGCACGTCCGAGACCGCGAGTGGTGCCGGGCGCGCTGCTGCAGCGAGGACGCCACGGTTCAGGTGGAATCCGACGACCTCGGCCATCACTTCGGCGCTCGTACGGTAGAACGGCACGTCCACACCGTCGAGATCGTCAGCGAGCTCCAGGAGCCGTCGTTCAACGCCGAGAAGACTGATCGGCTCGAACCGCGACGTCAGCAGCCGCTGAGTGACGAATACTCCTTCGGCGATGACCAGTCCCTTGCCCTCCGGCAGGTCGGGGCGCCGATCCGAGGAGTTGAGATCGCGAAAGTCATCCAACCGGGGGTCGGCGGGATCTGAGATGTCGATGACGTGAACCACGGGTCTATCGTGCCGTACGCACCGCGGGCCCCCGTCACTACTCCCGACCTAGCGCAGCAGCGTAGCGAAATGCGCGTCGAGCACCTGGCTGATCACCTGCGGATTGGTTCGCTCGGGATTGTCGACGCCGTGCGACGCGAGCCCGTCGGCGAGCGCATGCAACCTCATCGCCTCGATGTCGACCGAGGCGTCCGGCTGCAGGAATCCTGCATCATGTACGGCCTCGACAAATGTTCGATAGTGCTCGAACAGCGTCCGGTCCGTCTCGTCACGCACTGCCGTCAACGTCGAATCGGTCTGGGCGGCAGCAGCAAACGCCTCCCAGACCTGCATTTCTTCACGCCGATCTTCGTCGAGGGGAACGAACTGATCGGTGAACTGGCGGATCGCGCGGCGGATGTCGGGATCGAAGTCGATGCCGGCGATTCTCTTCTCCACTCGGACGGTCACGAGCGTCATCGCGAACAGCAAGAGTTCGGACTGCGTCGCGAAGAAGTGCCTTAGCGACCCCGTCGACATCTTCGCCTCGTCCGCGACGGCCCGGACGCTCGCGCTCGCCACACCATCACGACGGATCACACGCCAGACAGCCTCGGCGATCTCTTCCCGTCGCTCATCGGGGCTGCTTCGTTTCACCACTTCACAAAGCTAACACAGTTGTGCTAGTTTTCGATCACTAACACAGTCGTACTAGAAATGAGCTGATGTCATGATCGTCCATCTGATCATCGCGTGCGAAATCATGTTCTGGGTGTTCATCGCCGCCGGTCTCGCCGCCCGCTATCTGCTGCGCCGCAAGACGCTGGGTGCCGCACTGCTCATCTGCGCACCCCTGGTCGACGTCGTCCTGCTCGTCGCCACAGCCCTCGATCTTCGGGACGGCGGCGAGGCGAACTTCACCCACGGGCTGGCTGCGGCCTACATCGGCTTCTCCGTTGCGTTCGGGCACAGTCTCATCTCCTGGGCCGACGCCAGGTTCGCCTACCGATTCGCCGGCGGCCCGGCTCCCGTCGCGCCACCCAAGTACGGGAGTGCGCGAGCACTGCGCGAATGGCGCGAGTTCGGCAAAGCCGCGATCGCCTGGGCCATCGCGTGCGGACTTCTCGGCGCGGCCATCTTCCTCGTCGACGACCCCGCACGTACGGGTGCCCTCGACGGATGGATCAGCAAGCTGACAGTGGTGCTGGGAATCTGGGGAGCAATCGCCCTGAGCTACACGGTGTTTCCCAAGCGCGAGAAGGTCACGGCGCGCGGCTAGCCTCGACTGCCTGTTCGGTCGCGTCGCACACGATCACCGGACGCAGGACGAACACCGGCAACCTTCCACCGTCTTCCGGCCTCGCAAGACGAAGTTTCAGCCCTTCGCTACGTAGCAGGTACACCCCGGCCACTGTGCCTGAGACGAGCGAGATCACTCCGCCCACGATCAGGGGCGCACGGGGATCCACGGAGTCGGCGAGCCAACCAAGCAGCGGGCTTCCCAGCGGTGTGCCACCGAGGAAGCTGAGCATGTAGATGCCCATCACCCGCCCGCGCATCTCGGAGGGGACCGACATCTGCAGGATGTTCATCGCGGACGTCGTGAACGTCAACGTCAGTGCGCCCGTGGGAATCAACATCAGCGCCACCAACGCGTAGGTAGGCATCAATCCCACCGCGACCTCGAACACGCCGAAAGCCACGGCGGCACCGAGGAACGTCCGCAACCGCGGCGCTTCCTTGCGCCTTGCGGCATACGCAGCGCCTGCAAGGGTTCCCACGGCAAGCGTCGTGGACAGCAGTCCGTAACCGTCGGCTTCGAGACCGAACGTGTTGCGCGCCATCACCGCCAGGCTGATCGCGAAGTTCAGGCCGAACGTCGAGACCATGAAGACGGACACCATGATCACCCGAAGGTCCTTGCGACCCCACACATATCGGAACCCGTCGCGCACCTGCCCCTTGGTACGCGGCGCCGGTTCGGACGGGATCAGCTCCTTCTTGTTCATCAGGTACAGCGCGATGAGGACCCCACCGAACGTCGCGACGTTGAGCAGGAACACCCATCCAGTTCCGATCAGGTTGATCAAAACACCCGAGATGGCCGGACCGACGATGCGGGCCGTGTTGAACGTCATCGAGTTGAGCGCGATGGCATTGGACAGGTGTTCCTTGCCCACCATCTCGATAGTGAACGACTGACGCACCGGTGCGTCGAGCGCCGAGACACAGCCGAGGGCAAAGGCGATCAGGAAGACGTGCCACAACGCAACGAGCCCACCGACGTCCAACAGACCCAACACCAGTGCGCATACCGCACTCGCCCACTGCGTGAAGATCAGGATCCGACGCTTGTCGTACCGATCGGCCAGCACCCCACCCCACACCGACAGAAACAGCGTCGGACCGAACTGCAAGGCCATGACGATGCCCACCGCCAACGCGTTGCCGTCCGAGAGCGTCAGTACCAGCCAGTCCTGGGCAATACGTTGCATCCACGTGCCGACCAGAGAAACAATCTGTCCGGAAGCCCAAAGGCGGTAGTTGCGGTTGTGGAGCGCGGCAAACATGCCGGAATCGGGGTCTCGGGGCACTCCACCATCTTGCCCCTCGAGTAATTCGTTTGGGCAACGACCTCTATGTAGCGGAGCTACGCGACCGCATAACTCGCGGAACTACTCCGTCTTGTTGACCATCTCCGTGATGATCCCGACGGCACCGCGCAGCGTCGCGAGTTCTTCGCCACCCAGCCCGGCCAGCTGCTCGTTCATCCACGCCTCACGCGCATGGGTCTCGTCCGCGAGCAACGCCTGCCCAGCGTCGGAGAGATTCACGATGATCTGACGACCGTCCGTGGGATGCGGCGAGCGCTCGACCAGACCGAGCTCGGCGAGAGAAGCAACAACGCGCGTCATCGACGGCGGCTGAACTTTCTCACGTGCTGCGAGTACGCCAGGGGTCATCGGGCCGTACTGATCCAGGCTCGCCAAAGCGGACAGTTGCGTCAGCGATACCTGAGCGTCGACTCTGCGGCCGCGCAGATGCCTGGTGAGACGCACTACAGCCAGGGAAAGATCGCTGGCCAGCGCACGAGTTTCGGTGGTCACGCGTCAGACAATACGTCAAGAGCTGGCCGGTAGCTCACGTAATCGAATACCGGTCAACCCTGATTTCACGTAAGGGCGTCGGTAATGGGTCCGACAGTGAAGTAGGCCACAAAAAGTGCCGCCACGATCCAGAGCAACGGGTGGATCTTCTTGATACCACCGCTGGCAGCGTGCAGGACCACCCATGAAATGAAGCCGACACCGATGCCGTTGGCGATCGAGTAGGTGAACGGCATGACGATCATGGTCAGGAACGCCGGGAGTGCCACCGAGAACTTGGTGAAATCGATGTCTCGGACCTGTCCGATCATCAGCGCACCGACGACGACAAGGGCAGGCGCAGCTGCCTCGATCGGCACGACGGAGTAGAGCGGCGTCAGGAACATCGCGACGAGGAAGAGCAGTCCGGTCACGACATTTGCCAGGCCCGTGCGGGCGCCTTCGGCGATACCCGACGCGGATTCCACGAACACGGTGTTCGACGACGCCGAAGCGCCACCGCCGACGATGGCACCGGCGCCTTCGACGACAAGCGCGCGACCGACGTTGGGGAGGTTTCCATCCTTGTCGGTCAGGCCGGCTTCCTTACCGAGACCCGTCATCGTGCCCATGGCGTCGAAGAAATTCGCGAGTACGAGGGTGAAGACAAGCAGGCTGGCGGCCAGAACACCGATGCGGGTGAACGCGCCGAAGATGCTGACGTCGCCGACCAGGCTCAGATCAGGCATACCACCGAGCATCTCCGGGATCGCGGGGATGCTGAGGTTCCAGCCCTTGGGGTTGGTTCCGAGCGAGGGTCCGACGTCGGCAACTGCCTCGATGATCGCAGCGAGGATCGTCGTGACGACGATGCCGATCAGCAGTCCACCACGAACCTTGCGCACGACCAGAACACCCATGAGCAGGACACCGAAGATGAACACCACGGTCGGCCACGAAGCGATCGAGCCGTTGATTCCGAGTCCGACGGGAACCGTCGTACCGGCGGCATCGGGGATGCGGCGGACGAATCCGGCGTCGACCAGTCCGATGAAGGCGATGAACATGCCGATACCGGCCGCGATTGCGGACTTCAATGCCGAGGGAATCGCGTTGAACACCGCAGTTCGGAAACCGGTGAGTGCCAACAGAACGATGATCACACCGTCGATGACCACCAGGCCCATCGCCTCGGGCCAGGTGACCTGAGGTGCGATGGTGACGGCGAGCAGGCTGTTGATGCCGAGACCCGCGGCGATGGCAAACGGATAGTTGGCAACGAGACCGAAGACGATGCTCATCAGGCCGGCAACCAGAGCGGTGACCGCAGCCACCTGGTTGACCGGAAGGATGTTGCCGAGAACGTCGGTCTTCGCTGCAGCGTCGTCAGCCGAGAAACTGCCGAGGATCAGGGGGTTGAGGACCACGATGTAGGCCATCGCCACGAAGGTGACGACACCGCCGCGAACCTCGGTCGAGATCGTCGACCCTCGTTCGCTGATCTTGAAATAGGTGTCGAGGATCTTGCCGGGTGCCGCCATGTTTGTTCTTTCCCCATCGCTGTAGGTCGCCGTGTGCCGGCGCACATGAAGCCGGTCGCACTAGGGAGAGTAGGCCACCGGGGTACGGGTAGCGTTAATTTTGTGACGGAGACTCGCAACACAACAGGCGTGATCGGCAAATTGTCCGCACCCGCGCCGGCACTGATCGTCGGCACCGCATTGTGGGTGGTCGCCACGATCGTGGTCGCGGTGAGCGGCGATCGTTGGTCGGATGCACTCCCGATCTGTTACGCGGGTATCGGAGTCGGCTTCCTCGGCCTCGCTCTGTTCTCCATTCAACGACGCGCAGCTGTGCGCGGTGACAAGAGCGCACAACAGGGCGCCGGTCTGGTCGACTGAGCAGGTCGATTCACCCTTTCAGTATGGTAAGCCTACCCTGCACTCTAGTGTCGGTCTTAGCTTGTCAATGCTGAAAGGAACCACGTAACCGTGAAGATCTCCCACCGAAATCGTTGGAAAAGCCGAGGACGTTGGACGAGACTGACATCCGTTGCTCTGGTCGCCCTGGTCGGCACAGCACTCGTCTCCTGCAGTTCGGACGACGACGCAGCAAGTAGTTCGTCGAGTTCCGGTGGCGGCGCCTTCCCCGTCACGATCGATCACGCTTTCGGCAGCACCACGATCGATTCCGAACCACAACGGATCGTCACCGTCGGTTACAACGACGAGCAGGCTCTGCTGGCCTTGGGCATCAAGCCCGTCGGAATGGTCAATCAGTACCCGGGCGAGCCGGACGTCAACCGCACGTGGCCGTGGGTCACCGGCCCTTGGGGCGGAACCGAACCGACCGTCGTCGGCAGCAATCCCGAAACCACGATCAGCGTCGAAAAGATCGCTGCGCTCGAGCCCGACTTGATCCTCGCGCTCTACTCGAGCATCGACAAAGACCTGTACAGCACACTTTCCGCGATCGCCCCGACCGTCGCGAAGGATCCGGCCTACGGCGACTACGCAACTCCGTGGCAGATCACGACGAAGACCGCAGCGAAGGCAGTGGGTCGCGAGACCGACGGCGCGAAGTTGGTCGCCGATATCGACAAGCAGTTCTCCGACGCCAGAAGCGCTCACCCGGAATTTGCAGACCAGACCGCGGTGATCATCAGCGTCGACACGACCCCGGAGTTCTACGCCTTCTCCTCCGAGGACGCCCGCGGACGGGTCCTCGGCAGTCTCGGATTCAAACCTGCTCCCGCGGTCGAGGCATTGATGAACGGTGAGTTCTACGCGCCCATCTCCACCGAGCGACTAGATCTCCTCGACGTGGACCGTCTCGTTGTCATCGGCAATCCCGATGCCGCCCAGGCGGTCCGAAACAATCCGGGCTTCCAGCAACTCGACGTGGTCAAGAACGATCGCGTCGTCTACGTCAACGACGATCAGGCCCCGCAGGTCGGTGCGGCCCTGACCGCGAGTTCAGCACTGAGCTTGCCGTGGGCGACAAGCCAACTACTCGCCGAACTCAGGAAGTAACCAGCGCCCGGCGCTTCCTGATCTGCGCAGTTCCCCAGATCCACACTCCGGCCCACACCATCCCGAACGCCCACCCTGCCAGCACATCGGTCATCCAATGGGCAGCCAGGTAGACGCGGGAGAATCCGACAGCGATCGTGTACAGGCCGAGGCTCGCGAGCATTGCCATCTTCGCGAGCCTCGGCAAAGCAAGCCGAAGAATCACTGCGGCAACCGAAGTCGCGAGTATCGCGCTCATCATCGCGTGGCCCGACGGGAACGAATACGAATCGATTTCGATCAAACGCTCCGGCAGGGGTGGACGGGTTCGCGTGAAGATGCGCTTCAATCCGCTCATCACGAGCAGACCGGTCAACATCGATCCGGCGATCAGCAGAGCTTCCGTTCGGAGCCCCCGAACCAGAAGCACGATCGTGAGCAGCGTCGCGATCAGCCACGACGCGAGGGTTCCGCCGCTGTCGGTGATGACGTCGACCACGTCCACGAGCCACGCCGTCCGCTGGCTCACTGCACTGTCGAGTACCCACTGATCAAAAGACATCTGCCCTCACATCCCTTGCGGCAGAGTCCACGTGCGCATCACGTGATGAACGCCGTCCGAGTCCACCCACCACGGCACGGTCACTGTCGCCTCCACCGCTCCCGTCAGTTCCACCGACAGTTCGTGATGGATCACTACCTCGCCGCCGGGAACCTCACGGCCGAGGGCTGCGAAGCCGAGAACTGCCTGTGGTTCGTTCGCCCACGTCGTCACAACGCCGGTGCTGCTCACTCGTCCGTGAACGGATGTGGACGCCGTAGCGACGTCGAGCAGATCTGCCAGTGCGTCAGCTGTCTCGAAACTGCCGAGCACCACTCGTTGTGCAGGCAGTGCCGCTCCCAGCCACGGTCGGTCGAGAACAAGGGCGTCGCCGGGATCGACCAGATCGCCGGAAAGGCCTCGCACGAACGGCGGCAGGTGCAGTTCCTCCAGGTCGAGAACCCGTCGCTGCGCTGCCTCACCCAGCAGTCGGTGCGTCCGCGCGACGACGGCGGAGGCCGGCATCCGTAGTGGGTCGGCAAGCCGATCGAGCAGCAGCTGAGCCAGTTCCGGATCGTCGACGGTATCGGATGCCAGTAATCCGGCGAAGAATCCGGCGTCGGGGTGTTCGGCAGCATCGAGTAATCCCTCGAAGGTGCGATCGCCTGGAGCGCGCAGCAAGCCAAGCACCTCACCGCCGAGTTCGGCATTCGAACGCAACCACCACGCCGTGTATCCACGACGGTCGGTGAGCAGCGCCCGCGTCGCCGGCGACTCGACCAGCAGCGACAGCGCCTGCGGCCAGCGGTCTTCGTCCACGAGATCGAGATCGCGCACGGCTTCGATGTATTCGGGGTCCTCGTCGAGGGTGTCCCACCATGCGTCTTCGGCGTCGAGATCGTGATCGGGGCCGGACGGCAATTCCTCACGGACCACCGTGAAACCCCACCCGACACCGACTACCCGTAGCGCCTGCTCCCCCACCCGCTGAACAAAATCAGCGTCGACGATGCCGAAGGGAGAATCCTCGACCAGGACGCTTGCAAGGGGGGCTCCCGGAAGCAGAAGTTGGTCGGCGGACCGCAATTCGCCCTCCGAATCAGGAAGCAGCACTTCACCGATCCACGACGGCAGCGCCCCTGGCGCCACGTGGGCCGCCAATCCGAGCACCACTTGCGCCAACTCCGTCGCTACCGAATCATCCTGATCCGCAGCATCTTCGATCAAGGCTCGCAGTGCCGGATCGGACAGCAGGTCGGTGGCACTCGCGGTCTGTGCTCCCAATCGAGACAGCAACGGGTGCGCCGCGACAGGATGAACCAACCTCGTCCACTGCACAGACGGTGCGTCTTCGCCCAATTCGACGCCGACGACGACGGTCCGCGGTCCGGTCACCGTTCGTCCATCGGAGAGCGGAACCGGCAGTGTTCCAAGCTCTTCCACCGCAAGAGTGTCGATCACCAAGGGCTCGAGAGCCGAATAGAGTCGATTCCACCACTTCGGTTCACGTTCCAAGCCGCTGAGCAGTTCCGCGATACGCGCGAGCCCGATGCGGTGCGTCGACACCGCCGCGAGCGCTCGCTCGTGCTTGGGGCCGGAGAGCTCGGGGACGACCAGGCCGCCGATGATGTCGGTGAGCAACTCGGCAAGATCGTCACTGAGCCCGGGCACCACGGATGCTCGCTGCGGCGCGCGGTCGGGTTCACCGACCACCGGAAGCCACTCGTTTTCCTGCAGCTCCTTCAGAAGTGCTTCGCGCAGAAGCGAATCGGTTTCGCTGCGGGCAAAGGCAGGAATCGGGACGAGTGCCGTTCGCTGCCGAGGAGGTAGTGCAGCAAGGAACTTCGCGTACCCCTCGGCAAGCGGAGCGATCGGTGCAGCGGGCATGAGGCGTCGCCGATCGGGTTGCATTGCAATGTCGGCAATGATGATCGCCGGGATCGACAGTTCCTCGTCGGATCGGGTCGGCGCCCGCAGCACGTCGTCTGCGACCGGCTCGACGACCCCGTCGCGGACCGGCACCAACCACCGTGCATTCGGCGCCGAGTACTGCCACCACGTGCGATCTCCGATGACCACCTCGACGAGACCGGAATCCAGCACTCGTTCCGATCGCCGAAAAGTCTTCTCACCCAAACGAATTGATCCGAGAGCCGGGAGTTCGAGCAGCAGATCGACTGCCTCACGTGTCATCTGCGAAAGCAGCGCCGCGGCATCGACGTCCGGCCGAAGCGTCAGCACCACTTCCGAATCGGCACCGTCGCTCGGCAATTCGCCAGACGGCCACACCAAACGAAGTACGGGGACACCGGTTTCCGGCACGGGGAGTTCGCGAGACTCGATCTCGCGCAGAGTTTGCGAGGCAGAGAATCGAATCGATCCCGTCGACGAGCGCAGTTCCACCTCGTCACCGACCGAGAGAACTGCCGAGAATCCGACTCCGAACCGTCCCGTCACGCCTTCGTCGGCGTCGACCTTGTTCGACGCACGCAGCGCCGTGAGTGCGTGAACGCCGGATTCGTCCAGCGGACGGCCGGTGTTCGCGACGGTCAGCGTCCGACCGTCCACGTCCACCCACAAAGAGCCCTCGACGCCCTCGCGTGCAGCTGCATCGGCAGCGTTCTGCGCCAGTTCGGTGAGCAGACGGTCGCGGTACCCGGCCTTCGCGAGGTCGGATTCCGCAGCCGCGTCTTCACGCAATCGCGTCGGAGATTCCGACCACGCGCGCAGCGTCGCCTCGCGGAGTGCGTCCGTGCCGAACGGATCTTCTACTCGGTGGATACCGAATCCTCAACTGCAACAACGCTCGACGGGCGAGCGGGCACCGCAATCAGCTCGACTGCTCCGTCGTCGAACGCGTCGAACTGCGGCGAGCCCGCACCGAGCGGCAAGCTGGTGTCCGAATGCGCGCCACAGCCGTAGGACACGCTGACCACCCGGCCGTCTGCGGAGAGTTCGTTGCCGCACACGCCGAACGCTGCGTGCAGCGAACCTGCGAGTGGAAGGAAGAATCCACACAGCCCACACGTCGACGGGGCAGCCTTGGCCATCTCCGACTCCGGGCCGAAGTCACCGTCGAACCAACGCTGCGCGGCATCGAGTCGGCCCTCGAGGCTCATGACTTGTTTGCGGCCGAGCCCGATTTCGAGAGCTACCTCGTCGACTTCCGGGTCACCGGTGGCGACGTAGCCGGGAACGAGCCGAGGATCCTCGGCCGGCGGGGCGAGTAGGTCACCGACGGAGAGATCGCCGGGACGAATCCGCTGATCCCATGGCAGCCATTCCGGCGCAACCAACGCGTCGGGACCCGGCAGCAGCGCCAACTCACTGACAGTTGCGCGGGTGTCCTCCGGTCCGGCAGCGACGACAACCCCCCACTGCCAACCGCGGTATCCGGGAATGTCTGCTGCAAATCGATGGGTGGCGGCAAATTCGTCCTCCGACGTCACGCCGAGGTATGCCCCCACACCGCCTTCATGCAGGTCGACGACTGCCGTTCGGGCAAGCTCGACCGCATCGGCCAGTACTGGGCGCGGCACTGCACGCTCTGGAGAAGTAGCAACACTCACTCCTCCAGTTTGCCGCACCACCGCAAGTCCGCAACGCACTGGGCTGCCATGCTGGGCAGATGAGTAGGTCACACGCCAATTCCGTGCGCACTTTTGCAGTGGTCGCCGTGATCGCGTCGGCCCTGGCGGGGTGCTCCGATTCCCCCGGTGCTCCCGACAACCTCACGTCCGAAACCGGCTCCGTCGAGATCGTTCGAGTGTCCGCGCACGATCCCGACGCGTTCACGCAGGGCCTCGAGATCGACGGAAACCGGTTGTACGAAAGCACCGGACGCGTCGGGCAGTCCTGGGTGCGCTCGAGCGAGATCTCCGACGAGCAGTCCCCCGCTTCGGGACCGGAAGTTGCGCGTGCAGATCTCGACCCGCCGTTGTTCGGTGAGGGCATCACGGTCGCCGGAGACACACTGTGGCAACTCACCTGGAAAGACGGCGTCGCCATCGCCCGTGACAAGGACACCTTGACCGAACGTGGGCGGTTCCCACTCGACACCGAGGGATGGGGAATCTGTTCGCTCGGGGATCGGCTGGTCTCCAGCGACGGTTCGGCCACGTTGACCTTTCGCGATCCCGAAACCTTTGCGCCGATCTCGACAGTCGACGTCACCAGATCTTCGGAGTCCGTCGGCAAGCTGAACGAATTGGAATGCGCCGAAGACGGCTCCGTCTACGCCAATGTCTGGACCACCGACACCGTCGTCCGAATCGACCCGTCGGACGGCGCCGTCACGAACGTGTACGACGCATCGGCTCTACGCGAAGAGCTCGTCACGGATGGATCGACCAGCACCGTCGACGTTCTCAACGGCATCGCGCAGATTCCCGGTACCGATCGATTCCTGCTCACCGGCAAGTATTGGCCGCAGATGTTCGAAGTCCGTTTTGTTAACTGAGTCCGACATGACACAGGACTCGCAGGGGTGTGCGTGGTAGCCGCGCCGACACTAGGACAGAATTGAGTGGTGACCGGACCGCGCGAACCCTACGACCCCGAAACTCGGCGAATCCACGACGAGCCGGAGGGGCAACGGGTGCACCCCGGTTACGACAATTACCCACCCGCGGCCCGCCCGGACAACCCGCCTTCGGCTCGCCCCGCTGCGCGTCGCACGCCTTTGCCGCCGCTGCACCCGATCCCCGAATCACGGGGAGACTCGGATTCTGCGTCCGGTTCAAAGGCACCGGGTGCGGACGCCCCCAAGGCTCCCCCGATGCCCCGCAAACTCACCGTCACCCGCGTCGCAGCGATGCGCAGCCGCGAACTGACGAACAAGGGCATCGCGACCTTCCAGCGCGCAGCGAAGGCCGACGGCGCGGACAAGTCCGGTCTGACCGCTCTCACCTACGCGGTGATGACGAACAACGCCACCGACGCCGCGATCTCCGTCGCTCTGGCCAACACGCTGTTCTTCTCGGCGGCGACGGGTGAGGACAAGACCAAGGTCGCGCTCTATCTCCTGATCACGATCGCACCGTTCGCGGTCATCGCACCGCTCATCGGTCCGATGCTCGACCGGTTGCAGCGCGGCCGCCGCATCGCACTCGCGTCGTCGTTCGGAATCCGGACGCTCCTCGCAGTGATCCTGGTCTTCAACTTCGACAGTTGGATCCTCTATCCGGCCGCGCTCGGCATGATGGTGCTCAGTAAATCGTTCTCGGTACTCAAGAGTGCGGTGACACCACGCGTCCTACCACCGGAAATAGACCTGGTGCGCGTCAATTCGCGTCTGACGGTCTTCGGGTTGATCGGCGGAACGATCGGCGCCGGCGCCGTCGCGGGTGCGCTCGCGCTCGCTTTCGGTTCCACCGGAGCCTTATGGTTCGCCGTCGCCGTCACCGTCTTCGGCGCATATCTGAGCATGCGAATCCCGTCGTGGGTCGAAGTCACCGAGGGTGAGGTTCCCGCGACCATCACCTACCACCCGGACGAGGCGCACCACGCCGGCAGCGCCCCACCACAGCCGAACGCGAAACCGGCCAAGGTCCGACAGCCTCTCGGACGCGCCGTGATCATCGGACTCTGGGGCAACGGCACCATTCGCGTGCTCACCGGCTTCCTGACGCTCTACATCGCGTTCGTCGCCAAATCACGCACCGATCACGAGCCGCTCCAGCAAGCCATGATGCTCGGCCTGGTCGGCGCAGCGGCCGGTCTGGGAAACTTCGCCGGAAATGCCACGGGTGCGCGCCTCAAGCTCGGCCGGCCCGCACTGATCGTGCTCCGGTGCACTGCGTCGGTCTGGATCATCGCGGTGATCGCAGCGCTGACGGACAACCTGATGACCGCTGCGCTGGCCACACTCGTAGCCTCCGCAGCCAGCGCACTCGCCAAGGTCTCACTCGACGCGTCACTCCAGCACGACCTGCCCGAGGAATCGATCGCGTCCGGATTCGGCAGATCCGAGACGGTTCTGCAGTTGAGCTGGGTACTCGGCGGCGCATTGGGGGTTCTGCTTCCGACCGAATACTGGATCGGGTTCACTGTTGTATCGGTGTTCCTGACGATCGGGCTTCTGCAGACCTTCCTGAGCTACCGAGGAAGCAGCCTCCTGCCCGGCCTCGGCGGGAAGCGACCCGATCTGGCCGAACAAGAAGTGACCGAAGTGATTTACACCGGTAAATCCAACCGAGGACAAGGAAGTACTCCGCAGTGATGATGCGCTCGAGAACAAAGAAGATCGTGGCAGCGATCAGTGTCCTGATGGTGGTGGCACTAGTTGCTTACGTCTCCGTTCTTTTCGTGATCATCAAGAACATCAACGACGACCCCGAAAAGCTGCCGGTCATCACTGCATACGCACACGGCAAGACGATCGAGACGAACCCTGCCGGGTTCTGCACCATCGATCTGTCCCAGTGCGCCCAGGTGGGCGACATCTATGCCCTCGACGTTCCCGCGGGCTACCCGCTGCAGCTGTCGTTGTCGACGGACGTCTCCGATGCGCAGTGGGCCATGCTGGCGGTCTACGAGGATGCCGACGGCAACCAGACCGGCGAACCCCGAGTCTTCGAGCCCGGCGAGGCCCTGGCAGTGACGGTCGAATCTTCGAGCGATCCCGTCAAGCAACTCGTCGGCGTCGAAATCCACCTCGCCGTCGGTGAGGGAAGCGAACAGGGACTACTGATCTGGTCGATCAAGACCGCCTGATCCCCGGAAGAACGAAAATGCCCTGCACACCGATTGGTGTGCAGGGCATTTTGTTTCGAAGCCGTGTACGGCAGCTCGAATCGAGCGATCAGGTATCGAGCTCGCGAGCGACGGCTCGGACGACCTCGGAGATCCGCTGAGCGGTCTTGCGGTCCGGGTACTTGCCGTTGCGCAGATCCGGCTGGACCTTCGCCTCGAGCAACGTGATCATGTCCTCGACCATGCCGTGCAGCTGGTCAGGGGTGTGCTTACGCTCGACGGGCTCACGACGCGTCGCCGTAGCGCCCCGCAACGACGGCGCCGGCTCCAGCACCTTCAGGCTCAGCGCCTGCGGACCGCGGCGGCCCGCAGCCATGCCGAACTCGACGCGCTGGCCGGCCTTCAAGCCTTCGACGCCCTCGGGGAGAGCGGAAGCACGGACGTAGACGTCCTCGCCCTCTTCCTGCGACAGAAAGCCGAAACCCTTTTCGACGTCGTACCACTTCACCTTGCCGGTCGGCACCGCGTTCACCTGCTCATCACTCGACTGGGGCATCTGCCCCAATGTGCTCGGGAGGCTCTCGGAAGAGCCTCATGGCCTTGCTCGCATCGCTTCCGGTGGAAGAATGCAAAAGAACGCGCCCCACACTTGCTTCAGCGGGGCGCGCAGTCTGTTAACAGTCTACCTGTGACGAACCCGGGTCGGCACCCAGGTTTACAGGCACTATCCTCGTAGGTGTGGACCCTCAACCGAACCCGCGCACTTCCGGCACCGGAAACGGTCTGTTCCGTACGGCGATGGCACTGTTCATCGTCGGATTCCTGGCGATCGTGGCCATCTTCGCAGTCCACATCTTCAGCGACACCCCGCCCGGCCTGGCGTTGTACCTGGTGGCACTCGCGTGCCCGATCGGCTTCCTTCTGGCCATCGTCTACACGCTCAGATCCGGTCGACGCGTGCGCTGATCACCCCCGCCTCCAACCGAAAGGTCACTGACCATGAGAATCCTCCTGAACGTGATCTGGCTGGTGTTCGGCGGCTTCTGGCTGGCGTTGGGTTACTTCGCCGCAGGCATCATCTGCTGCATCCTCATCATCACGATTCCCTTCGGAATCGCGGCATTCCGCATCGGCATCTACGCACTGTGGCCGTTCGGTAAGACCGTCGTCGACAAGCCGACCGCTGGCGTCGGTTCGATGATCGGCAATGTCATCTGGGTGATCATCGCCGGTATCTGGTTGGCGATCGGACACATCGTCACCGCCGTCGCGATGGCGATCACGATCATCGGAATTCCGCTCGCGGTCGCGAACCTGAAGATGATTCCGATCTCGCTGATGCCGCTCGGCAAGGAGATCGTCGACGTGGACCGCGTCAATTACGCATAGCCGTGGACCGCGTCAATTACGCATAGCCGTGGACCGCGTCAATTACGCGTAAGCGGGCCCGGAGACAGAAGAACCCGACCACAGCAGGTGCTGTGGTCGGGTTCTCTCGTATCAGGTCGGATCAGCGGCCGAGGCTACCGAGTCCGGGGAGGTTACCGAGCGAACCGGTACCCGTTCCCGGGTTGCCCGGATCAACGGGGCCGACCGGACCCTCGGAGACCACGATGGTCACACTCGAAGCGCGCGAAAGCACGCTCTTCGCAGTGATCTCGACGGTGACGCTGCCGACGGCCGTGGGGGTTCCCGAGATGGTGCCGTCCTGTGCGAGGGTCAGTCCGCCGGGCAGAGCACCGTTGGTGAGTGCAAAGGTTGCTCGGGTATCAGCGGCAGTGAGCTTCTGCGAATACGCCTTACCGACCTGAGCGGCAGGCAGTTCGACGGTCGCGGGTAGCGGGTACGCAGCAACGACGGTCACCTTGCCCCCGTTGGTCGTCGACGCGATGGCGCCGGTCGAGGTGTCGAGCGCGAGGTTTTTGACCTTCTCCAGTGCCGGAACCTTGGTATCGGTCAGAGCGGTGGCGGCGCGGGTCGTCAGATCGACCGACCACAGGTGTCCGTTCATGACGTCCGCGACATATGCAATGCCTGCAGCAGCGTCGACGACCACGCCGTTGGGAATCGCGGTCGGAGACAGCGTGGTCTTCGACAGAACCGCGCCGACCGGGGTGATCGCCCACAGGTTGGTTGCCCGGGTGTCGGTCATGTAGATGTTGCCGGTGTTCGTGTCGACATCGACGTCGACCGGGTAGAGGTTGTCGGCACGCACGATCGACTTGAGTGCTCCGCCCTTGCGTACGTCCGCCTGCCACAGCGTGCGGCCGTAATTCTCGTCGAAGAAGTTGGTGTCCGCGATGTAGAGGAAGCCGCGGACACTGTCGAAGGCGAGCTTGGTCGGCGTTGCCGACTTGTCGACCAGAATGCTCGACACGGCGTCGGCGGCGTTGGGGTCGACGACTCGGATGTTGCCGGACTTGTAGTCCGAGAAGTACGCGCGGTGCGTTGTGGGGTCGACGACGACATCGTTGATCTGCGGCCGCGAGCCGTCGGGGTTCTTCTCGCTCAGCGTGACCGTCTTTTCGACCTTGCCGGTCTTCGTGTCGACAATCGAGATCGCGCCGCCGTAGGAGGAGGACACGTATGCGCGTCCGAGGTCCGAGTCCACGGCAAGTGCCGACGGGTAACCGACGACACCGTCGATGGTGCCGACGGGCTTGCCGGTGTTCGTGTCGACGACGGACAACGAGCTGGTCGGTCCGCCGTACTGCGTGATGTATCCGCGGTGGGTTGCCGAGTCGACGACGATGTCGCCGGGCTGGGTTGCGGAATAGCTTCCGACAACACCGTGTGTCGGATCCTCGGGTGAGGCGTGTGCAGCGGGAGCAGTGACGGCCAGGCCGACAGCAGCAGCGGCGACGGCGAGTGACGCGGTGACCGCACGCCGACGGTATTGCAGTTTCATGAGGGGTGCCCTACTTCTTTGGAAGACTCTGCGAACCCTGCCCATTCGGGGCAAGTCAGGCCAACCTAACCTAAGTTTTAATCTCGATGTTGAGACACAGGACACATCTTCGACCTGGATCGGCACACCTCTCACTCGGCCGGAATTCCATTTCCACATAACGTGTGACCTTGCTCACATTACGGATGGATAACGGAACGGACACAACCGGACATTCACTCAGGCACCCCCACCTACCTGGGAAGAGTCTCCTGCGCTTTGTGTGACGCGTTGTACGTCCTTCGCCACGCCGCGTTATCAAATGGTGACACGAGAGACTCGAGCCGTTACCGTCGTTTTCGGCCGGGAAACTCGGCCACCTCCGGCCCGCCGCGCCAAGCCTTGTCCCGCGGGTACCGGACTTCCGACAGAGCATTCCAGGGACGAGGACGGGGGACCCAAAGTCCTCTGTGAGAACAGAAAAGTTCTCCAGTGGACACCGGTTCGATCGCAAGACCGAATCTTGGGGTGAAGCCAGACCCTTTCCAGCCAGGAAAGGCGAGGCCGGGCGACCTCTCAGCCCGAACCCGACAGCTGACCTCGCAGGCGCGTGTGGAGAGGATTTCGACCATCATGAGCGGACGCCATCGCAAGCCCACCACCACCGGTCGCACTGTCGCCAAGGTCGCCGTCACCGGCGCCATCATGGGCGTAGCAGGAATTGCAGCCACCGGAACCGCAAGCGCTGCCCCCGACTCCGACTGGGATCGTCTCGCCCAGTGTGAGGCCGGCGGAAACTGGGCCATCAACACCGGCAACGGTTACCAGGGCGGACTGCAGTTCTCCCCCAGCACGTGGAACGCACACGGCGGCGGACAGTACGCAGCCACCGCAAACCAGGCCACTCGCGAGCAGCAGATCGTTGTTGCCGAGCGTGTTCTCGCAAACCAGGGTTGGGGCGCATGGCCGTCCTGCTCCTCCAGCCTCGGACTGAGCAGCGGCGCCACCGAGCGTTCCGCTCCGGCCACCACGGCTCCTCAGGCAGCTCCGGCTCCGGCACAGCAGGTCGCTCAGACCGTTGCACACCCGGTCGCTGACGCCATCGATCAGGCAATCGCGTTCGCCAAGGCCAACGGCATCCCGGTCGACCCGCAGATCCTCGCAGTCGCCGACACCGCGAAGACGTTCCTCAAGTAACACCGGTAAGACTGTCCGCTCGGACGCTCGAACATCAAGAAGGCCCGCACCGAATCGGTGCGGGCCTTCTTCGTGTCGAGTTGTTATCGGTTGATGACGGTGTGCGGGTGTACGTAAGGAAGTGACTCCACCGGAACCGGAAAGGTGGTGTCCTCGCCGAAGGGTGAAAGTCCACCTGCGCGGGTCGATGACAATTCGGTCACTGCGTGATCTCCGTCTGCAGTTTCCGGCCATCCTGGATCTACATAGTGTTGCTTCGAATTGTTGGCCACGAAGTCATTTTGACAGGACGCCGTTACGCCGTACAGACCAGGTCTCTAATCTGATACCTGATGACCGAAACACGTGGCACCCCGGCGGGCAGTTCCGCAGCCGAAAGTCTGACCGATTGGCTCTCGGCGCGCAGTGACGCCGAGTTGACGGAGTTGCTGCGTCTGCGCCCCGATCTGGCCGTACCGCCGCCGAGCACGATGGTGGTTCTCAGTGGTCGGGCGCAGCAACGCGCGTCGGTCAGCCGAGCGGCGGACGAACTCGACACCCTGGATTTCGGTCTTCTCGAATTGTTGGCACTGGCCGGCGCCGAGGAAACTCCGATGACGCGGGCGGAGCTCAACAGTGCAATCGCCGAACGCGCCCTGACCGGCAAGGGCAAGGTCACCAAGAAGGCCGTCGACAAGTCACTGTCGAAGATGCGTGAGTCCGCCCTCGTCTGGGGTGTCGATCCCATCAGCGTCGTCCCGGCAGTCATCGGGATGATTCCGTGGCGTGTGGGGCGAGCCCTCGAACCTGCCGAGGCGATGACCGAGACCGAGATCTCGGCAGCCCTCGACGCTCTGGACACCCGTGAGCGGGATCTCCTCGAGACTCTCGCCAACTCCAGCCCGATCGGTCGCACCCGCGACGCCGCCCCCGGAACACCGCCTGAGCGCCCGGTTCAGCGACTGCTGGCGGCCGGCCTGCTGCGGTGGCTCGACGAGCAGACCGTCGAGCTTCCGGCGACGGTTCGTCAGGTCATCCGCGGCGAGCCGGTTTTCGATCCGACGACGCTGACCGCACCCGTCATCGGGGGCGACAAACTCAAACCCGCGGACGTGAACGCCGCAGCGGCCGGCGAGGCACTCGAGTTGGTACGCCAATGCGAGAGCGTGATCGCTGTTCTGGGCGCAGCACCGGCCCCAGCACTGCGAGCCGGTGGACTCGGTGTTCGAGAACTACGACGAGTGGCCAAGACGGCCGATCTCGACGAAGCGCGAGTGAGCCTGCTCGTCGAATTGCTCTCGGCAGCCGGACTCATCGCCAGTGGAACGCCCGATCCGGCGCCGGTCTCGGACAACGCGGACGAATACTGGACGCCCACACTCGCCGTCGACGGCTGGCTCAACGCGTCCACAGCGCGTCGGTGGGAGGTGCTGGCGTCCGCCTGGGTCGACGTACCGCGAGTTCCGTGGATGATCGGGCTGAGGGATTCCACCGACAAGCCCATCGCGGCGCTGTCCGAGGAAGGCCGGGCCCCGGCGGCTCCGCGCGATCGCCAGGCCATTCTGGGGCTGCTCTCCGAACTCGACAGTGGCCAGACTGCATCGGCCGTCGAGGTAAGTCGACTACTGGCGTGGCGACGCCCGCGATGGAGCGGGCGCCTACGGACGTTCGCAATCGAGCGGACTCTGGACGAGGCCGCCGCGCTCGGGCTGGTGGCCCGCGGCGCGTTGTCGTCACCTGGACGAGCTTTGCTGCACGGCGGGGACGCCGAAGCCGAAATGCAGTCCGCCCTACCCGAGCCCATCGACTACATCCTGGTCCAGGCAGATCTGACTCTGGTTGCGCCCGGCCCGCTCGTACCGGACCTGCTCGAGCAGGTGAGCCTGGTCGCGGACATCGAGTCGGCAGGATCGGCGTCCATGTACCGCATCAGCGAGGACAGCGTGCGTCGTGCGCTCGACGCCGGTCTGACGGCCACCGAACTGCATGCGATGTTCGCCTCGAAATCGAAGACGCCTGTTCCCCAATCACTTTCGTATCTGATCGACGATGTCGCCCGTCGACACGGGCGACTGCGTGCCGGAGTGGCGGCGTCGTTCATTCGATGTGAGGACGCGTCACTGCTGGCGGAGGTCCTCGCTTCGGCGGTGGCGGAGCCCCTGGCATTGCGCGCCTTGGCTCCCACAGTCGCGATTTCGCAGGCCCCACTGCGCGAGGTCCTGGCCGAGCTGCGCGCAGCCGGATTCGCGCCGGCAGGTGAGGACTCCTCGGGCACGTTGGTCGATCTCCGCCCACGCGGGGCGCGTGTACCGAACCGTCGCAGCCGACCGGCGTCGCGAATGCCCGCAAGCCCGTCGGCGGATCAATTGGCGTCGTTGGTACGCACGATGCGAGCAGGTGACCGCGCTTCCGCCCCGGGCCGTGGTGGTGTCCGGACGGACGGTTCGAGGGAGAACAATGCCGCCACCATCGCGTTACTGGCCACAGCGGCCCGGGACAATTCGAGCGTCAACATCGGCTATGTCGACGCTCAGGGGGTAGCGACTCATCGCATCGTCGACCCCGTCAGCGTGGGCGGCGGACAGCTGGACGCCTTCGACCCGGCAAGTGGTGCCGTACGCCGTTTCACGTTGCACCGCATTACTTCCGTCAGCCCCGTCGACTCCGGAAAAAAGTAGCAGAAAAGAAGCAACTGGCTTTTTTCTGTAAATGAAGTATGGTCGAGGTCAGTTTGTGATTGCCACTTCGAAAAATGAGGAGCGACAATGGCTGACAAGGCGCCGGGAAAGAACATGAAGAAACCCGCTCAGTCGATCAAGGAACGCCGCGCAGAAAAGCGGGCGAAAACTACGGAGTCTTCCGAGTTCATTCGTAAGCGGAAGCGGAGCTGACAGCACAGTCCAGAGGAAGACGAGCTGACTGCGAAGCTGACCAATGCCTGCCTCCACCGACACCCTCGTGCACCTGCACGAAACATTCAACCTGTTCAAGTCACGTAGTCGAGGAACTGATGCACGCTCGCGCGGCTACGCAGCGGGCATGACCCTGGCATCACTGTGTGTCCTCGACGAACACGCTCGGCAATCCGGAATACTTCTTTCGGATTTACCGCAGAAAGAGAATCAACCATCGTGAAAAGAACAATCCACACCCTGGACCGTATTCAGACGAGACTCGAATCGGAGCTTGATTCCACTCCGGGTGATTCCGAAAAGAATATCGGTTATAGATCCGGAATTTCCGAAGCTATTACTCATGTAATGGAAATGCGGAAGTCAGTGGTCGCGCAGAAATAGGAGGCGCATCAGTTAGGCGCTAATCCCAATAACTGTCGCACTCCACCCACCAGAAAGACGACCTGGTCCTCGTAGAAGTCGGCAAGTCGCTCCGGCGCGAGCGGCTTGCTGCTTCCGCTCCAATCGTCCGCCCGGCTCAACGCCTGGAGGAAGCCCATCAAGGCAACCGCCCAGCGAGTCTCGAGCCTTTCGGGATCGGTAGCAGGAAAGCTACGACGGACCTGGTCGAGAAGATGATCGCGAAGGTGCAGCTCGGTCGCCTCGAGGGCTGGATGGCCCGGTCGTGACATCTGCGGCTGCGAAATCTGCGTGACGATTCTGATCCATCGCATTCCCCGCGTGCGATGGCGAAGAAGCAGTGTCTTGTATGGCGCCGTGACGGCCCGCACCAACGCTTCGACCGTCGGCGGCTCCTTGTCGGCGGCTAGGGCGTCCACGTTCGCGCTGATCTGATCTCGCACCGACGTTCCCATGTCCAACAGCACCGCGGCGACCAGATCCTCCTTGGTGCCGAAATGGTAGTGGACGGACGACGGTCCGAGACCGGCCGCCGCGTTGACCGCGCGCAGCGAAACTGCATCCAATCCCTCTGTCGCGAAAAGCCGTTCAGCAGTTTTGAGCAAACGCAGACGTGTCACGTCGCCTTGACGGTTCTGCCGGGAGTCGGTCATACGAACGAGCTTCGCACGGGCTCGCCGAACTTCTCCGAAGCGCTGACCGCGGAGTCAGAGTGATTCACGGTGTGCTCGCACCCTGTTGTCGCGATCGACCCAGCCGTGGGCGCGTGCGTAGTCCACCATCGCGGAGAACTTCTGCCTCCACTGCGCGTTTCCGACCTGGGCCGCGACGGCTTGTTCCAGGTGAGCAATGTCGAGCCAGACATGATCGTCCTCGAGTTCCCCCCACGGTTCCAATGCCCGACTCAAAGTCTCGGATTGATCGTCGCCGCCTACGACGACCGAGAGACTGGTGAAGTCGTCGACCCCGTTCAGTTCGACGGTCGAGGAGGTGGGGGTGATTGTGACGTCCAGTTGCATGACCTCTTTCAACGCTCCTTCTCAAAATACCTGGTTCAGTTGATCGACTTGGAACAACCTTAGACGACATGATTACGCCAGATAGCGTTGAGCTACAAGTGATTACCAACCTCCCACTGTGCGGGAGATTCAACTTATTGGATCAGTTGATCCATGTTAGACATCTCCATCAGAGCGAGTGATCCAAATCACTCCCCTGTCGACAGGAGATGTCATCGTGTGGTCCGCATCGTCCATCCGCTTCGGAGCCTTCCTCGCCCCGTACCATCCGCTCGACGCCGATCCCGCCCTGCAACTCAGACGCGACATCGACCTCATGACACACCTGGACCACCTCGGATTCGAAGAAGCGTGGATGGGTGAGCATCATTCGACCGGCGCCGAGATCGTGCCTGCACCGGACATGTTCATCGCGGCCGCCGCAGAGCGAACCGAGCGCATCCAGTTCGGCACAGGCGTGACGTCCCTGCCCTATCACCACCCGCTGATCACGGCCGACCGCATCACTCAGCTCGATCTGCAGACGCGCGGACGGCTCATCTTCGGCACCGGCCCCGGCAAGATTCCCCTCGATGCACACATGATGGGCATCAACCCGTCGGACCAGCGTCGCCGCCAGGGCGAAGCGCTCGAGGCCATTCTCGCGTTGCTTCGCGGCGAGGTCGTCAACATGGAAACCGACTGGTTCACGTTGCGTGACGCACGCGCACAGCTGCCCACATACCGTGCGGACGGCATCGAGACCGTGACAGCGTCGACGATTTCCCCCAACGGTTCGGTGCTCGCCGGCAAGAACGGGCTCTCCCTGCTCTCACTCGCGGCGAGTTCACCCAGCGGATTCGACGCACTGGATCGCAACTGGGATGTGTACGAGAAGGTCTCGGCCGAGCACGGCCACCACGCCGACCGGGCGACGTGGCGTGTGGTCAATCCGATGTTCATCGCCGAGACCCGAGCCGAGGCCGAGCGCGCCGTGAGCCGGCGGATCGGATCGATGGCCTCCTACGTGAATCGACAGACCGGCCAGAACCCGGCCTGGGCAGATACACCTGCCGGAATCATCGACCAGTGGCGTAACGACACGCTCGGCGAGTTCGGTCAGGCGATCATCGGTACGCCCGAAGATGCGATCGCTCAGATCGAGCGTCTGATCGAGAAGACAGGAGGGTTCGGCACGTTCCTGATCCTTCACGTGGACATGGCGAGCTGGGAGGACACCAAACGCAGCTACGAATTGTTCGCCTCCGAGGTGGTCCCGCACTTCCGGAAGCGGAATGTCGGACGTCAGGCGAGCATGCAGTTCGCCGAGGACAACCGCGAATACCTGATCGGCGGGCTGGTCGGAGCGATCACCAAAGCCCATACCGACTACTACGGCCAACCGGCCGAGACGGGAGCTGTGCGCGCATGAGGGCTGTCCGATTCCAACAGGGAGAATTCGCCGTCGCCGAGATGGCCGACGCGCCGCCGTTGGCACCCCATCAGATCCGCATCGACGTCGTCGCCTGCGGAATCTGCGGCAGCGACCTGAGCATGTCGAAGGACCCGTGCCGATTCGTCGAGGTCGCACACAACGGTGGCTACCCGCTCGCCACCTTCGATCCAGACGCACCCGTGGTGCTGGGCCACGAATACGCGGGTATCGTCGCCGAGACCGGTTCGGCAGTAGACGATTTCATGATCGGTGATCGGGTGGCCGGCATCGGCTTGGCCACCGACACGGCTACCGGGATCCCGACGATCATCGGTTACTCGAACGAATACCACGGTGCGTTCGGCGATCACATCGTTGTCGACGCATTCTGGGTCCGCAAGGTTCCCGACCATCTGTCACTCGAGCACGCCACACTGGCCGAACCTCTACACGTCGGCGAGATGCATCTCCAGCAGTCCGGCCTCACCTCGGCCGATTCAGCGCTCGTCGTCGGTTGCGGGACGATCGGACTGGGTGCCATCGTCGCGGCGAAAGCGAGAGGGGCACAGATCGTCATCGCGTCCGAACCCTCCCCCAAACGCCGCGAGCTCGCCAAGAAGATGGGCGCGGACATCGTCGTCGACCCCTTCACACAGGATCCGATCGAACTGTGGAATCAGATGGTCGCCGAAGGCAACCCGCTCGTGGGCCAGGCCGCGAACGGCATCCTGATCGCCTACGAATGCAGCGGCCGGGCGGGGGTCATCGGCGAACTGATGCGCACCCTGCCGTTCAACTCGCGGATTCAGGTCCTGGCTGCGCCGTTCGGCGACGAGACCATCGTTCCCGTCATCGGGCAGTTCCGAAGGATCTCGATCAACTTCGGTCATGGCCCCTACGAGAACGCGTACGACATCACCCTTGCTCGGTTGGCCGCCGGCGAGATCGACGCCGAAGCGATCATTACCGGCCGTGTCGGGCTCGACGGAGTTTCGGACGCTTTTGCGGCTCTTCGCGCACCCGACGAGCACGTGAAGATCCTCGTCCTGCCCGCTGCAGGTCGTCCGGAATAGCGGTTGGTCCTGCTCTGTTGACGTAGGGGTGCCCGAACTCGGGCACCTCTACTTCTGGCTGTGCGAGCGTCGCCTGTTGGCGTATGCGCTCCGATACCAGGACAATGGCAGGGTTGGCGTCAGCCGACAACGCGGTGCAACGCTCTGTGGCTGCTGCGTTTGTTTCACTAGGAGGCTTCCGTGACCGACGGACCGTTGATCGTCCAATCCGACAAGACGCTGCTGTTGGAGGTCGACCACGAGCGCGCCGGCGATGCCAGGCAGGCAATCGCCCCCTTCGCGGAACTCGAACGCGCCCCCGAGCACGTCCACACGTATCGCATCACTCCCCTGGCCTTGTGGAATGCCCGCGCCGCCGGACACGACGCCGAGCAGGTTGTCGACGCTCTGGTTTCGTTCTCACGATTCGCAGTTCCGCAACCGCTGCTGGTCGACATCGTCGACACGATGGCCAGGTACGGACGCTTGCAGCTGGTCAAGAGCCCGGTGCACGGCCTCATCCTGGTCAGCCTCGACCGGGCAGTCCTCACCGAGGTGATGCGACACAAGAAGATCTCACCGATGCTCGGTGAGAAGGTCGACGACGACACCGTGATTGTCCACCCGAGCGAACGCGGCCGCCTCAAGCAGATGTTGCTCAAGGTGGGCTGGCCGGCCGAGGACCTCGCCGGCTATGTGGACGGCGAAGCGCACCCGATCGATCTCGCTTTCGAAGAGGGCCACTGGGAACTGCGCGACTACCAGCAGATGGCAGCGGATTCGTTCTGGGCCGGCGGCTCGGGCGTCGTCGTGCTGCCATGTGGCGCCGGCAAGACGATGGTGGGCGCAGCAGCCATGGCAAAGGCCAAAGCCACCACACTCATCCTCGTCACCAATACCGTCGCCGGTCGTCAGTGGAAGCGTGAGCTCATCGCCCGCACGTCGTTGACCGAGGAAGAAATCGGCGAATACTCCGGCGAGCGCAAGGAGATTCGGCCGGTCACGATCGCGACCTACCAGGTGATCACGCGTCGTACGAAGGGCGAGTACAAGCACCTCGAACTGTTCGACTCCCGGGACTGGGGACTGGTGATCTACGACGAGGTCCACTTGCTGCCCGCGCCCGTCTTCCGGATGACGGCAGACCTGCAGTCGCGCCGCCGTCTCGGCCTGACCGCAACGCTGGTTCGTGAGGACGGCCGCGAAGGCGACGTCTTCTCGCTCATCGGCCCCAAGCGCTACGACGCTCCGTGGAAGGACATCGAAGCGCAGGGCTGGATCGCGCCGGCTGACTGCGTCGAGGTGCGAGTGACGATGACGGACGCCGAGCGCATGTCCTATGCCGTCGCCGAACCGGAGGAGCGCTACAAACTGTGCTCGACGGCGCACACCAAAATTGCTGTCGTGAAGTCGATTCTGGCGAAGCACCCGGATTCACCGACCTTGGTGATCGGTGCGTATCTCGATCAGCTCGACGAACTCGGCGAAGCCCTGAACGCCCCGGTGATCAAGGGATCCACCAAGAACAAGGAACGTGAGATCCTGTTCGATCAGTTCCGCAACGGTGAGATCCAGACGCTGGTGGTGAGTAAGGTCGCGAACTTCTCGATCGACCTTCCGGAGGCGTCTGTCGCCGTGCAGGTTTCGGGAACCTTCGGATCGAGGCAGGAAGAAGCTCAGCGACTCGGGCGACTGTTGCGCCCCAAGCACGACGGCGGTCAGGCCCACTTCTATTCGGTGGTTTCCCGCGACACTCTCGATGCGGAATATGCGGCACATCGTCAGCGATTCCTCGCCGAACAGGGCTACGCCTACCGGATCACCGACGCCGATGACCTGCTCGGACCTGCAATCGGCTGAGCATTTCTGCAACACGTTGCAGAATCAAATGGACATACGTCCAGTTATCTGTAGAGTGTCCCCTGTCACAGTCGTGTCCATCGGCCGGGGGTCACCAGCACCATGCGCTCAGTTCCACGTCTACGGGGTCGGCTCGCCGGAACCATCTCGCTGCTGACTGCCGCCGTCGTCGTCGCCACGACCGGCGTCAGCGCCGCGGCACCGAGTCCTGCTCCTACCGCGCAGAACTCGGTGTACGCACTTGCGAACGGTTGCTTCGCGCTGCGCACCGAGTCTGGTGATTTCGTCCGTCGTGACGGGTCGGCGTACCTCACCGACGTAACGAAAGCCTCAGACGCCGAACCGTTCCGACTACATGCGGCCCAGTTGGGTCGTTTCATGCTGTACGGCCCGGACGGGTCGATGCTCTCGCACGACGGCGCGGACTCGGTACTCGCCACTTCCGAAGCAACTCCCTCCACCGACTGGACCGCGATGTCCACCGGTGAATCGTTCGTTCTGACCGCGACCTCGAACGGCCGCCAACTGATCTCGCGCGACTTGACGCTCACGATGTCCGATCCCGGTGACGTCCCCGAATCTGCGTTCACACTCGTCTCGCGCGGTGGCTGCGCCGATTTCCCCGAAGCGGAGGTGGGCGCAAACGGCGTTCCAGGAGAAATCGGACCGAACGGTGAAGTCACCGGATTCATCGACACACACGTGCACATGAATGCTTCCGAGTTCATGGGCGGAAACCTGCACTGCGGCCGACCTTTCGATCCTCAGGGCGTCACCGCAGCGCTCGTCGACTGCCCGGACCATCAACCCGACGGGATACCGGCGCTCCTCGAAAACGTTCTGTCGTACGGCAATCCCTTCGAAACTCACGACACCACCGGCTGGCCGAGTTTCGCCGACTGGCCGGCGCACGATTCACTGACACACGAGCAGACGTACTACAAGTGGGTCGAGCGGGCCTGGCGTGGCGGTCTGCGAATCTTCACCAACCTCTTTGTCGCCAACCGTATCCTGTGCGAGCTGTATCCGAGTAAACGAAATCCCTGTGACGAGATGGAGACCGTCCGGATCCAGGCGCAGCAGACGCGCGAACTCCAGGACTACATCGACGCCCAGTACGGCGGTCCCGGCCGGGGTTGGTTCCGCATCGTGAGCTCCCCTGAACAGGCCAGGCAGGTGGCCGCCGACGGAAAGCTGGCCGTCACCCTCGGGGTGGAGGTGTCCGAACCCTTCGGTTGCTCTGTGCGCAACGGTATTCCGCAGTGCACCGAGGACGACATCGACCGCGGCCTGGACGAGTTGTACGACCTCGGTGTTCGGCAGATGATCGTCACGCACAAGTTCGACAACGCCCTCGGCGGTGCCCGTTTCGACGGCGGCGTCACCGGAGTGGCCGTCAATATCGGCAACTACCTGGGCACCGGGGAGTTCTGGCAGTCGGAACCATGCACCGGCGTTGCCGAGGACAATGTGCTGCCCACCAAGGTCGACGGCGCACAGAATCTTCTCGCGGTACTCCCACCCGGAGTGACGCTTCCGGTGTACCCCTCTGGTCCGCAATGCAATTCGCACGGCCTGACCGACCTCGGCGCATACACGATCCGAGGTTTGATGGACCGAGGGATGATCGTGGACATCGATCACATGAGCGTCAAGACCGCCGAAGCAGCCCTCGACATTCTCGAAGCAGCGAACTATTCCGGTGTTGTTTCCAGTCACAGCTGGAGCGACCCGAGCCTCTACAAGCGGATCTACGCGCTCGGCGGATTTGTCGCCCTGTACGCCGGGCAACTGGACGCATCGGACGACAAGCCCGAGGAGCGTGGGTTCATCGACCAGTGGCGCGACGCACGGGCAATGCGAAGCGAGAACTACTACTTCGGTTTCGGCTACGGCGCAGACACCAACGGCTTCGGGCCGCAGGCCGCACCGCGCGGTGACGCCGCCGAAAATCCGCTCCAATATCCGTACACCGCCTTCGACGGCACCGTCATGGACCAGCAGCGCGCCGGCACCAGGGTTTTCGACGTGAACACCGACGGCGTTGCCCAGTACGGGATGATTCCCGACTGGATCGCGGACATGCGTATTGCTGCGGGCGCCGACGGCGACACGATCATCGAGGACATGAGCCGTGGCGCCGAGGCTTACCTGCAGATGTGGGAGCGCGCGCGAAACTAGCTACGCTGGTGGACGGCTCCCGGGAGATCGGGGGCCGGTCCTAGATCGTCCGGCACCACCCGAAGGATTTTTTCGTGGCTGACTTCCAGTTCACCGTCGACAAGGCCCACGCCAAGTCGGTCAACGACACACTGGCCGACGTACGCCGCCTGCAGATTTCTGCGGTGATCTTCGCGATCGTCCTCGCCGCGGTCGGAGCCTGGCTGATCAGCATGGGTGAGGTGTGGTCCATCATCATCGGCGCGGTCCTCGCCATCGGTGCGGCCAGTTCACTGTGGGTCGCCTTGTGGGCACCTCGCAAGGTGGGAAGCGTCGAATCTCTGTATGCGGACAACCCACTGGTTCCCGCGATCGTCACCGAGGTTCACCCTCGAGCGGCGACCCTGACGGCACTGATCGACATCGCGAAGCCGGCGGCCGGAGCACCGAAGTACGCGCTCGTCAGCCGCAATGTTCGACTCAATCCGAAGTGGCGAGTCGGCGACCGCATTCCGTCGGTGGCACTGCGTTCGGATCGTTCCACCCGCAGCAAGGCTGACACGTGGCAGATGGTCAGCCCCATGCCGATCGAGTGGGGAACCAAGGACTCGGCAGTGCTGGCACGCGCGATCGCAGCTGTCAGTGCGAGCGAGTGGAACTTCCTGCAGAGCCGGATCCCCGACTCCGAAGAAGTTCGCACCCACCCCGATCGCCGGGTTCTGATCAACCCGGCCGATCTTCCTGACTCGCTGCGCTAGCCCAAACGGTTACGCGAGCGCGGGCAGCACTTCCTTCTCGAACATCTCGATTCCCGACGTGTCGTACGCGGCCTCGGGGAAGTAGAAGATTGCGTACTCGAGTCCCTGCGCCTTGAGCGCCGACAGGTTCTCGATTATCTGCTCGGGTGTACCGACGGCAGGCATTCCGCGGAACGCATCGAGCGACGCATCGGCGGCAGCTTCGCCGACCAACGGCGTCAGTCTGTCCTTCAGTGTCTCCAACCGCTGAGCCACCTCGGATTCCGTCGCGCCGATGGCCACGTTGTAGTTGGCCGAACGGACGATGGCGTCGAAATCGGTACCGACGGTGTCGCAGTGCTTCTTCAGGATCTCGGACTTGTGCGCGAAGCCGGCCGGGGTGCCGTCGAAGTTTGTGTACTGCGCGTACTTGGCCGCGATCTTGAGTGTGACCTTCTCGCCGCCACCGGCAACCCAGATGGGAATTCCGCCCTCTTGCAACGGAAGTGGACGGCACAGCGCTCCGTCGACCTGGTAGTACTTGCCGTCGAGCGTCGAGCTGCCGGTCGACCACGCCTGCTGCATGATCTGGATTCCTTCGTCGAGGCGGCCCAGACGCTCACCGGCAGAGGGGAAACCGTAGCCGTACGCGCGCCACTCCTGCTCGTACCAACCGCCGCCGATGCCCATCTCGACGCGTCCACCCGTGATCAGGTCGGTGGTCGCGGCGACCTTGGCAAGGTACGCCGGGTTTCGGTAGCTCATGGCGGTACACATCTGGCCGAGTCGGATACGCGAGGTCGACGCACCGAGTGCGGCCATCAACGTCCACGCCTCGTGAGTCGCTTCTTCCGTCGGCTGGGGAACGGTGTGGAAGTGGTCGTAGACCCACACCGACTCCCACGGCCCTGCCTCCGCGCGCAGCGTGAAGTCTCGCATCACCTCCCACTGCTTCGCGGGGTCGATGCCGACCAGGTCCAGACGCCAGCCTTGAGGTACGAACAGTCCGAATCGCATGTAGCGAGCCTACCTACAGTTTCCCGGCGCGCGACCGGGGTGACACCCGCGGAGAATAGACCGGAATGAAGCGGAACATCATCGCCGCGCCGGCGAACGAAGTCGCGCCCAGTGCGGCAAATGCCCACCCGAGCGGGAACACCGCGGCGAGAAGACCGATCGCGAGCGGCCCACCGAACATGCCCGTGTCGTGCGTCAATCGCCATGCAGCGAGGAACTCGGCGCGCTCTTCGGGTGGGGCGATATCAGCACCGAGAGTCATGATCACGCCGTTGCCCAGTCCGTTGCCGATCCCCATCACGACAGCGACCACGGTCAATCCCACTGCACCCGTCGAAAACGGCAACATCAGGTACGACACACCGATCACCGTCAGCGAAGGCACCGCGACCAACCTACGGCCGTATCGGTCCATGATGTGTCCGGCCGGATACGAGCACAGCAGGTCCACGGCCGCACCGATACCGAAGATCACACTCACCTGGGCTGCATCCAACCCGAGGTGCAATGCCCACAATGGAAGAACGGCCTCACGCGAAGCGCGGGCGGCGCCCATCAGAAGGGAGCCTGTCCCGAGCGTCGACAGAGCGGCACGATGACGGCGAAGGATCTCCGGGAGGGTGACGTGCCCGTGATCGCTGTTGCCCGCCTGCACCTTTCGTGGCGGGTCGGGAACGCGGGCCATCAGCGCCCCGGCGAGCACGACGCCCACCAACTGGACGAGGAATCCTCCGCGCGCTCCCACCAGGAGAATCACGCCGGCACCGATGAGCGGTCCCAGGAAGAAACCCAACCGCCACATCGCGGCGAACGACGACATTGCTCGGGCCCGAAGACCGAGTGGCACGGTCTCGGCGAGGTAGCTCTGCCGCGCAAGGCCCCACACCGCATTCGCCAGTCCGGTCAACAGTGCGCCGATACCGAGCATCCACGGAGTCTGCGCAAGCAGACAGATCACCACTCCTGTTGCACCCAAGGAACTTCCGCCGATGATCGATCTACGCTCACCGAAACGCGACACTATCCGGCCGGCAGGGAGGTCACCGAGTACGGCACCCAAGCCACCGAGCGCAACGATCAGGCCGGCGACGGCGACCGATGCGCCCAGGTCGCGCGCAGTGACGGCCATGATGGGGGCAGCCGCACCCTGACCGATCCCGAAGATAGCCGCCGGCACGAAAACCGTTGTGACCAGTGGCTTGAGTCCGGCAATCGCCGGCTGTTCCTTGGGCAGTGTTTCCGTCACGCGCTCACTTCTGCCGCGCCAGCGGCCCGCGAGAACCGGTTCGCCGGACGATCGAGGCCGTAGTGGCCCCGCAGGGTCGATTCGGTGTACTCGGTTCGGAAGAGCCCACGCGCCTGCAGAATCGGCACGACCCGGTCGACGAACACCTCGAGCCCTCCGGGCAGATAGGGCGGCATGATGTTGAAGCCGTCCGCGGCGCCCTTGTCGAACCATTCGGTCAACTCGTCCGCGACCTGCTCCGGTGTCCCGGCGAACGTCCGATGTCCTCGGCCACCACCGAGTTTGACGATCAATTCACGGACGGTGAGGTTTTCGCTCTCTGCAAGGCCTTTGACGAGTTGGTATCGACTCTTGTTCCCTTGGATGCGATCGATGTCCGGCAACGGTGGCAGCGGGGCATCCAGAGAATGCTCGGTGAGATCGACACCCACCATGTTCGAGAGTTGGCGCAGCGAATACTCCGGAGAGATGAGGTCCGTGAACGACTGCTCCAGAGCCTTCGCTTCTTCTTTCGTATCCGCGATGAAGGGCACGATGCCCGGCAGCACCTTGATCTCGTCGGGACTACGCCCGTACTTGATCAGCCGCGCTTTGAGGTCGGTGTAGAAATCCTGCCCCTGCTCGAGTGTTCGTTGAGCGGTGAACACGGCTTCGGCATACCTCGCCGCGAAATCCTTACCGCTCTCGGAGGAACCGGCCTGTACAAGCAGCGGACGTCCCTGTGGAGACCTCGGCGAATTGAGCGGGCCAGCCACCGTGAATCGTTGACCGTCATGGTCGATGCGATGGACACGATCAGGATCGGCGAAGATTCCGGTCTCTTCGTCCAGGACAACTGCCCCCTCTTCCCAGCTGTCCCAGAGTCCGAGCGTCACGTCGAGAAACTCCTCGGCGCGCTCGTAACGACCGCTGTGCGTCGGTACCGCATCGAGGCCGAAGTTCGCGGCCTCGTCGGCGCCGGCCGACGTCACGATGTTCCACCCGCCTCGTCCGCCACTGATGTGATCGAGGGAAGCGAACTTCCTTGCAAGAGTGTACGGATCGCTGTAACTGGTCGACGCGGTTGCAATCAACCCCACCTTCTCGGTGGCCGCAGCGATCGCCGACAGCAAGGTGACGGGTTCGAAGATCGCCTGAGTGTTGTATTTGACCCGCGGACCGACTGCAAGACCGTCGGCGAAGAACACCGAGTCCAGCTTGCCACGCTCGGCGATTCTCCCCAGTTCCTGGAAGTGCTTGACGTCCAGAAGGTTGGCCGCATTTGTGCGTGGGTGACGCCACGCCGCCTCATGATGGCCGACGCCCATCAGGAAGGCGTTCAGATGAAATTGTCGTTCGGACATGAGTTCGCAGAATCTTTCCGTGAAAGTGTGGTCAGGTGGTGACGCGCCAGCGCGAGAGCCGACGTTCGATCAGGACCAGAATCGCGTTGATTGTCAGACCCAACAACGAGATCGCGACGATGCCCGCATACATGTTCGGGATCTGGAAGTTGAGTTGGGAAGCGGTGATCAGATACCCGAGACCGGCTTTGGCCCCGACCATTTCGGCGGCGATCAGCACGAGAATCGACGACGCGGCGGCCATGCGGATACCCGTGAAGATCGTGGGAACTGCGGCGGGCAGAACCACCTTCTGGAACAGCCGAATCGAGGAGAACCCCAGCGAGGCAGCGGACTTGATCAGCAGGGGGTCCACTGTTCGCACACCGGAGATCGTGTTGAGCAGAATCGGGAAGGTGCAGGCGTAGATCACCAGGGCGATCTTCGATTCCTCACCGATTCCGAGAATCAGCACGAAGACGGGAAGCAGAGCCAAGGCTGCTGTGTTGCGGAACAATTCGAGAATCGGGTTGAGGAAGTCGGAGACCGGGCGGTACCAGGCGATCGCGATTCCCAACGGAATCGCGATCGCGATGGCCACGAAGAATCCGGTCAGCGCACGCGTCAGACTGGCCGAAACATGCTCTTGCAATTGTCCGTTCTCGGCGAGAGTGAAGAATGCGGACACAACTTCGGTGAAGGGCGGCAGGAAGACCTTGTCCACCAGCCCGAGCCGAGGTGCCGCTTCCCAGATCCCGAGGAAGATCGCGATCGCAATCGACGGCTTGGCAATCCGCCAGGCGGTGGAACCAATGTAGCGCGCCGCCTTGCCGCCGGCCTGGCTCCGCTGCGCAATGTCAGGTGTTTTGTCGGCCAACGGTTTCGGGGTGGCGACCACCTCCGGCGTCGCCAATGCGCTAGACATGTGCAACCTCCTTGGCAGGATCGAGTTCGCCGGCCCGAGCGCGCTCGACTTCACCGTGCAGCAGCGTCCAGATCCGGTGCCTGAACACTCGGAACTCCTCACCTGATCGCACGTCGTCGCCGGACCGGTCGATGTCGATGTCGACGATCGTCTTGACGCGCCCCGGCCGCGAAGTCAGTACTGCAACACGTTGCCCGAGGTAGATGGCCTCGTCGATTCCGTGGGTGATGAACAGGATGGTCTTGCCGGTGGCCTTCCAGATGCGCAGAAGCTCGTCCTGCAGCGACTCTCGCGTCTGTGCGTCCAGCGCAGCAAATGGTTCGTCCATCAGCAACACTTCGGGATCGAACGCCAAGCTGCGGGCGATCGCGACTCGCTGCTTCATTCCACCGGACAACTCGTGCGGATAGCGATCCGCGAAACCTTGCAGACCGACCAGTTCGAGGTAATGCTCGGCGAGTTCGCGTCGCTCGCTCTTCTTCACGCCCTTCGCTTCGAGTCCGAACTCGATATTGTGACGTGCAGTTCGCCATGGAAGTAGCGCGTATTGCTGGAAGACGATTCCCCGATCCAAGCCTGGGCCCGTGATCTGCTTGCCGTCCAGAAGGATTCGACCGGAAGTGGGCGAACTGAGTCCTCCGAGGAGGTCCAGCAGAGTCGACTTGCCGCAACCACTCGGCCCGACGAGGACCAGGAACTCCCCCGGCGCCACGTCGATGTTGATGTCCTCGACCGCGGTGAAAACTTCGTCGGTCCCACGAATGTCGAACTGTTTGGTGACGTGCTCGAGCCGTAGTTTCGGTTCTGTGCTCATTTTGCTGCCTCCAGTGCCTGTCCGTCAGCGCCGCTGTCGGGTGAATACGTTCCGTTGGCGTACGGGTTGAATTCGTTGGTGTAGATGTCCGACGGCTTCAACTTTCCTTCTTCGAGTTCACCGTTACGGGTGAGCCAGTCGATCCACGTGCTGATCTCGGTATCGGTGATCGTTCCGCCGGGACCGGCGACTCCTGGGCTCTTCCAGTAGCTGATGAGCTTGGTGTCCTCGTTGCGTCCGCGGCTGTTGATGATCGACGTCAGCTTCGCGATCACTTCTTCTCGTGGGTGCGTCTGGGTCCAGCGAATGGCCCGCGCTGTTCCCTGTACGAAATCGGCGACCGCCTCCTTGTTCTGCGCGATGTAGTCGTCACGGAACACCAACGTGCCGTAGGTGAACGAGCCGAACAGCGATTCGTCGGTGAACAGCTCGCGAAGACCACCGCGTTCGAGCGCTGAGTCACGGAAGACCGAGCCGAGGGTGGCGACATCGATCTGTCCCTGCCGCAGCGCCTGTTCCGTGTTGACCGGCGGAACGACGATCAATTCAACCTGCTTGATCTCGTCAGGCGTAAGTCCCTGCCGCGCAAGCCATTCACGGACGACGAACTCGTGGTGCGCACCGAGGGTGTTCATCCCGACCTTCTTGCCGATCAAGTCCTTCGCCGACTTGATCGGACTGTCGTCGAGTACGTAGTACCCGTTGAAGCTCTCCTTGTCGGAGCCGTAGTACCCGATGACCGAGGTGATCGGCGAACCCGCGGAAGCCAACTTCACCACCGCACCGTTGAACGCTCCGCCGAACTCGGTTTGACCAGTCGCTGCGTTCTGAATGCTCTGAGGGCCGCTGGTCGTATCGCCGATCCAGTTGAGCTCCACGTCGTTGAAGTAACCGAGGTCAGCGGCCAGTTCGGGGTAGATGACCTGTCCGGTGCTGCCCTCGTACCGCAGGACGGTCTTGCCGTCGGCGGTCTTGACGACTTCGTCGGAGGAGCCCGAGCAGGCAACGGCAAGGCTGGACAGAGTGACAAAGGCGACGGCCGCGGCTACCGAGCGCGCGAAACGAGGGCGAATCATGAAGTTGCTTCCTGTAGAAGATGATTGGTTCAGTTCTCGGCTACACCTGTCCGGAGCGCCGTGTGCGGCGCTCGGCACAGGCAGGTGTGGGGAATGTCAGTTCAACGACAACAGTTGAGCGACATGAGCGGGAAAGACCGAAACACGTGAGACTCCAATGAATGTGAAGACAGAATCGAGCCGTTAGCAGTGCCGAAACCATACGTCGGCACCCACTACCTGGGTCAACGGTTACATTCATGCCGGATTTAATGTGTGAGGTCCGTATCATGAGGGCATGCTTTCGCCGACGACTGCGCAGGACTTCGAGCAACACCGTGGCCACCTGACGTCGGTGGCCTACCGTCTCACCGGAAGTTTCAGCGACGCTCAGGATGCGGTGCAGGAGGCATGGATACGCTTGCAAGTCGCACAATCGAGACAAGGAAGCGACCTCGAGATCCGGGAGCTGCGCGGATGGCTCACCACTGTTGTCGGTCGGATCTGCCTCGATCATCTCAAATCGGCCGCAGTCAGAAGAGAAAGCTATGTCGGACAGTGGCTTCCGGAGCCGATCGTCACGCCCGTCGACGCCACCGCGGGCACACCCTCAGCGACACCCGATCCGCTGGAGTACGTCGTGAGGCAGGAACAGAATCGTTTTGCTGCCCTCGTCGTCCTGGACACCCTTACTCCCGCTCAACGCGTTGCTTTCGTCCTGCATGACGGCTTCGACGTGCCCTTCGCCGAGGTTGCGCGCATCCTCGACATCGAAGTAGCCACTGCCCGTCAGTTGGCCTCGCGGGCCCGTAAAGCCGCAGCGTCGGCGCCGGTCCCGGTCAGTATCGAGGAGCATGCTGCCGCCGTCGAGCGATTGGTGACGGCTATCGCGAGTGGAGATCTGAACGCCGTGATCGATGCACTCGATCCCAATGCCGTCCTGATCGGTGACGCAGGCGGAACGACCCGCACGGCTGTCAACATTGTGCGCGGCAGCGATCGTGTGGCGCGGTTCTACCTGGGATTGGCCCGCAAGTACGGACCGGCAGCGGTGTTCTCGATGTCACCGGTTCTCGTCAACGGACGGCTCGGCGGTGTATTCGCCGGCTCACCAGGGGATGACCAGTACCCGCAGTTCGCCGCTCGCGTTGCCGGCTTCACTGTCCGCGACGGAGTTGTGTGCGCAGCCTACGATATTGCGAATCCAGCCAAGTTCAGCGCTGTGCCGATGCTCGATCACACCGAACCCGAACGCAAGTAACGAGACTCCCATTCCTCGAGGTGTGATCTGGACACCTGCGTTCCGAACCACAGTCGGTGCAGTACATCCGATCCCAGATGATGCAATTCGGTGTGCGTCCTCCACTGCTGCGACGCCCACTCTGGTTCGTTGTGGGCGGCGTCGATCCCGGCCATCGCGCTACCTCGCAGTTCGAAGTCCAGGTCCCGTCGAAGCTCCGAAAGCTCCGACCAATTCGCCTGTGGTGCATAGTGCCTCGCGCGAATTTCGGTCAGCAGCTTGAACAGGACGCTACTCGCCCGTTCGTCGACCCAGATCAGAGTGCGTCGATGCGCACCGCGCCCCACCGTCCACAGGACCACCAACGCCACGACGACGCCGATTGCCGTCTCGAGCATGCGGCTGAGGATCAGATGTTGGACGGTCCCGTGCGCACCACCGGCCGCGCCGAGGAGAATCGCGAGGGCGGTGATGAAAATGACGGCTATCCCGTAATTCCGCACCAGGAACAGCTCGATCCCGGCCATCAGGACGGCAAGTACCGCCACCAACCACAGACCGGTCGGACTCCAGGCGTAGATGGCACCCAACAGAATCAACCCGAGGACGGTTCCGCCGATGCGGTGAATTCCGCGATAGGTGCCCAGTATTCGATCCGGTCCTTGATGAAGGACCATCGCCGCGGCGATCACCGCCCAGTCCGGGCGATCGATGCCGAGCAGGACGGTGAGGGTTCCCGCGGCCATGCAGGCAATGGACAGCCGAAGTGCCGTGACCGACGCTCGGCTGGACGGATTGCAGGCGCGGAGGAACCGATATCGGATCGTCGGATCGGGCAGAGGCGGGTGAGCCCCGACCTCGTCGACGTCGAACGCGGGGTCCGCCATGAGCTCCGGATCGTGGTCGTCGGAGATCGCTCTGGCCATCGAGATCTGCGCTCGTTCGAGTTCACGGGTCAACGGGTGGCCTTTCCCGACGATTGCGCCGCGGTAAAGGCACTGCCACGCGTCGTGCAGCCGAAGTGCTGCAGCGTGGCGTTTGTCTCGCGTGAGTTCGGGTGGGGCGTACGCCGCCTGAGCGTCCGTGTACTCCGCAACGGCCGATACGGCTGCCTGTACAGCGCTGCGTTCGACAGCTCTCGGTGCCCACACGATTCCCGTCATCGAGACGACCACCGCGCTGATCCCACCGATTGCCGTCCACATCGCGACCTCGACCGGCGGCTGGCCGGGAGTGGCGATCACGGAGCTGATCTCGGTGGTGAGCAACAGAAAGAACGCGCCCGGTGGACCCAATCGAAGCGCGTCGACGGTGAAGGCGCAGGTCGACACCACGACGGCCATGATCAGCACGACAAAGACGAGCAGCACCGTCGGCGCTCCCTCGGCGATGGCTCGGTGGACGGGCTCACCCACTGATGCCCCGATGAAGGACAGGATCGTCAGCGCCGTCGCGGCGATACCGACTGCCTTCCACCTGCTCCGGTACGGACGACCCTCACCGTAGATCGATGCAAATGCACCGAGGCCGACCAGGAGCGACGCAGACCCGAATCCGAGCAGTGTGGCGATGGCCGCCGGAATCGCCAGGGCGAGGGCGACGCGAACCGCTCCGGGGTACCTGTTTCCCACCGGCGGCAATCCGAACAGGACGCTGCGCGCCGGCCGCGGAGCCGGGAGGTTGGACTCGTGACCCGCTGATGTTTCTTCGGGGTCCACTGCCCATCCTTCGCGCCGGCCTGTTCGTGTCTGTGTCCTCCCATTCTTGCGGGCGGCCGACGTGGAATTCGAGGCGGGTCCGGAGGTCGATTCGACCACCCCGTTATTGACACTCTGTCAACAGTGTGGATGATAGGTGGAGTCGGATCCGCTCGCGGGTCGCACTTCATCGATCGGGAGAATCACGATGACGCAAGGATCTACCGCAACCCGAACCACCGAACGCCGGTCCCCGTGGATGGACGACGAATTGGAGGCCGTGGCCGACCTGGCAAGGAACTTCTTCGCCAAACACGTCACACCGCATCAGAAACGCTTCGCGTCCCAGGGTTTTCCCGACAAATCCGCATATCGGGAACTCGGGACGCTCGGGCTCGCCGGCATGTCGATCCCCACCGAGTACGGCGGCGGAGGAGGAACGTTTGCGCACGACGCCGTGCTGTTCCACGAGCAGGTCATGGCGGGTGATCATTCACTCCAACTCGGCGTGCACTCGGGAATCGTGCCGCACTACCTCAATGCCTACGCCGATCACGAGCACAAACTGCGCTGGCTACCGAAGCTGGTGAGTGGCGAGTGGGTGGGCGCAATCGCCATGACCGAGCCCGGCACCGGATCCGACTTGCAGAACATCACCACCCGCGCCGTCCGCGACGGTGACGACTACCTGATCAGCGGCGCAAAGACATTCATCTCCAACGGTCGCAATTGTGATCTGGTGATCATTGCCGCCAAGACCGATCCCGGCCTCGGAGCGCGTGGAGTGTCGCTCATCGTGGCCGAGGTCGATGACAACACACCGGGTTTCGAGCGCGGGCGAATACTCGAGAAGGTCGGACAGAAGGGCCAGGACACCACCGAGCTGTTCTTCGACCGCTTGCGGGTGCCTGCAACAAACCTGCTCGGGGACCGCGAAGGCACAGGGTTTGCCCAGCTGATGCAGCAGCTACTGCCCGAACGATTGATCTGCGGAGTTGCAGCCACTGCGGCAATGGAGCGTGCCGTCGCCCTCACCGTCGAGTACACCAAATCCCGAAACATGTTCGGGCAAACGCTCTTCGACCTGCAGAACACCCGCTTCGAACTTGCCGAGTGTGCGTCCATCGCTCGTATCTCACGAACGTTCATCGACGACTGCATCGTCAAATACCTTGCCGGGCAACTCGATGCGACTACCGCCGCGATGGCCAAGTACTGGCTCACCGATCAGCAGTGCGCCGTGATCGACCGCTGCGTGCAACTACACGGCGGGTACGGCTACATACTCGAATATCCCATCGCTCAGATGTACGCCGACGCTCGTATTCAGCGAATCTACGCCGGATCGAACGAAGTCATGAAAGACCTCGTGGCGAGATCACTCTGAGCAATCAGGAATCCGCCTCGCACGCCGGCAGAACGTCACGCACGATGGCGAGCAAACTGTGTACCAGCAGAAGGTGCACCTGTTCGCGGTCGAGCGCTCCCGTCACCAACCACTGCTTACTGGCGGCCTTGGCCAATCCTCCGTACGCCACGATCATCGAATGAACAGCAGCCTCGCTGCCTTCACTCGGTCGAATCTCGAGCGCATCCATCATGCGTCGCGCAGCAACGTCGTCAGCGTCCTGCAGGATCCGGTCCATCTCGGGGTCACGGCGGAGGTCGTCGGACATGACAGTCGAGATCCACATGTCGCGATGACGCCAGGCGACGTCGAGCCACCGATCGATCACGGCGCCGATCCGCTTCTCCTGGCTCGCCGATCGCGGAATGCGGTCCACCGCCACTTCGGGAATGAAGACGAATCGCCGCACGACGTCGAGGTACAACTCCCGCTTGGAGCCGAAGTAATGATTGAGCAGCGGACGACCGACCCCGGCCGCCTTGGCCAACTCGGTCATCGAGACGTCGGCAAAAGACTTCTCCTCGAAAACCTTTGCCGCGCTGACAATGATCTGCTCACGCCGGTCTTCAGGACCGAGACGCTTTCCGCCTGTGGCCGACGCGGACGTCATTCTTTTCTCGCGGGCGTGCTGTTGACCGTCGCCTGCGCTTCGACCATGAGCGAAATGTGTTCCACCAAACGCTTTCGAGAGATCTTGGAGGACGGGGTGTGCGCCTGATAGATGAACGCGAGGGCACCGAACAGCCCCACCGAATTGAGTTCGGAGTTCGCGGAGTCGGTTGCCTCGCCGCCGTACATCAGCTCGAGCGACGCGGAGATCGGATTGGTGAACTCCGCCATCAATTCTCGCCCTCGATCCCACAGCGCAGGTTCCGCCTGGGATTCGACGAACATGATGCGTCCACGGCGCGGATCCTTGAATACGTAGGTGGTGAAGGCCTTCACCACGTGACGGATCAGGGCCGACGGTTCGGAAGGCGCCGCCTCGAGAGCGTCCAGAATAGTGTCGCGTGCCCCGAGAACGACCTCGTCGAGCACGGCGACCAGCAGTTCGTCACGATTGGCGAAGCTCTCGTAGAAGTACCGTTCGGTCAGCGCAGCCTCGCGGCAGGTCGCACGCATGGTCGCGGCGGCCGCACCCTCGGTGCCCATGATCTGCAACCCGGCTTCGATCAGCTGTGCCCGGCGCGCGGCGCGGCGATCTTCTGGTTCCTGCCCACGCCACCTGCGCGGGCCGGTGCGCCGAGCCTCGGTATCCGTCATGTCCCCATGTTCTCACTGACCGGCAGTGCTCTCGACCTCAGGTTATCGCGGCGACCTCGGCAAGCGAACTGACATCGCACGATGTCAATCAATTCAATTCTGACATCAATCGCTGTTGACATCACTTGATGTCAGACTTACTCTTCGTTCAGTTGTTCACGCACCAATCAGGAGGCGTCACACATGGTCGACATCGACCCAACCTCGGGGCCATCGGCCGGTGACGAGGAAACTCGAACTCGCCGAACACGAGTCGTCGTCATCGGAGCCGGTTTCGGCGGCATCGGAACGGCTGTCCGCTTGAAGCAGTCCGGGATCGACGACTTCGTCGTTCTGGAACGTGCCGCGGAGCCCGGGGGGACCTGGCAGGTCAATACCTACCCCGGTGCACAGTGCGACATCCCGTCGATTCTGTACTCGTTCTCGTTTGCGCCCAATCCGAACTGGACGCGGCTGTATCCGCTACAGCCCGAGATCTACGACTATCTCCGGGATTGCGTCCATCGCTTCGGACTGGCCGGTCATTTCCACTGCAACCAGGACGTGACAGAAGCTTCGTGGGACGAGCAGGCCCAGATCTGGCGGGTACACACTGCGGAAACCGTCTGGGAGGCACAGTTCCTGGTCGCGGCCACCGGCCCGTTCAGTGCCCCCGCCACACCCGACCTTCCCGGGCTCGAATCGTTTCGTGGTCAGATGTTCCACACCGCGGACTGGAACCACGACCACGACCTTCGCGGTGAGCGGATAGCCGTGGTCGGCACCGGCGCCTCTGCGGTGCAGATCATCCCCAGACTGCAACCGCTCGCGGACACGTTGACCGTGTTCCAGCGGACACCGACGTGGATCCTGCCGCATCCGGATCAGCCGATGACCGGCTGGCCAAGCGCTCTCTTCGAGCGGGTGCCGCTCACCCAACGACTGGCACGCAAGGGACTCGACCTGCTTCAAGAAGCCCTGGTACCCGGATTCGTGTACAAGCCGTCACTGCTCAAAGGGCTGGCCGCGCTCGGTCGAGCACACCTTCGCCGGCAGGTGCGGGACCCGGAGCTTCGCGCAAAGCTGCTCCCCCACTACGCATTCGGATGCAAGCGTCCAACGTTCTCGAACACCTACTATCCCGCGCTGGCGTCACCCAATGTGGAGGTGGTGACGGACGGAATCGTCGAGGTGCAGGAGCGCGGAGTTCTCACCGCGGACGGAACCTTCCGGGAAGTCGACACCATAGTCATGGGAACCGGCTTTCGGATGGGAGACAACCCGTCGTTCGACATCATCCGAGGCCAGGACGGCCGCAGCCTCGCGCAGACGTGGAACGGCAGTGCCGAGGCCTTCCTCGGCACCACTATCAGCGGTTTTCCGAACTTCTTCATGATCCTCGGACCCAATTCCGTGGTCTACACCTCGCAGGTCGTCACGATCGAAGCCCAGGTCGAGTACATCGTGAGCTGCATTCTTCAAATGGACGAGCGCGGCATCGGCAGCATCGACGTCCGCGCAGACGTGCAACGCGAGTTCGTACGCGCGACAGACCGCCGACTCGCCACCAGCGTGTGGAACGCCGGGGGGTGCAGTAGTTACTACCTCGTCGACGGCGGCCGCAACTACACCTTCTATCCCGGATTCAACCGATCATTCCGCGCCAGGACCAAACGAGCCGACCTCGCTCACTACGCGCAGGTACAACCCGTCTCGTCCGCAGCACTCACCACTGCTCGAGAAACCGTGAGGAGCCGATAATGCTCGGCATCAACGCCTTCCGAGGCACACCCGTCGTCGCACCGTCCGGCGCTCGCCGCTACACCGACGAAGCACATGCGATCGCCGCGCGGGACGTCGAATTCGACTGGGACGGCGTACCACTGCATTACGTGCCGAACGAACCGATGGTCACCCACGTCGTCAACTTCATGCATCTCGTGTTACCCGAGGGAGAGCGGGCCATGTCCGCAACGCTCGCCGAAGCACTCCCGCTCATCGAGGACACCCGCCTGCACGAAGAGGTGGTGGGATTCGTCGGCCAGGAAGCAACACACGCGTCGTCGCACAAAGGTGCACGCGAGCATCTTGCGGACCTCGGCATGGACATGAAACCGATGTCACGCCGGATGGACTGGCTCGTGGACAAGATATTGGGCGACAAAGGATTGACCGGAAAAGCCAAGCACGCCTGGCTCTGTGAACGTCTCGGCTTGTTTGCCGCCATGGAGCACTACACGGCAGTGGTCGGGGAATGGCTGCTCACCGATCCCGCCCTCGAAGATGCCGGCATGCACCCGATGATGCTCGACATGGTGAAGTGGCACGGCGCCGAGGAAGTCGAACACCGCAACGTAGCCTTCGACGCCTACATGTACGTGGACGGCAGCTACGCCAGACGCGTTCGCACGGCGCTGCTGGCCAGCTTCACATTGTTCGTGCTGTTCATCGCCTCGATGAACTACCTGTTCCGACAGGACCCGTCCACGACGAAGGGCCGACTGTGGCCTCTCCAACTGATAAGCGCCACCCGTCGTGGCCTGGTACCCAACATGAAATTCCTGATCACCGAGATTCCTCCGTATCTGCGGCCGAGCTTCCATCCTTCCCAGATCGGGGACATGGACGTCGCCATGCGTTACCTCGCTCGCTCGCCTGCTGCCAATCGTTCTTCCGAAGCGAGCGCAGGATGAACAAGACGACTGCCGACAGTTCCCACGACGCACCCGACTTCACACCGACCCGGTCGTTGAGGTTTGCCGCGCAAGCCACCGGCGCTTACCGCCGAATCTTTGCAGCAAGTCCAGCAGCGCACATACTTTCGCGCCCCAGCCCGGTCCGCTACAGCGGGTTCGACATGACTCTGGACGTGAAGTCCGTCCGGTCAGAGTGCGACGACGTCCTGAGTGTCACCTTGACCCCGAGGGAAGGAATCACCCTTCCGTCGTGGATTCCCGGCGCCCACCTCGACATCTTTCTCCCCTCGGGAAGGCAACGACAGTATTCGCTGTGCGGCGACCCCGACGACTTGTCCTCGTATCGGATCGCCGTCCGGAGGATCGACGAGGGTGGGGGCGGCTCGCGCGAGATACACGAGTCGCTGAAACCCGGCATGGTGGTGGACGTCCGAGGGCCACGCAATGCATTTCCGTTTGTCGCGGCTCCGTCGTACCTCTTTGTTGCGGGCGGAATCGGGATCACTCCGCTCCTTCCCATGGTGCAACGTTGTCACCGCCGCGGAATCCCGTGGCGTTTGGATTATCTCGGACGAACTCGGACGGCCATGCCATTTCTCGACGAGATCGAGGAATACTCCACCGGCCGGGTTACCATCCGACCGGACGACGAGTTGGGCCCGACGGATATCGAAACACTGGTCGCTGCTGCGGATCCCGGTGCCGCGGTGTACACGTGCGGACCGGCGCCGCTGATGAACATGGTGCGCGCGGCGACCTTCGCCGGCAATCCGACCGGATCGGTGCACAGCGAGAGGTTCTCCCCACTCCCGGTAGTCGACGGCAAGGAGTTCACGGTGCATCTGGCGCGCACCGGTCTCACCGTCGATGTGGGCGAGTCCGAAAGTGCTTTGGCTGCGATACGACGTGCACTTCCCGGAGTCGCTTATTCCTGCCAACAGGGCTTCTGCGGTACGTGCAAGGTTCGGGTGCTCTCAGGGAGCGTCGATCATCGAGACACCTTGCTCACCGAATCCGAACGTGCCGATTCGATGTTGACCTGTCGATCACGTTCCACCGGTGCATCTTTGGTGGTGGACCTGTGAGGGGAAAATTCTCTCTAGCGGCAGCCGACGCAGACTTCGTCCGATCCGCGCCGCTGGTGATCACTCACCGGATCGAATCCGAAGCGACGTGTGAAAGCTTGTGGCAGACGTTGACCTCGGACGGAGCGCTCACGTCGTGGGCGCGCGGGATCACCGGCGCCGACTGGACCTCGGCCAGACCATTCGGCATCGGGACTACGCGAACCGTGCGCGCCGGCACTTTTGCTGCACTGAACGAGAGATTCTTCTGCTGGGACGAGGGGCACCGAATGACGTTCTATGTGGAGTCGGCGTCACTGCCGGGGTTCAAACGCTTCGCCGAAGATCTGGTGCTGGAACCGACTTCGACTGGCAGCCGCCTCACCTGGACATTCGCCGTACAAGCGCAGCCGTGGTTCGCCCCGATTCTGTCTCTGTCCCGACCGATCCTCGAACGCGTCACTCGCAGCTGGGCCGACGGCGCCGTCCACCACACACTTCAAGGAACTCCACAATGACGGCGACCGAGATCGACACGACCACACAGGCGTCCGACGACACGGTGACACAGGCAGTGCGCGACGCCCGAACTGCTTCCGAGTGGTGGGCAGAACTGACATTCGAGCAACGCGCTCGTCGACTGGATCGGTGGCGTGGAATCATCGCTCGTCGAGCATCCGAACTCGCCGACGTCGTGCACCGGGACATGGGCAAGCCGCACCCTGACGCGATGCTCGAAATCGCCATGGCACTCGAACATCTCGCGTGGGCGTCGAAGAATGCCCGAAAGGTATTGGGCAGGCGCAGCGTCCGCTCCAGTTTGTTGACGGTCAATCAGGCCGCCTCGGTGGAGTATCGACCTCTCGGGGTGATCGGTGTGATCGGTCCGTGGAACTATCCGGTCTTCACCCCGCTCGGTTCGCTCTCGTTCTCGCTGGCTGCAGGCAATGCCGTGGTCTACAAGCCGAGTGAGTTCGCCCCGGCAGTCGGGCAATGGTTGGTCCGAGCGTTTGCCGAGGTCGTCCCTGAACATCCTGTGCTGCAAGTTGTCACAGGCGACGGTTCGGTCGGCGCGGCACTGTGCCTGGCCGGTGTCGACAAGATCGGGTTCACCGGATCGACCGCGACGGGCAAGAAAGTCATGGCAGCGTGCGCCGAGACCCTCACACCGGTGTTGATGGAATGTGGCGGTAAGGACGCGCTCATCCTTGATGCCGACGGAAATGTTGGTGCCGCCGCGGATGCTGCGGTGTGGGGCGCATTGTCCAACTCCGGTCAAACCTGTCTGGGCGTCGAGCGTGTATACGTGCACGAACAGGTCTACGACGAGTTTATCGACAAGACAATCACTTTGGCTGCCCGAGTTCATGCCGGTCCGGGTGCCGAGGACAAGATCGGTCCGATCACCATGCCCGCGCAAGTGGCTGTAATCCGGCGCCACATCGACGACGCGATGTCGCGGGGTGGACGTGTCGTTCTCGGAGGGCTCGGCTCGATCTCCGGCCAGTACGTGCAACCGACCATCATGGTCGACGTCCCCGAAGACAGCCTCGCCGTCACGGAGGAAACTTTCGGCCCGACGATGACGATCACCAAGGTCGCCTCGATGGACGAGGCGGTGGAGTTGGTCAATGCGTCGCCATATGCATTGGGAGCAAGCGTGTTCGGCAAGCATGGAGTGGCTGTTGCCGATCGGCTCCGATCCGGAGGAGCGTCGGTGAACTCTTACGTGATGTATGCCGCGGTTCCCAACCTGCCACTGGGTGGGGTCGGAGCATCTGGTTTCGGACGCGTTCACGGCCCAGATGGTCTGAAGGAGTTCACCTATGCCCGGTCGATGACCAGGCAACGATTCCGTTCGCCCCTACCACTGACGACGTTTCGACGGACCGCCCGAATCGACTGGCTGGTCAAGGTTCTCATCCGCGCTCTACACGGAAGGCACTGAAGCAATGACGGGACGCATGTCCGCAATTGCGGGAACAGTCCGCGATCTGGGCATTCCACTGCCCGGACGCCGAATCGACTACGACGTCGCCGGAAAGGTCGTGCTGATCACCGGCGGAGGCGACGGTATCGGTTCCGCGCTGGCGCGCACTCTCCACCGGCGTGGGGCCACCGTGGCGCTGGTCGACGTCAACGAAAGTTCATTGGCAACGGCCGAGCGCTCATTCGAGTCACAGCGAGTCGTGACGGTGACGGCCGATGTCCGAGATCGGGACGGCATGACCGCAGCCGTGCAAACGATCATCGAGCAGCTGGGCAGAATCGACGTCGTGGTGGCCAACGCCGGAATCACCCCTCCCCCGGCAACATTGCGCCAGATCGATCCCGACGCATTCGATCGCGTGCTCGACGTCAATCTCACCGGCGTCTTCAACACAGTGCATCCGACCATCGACGAGGTGATCCGCAACAGTGGGCACGTCGTCGTCGTGTCATCGGCAGCGTCGTTCGCCCCCGGTTTGGGCGGCGCTTCGTACATGATCAGCAAGGCTGGGGTCGAAGCGCTCGGCCGGGCGCTGCGTCTCGAGGTTGCCGGCTACGGCGCCACTGCCGGCATCGCGTACTTCGGGATGGTGGATACACAACTTGCACGCGCCACACTCGACGACGACGAGATCGGGCGCAAACTCGACGCTCGACTACCCGGTCCCCTCCGTCATCGAATCTCCCCGGACCGTGCCGCCACGGTGATCGCAGACGCGATCGCGCGCCGCGCCGCGCGGACCCTTGCCCCCGCTGCCTGGGAACCCTGGGCGTGGGGACGCGGATTCATCAATGTCCTGGCCGACGGCTATCTGGCCAGGGACAAACAGGCACACGACCTGATCCGCGAACTCGAAGACAGAACCACCGCTGCGGCCCCGACGAATGCATCAGCCCTGACAAAGGCATCCAGGAGATCATCATGACCACGTTGTGTGCAGCCTTCCAGCGAGTGTCGGCGGTAGCGCCCGACTCGGTGGCCCTGCGAGACATCGGCGATGCGCGAACACTGACGTGGCGCGAGTACGCCGAACAGGTCCGCGAGGTTGCCGCGGGATTGGCCGGAATCGGCGTGGGACACGGCGATACGGTTGCCCTGATGATGAGTAACCGCATCGAGTTCTATCCGATCGACGTCGGTGCCCAACATCTCGGCGCGACGTCCTTCTCCATCTACAACACGTCGGCACCCGAAGCCATCCGTTACATCCTCGCCAATTCGGGTGCACGGGTTCTCGTCTGCGAAGACCGGTACGTGGATACGGTCCGCCGCTCGGGCGCCACACTCGAGACGATCGTCGTCGTCGACGCGCAATCGCATGTCCACCAGCCCGGCACCGTGACCCTGGAGCAGATGAAGGATTCTGCCGCATCGGATTTCGATTTCGAGGGCACCTGGCGTGCGGTGAAACCGAACGACGTCGCCACGTTGATCTACACCTCCGGCACGACCGGCAACCCCAAGGGCGTCGAGACGACTCATGCATGCCTGTTGTTCGAAACCAACGCCGTAAGCGCTGTACTCCCCGTCGAATTCGGTGACCGCATCACCTCGTACATGCCGTCGGCGCACATAGCCGATCGGCTCACCTGCCTGTACATGCAAATGGTGTTCGGCACCCAGATCACTGTCGTGCCGGATCCGAGCCAGGTAGCGGCCGCGCTTCCGGACTGTCGCCCCACGATCTGGGGCAGCGTCCCCCGTGTGTGGGAAAAGCTGAAAGTTGCAGTCGAATCGGCTGTCGCCAACGAACCGGACGACGAGCGGCGAGCGGCGTTGCAGTGGGCACTCGACGTCGGTCGCACTCGTCTCGCACACTTGCGAGCCGGTGAAACAGTCCCCGCCGAACTGGAAGCGGACTACGCCCGAGCCGATACGATGGTCCTGTCCGCTCTGCGTGCGAAACTCGGCTTTGCCGAACTGAAGTGGGCCATCTCTGGCGCCGCACCGATTCCGCCGGAAACCTTGGCATTCTTTGCGGCCCTGGGAGTTCCGATCTCGGAGATCTGGGGAATGTCCGAGCTGACATGCATCGCGAGCACCGCGCCGGCCGAGCCGACCAAGCTCGGAACGGTCGGAAAGTTGCTCCCAGGCATGGAAATGCGCATCGAGGCGGACGGCGAGCTACTGGTTCGAGGACCGTTGGTCATGAAGGGGTACCGCGGCGAACCCGCAAAAACGGCCGAAGCGATCAGTGCAGACGGGTGGCTCTCGACCGGAGATGTCGTCACCGCCGACGCCGACGGCTACCTCACGGTGATCGATCGCAAGAAGGAGTTGATCATCAACGCGTCGGGAAAGAACATGTCACCGGCCGCCATCGAGACGGCAGTGAAGACGTCGTCGTCGTTGATCGGTGAGGTCGTGACGATCGGAGACGGCCGAAAGTTCAACACAGCGTTGATCACTCTCAGCGCCGACGCCGCGGTCGGAGCGGCACGCTCACTGGGACTTGCGGCCGAGGCCGCGGTACTCGCCAAGGACGCTCGGATCGTCGACGTCGTTGCAACTGCTGTCGCCGAGGGAAACTCGCGTCTGTCGAGGGCCGAGCAGATCAAGCGGTTTCACGTACTCACCATGTTCTGGGAGCCAGGCGGCGACGAGCTGACACCGACGATGAAGCTCAGGCGCAAGCCGATAGCCGAGAAGTACGCGTCCGAAATTGCAGCCCTCTATGCGGATTCGGTCGTTGAGGACGTCTACGAGCCTGCACCCTGCGCATAGATCAGCGTCTCGGTGGCCTTGACCACAAACGTAGCGGCCGATCCCGGAACCAGATCGAGTTCGGCCGCTGCGCTCGCCGTGATGTCGGCAGACAAGCCCGGCTGGCCGGCTTCGTCCTCCGCTCGCACTCGGACGACATCGCCTCGGTTTTCGATCTCCGCGATCGTAACCGCAAACGCATTTCGTGGGCTGCCGTGCGGCGGATCCAGGAAGACCGACACTGCTCGCGGCTCGAAGACCGCCACGGCGGCACTGCCGGCCGGTAGGTCGGTCTCCGTCTGGCCCGCGATATCCACCCCGACCGGACTTCTGAGCACTCCGTCTCCGGCCATCGTGCCGCTGCGCAAGTTGATTCCGGCGATGCGTGCTGCGAATGCACTACGCGGGCGGGTCAGAACTGTTCGTACGTCACCACGTTCGACGACCCGGCCACCGTCCATGACGACAACCGTGTCGGCCAGCGCCAGTGCGTCCAGAGCGTCGTGCGTGACGAGTACGGCAGTGCGATCGCCGGTCCTGAGCACTCGGCGCAGTAACGACCGCAGCGCGGGGGCGGAGGCGACATCGAGCGCGGACATCGGTTCGTCGAGTAGAAGCAGTTCGGGTTCAGCAGCCAATGCCCTCGCCACTGCAACCCGTTGCGCTTGGCCACCGGAGAGTTGTGAAGGCTTGCGGTCAGCCAAATCGCCGGCGTCGACTGCGTCCAGCCAATGGCGCGCGGACTCGGCGGAATCGCGACGCGACCGCCCTGCACTGCGCGGCGCGAACGCCACGTTCGCAGCCGCACTGAGATGGGGAAAGAGAAGTGCCTCTTGCGCGAGTAGGGCAGTGCCGCGCCGATGGGGTGCCAACACGACTCCCCTACGGGTATCGGTGAGAACGCGGGAATTGAGTTCGATCAACCCGCGCTGCGGATGATGCAGTCCGGCAACCGCCGCCAGTACCGTCGACTTGCCGGCGCCGTTCGGCCCGAGGATGGCGGTCACCTCGCCCGCCGCTACGTCGAACGTCGCAACGACGTCGCGCTCCGGAATCTCGATGTCGACGTGGAGGCCACTCACAACGAACCCGCCGATCCGCGTCCACGCACCGCAACCACGATGACCACCGCGACTACGACCAGCACCAGCGAAAGCGCCACCGCTGCATCCGGATCGGTCTCACGCTGGAGATAGATTTCCAGCGGCAGGGTACGCGTCACCCCTTGCAGACTTCCCGCGAAGGTCAGCGTCGCACCGAATTCCCCCAGCGCTCGAGCGAAAGCCAGAACTGCCCCTGACACCAGACCGGGAAGCACCAGCGGCAGAGTCACCCGGCGAAGCACAGTGGTCGGGCGGGCTCCGAGCGTCGAGGCAACGGCCTCGTATCTTGTACCCGCAGTGCGTAGTGCACCTTCGAGGCTGACGACGAGGAACGGTAGCGCAACAAACGTCTGCGCCAGGACCACCGCGGTTGTCGAGAATGCTATCTGGATGCCGAGCACTTCCAACTGCTCACCGATCAACCCTTTGCGCCCGAACGTGTACAGCAACGCGATACCGCCCACCACGGGCGGCAGAACCAGCGGGAGCAGAATCAAGGATCGAAGAACGGACAGTCCCCGAAAATGACTGCGCGCCAACACCGCGGCCATCGGTACCCCGAACAGGATGCACAGCAGCGTGCTCATTGCCGCTGTCTTCAAACTCAGTTTCAACGCGGCAACCGACGATTCGGAAGTCACGAGTTCCCAGAACTGCGACCACTGCACGGTGGCCAGCATCGCCGCCAAGGGCGCGATGACAAACGCTCCGCCGATCAGCGCCGGAAGGTAAATCCATACCGGCAACCCGAGCGGAGCCCGGACTGCCGGTCTTAGGTGTGTCACGGGGCAGCGAATCCCGCGTCACTCAGAACTGCCAGGCCCTTGGGCCCCTTGACGAGATCGACGAACTTGGTTGCCGTTTCCGAATTCTTCGAATCCTTCAGCACCGCAATCCGGTACAGGTTGACCACCGTGGTGGCTTCCGGGAACGCGACCGTCTGCACCTTGTCACCCGCGGACTTCGCGTCGGTGACGTAAACGATGCCGGCATCGGCCTGCCCGGACGTCACCTTGTTGAGAACGTCGGTCACCGACGATTCCTCACTGACGGGCGAGAGGGTCTCACCTGTGGCCGTCTCGACCTTCTTCGTAGCCGCGCCACACGGGACCTGCGGAGCGCAGATCACCAGTTGTGTCCCCTCCTTTGCCAGATCGGCGAAGGACGCGATGCCCTTCGGATTGCCAGGCGGTACAACGATCGTCAAGGTATTGCTCGCGAAATCCGAGGGCGACCCCGCGACGACACCGGCATCGGTGGCCTTGGTCATGTTGGCGGCGTCAGCCGAGGCGAACACGTCAGCCGGTGCGCCCTGGGTGATCTGGGCGACGAGATCCGAGGACCCGGCAAAGCTGAATGTGACCGATGAACCGGGGTTCTCGGACTCGAACTCCTTGCCGAGTTCGGTGAAGCTGTTCTTGAGTGACGCCGCCGCGAAGACGGTGATGCTTCCCGTGGCACTGTCACTGGAAGTGGTCGTGGTCGGAGCGGCCGACGACGTCTCCGACGACGAATTGTCGGAGGAACTACAACCGGTCACCAGGGCAAGCGAAAAGGCACCTGCTGCAACAAGTCCGACTACACGCTTCACGAATTTCCTCCAGTATGTTCAGAACTACGGCGTTTCCACGATGACCGTGGTGGCCTTCACGATTGCGACTCCGATACTCCCGACCTCGAGTCCGAGCTCCCGAACCGCGTCGGTACTCATCAACGAGACGACAGTGAAGGGCCCACACTGCATTTCGACCTGGGCCATCACCTTGTCGGTGACGACCTTGGTGACGAGGCCGGCGAACCGGTTGCGGGCCGAACTCGCACCCGCGAGCGGATCGGCCGGTGCGGGTCCGGCGTTGGACCGGGCGAAGCCCGCCAACTCGGCACCGTCGATGACCTTGCGGCCGGAGTCGTCCGTCCTCGCGGTGAGAAGCCCACCGTCGACCCACCGTCGAACGGTGTCGTCACTGACACCGAGCAGACCGGCAGCTTCGCGGATTCGAATGTTGGGCACCAGGTGATCGTAGGTCGCAAGTGCGGACCTAACAAGCCGAAATACTCCGCAGATGCGTGAACTAGTCAATCATGATCACGTATCTGCGGAGCATTGTCGATAGTTGCCGTAGACGAGTCAGCGCATCATTCTTCGGCCCAGGGCACGCGGCAGGAGTCGGTGCTGAACCCTTGCTCGGTGATCCCCAACGCCGAATACATCCGGGCGCGCATGTTTTCGAGCCCGATCTGATAGGTCAGTTCCACGACGCCCGCTCGCCCGAACCTGCGCTCGAGATCCGCGACCTGCTCGTCCGTCACCCCGTTCTCCCCGTGCGGGTCACCGGTCATGGCATCGGCGTAGGCGATCGCGGCCCGCTCGTCCTCGCTGTACTTCGGTGAATCCCGGTAATTCGCGATCCCTTTCAGCTTGTCGATGTCCAAACCGTCCAGGCGCGAGAGCATCGTCCCGAAGTCGACACACCACGAGCAGCCGACAGTCCAGGCGACGCGATAGACGGCCAGTTCACGAATGTTCGACGGCAGCACCTTCGACGCCTTCTGCACGGCCATCTCGTGACGGGCAGCCGCGACGAACAATTTCCGATGGTTGGCCAGGACGGCAAAGGGCTCGGGGACTTCGTCGTACTGCCTGGCGGCGAATTTGTATGCCACTTTGATCAACGGACTGGCTTCTGACGGTGTCACTGCGGGAATGCGAGTCATGGCAAGCCTCCGTATGTTCTGGGGCACCGGATTCGATGCTCTCTACAGAGTTGGACGATGGCGGCGATTCAAACGTGACAAGCACCGCGTCCGAGCGGATGTGAGGATGCGGTGTCAGCCGACTAAGCTGCAAAGATGCCTTCGACGCCCCGCAACCGCACCGTCTCGCGTCTGCAGCCGTTCGCATCCACGATCTTCGCCGAGATGACAGCGTTGGCCACACTTCACGACGCGGTCAACCTCGGTCAGGGCTTTCCGGATACCGACGGTCCTGCGGCCATGCTCGAAGTAGCGCGCCGAGCCATCGCCGAGGGCGTCAATCAATACCCGCCCGGTCCGGGCATGCCCGTCTTGCGTCAGGCCATCGCGGAGGATCGGCGCGTCCGTTACGGACTCGACAGTGATCCCGACTCCGAAGTTCTAGTCACCGTCGGCGCCACCGAGGCGATCAGTGCTGCGATTCTCGGACTGGTCGAACCCGGCGAAGAAGTAGTGCTGATCGAGCCGTACTACGACTCCTACGCTGCATCCGTCGCATTGGCAGGCGCTGTGCGTCGCACAGTTCCGCTGGTTGCCGCGGGAGACGGATTCGCGGTCGATCTCGATGCATTGCGCGGCGCGATCACCGCCAAGACGAAGATGCTGATCGTCAACAGTCCTCACAACCCCACCGGCACCGTATTCACCGATCACGAACTTCGAGCGATCGCCGAACTCGCGTGCGAACGCGACCTGATCGTGTTGAGTGACGAGGTCTACGAGCACTTGGTCTTCGACGGCCTCACCCACACACCGATGGCGTCGCTCCCGGGCATGCGTGAGCGCACCGTCACTGTGTCCAGTGCCGCAAAGACTTTCAATGTCACCGGCTGGAAGACCGGCTGGGCGATCGGCCCCCGAGAACTCATCGACGGAGTCCGTGCCGCCAAGCAGTTCATGTCATTTGTTGCCGGTGCACCATTCCAACCGGCCGTTGCCTACGCGCTGACCAACGAACAGCCGTGGGTCGTCGAACTTCGACAGAGCTTGCAGGGCAAACGGGACGTACTCGGAAAAGCTCTGACCGAGGCCGGTTTCACGGTGCATTCCGGCGGCGGCACGTACTTCCTCCTTGCCGACATCAGACCGTTGGGTGAAACCGACGCGGGAGATTTCTGTCGCGCCCTACCCGAGCGTATCGGCGTCGCGGCCGTACCGGTCGACGTGTTCGCGGACAACCGCGACGATTGGAAGCACCTGGTGCGCTTCGCCTTCTGCAAGCAGGACCACATTCTTTCCGAAGCTGCACGCCGTCTCCACCTGCTCCAAGGAACAGCGCACCCATGACAGCGCGGACCATCCCGACCGCATTCGTCCACCGCTACCTCGCGTTCTCGCCGGACAACGACGTCGATTTGTCTGGTGCACTGCGAGCTGCTGGGATCGACCTGGAGACATTGTCGGACGCTCGCGCGCGGCTGACCCCAACTCAGGTCACCACCTTCATTCAAACCACCTGGCAGATCACCGACGACGAATTGTTCGGCCTCGGATCCGCCCCGGTCCCCCGTGGCACTTTCCGATTGATCTGCCTGACGTTGATCCATTGCCCTGACCTCGGATCAGCGTTCGCTCGAATGTCCGACGTGATCCGTGCGCTACCGGCTCTGGCCCCACTGGCGATCGAAAAGGGCGAGGAAAGCACGCGGGTGAGCTTCGCAGTCCGCGCTCGCGAAGGCGTCGCCGAACCTGATGTCGCAGAACGTGTCACAACCGATTTTGTCCTGATCTTGCTGCACCGATTTTCCGCGTGGTTGATCGGAAAGCGCGTCCGACTTCGAGCAGTCGAATTTCCGTACTCGGCACCGGATGCGCGGTTGGCGCAGGACTACGACTACATCTTCGGAGCGCCGGTCACCTTCGGCGCGCAGCGAGCGGCACTGGAGTTCGACAACTCGGCCATGCGCGCACCGATCATCCAAACCGAGGAGACGTTGGAGGAGTACCTCCGAGAATCTCCGATTCAGCTCATGTCCGAACGCGATTACGACAGCACTGCGTCGGCGCAGGTGCGACGGGTCCTGGAACTCGGGGTGAAGGGGCGAACCTCCACGGCCGAGGAGATCGCCGAGATGCTCTCGATCAGCGTTCCCCATCTGCGTCGACTGCTGCGGCGTGACGGAACATCACTGAATCAACTACGCGAGGAAGTGCTCCGCGACGTAGCCATCGCTGGTTTGCGGCGCGGAGAATCCGTCGAAGTACTCTCGGCGCGATTGGGGTTCTCCGAGCCCAGCGCGTTCCGTCGGGCCTTCAAACGATGGACCGGCGACACTCCGAGTTCGTACCGCTAGCTGACGCAGAACTCGTTTCCTTCGGGATCGGTCATCGTGATCCACACGCTCGGCCCCTGCGCTCCCCGGTGCAGGATCGTCGCCCCCACCGTCTCGAGGTGCGCTGCGACATCCTCGCGCTTGTCGCCCACTCGTATGTCGAAATGGAGCCGGTTCTTCACCGTCTTCGATTCCGGAACCAGTTGGAACAGAACGCGGGGACGTTCGGGATGCTCCGGATCGCTGATGGCTGCACCTTCGCGCCAGACGAGAACTCCCTCGAAGGTCGTGGTGTCAGATTCCTTGGCGTGACCAGCAGCGACGAGGCCCCTGATGAAGTCTTCGTCGCTGGGCTCCGCTGCCCACCCGAGTGCTGCGGCCCACCACTTCGCCTGTTCGTGCGGGTGTGCCGAATCTACTGTGACTTGAAATTCGTATCCCATGTTCCGACGTTAACGCCGACCACCGACACCTAGTGAAGGTTCAGCCGAGCCCGGGCATCAGTCGACACTCTTGATGGTCTTCATGGTGATCAGCGATGTCACCCGCGAGACAGCCGGAAGCCCGCTGAGCTTGGTGACCATGAAGTTCTCGTACGTCGCGAGATCTTTCACCGCGACCCGAATGAAGTAGTCGGGAATTCCGAACAACCGCCGACATTCGATCACTTCGTCGAAGGCGGCGACCTGGGATTCGAAGTCCTCGATGGTCGCCTGGTCGTTGACTCCGATCTCGGCGGTGACGATCACTTGAAATCCTCGGCCAAGCGCTTCCTGACTGACGATCGCGCGGTACCCGGTGATGATTCCGTCGGCTTCGAGCTTTTTCACGCGGCGCAGGCAAGGGGACGGTGTCAGACCCACCAGATCCGCCAATTCCGTGTTCGTCAGACTCGAGTCCTGACGGAGGTGAAACAAAATTGCGTCATCCATGGCATCCATCGCACTATTATTGCGCACTGTTCAATATGTGGGCATTCTGAGCAATCGATCACCTCGATCTTTGTTATAGATTTGCGTCGTGATCGAACCAGCATCGTCGACGGCCGCGCCTGCCGTCGAACTCTCGCCGCGAACCCCGGCGTGGCGGCATGCCTTCCAACTGTCGCTGCCGGTCGGATTCGGCCTGCTCCCACTCGGGATAGCCCTGGGCGTTCTTGTGGTCCAACAGGGCCTCAACCCTTGGTGGGCAGTCGCTTTCACCTCGCTGATCTACGCCGGATCGCTGGAGTTTCTCGCCGTCGGAATGGTCGCGGCCATGACACCACTGCCGTACGTCGCTCTGACCGCACTGCTGGTCAACTTTCGACATGTGTTCTACGCCTTGAGTTTTCCGCTGGAAAAGATTCGCAACCCCTTCGCCCGCTTCTACAGCATGTTCGCGCTGACCGACGAGGCCTATGCGATGTCGGTAACTGCCGATCCCAAGGCACTCACCGGACGCGTCATCGTCTACTCCCAGCTGTACCTCCACGGCTACTGGATCGGTGGCGCGATCCTGGGCGCGACGGCAGGACAGTGGATTCCAGATTCGATAGTCGGTCTCGACTTCGCTCTGACCGCACTGTTCGTCGTCCTCTCGATCGAGGCAATTCGCGCACAAAACGGATTCGCGGTGCCGGTCGCTGCGGTCACCTGCGCTCTGGTCGCCCGGCTCGCAGCCCCGGATCACATGCTGCCAATTGCAATGGGCGCCTTCGTGCTCTTCCTGATCGGCCGCTTTGTCTACGACTCACGAAAGGCGAAGATCGATGCCTGACACCTCGTACATCTTTGCGGCGGTCGCAGTCATGGCCGTGGTCACCTTCGCGCTGCGCGCAATCCCCTTCGCCGCGCTCATGCCGCTGCGCTCCTCCGCCCTGGTCGGCTACCTCGGCATCTACATGCCGGCCGGCGTCATGCTGATCCTCGTGATGTATTCACTCAAAGGGGTGTCGATCACCGCCCCGTCTCACGGCCTCCCCGAACTGATTGCAGTGTGTGCCACGATCGCCGCGCACCTGTGGCGAAAGAATGCCGTCCTGAGCATCGTTGTCGGAACGACGATCTACGTCGCACTGGTCAATACCGTGTTTGCCTGAGCGTTTCCCATCCGGGAGCAAAGCAGTTTTACTCCCGGATGGGTGATTTGTAACCTCCAGGCGCTTATCTGAACAGTTGAACACTTATACGATTTCAGTAGGGTGGCCGCCGGCCGCGACTGAAAGATCGGTGAGGTTCGATGTCCACGACAATGACCACGACGGGCACCCGAATCGCCGGCGCTTGGCACAGTCTGGATCGAGGCCAGCGTCGAAGCATCATCGGAATGACCGTCACCGTCGTTGCACTCAACGTCGTCGGGTGGGCAGTTCTGCTCGGTCTGGTTGTCCCCGGCCACTACACGATCGAAGGCAGTGTCTTCGGCATCGGACTCGGTGTCACGGCGTACACGCTCGGCATGCGCCATGCTTTCGACGCCGATCACATCGCCGCCATCGACAACACCACTCGGAAGTTGTTGGCGGACGGCAAGAAACCGATGTCCGTCGGTTTCTGGTTTTCACTCGGACACTCCACCATCGTCTTTGTTCTCGTCGCACTTCTGGCGTTGGGTGTGCGGCAACTTGCCACCAGCCTTTCCGACGACAACTCCGATCTGGAAAAGTGGACCGGCTTGTTCGGCACCACCATTTCCGGAACGTTCCTGATCTTGATCGGACTCCTGAATCTTTTCTCTCTCATCGGGATTCATCGGGTGTACACGAAGTACAAGGCCGGAACCTTCGACGAGGAACAACTCGAGAAGGAACTCGACAGCCGCGGCGCCCTCAACAAAATCCTGGGCCCGGTGATGAAGATGGTTCGCAAGCCCTGGCACATGTACCCGGTCGGCCTACTGTTCGGACTGGGATTCGACACCGTCACCGAAGTGGGACTGTTGGTGATCGCCGGCGGCGCGGCAGCGACAGGGCTCCCGTGGTATTCGATCCTCGTTCTACCGATACTCTTCTGCGCCGGGATGTCTCTGTTCGACTCGATCGACGGATCGTTCATGAACTTCGCTTACGGTTGGGCATTTGCCCAGCCGGTACGAAAGATCTACTACAACATGGTGATCACCGGACTCTCGGTGGCAGTGGCACTGCTGATCGGGACCCAGGAAATCATCTCGATCTTCACCGACAAACTCGACATCCACGACGGGATTCTCGGCGCCATCGGGAACTTGGATCTCGGCGCGATGGGCTTCATCATCGTCGGACTCTTTGTTGTCACCTGGCTGATCGCCCTCCTCGTGTGGCGGTACGGCCGCATCGAAGAACGGTGGCAAGCGCAGTCCGGTGCAGCAGTAGCACGACGAGCGACAGCAGACGAAGCGATGTGAGTTCGACTCGGCCTACGCAGAATCATGGGCCACCCGAAAGCGAATAGCTGATGTACGTCTCGCCCCATTTCAGGTACGCGCTCGACGTCGCCTGGCCGCGGATCTGGTCGTTCTGCCACTGGTAGACAGCGCGCCACGGAAATACGGAACTCACTTGTTCCAAGGTGTACTGCTCACGGTGGCCTTGCGCGTATCGCTGTTCGAGGTCTTCACGAGTGCGCGGCGGGAAATTACTGATCAGATAGGTCCGGCCGAGAGACTCGATGCGTCCTGGCGGCGCAAAGACATCAGCGCTGCGATAAGTGAAGGCCGCATACAGGTAGGCCGCCACCACAATCGTTGCCAGCGCTACCGCGCCGATCTTGAATGCACGTCGAAGCAGGGTCGGCATGGCTCACAGTACAACGACTGCGTCCCGATCTAATGCGGGTCGGCGGCAGCTGCACCTCCCGATTTCCTCGAGCCCAGACCACCTTCCGACTAGTACGGTGAGATCACCGGCAACCGATCTACGGCAACGATGGCGGACTCGCTCGACAACCCAGCGCCCGCTGCCACAGGTGAGGGCACATCGCGGCCAATCATTGCGGGCACCACGCACCAGTGCGGTCCATACGAGGGTCCCCCATGGGAAATCAGTTTCCGTCGCACAGCCTCCACGACCGAAGCCTTCCGCCCCTGCGTCTGGTCGCTATGAGCCAACCCGCTGCGAAAGCTCGACGAGCCGGTTCGAGAATCCCCATTCGTTGTCGTACCAGGCGAAAACCTTCACTTGTTCGCCGACGACCTGTGTGAGGGGCGCATCGAAGATTGCCGAGTGGGGATTGCCGACTATGTCGGCAGAGACAAGTGGCGCCTCCGAATAGGCAAGGTAAGACGAGAGTTCGGGAGTCTGCGATGCGACGCGAAACGCTTCGTTGATCTCCACGACAGTCGCCGGTCGTGAGAGATGGGCAGTGAGGTCGGTGATAGAACCGACTGGCACGGGGACGCGCAGCGAGAGTCCGGTCAATTTTCCGTCCAACTCTGGGATGATCCGCCCGATGGTGGCGGCGGCGCCGGAGGAAGTCGGGATCGTAGACAATGCCGCGGCGCGGGCGCGCCGGAGATCGCTGTGAGGAGCATCGTGGAGGCGCTGGTCGCTGGTGTAGGCGTGGATCGTCGTCATCAGTCCGGACTCGATGCCGAACGCCTCGTGCAGCACCTTAACCATCGGTGCGAGGCAGTTGGTCGTGCAGGATCCGTTCGAGAATACGTCCTCCGACATGTCGAGGACGTCGTCGTTTACTCCGAGTACAACTGCAGAGACATCACTGTCGGCGGGAGCCGAAATGATCACCTTTCGCGCTCCCGCTGTCAGGTGTTGGCGAGCGTTGACCGAGTCCGTGAATCGGCCGGTCGACTCTATGACGACATCGACGCGTTCGGCTCTCCAGGGGATGAGGGACGGCTCGCGCTCAGAGGTAACGCGAATGCGCTTTCCTGCAACGAGAATCGCGTCCCCGTCGACCTCGACGCCGTCCAGATGACCGGACACCGAGTCCCACTCCAGGAGCGAAGCGAGGGTTGCGGCGTCGGCGATGTCGTTGATCGCGATGATCTCGACATCCGCATCGCTGCGTAGCGCAGCCCGCAGGTAGCTGCGACCGATGCGGCCGAAGCCGTTGATTCCGATACGAACGGACATTGATTTCTCTTTCTCGAGTTGGTCAGTGATCGGTGCGCAGAGCGGACTGGGCGGCGTCGAGCAGGGAAATGGCTCCACGAACCGCCGCGTCCATCGGGCCCTGTTCACCCTGCGCGCGGGCAAGTACATAGCCGCCCTGCAGGACGGCTGCCAGCGTTCGCGCGAGATCCGCCGGGACGATGCTCGTCGGAAGTTCTCCTGCAGCAATCGCGGCAGTGATCGCCCGCTCCCAATGGTTCAGCATGGTGTCGAAGGCGTTCGCAACGACTGCGATCAGTTCTGCATCCGTGACCACTTCCGGGTCCTGGGTCATCCGACCCACCCGGCACCCCCGAGTACCCGGCCGCGGCAATGAGAGGTAGCGCTTCATCTGTTCGAGGGGCGAGCCTTCTCCACCCAACGGAGATGACTCGCCCGTCATTTCTCGGGTAACTGCAGACAGCGCCTGTACCGCAAGTTCGTGCTTTCCACTGAAATGGTGATACATGCTGCCCTGGCCAACCCCGGCACGTGTCATCACGTCGCGTGGGCTCGTCGCTGCATAGCCGCGCTCCCACAACAGCTCTGCCATCGCACCCGTCAGCTGGTCCTTTGAGTTCACCAATCGACTGTAACAACTAGTATGTACAACCTCAACGTAGGTTCGACCAACAGGCCGGCCGGGCGATTGTGCGGTGATCGACCAGAGCATCGTTGCCGTTCTGGACGTGGCATCTGCAAGACTCCTGAAATGAAGCACGTCGGGCGCGAGGCAGCGGCACTGCTCAACGGGGCCGGGATCGAACTCAGCGAGGGCCTGACCGACGCAGAGTTCGATTCCGTCCACGAACGCTTTGGATTTCACTTCAACCCAGACCACCGCAGCCTTCTTGCCACTGCGTTACCACTTGGCGACCGTTGGCCGAACTGGCGTAGCGCCGACGACCTCGAGTTGGGTACTTGGCTAGATAAAGTCACCGAAGGTTTCATTTGGGATGCACTGCATCAACAACCACCGTTCTGGCCGGCATCGTGGGGCAGAATGCCCGCCTCACCCGAGGACGTCACCACAATCGTGCGTCAACAGATCGGAGCGTGGCCGCGCCTTGTCCCGATCTTCGCTCACCGCTTCACGCCCGCCGCACCCTCCCCCTCGGGATCGCCGGTGATCTCCGTGTGGCAGACCGACATCGTCTACTACGGGGCAAACCTCCTCGAATATCTCGCCAACGAGTTCCCCCTCGGACAGGGCCGAAAGACACTCTCTCCCATTAGCGTCCGCGTACCGTTATGGTCCCGATTCATCGAGGCGGCCAACCGCGCGGAATCGATCTGACCGGCCAAAGGTCCTGTTCTGCCTGCCAAGAGTTTCGCAGACGAATTTCGCGGGTATTGATCACTTGCGGCGGCGATTTCCAGAGCGAGGGGTCAGCCGCGCAAGGTCTGCCCCCGGCTGTCACTCGCCGGGTGGCGGGCCGCCAAAACCAGCGGGCCGCCGAAAACAATCTGTGCCAGGCGATGATTTCGATGCAAACGACACGACTCGACACCATCCTGATTCTGATCGTCGGGACGGCAATCGGACTGAGCGTCTGGCTGGCCACGCAGGAACCATTCGCGTCGATCGGACTCGGAATCGCAACGGTGGTGATCTGCTGGATCTCTTGCTCGATGATCCACGGCTTCCCACACCGATCGACGAAGGACATGCGTCCGCGCGAGAACCAGGATCGCGAGTCACCGAAACGGCGCTGACGCCGCGTAGGGATGAGGCCAACCGTGGAGGCCCGGACACAGCGAAGTGAGTGGTTCACCTGTCGCAGGTGAACCACTCACTTCGGTCAGAGGATCACACCTCGTCAGGTCGCCAGGTCGCGACGGCCCAGATCACGGCGACGTCGAGGGCGATGATCACGATCGACCACAGCGGGTAGTACGGCATCCACAGGAAATTCGCCACGATCGAGAGCGCCGCGATCACGAAGGCCATGCCGCGGGCCCACGTCATGCCGACGAACAATCCCAGCGACACCGCGATGCCGATGATTCCGAGCACGATGTGGATCCAACCCCATGTCGTGACATCGAATTCGAAGGTGTAGTTGACTCCGACGATCAGCAGGTCGTTGTCTGCGAGAGCCGCGATGCCCTGGAGCAACGCGACGATTCCCGCGACGAAGAGCAGGCAGGCTGCCGCCACCGTGGTCCCGATGGCAAAGCCTTGTCGGACAGGATGGTTCGCATGAGATTGGTGCGGAGCAGTCATGACGTCCCCTTCTTCGGCGAAATAGCGTGAGAACAGTATTCAAAGGTTCACGCCGACGGACATCACCCAGCAAGGATGAACAGCCGTCCAGCACTGCAATCAAGATTCATGGGAACATATGTTCGATTTCGGTGTACGGTGGAGCCTATGACCGCCACGATGCAACCGTCTCTGTTCGACAACGGTGACCTCGGCGTTTCTTTGGCCGATCTCGACGGCACGGTGCAGCGACGTATTCTCACCGCCGGCGCATGGGTCGACCATCGCCCGGCCTGGCTGACCGGATCGGAGGCCGTGTTCGACAATCTGGAAGCTACGGTGCCGTGGCGTTCCGAACGGCGTCAGATGTACGACCGCGTTGTCGACGTCCCTCGTCTGGTGTGTTTCTACGCAGAGAATCAACCACTGCCGGACGCGCTTCTCACCGAAGCCAAAGACGCGCTGAGCAGTCACTACTTCGACGAACTCGGTGAACCATTCGCCACGTCGGGTCTGTGTTTCTATCGCGACGGTTCCGACAGCGTTGCCTGGCACGGGGACAATACGGGACGAAGTCGCACCGAGGACACGATGGTGGCCATCCTGTCTCTCGGTGCGGCTCGCCCGCTCCTACTGCGCCCTCGTGGGGGCGGCGAATCCATCCGCTTCAATCTCGGACACGGAGATCTACTCGTCATGGGCGGATCCTGCCAACGCACGTGGGAACACTGTGTCCCGAAGAGTGCGCGGGCCCTCGGGCCGAGAATCAGCGTTCAATTCCGTACTCGCGGAGTTAGATAGCGTGGCGGAGTTCGTCTCGCAGCGCCTTCCGATTGAGCTTGCCGACGGCCGTCTTCGGTATGGATTCTGCGAAAACAACCCGACGAGGCTTCTTGTACGACGCCAGTCGCTCGCCGACGTGCGCGACCAATGATGCTTGCAGTGCGTCGTTTTCGACGGTCCCGTCCTCGATTACCACCACAGCCGTGACCGCCTCCACCCACTTGGCGTCGGCGGTACCCACCACGGCGACCTCACGAACAGACGGATGCGTCAGGAGTGCATCCTCGACTTCACGGGGGTAGACGTTGTATCCGCCGCTGATGATCATGTCCGAAGCTCGGTCCTTCAAGAACAAGAATCCTTCGGCGTCGAACTGACCGATGTCACGGGTGTGAACCCAGCCGTCTTCGGTGAAGGTGTCCGCATTCAGTTCCGGTGCATTGAAGTATCCGGCGATCGCCGATGGCGAGCGGATCACGATTTCACCCGGTTCTCCCTGGGGCACTTCGTTTCCCTCGCCGTCGAGCAGCCTGATCTCGACGTCGATGGCGGGCTGACCACAGGACAGCAGGCGATCTTCCGTGTGATCTTCGGGCCGTAGGACTGCGATACACAGCGGTGCCTCGGTCTGCCCGTAGTACTGGAGAAAACGGTGTTGCCCCCACGCCTGCATTGCACGTTCGATGGTGGCCAGCGGCATCGGCGACGCACCGTAGATCACGGATTTCAGACTCGAGATGTCTGCGCTCGCAAAATCAGGGCGTTCGAGGAGCATCTGAATCATCGTCGGCACCAGATTGATTGCCGTAGCCCGATGCTCGGTTATCGAGTCCAAGAAGGTCGACGGGTCGAATCCGGGAAGGATGACGGTCTTGCCGCCACGCAGCCAGAACGGAAGCACGAAGACACCGCTGGCATGAATCAGTGATGCCGCGTGCAGCATCGTGTCGTCCTGAGTCGCCGGAAGCAGATTGAGCAGAACATTGCGGCAGATGCCGGCGTAGCTGCGCTGAGTGTGCTGCGCGGCCTTCAATGTTCCCGTGGTCCCGGAGGTGAACAGCGTCAGGATCACATCGTCGGGAGCTAACTCGACGTCCGGAGTGTCCGAAGGCATGCTCTGTGCTTGGTCGAGCAGCGAACGCTGCCGCGCCGAACCTGTTTCCAGCCCGATGAACGTACGTTCGGGGAACCTGGCGGACAGTTCAGCGGCGCGGTCGGCGAGGTCACTACCGAAGACGACGTACGAGGTGTCGGTGTCCTCGAGCATTCTCGCGTGCTCGTCGAGCGAGAGACGCGAGTTGAGCGGAACCCTGTTGATGCCGGCTTTGACACAGGCAAAATCGACGGGGACGCTGGCAAGAGAGTTGTTGACCAGCAATGCAACCCGTGCACCCCGCCCGATACCGAGGGCGATGAATGTGTGCGCCAATCGGCTGCTGAGTTCGTCCACTTCCGTGAACGTCATCGATCGATCGCCGAAAACGACGGCTGTTCGCGATCCGTGCTGTCGCGCACCACGGGCGATCAGGTCTCTGGTTATGGGCATCATGGTTCAGTTTCCTCGTTCGAATTCGGGTTGTTCTCGAACCGGCCGTGCCGGCCGGCGCCCGCGGCGAACGCAGCAGCGCCGCGCACACCTTCAGCGATGACAATGGGATTTCCCGCGACGCCCTCGGCCCGCAGTGCTTCGGCAAGTGGTAGATCAAAAGATCGGTAGGCCGACGCGCGATCCGCGAGCATGCAGAGTTGAGGGAAAGCGGACAACTGGTGCGCAAGCTCCTTGGCTGCCTGGAGTGACTGCCCCACTGGAACAACACGATTGGCCAGTCCGAAGGCCAGCGCCTCCGGAGCGTCGACCGGGCGACCGGTCAAGATCATGTCGAGCGCTCGCCCCTGCCCGACGATTCGCGGCAGTCGCACGGTCCCACCATCGATGAGAGGAACTCCCCAGCGCCGGCAGAAGACTCCGAAGACGGAATCCTCCTCGCAGATCCTCAGGTCCGCGAGCAATGAAAGCTCGAGCCCTCCTGCAACCGCGTATCCGCTGACGGCGGCGATCAATGGCTTGGACAACACCAACCGACTCGGCCCCATCGGGCCGGTGCCGCCGCCTTCCGGATGCAACTCGTGCACGCGGGCGGGGTCGGAGACTGCGGTCAAATCCGCACCGGCACAAAATGTGCCGCCCGCGCCCCACAGAATCGCCACCTTCTGACTCTCGTCCGATTCGAACTCCAGGAAGGCATCACGCAACTGCGCCGCCATCGGCCCGTCCACCGCATTCTTGCGATCAGGGCGATTCATCACGATGACGGTGACGCCACCGTCACGCTCCACATAGACATCGCCACCTGGTCGATCGGAGTCGGTCACGATATTTCCTCACTGCTCGCGGATAAGGTTTCCCGGTACCCACCATGCCACTTGTAACATAATTTGTCAGGAGTTGTTCAAAAGTTGTTACAAACTGATCGAGGAATGTCCGCAACCCGAGTTGTGCTGGACCTCGCAACGGCGAGTCCGGACACCGAGTTCAGCACTGCAGTGCTGACCCGGGCCGGCGAGATCGTCGGTGTCAGCGCATCGAGCGTTCGCGTGGCAACGGGCCGCCTGTGCCGCGAGAACAAACTGCGTCGCACCGCTCGTGGAACGTACGTCCTCAACCCGGACGGCATCCCCACCTACAGCGAGGTCGAGGGGTGGCGAACTCGTACCGATCGCATACGCCCCTGGGACGGCACGTGGATAGCCGTCGAGCACTCAGCGCTCAAACGAAGCGACCGCACTGCCGCCCGAAGACACGATCAGGCGCTGCGCCTGGCGGGCTACGAGGAGTGGAAGCCCACACTCGCCGTCCGCCCGAACAATCTGCTCGGCGGCACGGACAGCGCCCGCCGCACTCTCCGCCGACTCGGCGCCGCCCCCGAATCGGCTGTCATGGAAATCGCTCACCTTGCCCCCGAGGATGATTCGACAATCCGCACACTCTGGAACTCGGAAGCACTGTTGGTCGACATCGCCGAGGCCCGTGAAGCACTCACACAGGCGCAAACACGCCTGGCGACAATCAGTCGCGAGGAGGCTGCCCGTGAATCACTTGCCTTGGGCAGCGCGGTGATCGCGGTCATCGTGCGCAATCCGCTCCTTCCGGAAGAACTCGAACCGACGCAGCCACTACGTGAACTGATCTCGCACATGCTCGAGTACCAGGACGCATCTCGCGAACTGTGGCAGTCACTGCTCCAGTTCTGATCGACTTCTTCCAGAAGGTAATTCAGTACGTTGCGCGGCCACCGCTGGCGTCGTACACAGCACCCGTCGAGTAACTCACCGCCGACGACGACAGCCAGGAGATCAGTTCAGCGATCTCGTCGGCCCGCCCCATCCGTGCCATCGGCGTCAAAGACTGCGAACGAGCGAGGATGGCCGGATCGGTGCCGGCATTCATAGGACTTTCCACGGCCGCGGGAGCAATCGCGTTGACCAGCACACCGGTGGTGGCGACCTCTTTGCCGAGCGACTTCGTCAGCGCGACGACTGCCGCTTTGGACGCGGAATATGCACTCTGATTCGGGTTTCCGTCCTTGGCAGCAATACTCGCGAGATTGACGACCCGCCCCCACCCGGACGCAACCATCCCCGGCACGAACGCCCGGCACATCAGGAATGTCCCTTCGACGTTGATGCGGAACGTACACCGCCAAGCCGCGAGGTCGACGTCGACGAGTGGCGCTGATGGTCCTACGATTCCCGCACTGTTGATCAAGATGTCGACTCTGCCGAGTCTGGTTCGAAGCGCATCGACTGCTGTCGGATCACTCACGTCGAGTTGTTCGTCCACACCCTCGGCAAGATCTGCCGTTACCACCCGAACTCCCCTCTCCGTCAACAGCTTTGCACTGGCGGCGCCGATTCCGCTCGCACCGCCGGTAACGAGCGCGGTGACACCCTCTGGGTAACCCTGCATCGCATTCACTCCTGAGTTTCTGTGCGCTACGCACTCAATTTATGTTGCAAACAGGCATAATTGCCGTCACACTGTGTAGAAATTCTGAATATATGGCGTTTGTTGTCAACGTCAAATAACTGGAGGCCTTGGCGATGGAAACCCGCTGGTTGCACGCGTTTGTCGCGGTTGCGGAAGAACTTCACTTCGGGCGGGCCGCATCACGGCTCCAGATGGCCCAGTCGCCGCTCAGCCAGATGATCCGAAAGCTCGAAAAGGACATCGGCGTCAAGTTGTTCGAACGAAGCACTCGCAGCGTCGCACTCACGTCCGGCGGACATGCCTTTCTCCCCCACGCCTATCGCGTCATCGAGAACATGGAGACTGCACGACACGCTACACGTGCGTCGTCGGGAGGCGTCTACGGACGAGTCACGATCGGGTTCACCGGAGTGCTCAACTATCAAGCACTTCCGCCGCTCACCCGCGCGTTGCGTCAGCTCTATCCGGAAGTCGAACTGACACTCCTCGGCCGGATCATGACGCGCGACGCGGTCATTCAACTCGAGAGCGGCGCCCTCGACCTCGCCTTCGTCGGACTACCGGTGGAATCCGCATCACTGTCTACCCGGCTGATCCGACGGGAGGCGTTCGGCGCCGTACTTCCGATCGACCATCCCCTTGCCGAGAGGGACGCGATCGATCTCCGCGAATTGGCCGACGACGGATTCGTGACCACCCCGCTCTCAGCCGGCTCCGCCCTCCAGGAAACCGCGATGCGCGCCTGCATGAACGCAGACTTCAGGCCTCGCGTGGTTCAGGAAATCACCGATCCGTACATGATCCTCATGCTCGTTGCCGCCGGCGTCGGTGTAGCGCTGATGACGTCCGGCATGGCTGCTATCACCCCACCTGGCAGTGTGTTCGTCCCACTCACCGGCGAGCCGACGTTCATGAATCACGGAATTGCCTGGTCACCCCGGCACATGACCGATGCACTCGCCGTCGCACTGGAGACGTCCGAGGAGATTCTGCCGACGCCGGACATTGAGACCAAAAACGTCATTATCTGAGACTCATTTAGTGTTGGACGCGCCATAGTCCTTCGTGGCACTGTCGTCTCAGCCGCCGAAAGGTGAGGGACGTCACCGATGCGTGGTGCATCACCAAACGTGCCGCCACGGCCGGCCCATCGGGACGAAAGGACTTCACATGGCACCACCGATCACCTCCACCGGTTCCACGCACTCCACCGAAGAGCATCCGAATTCGAACGCGCGCCGCGCCGCCGTTTCAGGCTTCCTCGGCAGCACCCTCGAGTACTACGACTTCTTCATCTACGGCTCCGCAGCCGCGCTCGTGTTCCCCAAGATCTTCTTTCCTGGCGGCGGCTCGACGGCAACGCTGCTCTCGATCAGCACCCTGGGCGTGGCCTACGTCGCCCGCCCACTCGGCGCAGTGCTGTGGGGACACCTCGGCGATCGGTACGGACGCAAGAACGCGCTTCTCGCCTGCCTGCTCCTCATGGGTGTTGCGACGGTCATCGTCGGTTGCCTGCCGACCTACGACCAGATCGGCATCGCCGCGCCGATCATTCTCGTCTTGCTTCGCCTTCTTCAAGGGCTCTCTGCCGGCGGTGAATCACCCGGCTCTTCGGCACTGACGCTCGAACACGCACCTGATCACCGTCGTTCGTTCTTCACCTCGTTCACCATGAGCGGGATCATGTTCGGCATCGTCGTCTCCAGCCTGGTATTTATCCCAGTGGCGAGCCTGCCCGACGAAGACCTCTACTCGTGGGGTTGGCGAGTTCCCTTCTGGCTCAGCATCATCGTGACCGTCGTCGCGCTGTGGCTACGTCGCGCCCTGGATGAGCCCGAGGTATTCGAGGAACTCAAGGAACAGGACGAGACGGCCGGAATTCCCGTCGTCGAGATGTTCCGCTCGCACTGGCGCACCGTGATCCGTATCAGCATGAGCTCGACCTTCGCGATGATCAACACCATCGTCAACGTCTTCGCCCTGGCGTACGCCGTCGAATCCGGCTTCGAACGCTCCACGATGCTGTGGGCCATCGCGACCGCCAATTTTGTTGCCGTACTGACTCAGCCGCTGTTCGGCATTCTCTCGGATCGCTACGGACGTAAGCCCATCTTCGTCGTCGGCGCCATCGGAGCCGGCCTGATGATCTTCGTGTTCTTCCATTCGATCGGAACCCAAAGCGTCCCCATGGTCTTCGCTTCGGGAATCGTCATGATCGGAATCTTCTACGCGATGCCCAACGGCACGTACCCGGCATACTTCCCGGAGCAGTTCCCCGCGAAGGTCCGATACACCGGAATGGCCGTCAGCCTCATGCTCGGACTCCTTGTCGCCGGCTTCACGCCGGCTATCGCCCAGGCGATTTCGGCCGGAGACAAGAGCAACTGGACACCGGTTGCATGGATGTGCCTGGGCTTCGCCGTCATCTCCGCCATCGCGGCAATGACCGGACCGGAAACGTACCGCACGCCCACAGCAGAACTGGGCCAACCGAAGCCGAGCCTGCCGATCAAGCAGGACTCAGAGCTCACCAGCAACAACGCTTGACCGGACCGGCCCCTCGCGATGAATTGCCGCGAGGGGCCGTCCCCACTTATGCAGGAGAATGTCATGACTACCGAATACACACGTCACCGTATCGGCCTTGTCGGGTCGGGTATCGCCACCTCACTCTCGCCCGCGTTGCACGCACACGAAGCAGCAGCACTCGGACTCGACGATTACAGCTACGAACTGATCGATCTCGAGAACCTGAACATCTCGGTCGAGAAAACCGGTGAGGTGGTGCGTGGCGCCGTCGCGGGCGATTTCACCGGACTGAACATCACCCACCCGTGCAAGCAGGTTGTCGTGGACGCGCTCGACGAGCTGTCCGGCAACGCGCGGTTGCTCGGTGCCGTCAACACGGTTGTGGTCGACAACGGCCGTTTGATCGGCCACAACACTGACCACAGCGGATTCCTCACAGCACTGCAGCGCGGTTTGCCCGACGCCGCCTTGGACCGAGTGGTGCTTGCCGGGGCAGGAGGGGCGGGTTCCGCTGTGGCATACGCACTCGCCGCCGCCGGCACCACGGATCTTCGCATCGCAGATATTGATCCCGATCGCGCTGCCGATGTGTGTTCTCGCGTCACCTCGGCCTTCCCTGCCACGCGCACAACGGCTTTGGCGATCGATGAGATCGCCGTCAACCTGACGACGTGCGACGGCGTCGTCAATGCATCTCCGATCGGCATGGTGGGTCACCCCGGAACTCCCTTCGACCCTGCGGCGTTGCATTCCGGATTGTGGGTCGCTGACATCGTTTATCGACCTATGCACACCGAATTGCTCGACGCTGCAGCTGCTCTCGGATGCGCGGTTCTCGACGGTGGGCAGATGCTGGTGGCTCAAGCCTCTGACACCTTCACACTCCTGACCGGTGTCGAAGCCGATACGGATCGCATGCGCAGCCATCTGAGCGAGCTGCTCTCCGAGACGGCATGCGCATGAGCACAACCGAACACCTACTTTCTCGCGAAGTACCAGGAGCACTGATGAATGTGACTGCGCCTTTCGCCGAACCTCTCGACATGGGCAGCGTCCGCCTCCGGAACCGGTTCGTGTCCGCCCCGATGGAACGCAACTACTGCGAAGTCGACGGCACCATGACGGACGAGTACATCGCGTACCTCGCCCGCCGCGCCGAAGGTGGTGCTGCACTGATCTTCACCGAGGCGAGCTACGTGCGCGCCGATGGCAAGGGACGCATCCGGCAGATGGGCGTCGACGTCGACGAACGGATTCCCGGCATCAAGAAGATGGCCGACGCGATCCACGCTCACGGCGCCCTCGTCGGAGTCGAACTCAACCACGGTGGACGTACGGCGCAAGGTTCTGTCAGCGGGTTTGTTCCCGTTGCCCCGACACCGATTCCGTGTTTGGTTGTCGGCGGCGAGATGCCAGAACAACTCGACGGCGACGACATCGAGCACATCATCGATTGTTTCGGTGAAGCCGCAGCGCGCTGCCAGCAGGCCGGCGTCGACGTCATCTCCCTGCACGGTGGCCACGGGTACTTGATCCACCAGTTCCTCTCCCCTGCTTACAATCACCGCGACGACGAGTGGGCCGACCCCACCTTGTTCGTCAACAAGGTCATCGCCTCCGTCCACGAGCATGCTCCGGGAATCACTCTGGGACTTCGATTCTCAGCCTTCGAAGGCATTGACGGCGGGCTCGACGCCGAGACAACCCGCGCGCGCATCGACGCCATCGACACTGACCGACTCGATTTCCTCGACGTCTCGGCCGGCAACTACGAAGCGGGACAGTGGATCATCCAGCCCGGTGAATGGTCCCGTGGACTCCTCGCGCCGTACTCCGAGCAGTACCAACGCGACTTCGACATCCCGGTGGGTGTGGCCGGACGCATCACGTCGCCGGAGATCGCCGCGCAGATCATCGATTCCGGGCAGGCGAACTTCGTCAGCATGGCCCGTACGTTGCACGCCGATCCGGACTTTCCGAATCGCGCTATCGACGGTGGCCGGTACCGCCCCTGCATCGCCTGCAACTACTGCATCGACAGCCTGGCCGCCGGCCCCATTCCCTGTTCCGTCAACCCGTGGGTCGGACGTGAACTGGATCAGCCCACGAAGCCGGCTGATGCCACCGTACGCGTCGCCGTCATCGGTGCCGGTCCGTCCGGAATGGCCGCTGCCCGCGACCTCGCACTTGCCGGTCATCGCGTCGACCTGTACGACGAACGCCCCAGTCTCGGTGGCGACTTCGCTCTGGCATCGAAGCTGCACGAATATCCCGAATACGGGCGGATCGTGGACTGGTACCTCGCGGAACTGGCCGAACTCGGGGTGCAGTGCCACACTTCGACCAGAGCTGACGCAGCATTGCTCGCAAACAGTGACTTCGACGCGATCGTCCTTGCTGCCGGTGGGCACGGTCCCGTGACTGACCTCCCCGGAGCAGCAACCCGTACCGTCCGTGATGTCCGCGAGTTCCTCGCCTCCGGAGATCTTGCCCCCGAAGCAATCACCATTTTCGGCGCCGACCGCGAGGCTGCCGCTGTTGCCGACGATCTGCTCCAGAAGGGCACCCAGGTCGTCATGATCGGGCCGCAGGAAACCATCGCGCACGACGTCGGCCGACGCGGCAAGATCGTACTGCTGCCGCGCCTGGCCTCAAGTGAGAACCTCACGACCTACCTGAGCTCGATCGTCACCAAAGTCGACGCCGATCGGGTCACGATCTCGACAGGCGGTGTACTGAGCGAAGTCGACGCCCCCGGCGAGATGCTGATTTCACAGGGCGTCGAGCCGCGCTCGGAGCTTCTGGCCGAACTACGTTCACTGGCACCACGACTCGGGGTCCATGCCGTCGGCGACGCGAGCGGTGACGGCGGATCCATCCATGCCGCACTCGTGACCGCAGCCGACGTTGCCGTCGCCATCACCGCCGCCGCTGCGGCCCGTCAGGAGGTTCACGCATGAGCGCACACACAGCCGCACCGGTGGCAACTGCGTTGCCACCCATCGGACTCGGAACCTGGCCACTGGTCGGTGCCGACGCCACGAAGTCGGTTCTCTCCGGCATCGAGGCCGGGTACCGCCTCATCGACACCGCCGCGATCTACGGCAACGAGGACGCCGTCGGCGTAGCGTTGGCGGAGTCGGGCCTACCGCGAGAAGAACTGTTTGTCACCACCAAACTTCGTGGAAACGACCAGGTTTCCGGTGACATCCGCGGAGCGCTCGAGCAGAGCCTGGAACGACTGGGACTGGATCAACTCGATCTGTTCCTGATCCACTGGCCGCTCCCGCGAATCGATCGCTACGTTGCGTCGTTCGAGGCGATGCTGGCCTGCCGCGACGCCGGACTGGTTCGGTACGTGGGTGTGTCGAACTTCCTGGAGCACCACCTGCGCCGCGTCGTCGCCGAAACCGGCGAGGCACCGGCAGTCAACCAGATTCAGATGGACCCGTCGCTCGCGCGAATTCCGGTGCGCCGCGCCAACGACGAACTCGGAATCTTCACGCAGTCGTGGAGCCCGCTCGGCCGCGGCGATGTGCTCGACAACGCCGTGGTCGGGGAGATCGCCGGCCGAATCGGTTGCACCCCAGCTCAAGTGGTCCTCGCTTGGCACGTCGCGCAGGGTGTGGTTCCGGTCGCGCGATCAGCGAACCCGACGCGTCAGGCCGAGAACCTGGCAGCACTCGACGTGACCCTCTCCGGCGAAGACATCGAAGTACTGAACAGTCTCGACCGCGGCGAGTCTGCGGCGCGGGACGTCGAAGCAGAGGAACATTTCTGATGACGTTGAAAGTCGGAATCGTCGGCTGCGGCAAGATCGCCGGCAACCATGCCCGAGCCCTACAACAAGTCCCCGGCGTCGAGGTGATCGGCTGCTGCGATCCCGATCTCGGACGCGCCCAGGAGTTCGCGGCAGCGCACGGCATTCCCGCAGCCGTGAGTTCAGTGGAGCAACTTCTTGCCCTCGGACTCGACGCCTGCACCGTCTGCACGCCACACCCGGTACATGAAGAGGTAGTCGTGGCCGCTGCCGAAGCGGGTGTACATGTGTTGTGCGAGAAGCCCATCGCGGTCGATGTTGCTGCCGCCGACCGCATGATCGAGGCCGCCGACCGCGCCGGTATCACGTTCGGGGTGCTCTTCCAACGTCGCTTCTGGCCGGCCGCGCGTCGGATCCGGGACGCCATCGACGACGGCCGGATCGGACTGCCCACGCTCGGCGAGGCGTCGGTGATCCTGCACCGCCCGTCGAGTTACTACTCGGCCGACGCGTGGCGCGGACGCTGGGACACCGACGGCGGTGGCGTGCTCATGACGCAGGCGGTGCACCAGATCGACATGCTGGCCTGGTTCATGGGCGAGGCCGTCTCGGTCAGCGGCTTCATACGCACCCACACCCACGGTGAGCACATCGAGACCGAGGACACGGCGTCAGCTGTAATTTCCTTTGCCTCGGGCGGCACCGCGACTGTCACTGCGACAACGGGTGCCAATCACAACCTGGGCAACCGCGTCTCGGTGATCGGACGCACCGGTGCCATCGCCAGCGTCCTCGAATTTCCCGAAGGACACGAGGGTGTCAACGAAATCTGGACCGTGCCGGGCGAAGCGGAGTTCCAGTCGCCGTATTCCGCCGATATCGACGCCAATCTTGATGTGGGAGCGGTCAATGCGGCACTGACCGACTTCCACACCCTGCAGGTTCAGGACTTCGCCGACGCCGTCCTGACCGGGCGCGAACCCGCCGTCACCGGACGAGACGCCCGCGCGTCACTTGCCATCATCGCCGCAATCTACGAATCGTCGCGAACCGGGAAGGTTGTCGATCTGACATCGACACCGACCCTCGCAACAACTGCCAAGGAGCAGAAATGAGTAGCAGTACCCCCCTCACCTACGACGTAGTTGTCGTGGGCTCCGGCGCAGGCGGGCTTTCCACAGCAATTGCCGCAGCACATGGCGGCGCGTCGGTACTCGTTGTCGAGAAGGCCGACACCTGCGGCGGCGCAACGGCCTGGTCAGGCGGGTGGATGTGGACCCCGCGCAACATGTTTGCCATCGCCGACGGGGTTGTCGAGGATCGTTCGGCGCCGCGGACATATCTGGAGAACCGACTCGGCGACAACTTCGACGCCGCCAAAGTTGATGCTCTTCTCGACGGTGCACCGGAGATGGTCGAGTTCTTCGAACGCAAGACTGCGCTGAAGTTTGTTCCCGGAGCCAAGATCGCCGACATTCACGGTGACACACCGGGAGCCGGCACGGGTCATCGTTCCGTCGGACCGAAACCGGTGAGCTTGCGAAAGCTCGGCCCCGACGTCGCGGCGCTACTACGTCGACAACTGTACGAGACGTCGTTCCTCGGCATGGGCATCATGGCTGGTCCTGATCTGCAGGCATTCCTGCATTCGACTCGATCGCCGAAAGCATTTGTGCACTGTGGTGTTCGCGTGACAAAGCACATGTTCGATCTCGCCACCAAGCGTCGTGGCCAGCAACTCGTCAACGGCACTGCGCTTGTCGGCATGATGCTTCGCTCAGCGCTCGATCTCGGCGTCGAGATGCGGGTGAAAACGTCGGCAACATCGCTGCAGAGTGACGATGACGGTCGCGTTGTCGGTGTCCGCCTCGAAGGTCCGGATGGTGCGTACTCGGTAACTGCCACGCGCGGCGTCGTACTGGCCACCGGCGGCTTCGCCCAGGACATCGACCGCCGACGTGAACTGTTCCCCCGTACCCCCACCGGAAACGAGCACTGGTCACTCACTCCGAAGACAACCACCGGCGACGGCATCACCCTCGGCGAATCCGTGGGTGGTCGCCTCGACCGCACTCTTGCCTCCCCCGTCGCGTACTGCCCCGTCTCCATCGTTCGTTATCGCAACGGCAAGGAAGGGGTGTTCCCGCACATCCTCGACCGCGGAAAGCCCGGTGTCATCGGAGTTCTCGCGAACGGCAAGCGTTTTGTCAACGAGGCACTCGGCTACCACGACTACACACTCGCGATGGTCGAGCAGGTTCCTGAGGGCGAAGAAGTGTGCTCGTGGTTGATCGCCGATCAGCAGTATGTGCGCTACCTCCCGCTGGGCATGGCCAAGCCCCTGCCGATCCCGATCCAGCCGTACCTGCGCTCGGGATACCTCACACGTGGTCGCACCGTTCGCGAACTGGCAGAGAAGATCGGCGCTGATCCGACGCAGTTGGAGAAGACAATCGAGGCATTCAATGTCGGGGCCGTGGCCGGTGAAGACCCCGAGTTCGGTCGCGGTACAACACCGTTCAACCGGGGTTCCGGCGATACCGCCAACCCCTGGCCGAACCCGTCGCTCGCTCCTTTACAGAAGGGTCCGTACTACGCGGTGAAGGTGGTGCCGGGCAGTTTCGGTACCTTCGCCGGGCTTGTCACCGACTCGTCGTCGCAGGTTCTCGATGACAACGACCGCCCCATCGAGGGATTGCTCGCCGTCGGCGTCGATCAGGCCAGCGTGATGGGCGGGCACTACCCATCGGGCGGCATCAACCTCGGCCCGGCTATGACGTTCGGGTATCTAGCAGGTCGGGAACTGGCCGGAGCCAAGACAGTTGGAGCGCACGCATGACACTCACACTCGGGCTGGCAGCCCTCACAGTGCTCGATACCGCACCGATGCAGCACGTCGACTTGGCCGAAAAGCACGGCTTCGACACCATCGGTATCCGTCTGATGCCCGCGGCACCGGGCACTACGGCGTACCCCCTGCACGAGGACAAGCAGGGGTTGAACGAATTGGTGCGTCGACTAGGCGATTCACCCGTTGAGGTATTCGACCTCGAAATCATCCGCCTTGCAGCCGACTTCGACCCCGCCGACTATGTTCCGCTTCTCGAAGCGGGTGCACAGCTCGGAGCCAAAGCCGTTCTGGTGGGCGGCGACGATCGCGACCGCGCTCGGCTCACTGACTCCTATGCCCGCCTCGCTGAACTGTGCGCGAACTACGGCATCGTCGCCTCGCTCGAATTCATGCCGTGGACTGCGGTGCCCGATGCGCGTGCGGCCATCGAGATCGTCTCGGCGGCAGACGGTCCGGCTCGTAGTGTCCTCGTCGACGCACTCCACACCGACCGCTCGGCGACCACACTGGAGGATCTTGCGTCCATCCCGCGCGAGTGGCTTCACTACGCCCAGATGTGCGACGGTTCGACCCCCGCTCCTACGGATGACGCAGAACTGATCCGTCACGCCCGCGAAGAGCGTCTGGTGCCCGGCACCGGCGGCATCGCCCTGGCCGACATCTGGTCGACATTGCCTGCCGGACTGCCGGTCAGCATCGAATTGCCCAACGAGCCGCTGCGTCAGGCCGTCGGCACGGACGCCTGGCTGGAGCGCCTGGTCGAGGCCACGCGAGCAGTGTTGGCCTAGCGGACCTGTGCGCGTTTAGCGAGTCCAGGCACTCCCTAAACGCGCACGGGGGCGTCAGCCCCTCCGAGCCGCAACGGCCTGCGCCAGACGGTCCAACTGCGCTGCGGTGGTGGACCAGTCGATGCACGCGTCGGTGATCGACTGACCGTAGGTGAGCTCGTCCGCCTTACCCAAGGTCAGGTCCTGACGGCCGGCCTCGATGAAACTCTCCAACATGACGCCGGCGATTCCCTGCTCGCCCTCGGTCAGACGTCGGGCAATGTCGTCCAGCACGACGACCTGACGCTCGTGGTCCTTGCTGCTGTTACCGTGGCTCGCGTCGATGACCACGCGCTCGGGCAGGTTCGACTTACGCAGGCGAGCAAGGGTATCCGCGACGGTCTCGGCATCGTAGTTCGGTCCGTCGCTGCCGCCACGAAGAATCACATGGCAGTCCGGGTTGCCCGCGGTCCGAATCAAGGCAGCCTGGCCGTCGAGATCCGTTCCGGGGAACACATGGCTCGCCGCCGCAGCGCGGGTACCGTCGACGGCTACCTGCACATCACCTTCGGTGGAATTCTTGATGCCGACGGGCATGGACAGCGCGCTGCACAGCTGACGGTGAACCTGACTGGCGGCGGTCCGGGCGCCGATTGCACCGTAGCTGACCAGGTCGGCGATGTACTGCGGCATGATCGGATCAAGGAACTCGCAGCCGACAGGCAGGCCCAGACTCGACACGTCGAGAAGCAACTTGCGGCCGATACCGAGCCCGGTGTTGATGTCGAACGTGCCGTCGAGGTGGGGGTCGTTGAGCAGGCCCTTCCACCCGAGAGTGGTGCGCGGCTTTTCGAAGTAGACGCGCATGACGATGTGCAGATCGTCCCGCAGTTCTTCGGCCTTGGCGGCCAACCGGCGGGCGTAGTCCATCGCCGCTTCCGGATCGTGCACGGAGCACGGACCGACAACGACGATCAAACGATCGTCGTCACCGTTGAGGATGTTGATCGTGTCGGCCCGACCGGTGCGCACGGTTGCGGCCGCGACCTCGTCCGGAGCGTGCTGAGCACGAACAGTCGCCGGTGACACGAGCGGACTGATACTCACAGTGCGCTGATCGTCGAGGCTGTCCGAAGCTGCGGTGGTGTCGATGGTGACAGTCATGGGGTTTTCGGTTTCCTGTTCTCAGGCCGACCCCAGAGATGAAGAGAAACTCCAGCGAGCCGGTCTGTAGTCCGGCTCTTGGGTGGAGGTTGTCAGCGCGTGGTTACGCCGGCAGGCCCACCCGGGGCCGGCCTGCTAAACCAGAAATAGACGCGCTGCATGACGGCCACGATACCTCGAGTTCGGATCAGATGGGCGCGCCCCTCCACAACAAGCCGAATCCGAGGGGCGAGTCCCGTGGCACGAGTCCGTGAAGAATGGCCAAATCCGCTGAGCGGTTGGCGCTTTCGAGTAAGGCTCCGGCTGCGAAGTTCGAATACGTTGGTTAGGCACCTGCCAATGCCCGGAACATCAGATGGAGCTGCGCCTTCTCATGCCTGTGATCGAATCGACCGAAACCTTCCACCCGACGGTGTCCCCTTCTGCGACCGAAACCCCCTTGCAGTCGACAAAAGATGTGGACGACGAATTCAGCCGTCTGATCGATTCCTTGACACGACGCGGGTTCCTGACCGGTGCGGCGGCGCTCGGTGCACTGGGCGCACTGTCTGCATGTTCGAGCGAATCCAGCGGCACCGAAGCCTCGGACGAGTGGGTCGACATCGTCGTCGCGGACCAGACCTACCGCCTCCCGCGGGACCCCAAGCGTGTCGTGGTGCTCGAAGCCCGAGGCGCCCTCGATTTTGCACTACTGGCCGAGTACCCGATCGTCGCGACCAATTGGGATCCGAAGTCTCAACTCATGCAGAAGGTACCCGCCGGCGCAGCTCGCCTCGGTGGGACGAACAACGAACCGAATGCCGAATCGATACTGAGCTACGACCCCGATCTGTTGGTTGTCGGGAAAGGCTGGTGGGATTACTACCAGGACAAGGGCCTGCTCGGCACTGACATCGCCCCGGTGCTCGTCGTTGACGAGGGCACGACGGGCTCGTCCTGGAAACAGGCCATGACCGCGCAGCTCACGGCGCTCGATCGCCGCGAAGTCGCCGAACGCGTCATCGCCCGATACAACGCCGAACTTGCTCGAGCGCGGGCCAAGATCGGTGGTCTCCTCGAAGGCAAGTCGATTGCGATCGCCGGTGCAGACAGCGGTCAGATCTGGCTGCAGAACAACACGTTCGCCGTGTCGGTTGCACAGGACCTCGGCCTGAACGTCTTGACTGACGCCGCCCATGCCGCACCCGATCGGAAGGATTCGACGTTCTACAGCCTCGAGGAGCTCGCGATCTTCGACCAGGCCGACTTCGTACTGCTACAGAACCCCGACGCCGTCGAAGCCGAGTCGCCCACGTGGAAACGAGTTCGCGCTGTCCAGGACGGCCATGTCGGACAACTGCGATACGACCTCAACAACGGCCTCGCTCTGACTGCGATGGCTCTGGCCGCTGATATCGCCGAACAGGTACAGGTCATGCGCTGACATCCGTGCGGGCATTGGATCGGTACTGGAGTGACCCCACCACACCTGGTGGGGTCACTCACGCCTCCAAGCGGAATTCGCCTCGCACCTGGCGTACACCGTTGATCTGCACTTCGACGGCATGGTCGCCGGCATAGTACTTCCGGGTACTGATCGGTTTGAAGGAATGCCTCTTCGCGATGCGGGCCGGCACCCCAGGCTCGAGCGTTCGTGTTGTCAGTTTGAAGACCTTCGGCGTCGTGGTCCCGTTGGCCTTCACGTGGTGGACGATGTAATCGATCACGACGGTGACGGACTCGCTGCCGTTGTTCGTGACGGCGAAGTCGAAAGTGAGTTCTCCACCCGCATCGACTATTTCGCGGTCGATGACGAACCCTTCGACCACGACGTCGGTGGGCGGCGAGAACCCCAGAAGAGACAGAGCATCCGGGTCGCCGGCCTTGATCAACGTCCGCAATGCATGTTTGACGATTTTAAGTGTGTTGGAATCCGGTGTCTGTAACCAACGCTTCGCAGTCGACACGGCGAGCGCTGCGTCAGCACGACTGAGATCGTTGAGATGGTTTGCGACCGAACGTCGTACGTATTCCGAATCATCCTGATACAGCTCGTCGAGAATGGCGATTGTCGACTCGGGACACGCCGTCAATTCTTTCACTCGTCTTCCCCAGGGCAAACGAGTACGAGTGCCTTCGGTCGCCAAGCGCCGGACGTGTTCGTCTTCATGACCGGTCCAGGTGAGTGCGATCGCCAGCGAACGGTCAAGGTCCGTCTCGAGAAATGTGCGAATTGCGAATTCGGCCGTCAGACGCGACGTCAGCTCGGCAAGCAGAGCCATTCCCTCGTCGAAATCCGACTCGGAGCCACTTCGTGTCGCCGTGACGGCGACAGCTTCGGTCACCGGCCAGATCATCCAACCAGTGAAGGTCTCCGCTGAAAGCGCACGGCGGATGATCTCGGCGAAGGCCGGAAGATCCTGAGGCAGTTCGGCAGTCATCGCGTCCCGCACAACGCGGGTACGTTCGCCGAGACTCATACCGTCGAATTCGGATGTACTACCCCGAACGAGGGCGAGGCGTGTCTGACCGGAGGCTCGCTCGAGACAGCCTGCCAGATCGGCGACGACGGATTTCCCGAGCAGTTCGTCAGCGGTGGGCATCAGGGGCACACCGTGAGAGCGGAAATCCGATCACCGTCGAGAGAAAAATGGTGATGCAACTGGACGGGGCTTCCGGGAAAATCACCCTCGACCTTCACCGACACGACAACGGCCGAGCCTGGGGTGTTGACCGACTCGATCTTCTGGGTAAAGGTGAACGCCGTCGACACGGCGGACTTCCACGCCACGATTTCTTCGATGCCGACATACGTCCGGCCGTCGTCACGCACCACCGCGTCTTCGGTGAACACGTCACGGACGTCTCCGCCGTCGAAATATGCGCGCGCTGCGCCTGGCACCTTCGCTGAGTCGATCATTCGCGAAGAGTACTGCTGGGGTCCGACAGGTTCGGCGAACTCACTGCGCGAGCGGACGCCGCCAACTGAATCTCCATCAACAGCCTCGTCGAGGGCTCGGACAGGTCGGTATCTGTTATCTCCTCGACCCTTTTGATCCGATACCTGAGTGTGTTCGGGTGAATGCGAAGCTGCTCGGACGCGCGTCGGACATCGCCCGAATGCGCGAGGTAAACGGAGACGCTTTCACGCATGTTCGACCCGTTACGCCTGTCGTAGACGTCGAGCGCGTCGATTCTCGGATCGTGCAGTTGCTCGTCGGCCGCAATCGCGTCCATGATTTCGCCCAGCAGCACCGGAGTGCGCGAGTCCGCGAGGGTGGTCACACGAACATCCCCCGACGTTCCGTCCAAGACCCGATCCACTTCGGCGCGAGCCCTAGCCACCTCAGTGAGCGTCGAAACCGGCGACGAGACTGCGGCCCGTAAACCCGAGGGCGACAACTTGTCCAAACGCGCGACAACTTCACGGGTCCACGAGACTGTGGATTTCACGGATTGGGTTCGCGGAAACAGCACATAGATCCGGGCGCCGAATGCACTCACCAGCGATTCACGATGAAAGGCACTGGCGTGCAGGCGCAACGACGACACGAGCTCACCCGAAGCCGACAACACGCTGCCCCCGACACTCGCCACGCCGATCACCATCGCGGGTCCGGACATCGGGATGGACAACGAGGCCGCCAGAGAAGGAACATCGACGCCGCCGCCGCGAACCCCGAGCAAGCGCTGAACCTGTATCGCCTCGTTACTCGGCGCGTCTCGGATGCGCGAAATCAGCCGAGCTGCAATGGCCGCGGCACCGCGGAGTACTCTGTCGGCATCGCCGGCGATGGGAAGCGGGCCTTCCTGAACCCAGATCGTGCCGAGTAGATCAGAACTGAAACCGCTCTCCCCCTTGACGTTCTCGGAAATTCTGCGAATGGGAACCACCAACCGTCGCCTGATCGCGAGGTCTTCGTGCGCAGGCACCTCCACTACGTCGTCACTTCGCCGCAAGCTTTCGAAGACGCCCCACTCCTGCAGCTTCCGGAGGTATTCCCGAGGTCCTTCACGGCCGAGGATCGATTGCCGGCGGAGCTCGTCCGCAGCATCCCCTGATGCCGAATAAGCCATGACGTGGGAACGCTCGTCCTCGATGCTGACCATCCCCCGGGTGAGTGACGCGACGTTCTGCGCCAGCTCGAACAAGTCTGTGTCACTGCCGAATACAACGTCCTCCGAATCCTGACGAGATACCGAATGATCGAGCACGCCCCGGATCGTAGTGAACAATCGATCCCAACGAGCGTCCGGATGGACTGCCATCAAGGCGATCCCGGCGCGCTGTGCCGCCGCGCGCACCGACGTGTCCGAGGCCTCCTTCGACATGACGGCCCGAGGCGCTGATCCCTTCTGATCGACGCGGTTCAGCCAGGCTGCCAATTCGGCTGCACCGATACCGACAGCGAGCCAGAGTTCAGAGGATTCGACGTCCGCGGTTCCGGGGCGTGTGAGGTCCCCGACCTCCGCGAACACCACGGAGTCGACGAAGACGTCATCACCTGACGGCGCGAAGACGAGCTCGACAAAGGCTCCGCCCAGCGCCCGAAGGACCGCGTCGAGCCTGACCTCACGGATAGCCACGTACCACCCACTTTCCGGACCGTTCCAACGCCTCGATTTCGAGAATAGTGCATTTTCCTGCGGAAATGGTTCAGCCGATCGAACAAACAGCGTCCGAGAAGTTTGGCCGATCAGCGGATTACTCGCCGACTCCTTTCGGCTTGACTGATGACGACACGACAACTGCCCCACCCATCAGTCTGCCGAAGGATCGTCATGGACGCCGTCACCAATGTCCCCCACCCAGCCAACGAACCGGTCAACAATTACGGGCCGGGAAGCCCGGAACGATCACGCCTACGCACCAAACTGACCGAACTGGCCGAGACACCCACCGACATCCGACAGGTCATCGGGGGCGTCCACCGAACTGCGGAAGGCAAGCGGGAGAACGTAGTTCAACCACACCGTCACAGCTCGGTCATCGGATCGTTTGCGGGCGCAACGCACTCGGATGTTCGTGATGCCATCGACGCCGCTACGCTCGCCGCCCCGGCCTGGCGCGACCTCTCGTTCGACGACCGCGCGGCGGTCTTCCTCCGCGCCGCCGATCTACTCTCCGGCCCGTGGCGCGAAACCATCGCCGCCGCAACAATGCTCGGTCAGTCGAAGACCGCATATCAGGCCGAGATCGATGCCCCGTGCGAACTGATCGACTTCTGGCGTTTCAACGTCGCGTTCGCACGCCAGATACTCGCCGACCAACCCGTTTCCGCTCCGGGAGTCTGGAATCGCGTCGAATATCGACCACTCGAAGGTTTTGTCTACGCGATCACCCCCTTCAATTTCACCGCCATCGCCGGAAATCTCCCCACCGCACCGGCCCTGATGGGCAACACCGTGATCTGGAAGCCGTCACCGACGCAGGCCGTCGCGGCGTACCTGACGATGCAACTACTCGAAGCCGCCGGCCTCCCACCCGGGGTGATCAATCTTGTTCTCGGCGACGGCCCCACGGTGTCCGAGGTCGCGCTGGCCGACCCTCGCCTGGCGGGCATCCACTTCACCGGATCGACCGCAACGTTCCAGCGTTTGTGGCGTGAGGTCGGAGCCAACATCTCGAACTACCGGACGTATCCGCGTCTCGTCGGCGAAACCGGCGGCAAAGATTTTGTACTCGCACACAGTTCAGCAGACCCCGACGTACTCACGACGGCATTGATCCGCGGGGCCTTCGACTATCAGGGACAGAAATGCTCGGCCGCGTCACGGGCATTCGTCCCGAAATCGGTGTGGGCCAAGATGGGCGACACGTTCATCGACACAGTGTCGTCACTGAAGTACGGCGACGTCACCGACCTGACGAACTTCGGCGGCGCCGTCATCGACCAGCGTTCCTTCGACCGCAACGCCGCCGCGATCGTCCGAGCCAAGTCGACCGGCAGCCTCACCATCGCAGCAGGCGGCGACTACGACGACCGCGAAGGATTCTTCATCTCGCCGACGGTCCTGCTCGGTGACGACCCCAGTGACGAGGCCTTCAGCACCGAGTACTTCGGCCCCATACTCTCCCTGCACGTCTACGACGACTCCGCACCGAATGCCTACGCCGACATCCTCGCTCGTATCGACAGCGGATCCGCGTACGCCCTGACCGGTGCCGTGATCGCCACCGACCGTGCGGCCGTCGATCAAGCTCACCACGGTCTGCGGTTCGCCGCCGGAAACTTCTACGTCAACGACAAGCCGACGGGCGCGGTAGTCGGACAACAACCCTTCGGCGGCGCTCGAGCTTCCGGTACCAACGACAAGGCCGGTTCACCGCAGAACCTGCTCCGTTGGACGTCGACACGCACCGTCAAGGAAACCTTCGTTCCTCCCACCGATCATCGCTACCCCCACCAGGACGTCGATCCAGCCGAGAGCGAGAACCGTTGATGAGTGCCGTCTCGCTGAGCAACCCGCTGCGCCCGGTACTCCTCGCGGCGGCACGCTCGTCGCGGCTGGAGAAGACAGTCTCCGGGATGACCTTGACCCGCAAGCTGGTAGACAGGTTCGTCGCCGGGGACGCGGAACCCGCAGCGGTGTCAGCCGTACGCGACATCCTCACCAGTGGCCGGTTCGTGACGGTCGACTACCTCGGCGAGGACACTACCGATCCAGCTCAGGCAACAGCTACCGTCGACGCCTATCTCTCCCTTCTCCGCTCGTACGCAACGCTTTCCGAAGCGGCTGGGACGCAACACACTCTCGAGGTTTCGCTCAAGCTCTCCGCGTTAGGGCAGTCACTTCCCGGCGACGGCGAGAAGATCGCCCTGGCGAACGCTCACCGAATCGTCACAGCGGCAGACGAAGTGGGCGCGTGGGTCACCGTCGATGCGGAGGATCACACCACCACCGACTCGACACTGTCCATCGTCGAAGAGTTGCGCCGCGACTTCCCGACGCTCGGCACGGTCCTGCAGGCGTATCTGCACCGCACCGAGGCCGACTGCCGGCACTTCTCCGGATCAGGTTCACGAATTCGGCTGTGCAAGGGTGCATACAAGGAACCGGCCGACGTTGCGTTCCAAAAGCCCGGCGAAGTCGACGCGTCGTACCTGCGTTGCCTGAAGGTCTTGATGGAAGGTGACGGGTACCCGATGGTCGCCTCCCACGATCCCACCATGATCGACGCCGCCCTCGAACTCGCCACATTGACCGAACGGACAGCCGAGGATTTCGAGTTTCAGATGCTCTACGGCATCCGCGACGGCGAACAACGCAGATTGGTAGCCGAAGGCAATCACCTGCGGGTCTACGTTCCCTACGGCAGCCAGTGGTACGGCTACTTCATGCGTCGCCTGGCGGAACGGCCGGCCAACCTCATGTTCTTCATGCGCTCACTCGCCTCCAACAACTAGGTGCTGGAAACCGGTGGTAGCGGTGGCAACTCGAGGTTCTCACGGAAGGTACCCCCGACGTAATCTGTTCCCACGATTCTGCGCTTGCGTAGTTCCGGCAGCAGTCCGTTCGTGACGAAATCGCGTGTACGCGGATCGGCAAGGTCACCGAGCGTGATGACGTCGAGTACGCCCGCGTCGTATCGTTCCTCGATCGCGTCCGCGAGCTGTTCCGGGGTGCCCGCCGCTGCCCAGTGGCCGGTGTCCTTGGACGCGATGATCAACTCACGCAGAGTCTTTCCTTGTGATGCGAGCTTGCCGAAGATCTCGACCCGGCCCCGTCGTCGATTCACCGACGACGGGTCCGGCAACAACGACTCCGGGATCGGCCGGTCCAGCGGCAATTCCGAGAAATCCACGTCACCGCCGAACATGTCGGCAAGCCTCGTGCGACCGGCGTCGAAGTCCGTCGATTCCTCGGCTTCTCTGACCAATCGTTCGACTTCGGCTTCGGTAGCGCCGTACGTTGCGTGGAACGAGCTGAAGATCAGTGGCAGTTCGTCCCCACGCCCCACCTCTGCCGCCCTGGCGCGGATCGTCTTCGTGTAGGTGACCGCGTCCTCGAAGGTTGCGAGAGAAGTGAATACGACCTCCGCGAAGCGAGCACCCAGTTCGATACCTCCGGCAGATTGGCCTGCCTGGAATTGGACCGGACGACGCTGCGGCAGGGAGGGGATGTTCAGCGGCCCCTGCACCGTGAAGTACTTGCCTCGATGCTCGATGGGGACCACCCTCGACGGATCGAGCACCGCTGAGCCCTCTCCCCGGGTCAGGGCGCCGGGCTTCCAACTGTCGAAAAGCGCGTTGACCACCTCGAGCGATTCGGCCGCTCGGGCGTACCGCTCCTCCGGACTCGGCAGGTCCAGGTCGCTGTAGTTCTCTTCTCCGAGTGAGGAAGTGACGGCATTCCATGCGGCTCGACCATTGCTGACGTGGTCCAGGGTGCCGAACAACCGTGCCAGGTTGAAAGGGTGATGAAACGTCGTCGTGACGGTGGCGATCAGCCCCACATGGGTGGTGACCGCACTCAGCGCGGCAAGGAAGATCAACGGCTCCTGCGCACCGATCGCGCCCTGCGCGCCGAAACTCAGCAGGTCGGCGGCAAACAGTCCGTCGATCTTGTTCGCCTCGGCCGTCTTTGCGACGTCGATCGCGGACGCGACCGTCGACGTCGTCGGATCGATCGCTGCGTCGTAGATACTCACCGCCCCGCTGACACCGGTCACCGTCTTGAGTGGACGCCTACGATCGGCCACCGACCATCCTCCTGGCTTCGCGAAATCTGTTCCGAATTCACAACGCTAGACCGATCCTGGCTCCCGACAAGGTATTCACTCAGCCTGGTTCTATCCCTCCGCACACCGCTTGGTCACGCCCCGGATTTACGGGCACGATAGGCGGCGACGTGCGCCCTGTTCCCACAGTTTCCGGTGTCGCAGTATCGCTTCGAACGATTGCGCGACAAATCCACGAAGACCGCCTCGCAGTCCGGGGCCTCGCACCATCGCAACCGCGAGAATTCGTCGGTTCGGATCAGATCGAGCACACCCATCGCCGCTTCTGCGGCCATCCGGTCCACCAGTGGCGAATCGTCAGCGGTGACGTGCAGATGCCAGCCGAGGTCGTCGTGCCTGGTGAGCCGCGGCCTCGCGCCGGATTCGAGTAGCAGTGTGTTCACCACCTCGACGGCGTCGTCCACTCCCGCGGCTTCCCAGAACTTTCGCAGTCGTGGACGCAGCGCACGAACCGCCGTCAATTCCTCCCGCGTGCCGTCCCGCCTGCCGGTCCAATGATCCGCGTCGAGAAACCGTGTCAGCTCCTCTTGATCCGGAAGCAGTTCAGCCCCGCCGCGGGCCGTGTTGACCAACGACGCGGCGAAGACGAGCGCCGATTCCGTGTCACCAGCAAAATGCACTTTGACTCCTGAGCTCTATCAACCTAATGTCAGCATCGTAATCGCTTTTACTCCTGACGGGTGACGACGTGAACTCTCGCAACGGCTTGATCTTCGCTCTGCTGTCCGCGGCAACGTTCGGCGTCTCGGGCCCGTTCGCGAAGTCTCTCATCGAATCGGGGTGGTCCCCCGGCGGCGCAGTGTTCGCGCGCGTTGCCGGCGGCGCACTGGTGATGATGGTGATCGCCGTAGCCACCCAATGGCCTCGCCTACGACAGGTGAGCGCCCACACGCGAACGGTACTGCTGTACGGGGTGTTCGCGATCTCGGGCGTTCAACTGTGCTTCTTCAATGCCGTGCAACATCTTTCGGTCGGCGTCGCATTGCTTCTCGAGTACCTTGCACCGATCATCGTCATCGGATGGGTGTGGATAACCAAGGGCGCGCGTCCGAGCGTGCAGACGCTTCTCGGTGCGGCGGTTGCCATGATCGGCGCCGCCGTGGTGATCGACGTCTTCGGATCGGCAGAGATCAGTGCCGTCGGAGTCGCCTGGGGACTGGCCGCCGCGGCATGCCTTGCAGTCTATTTCGTCATTTCCGAACGTGCGGACGGTGATCTCCATCCTGTTGTGCTCGCGGCATCGGGGCTCACGGTCAGTGCAATGGTCATCGGCGCGCTCGGACTCGTAGGCGTCCTCCCACTCCAGTTCTCGGCCTCGAACGCCGTCGTGGCAGACCATTCGGTGAACGTATGGCTGCCGGTGGTGGTCCTGGTCCTGGTCAGCACTGTCATTGCCTATCTCACCGGCATCGCCGCAATCACGCTGCTGGGGCCGACAATCGGATCTCTCGTAGCGCTGACCGAAGTGCTGTGCGCGGTCCTCGCCGCGTGGATCCTGGTCGGGGAATCCGTCACTGCACTCCAAGCTGTGGGTGGCGCAGCAATCATCGCGGGGTTGGTCCTCGCGCGCCTCGGCCAGGTTGCACCGAATCAGATACCGGCCGACCCGATGACAAATGTCATGGCAGAAGAATGACGGACGGACGAGGGATTACGACCTCGAAGCGAGCAGATTCTATGTATGACCTCAGCACAGGCACGGCATTCACCACAGGCACTGCACACACTCACTGAAGGATCGGCACACGACGCCGTCCGGTTGACCGGACTTCGCAAGAGTTTCGGGACCGTCGACGCCGTCAAGGGTATCGACCTGAGCATCCGCCCCGGCGAGATCGTCGCGTTCCTCGGCCCGAACGGCGCAGGCAAGACGACAACCATCGACATGATCCTCGGCCTGTCCCGGCCGACGTCGGGCGACGTGAGCGTCTTCGGAATGTCACCGCGATCGGCGATCGCCCGCGGACTCGTCTCCGCAGTCATGCAGACCGGCGGACTACTGAAAGAGCTGACGGTTGCCGAGACGGTGCAGCTGACCGCCAGCCTGTACGCCCAATCCCGTCCGGTCGACGAAGTGCTGGGGAGAGCCGGAATCCTCGACATCTCCGATCGCCTGGTCAGCAAATGCTCAGGCGGACAACAACAGCGGTTGCGATTTGCGATGGCGTTGCTGTCGAACCCGCAATTGCTCATTCTCGACGAGCCCACCACCGGCATGGACGTCGAAGGGCGTCGGGACTTTTGGTCCGCCATCCGCGCCGACGCAGATCACGGTCGCACTGTGCTTTTTGCGACGCACTACCTCGAAGAGGCCGATGTCTACGCCGACCGCATCATCCTGGTCAGGCAAGGCACCGTGGTCGCAGACGGGACCACCGCCGAGGTCAAGGCGATGGCGTCCGGGCGCACCCTGCGCGCGACTGTTCCAGGCATCACCGACGAACTCCTGCGAGCCATACCGAACTCCGACGCCGTCGAGGTGCGCGGTGAGTCACTGCTCGTGCACTCGGGTGACACCGATGCCGTTGCACGGTTCCTGTTGACCAATACCCAGGCTCGCGATCTCGAAATCGTCTCGCGTGGCCTCGAAGACGCATTCATCGCACTCACGTCGAACAACTCCGAAGGACAGAAGTGATGACCACTGCAACCGAAGCGAACACCTACGGAGCCGAGCGAACCGTCGTACCTCTCGGCGGATTCAACACGACGCTACTGCGATTGGAATTTCGTCGCCTGACTCGCAATCGGCGCACGATGATCTTCACGCTCGTCATGCCGGTTGTCTTCTTCCTCGTCTTCGGGCTCGGTCAAGGCGACGACGATCACGGGATCGGGCACGGCAATGTCGCCGCGTACATCATGATCAGCATGGCCCTGTACGGCGCGATGCTTGCAACTACCAGTGGCGGAGCGATGGTCTCGATCGAGCGAGCGTCGGGATGGAGCCGTCAACTTCGGCTGACTCCCCTGACCCCGGTCGCCTACATCGCCGTCAAACTGATCATGGCGATGCTGCTCGGTCTCGTCTCGATCCTTGTCGTCTACGTCGTCGGCGCGTTCACCTCGGCGCAGATGGACGGATCACTCTGGTTCACAACGGCATTGATCGCCTGGTTGGGATCGTCGATCTTCGCGGCCTTCGGCCTGTTCATGGGGTATCTACTCCCCAGTGAGAACGTCATGCAGTTGCTCGGACCGGGACTGGCTCTGCTCGCCTTCGGCGGCGGACTCTTCGTGCCGCTCACCGACGGTTCCGTATGGGCGACCATCGCACAGTTCACCCCGATGTTCGGCATCAACGCCCTCGCCCACGCACCGTTGACGGGCAATAGCATTCACTGGACCTGGATCGTCAATATCCTGGTGTGGTTCGCCATCTTCGCCGGCGGAGCGATCTGGCGGTTCCAACGAGATACGGAGCGTGTGTAGTTGTCGCAAACGACTGACCGAGAAGATTCCGTCGCGCTCCCGCGGCGGAATCGTTTCGGCGTTCTCTTCGCGGCGGTCTGGATGGTATTTCTCGGCGGGCCGCTGATCGAGGGATGGAATCTGCGCGACGAACTGCGCGGCTGGACAGGGATTCTCGCGACGGTCGCCTTCGGTGCGCTCTATCTCTACACGTTCGCCACAACGCAGCAGCGGCGTCGAATGACAATGACTCGGCCGACGATTCGCGAAGCTGCACTGGCTTTGGCCGCCTTGACCGCGTTGGCCGCCGTGATGATCGTCAGCGTCGGGCCGACTGGTTTGGCAGCCGCACCGTATCTCGCGGTGACAGCGGTGACGCTGCTGCCGACCGTCGCGGGCGGCATTCTCGCCTTGGTGTTCGCGGCCTCCGTGGAGATAGTCAGCCTCTCGTCCGGGTGGGGGAACTACTCCGGACTCTCGCTCGGAGTCTGCGCGGCCGCATTCGCGACCTGGGGCATCATGTCCCTGATCAGCCGCAACTTCGCCATGCTCCATGAACGCGAAGAGCAGGAGCAGCGGGCAATCATGGAGGAGCGAACGAGGATGGCGCGCGATCTGCACGACATCCTCGGACACTCGCTGACCGTCATCACGATCAAAGCCGAACTGGCCAATCGCCTACTCGATGTCGATATCGAACGTGCGCGCAACGAACTCGACGACCTCGAAAGACTTTCGCGTGACGCGTTGGCAGACGTGCGCTCGGCCGTCGAAGGATTTCGTGGGATTTCTCTTCCCGTCGAAATAGCCCGAGCACGAGAGGCATTGCGTGCGGCTGGTATCGAGGACGAGGTGCCGAGCAGTACCGACATGGTTCCCACGCGTCTTCGCGAACTCTTCGCATGGACGATCCGTGAGGGCGTCACCAACGTCGTTCGACACAGCGGTGCGACCCACTGCCGGATCACGGTCGACGAAAAAAGTGCGTCGGTCGTCGACGACGGGCAAGGGGCCGCGTCGACGTCTTCCGGCAACGGTCTGATCGGATTACGCGAGCGCGCCGGAGCGTCGGGCGCACGAGTGATCATCACTCATCCCCAGCCGCAGGGGTTTGCACTTCAGGTAGTCGAACAGGAGACAGAGTGAACAGCCAGGGCGATCGAGCAACCATACGGCTGCTCTTGGCGGACGACCAGGCGCTCGTGCGAGGAGCGTTGGCCGCACTACTCGATCTGGAATCCGACCTCTCCGTGGTGGCCGAGGTCGGTCGCGGCGACGAGGTTGTGGCCGCTGTTCTCGAACACCGCCCGGATGTCGCGCTTCTGGACGTCGAGATGCCCGGCATGGACGGAATCGCCGCGACGGCGGCCCTTCGCGAGGCAGCACCCGACACCCGAGTCCTGATCGTCACCACGTTCGGACGTCCCGGATTTCTTCGCAAAGCCCTGCACGCCGGGGCCGGCGGGTTCGTCGTCAAGGACACACCCGCCAGGCAGTTGGCCGACGCAGTCAGGCGTGTCCACGCCGGACTGCGCGTCGTCGATCCCACCCTTGCGGCCGACAGCCTCGTCAGCGGCGAGTCGCCCCTGACGGAGCGTGAGACCCAAGTACTGCGCGCCGCTCACGACGGCGCACCCGTGGCAGCCATCGCAGGGGCGCTCTTCTTGTCCGCAGGGACAGTTCGAAATCATCTGTCATCCGCGATGGGCAAGACAGGTGCGTCGACGCGCGCGGAAGCCGTCAGAATCGCCGAGTCGAACGGCTGGCTCTGATCCGCATGGCCGGAATCCACTTCCCCGGCAAATAGTTCGCCGTTCGATTCTTGACGGCGATTTGTCCAGATCACTCAAAGTAGGGACCTTCTACCCTAGGGATTTTCCCTGCAAACAACCCCCTTCGCGAGAATCCAAAACAGCTAATCGTTCGATAACTGGCTATGATGCAGTTAATTGAATCGACGGAGCCTGTGCGTAACGGGGGAAGGGACGTCTCATGTCGAACCAGTTCAACGATCGCTTGAACTCGCTGTTCGAGACTGCCGACTTTCACGTCACCAACGCGATGGTCGTTCGCGGCATGACCGAGTTCGGCTGCCGCATCTCGACGCCGTACCTGTCCCAACTGCGCACCGGCGTCCGAACCAACCCGTCACCCGAAGTGGTTGCCGCCCTCGCCCACTTCTTCAACGTCCATCCGGACTACTTCTACGCCCCGTCCGATCAAACTCCGCCCGCGATCTCGGGCGGCGAGGCGGACCTCTCTCTCCTCGAGCAGCTGCACAACGTGCGCCTGCGAAACCTCACCTCTCGCGTCGTCGATCTATCGCCGTCTTCGCAGGATCTGCTTGTCGAAATGGCGGAGAATCTACGTTCCTCCGAGAATCTTCCGCGCGTACCACCGGACTCGAATTCCTACATGTCACGCGCGTAGCGCCCTTCGCCGACTCTCCTTGACTGCTCAGGGAGGGTTGGCCTTATGCTGGTCGATGCAGCTGGTTCGCCCGGCGCGGTCATGAGGAGCCCCGAAGACCGTTCCCGGCGTCGAAGCCCCGTCAGCGCAAGCTGTCGGAGTGAGAGGGAACCCGGTGAAAATCCGGGACTGTCCCGCAGCGGTAAGCAGGAACGACCGCCGTTTATGTGCACTGGGCATCCGCCTGGGAAGCGACGGCCAGTAGGTTCGATCCAACTCGATCGAGTGCCCGCGAGTCCGAAGACCTGCCGACTGTGTCGGGCACGCCGTGCCCGACGGTCCACCGCCTCGTGGAATGGGCGTGTAGATCTCCATCGGACCTCGTGTGCGGTGCGGGCAGTACTGTCCGCCGAAACTCGAGGTCTCGTGAGGTGTACCCGTCTGCCGGCAGTGGCCATCAATGCATTGGCAATCTGGAGAAACTCCGTGACAACAACATTCACTTCGACCGTGCTGGGCTCACCGCGCATCGGTCCTCATCGAGAACTCAAGCGGGCAACCGAAAGCTACTGGGCAGGGCGCATCGACGCCGACGCCCTGCAGGCTGTCGCCCGTGACCTCCGTCGGCAGGGCTTGGCCGACCTCCGTGACCTGGGCCTCGACTCCGTCCCGGTCAATACCTTCTCCTTCTACGACCAGATGCTCGACACCGCAGTTCTTCTCGGCGCGCTGCCCGACCGCGTCGCGTCGGTCGCCGATCCGTTGGACCGCTACTTTGCCGCTGCCCGTGGGACGGACACCATCGCGCCACCCGAATTATCTGCACGCAGTTTTGACATATCTCAAAACCTTGCTGGTAGGCC